>CAYVVD010000007.1:33873-138367 GCA_964454975.1 uncultured Hyphomicrobiales bacterium | reverse complement strand
ATACGAAATTCCGCGCAAGAGCAACGGAAAATTCTTCTCGCCGCTGGTGAGAACAATTGCAGAAGATAAGAAAGTATCGCTCGAAGAATTGATGCAAATCACCGGAACGGGCGTTGAAGGCAGGATCACAAAGAACGACCTGCTGAATTACGTCGAAAACCGCAGCTCGGCCCCAAGCCCGCAGGCAACCAGGCCGATGGCTCAACCTGCACAGGCAAAACAGCCTGAGGCCAAATCTGCTGCCCAGGCAAAAGCTTCCGTTTCTTCAGTACCCGCTCCAATTGCAAGCGGACCTGACAAGGAAGTTATTCCGATGGGCCGCATGAGGCAACTTATTGCCGAACACATGGTAATGTCCAAGCAGACATCGCCTCACGTCTCCAGCATTTCCGAGGCTGACGTAACCAACATCGTCAAGCTCCGCAATAAATACAAAGCGGCATTCCAGGAGCGCGAAGGATACAAGCTGACCTACACACCTTTCTTTGCAAAGGCGGCTCTCGAGGGAATTGCGCAGTTCCCGATGGTGAACGTTAGCGTGGAAGGCAAAAACATCATCCGCCACCGCAGAGTAAACCTTAGCTTTGCAACAGCATTGCCGGACGGAAACCTGATTGTTCCCGTTATCAAAAGTGCGGATGCGTTGTCGCTCACCGGACTTGCTCGTGCTGTGAACGACCTTGCAAACCGCGCACGCAACAAGCAGCTCCTCCCCGATGACATCCAGGGCGGCACATTCACTATCACGAATGTAGGGACATTCGGCACACTCTTCGGAACGCCCATTATCAATCAGCCACAGGTAGCGATAATGGGTATCGGTGCAATCAAGAAGCGCCCGGTAGTGAAGGAAGTGGATGGCGAACACCTCGTGGTTGTAAGGGACATGGCTTACGTCTCAATCACATACGACCACAGGATAGTGGACGGCATGTTGGCAGGCCAGTTGCTTGCTGCAATCGTCCTCAGCTTAGAGAATATGAATGAAAATACTTTGTCGTGGTAACAAGCTCTCTTGCTCCGCTCTACGCATGGATAAAAAGTTAAATATATAGGGCGAAATAATTTCGCCCTTTTATTTATTCCACTGTCTTTTTCGAAACTACAACTACCTGCTAAGTTGAGGATTTTCTAGATTCCTGCTTTCCCCGCCTTTGGCACCCTGTCCCGGTAAGTGCGGGGGCTCTTAGAAACTTGCGCAGAAATGACATTCATGATTTACCAGACATCCGCCTTCGCGGGTGTGACATTCGTGTTACATACATGACATTCTACCCGACTGTCTGACTATCAAAAAACACTTACGTTATAAAATCCAGATTTCAGGTTCCCGGCACTTAATTCTTTTGCCTGTCTTGACTTATAATCATAGTTTTGCAATTATTTTCCATTGAGGATTGAATATGCCCGTAATGAATGTCCCTTTGCTCGACCTGAAAGCTCAATATGAATCATACCGCAAAGAAGCTGAAGAAACTATGCTCAGGATTGCCGCATCGCAATGGCTTATCCTTGGCCCGGAAGTGGACAAATTAGAGAAGACGCTTGCCGAATACTGCGGCGCAAAATATGCGATAGGCGTTTCAAGTGGTACGGATTCACTCCTAATGGCGCTAATGGCGCTGGATATTCAACCCGGTGATGAAGTTATCCTGCCGACGTTTTCATTTTTTGCTACAGCCGGTGTGGTCGCGAGGCTGAATGCAAAACCTGTTTTCATCGACAGCGAACCCCTTACATTCAACATCGCCCCTGAGCTGATTGAATCTGCCATCACTTATAAAACAAAGGCAATAATCCCCGTGCACCTCTTCGGCCAGAGCGCGGATATGGATGCAATCCTCAAAATAGCAATAAGGCATAACATCCCGGTGATTGAGGATGCTGCACAAGCAATCGGTACTCAATACAAGAACGGCAGGAAAGCAGGCTCGATGGGGACTATGGGCTGCTTTTCATTCTACCCGACAAAAAACCTCGGTGGATTCGGCGACGGCGGGCTTGTTACAACAAATGAGGAGCAGCTCTATACGAAGCTGAAGCAAATGCGTAATCATGGCATGGAGCCAAAGTATTACCACAAGTTTGTTGGCGGCAACTTCCGCCTTGATGCTATGCAGGCTGGTATCCTCAATGTCAAATTTCCCCACCTGGAAGGCTGGCACGAAGGACGCAGGAAAAATGCAGCCTTGTATTATGAGAAATTTGCCGAAGCAGGGCTTGCACAAATGCCGGGCATGACAGAATTTGATGATAAAAACAAAGTGCTGTTGCCCAAAGCCGTTTTCGCTGATTCCGGCCATCGCAATCACCACATTTACAACCAGTTCAATATTCGCGTTCAGAAGCGTGACGAGCTAAGAAAGTTTATGGGTGAGAATGGCATCGGCTCTGAGATTTACTATCCCGTCCCATTCCACAAGCAGGAATGTTTCAGCGATTTGGCTTGTGAAGAGAAAAATTTCCCTGTTGCAAACAGGCTTTGTGAAGAATCACTTGCATTGCCTGTCTTTCCCGAGCTAAGCGAAGAGCAGATTAGCTACGTAGCAGCTAAAATCGCTGAATTTTACGGCTGATTAGCCCATCGGCAGATGTAAATCTCCGAGGGGTCGCCCATCAGCGGGTTGTGCGGAAGAACTCTGACCGTTGCTCCTTGCATACCTGTATCCGGGCATAAGTATTTCCCCTGGTAGATGAAATCTTTACCTTCATTGCCCACTAATTCCAATTTTTTCTTGCGCACGTTTGCAAGGTTGCCCTGGTGGTCAACACTTCCGTAAACAACTTGCACAACAACTTCTTCCGGCTTCAGGTTGCCAAGGTTTACTTTTGCTATAACATCAATCGGCTTTCCTACATAAGCTTCGTGGTTGCTGTTTAAGTTTACTTCAATAATACTGAGTTTGCTCCATTCCATGAGAATCCTGATTTTCCAGTGCTCCAGGCTTCGGGCGTTTTGACCGTTGTCCTCGATTAATTCATGGTAACGCCTCATTGCATTGAAATAGAACTTGTTGCTGTAATCCCTGACCATGCGCGAAGAGGAAAACTCAGGCGCAACAGTCCTTATACTCTCTTTCATGTAATTAACCCATTTATCAGGGAAACGCCTGCCCGAAGAACGGTCATAGAACATTTTAACAACAACCTGCTCCAAAAGGTCGTAAAGTTCTTCTGACTCTACAATTTCCTGTTCATACTGATTCTCGTATTCTTCACCTTCGCCGATTGAAAATCCGTTCAGGCCGTTGAATCCTTCGTCCCACCATCCATCAAGGATGCTCAGGTTGAGCGTACCGTTAAGTCCTGCTTTCATACCGCTTGTGCCACTTGCTTCCATGGGTCGGATTGGTGTATTCAGCCAGACATCGCAACCCTTTACAAGAAGACGGCCTATCACCATGTCGTAATCTTCAAGAAATACCACATACTTTTCAAGGCCGTGCTCGCGCACTTTCTGGATGATATACTGTATAGTTTCCTTGCCGGCGGTATCGTGGGGATGAGCTTTTCCCGCTATGACAATCTGTACGGGCATATCCGGATTCTTGCAGAGCTTTTCAACCCGCTCCATATTCCGGAATAGCAAGGTTGCTCTTTTATATGTAGCGAATCGCCGTGCAAACCCGATTGTAAGTGCGTCCGGGTCGAGGTATTCGTCTATCTGGCGCACCTGATCCGGTGGCAGGAATCCTTTTTGTTTACTTTTCAGGTATTTCCTCGCAAATAGAACCAGCCTGATTCTTCTTCTTTGCTTTTCACGCCAAAGCTCCTCCGAAGGGATTGAGGAAACATTGTCCCAGATTTCCTGGTTGTCAATATTTATTTTCCACTCGGGAGAAAGATACCTGTCGAAGAGTTCTTCAAATTCACGTGCTATCCATGTATGGGTGTGAATGCCGTTTGTAATGTGGTCGATGGGTACATCATTTACGGGATAGCCTTTCCATATATCCTTCCACATATCCCTGGCAACAACACCGTGCAGTTTGCTGACACCGTTTTGATAAGCGGTCATTTTAATTCCGAGGACAGTCATAGAAAAACCGCTGTTATAATCAATAATTCCAATCTGGCCAAGTTCAAGGAATTGCTCGCGCTTCAGGCCTAGCATACGGGCATAGTTAGTAAAGTAGTTTTCCAGCCTGTCAACCTTGAATACTTCGTTACCTGCCGGGACGGGTGTATGAGTTGTAAACACAGAGCTTGCAATTGTAATCTGCTTTGCTTCATGGAAATTCATTTTATATTTTTCCATGAAATGGCGGGTGCGTTCAAGCAGCGCAAATGCAGCATGCCCTTCGTTGATGTGAACTACTTCCGGCTCAATGCCAACAGCCCTTAGTGCCCTCATTCCACCTATACCAAGCATAATCTCCTGTTGGATACGTGTGTCGCGTGTACCGCCGTAAAGCTGGTTGGAGATTACACGGTATTCGCCAATCTGGTTTTGATCAATATTTGTATCGAGAAGATATAGCTTAACTTTACCTACATACATTTTCCAAACCTGGGCAAATGCCTTTCCAAGCGGCATGTCAACATCAATGAGGATCGGATTGCCATCATCATCTTTCATCAGGTAGAGCGGCAGGGAAAAGAAATCGTTATATAGATAAAGCTCGTTCTGCCAGCCGTTTTGTGTAAGGTGCTGGCGGAAGTAGCCTTGTTGGTAGAGCAGACCAACACCAACAAGAGGCAACCCGAGGTCGCTGCTGGATTTCAGGTGGTCGCCTGCGAGAATACCGAGGCCCCCTGAATAATTAGGGAAGCTTTCGTTGATTCCGAACTCCGGGCTGAAATAGGCAATCCCGCCTTCTGTTCTTTCGGGTTTGCTGTCATACCAGGATTGTGAATCCATGTAATCCAGGAACTGATTGAATACATAATCTACAAACCTGATAAAATCAGGCTTTTCAGAAAGTTCGAGAAGTTTCTCCTGCGGAACCTTGTTTATAAGCAATACAGGATTGTGATTCACTTCTTCCCAAATATCGCGGTCAATGCGATGGAAGAGTTCCCTTGCTTCTGAATTCCAACACCACCAAAAGTTATAGGCGAGTTCTTTAAGTTTTTCAATATTTGAAGGAAGTTTTGCAGATACAACAAAGCTATGGACCGGCTTCATAATTCCCCGTATATAATTAGCATGCTACTTTTATAAAAAAACATAAAATGGAACGGTTAAAATTGCAAAAAAAATAACAATTGGCAAGACTGTTAAAAACTAAATTTGTGAATAATTATTAATTAGGAAAGCGTAATAGCCGAATAATAATTATTAAATTTTATTTGTTTAAAATAAGCTGATTTTATAATTGTCCCCTAAACAAGAAGTGAATAATAATGATGAACACGAAATACTTCAATGTAGGGCCAAATATCAGTGATTATGCCGCAGGTGCTGCAGAGCTTATCCTCGAAGGAGCTGTTATTTGCTTTCCTACGGAAACTGTTTATGGTATAGGCTGTAATTTTTACAATACCCAGGCTGTAAGCAGGATATTCGAGCTTAAAAACAGGCCACGGGAAAAACCCCTGACAGCGCATATTGCTTCAATAAATAATATTGATGCATTAGTCAGTGAAATACCGAAGGAACTCAAACCTTTGGCTGAAAAATTCCTACCCGGGCCATTGACAGTAATATTGAAAAAATCAGAAAAAGTTCCTCTAATCGTATCAGGCGGAACTGAAACCATTGGCATCAGAATTCCAGCCAATGAGTTTTTTCAGGAAATGGCAAAATTCGCCAGTGTGCCAATAGCAGCAACGTCCGCCAACTATTCCGGTGCACCGTCCTCAGTAGATGTAGAGATGCTCCTCGATTACTTTTATGGAAAGGTCAATGCAATATTTGATATGGGCGAAACGCGATTAGGGATGGATTCAACGGTTGTCAGCCTTGTTAATGAAGTAAAAGTACTGCGGGAGGGCGCTATCAAGGAAGAAGCTGTTTACACTGCAATTCGCAAATATTTCCAATAAAATTTGTATAAATCCTTTGTTTTATTAATCTTTAACGAGTGTGTACTATTTGTTAAATTTGAAGTCGTTTAATTTGCTTACCATGGTAATTGATGACGGAAAAAGAACTGACAGTAAGAAACAGGGCAGGGATACACACAAGGCCGGCTGCAAAACTTGTAAAACTTGCCGCTAAATTTAAATCGGAGATTTACCTCGAAAGGGAAGGTTTTAGGATAAATGCCAAGAGTATAATAGGTGTGATGACACTTGCAGCCGAGCAAGGATGCAAACTATTACTATTTACCGAAGGCGAAGATGAACAGAATGCTGCTGATTCCATTTATAATTTGTTCGAGTCCGGATTCGATGAAGTCTGATGCAGAAAGAAGAGAAAATACACAGCTCAGTTATAAGCGCTCATAAAGAATTCACTCTCAGAGGAATACCAAGTTCTCCGGGTATTGCTTTTGGTAAGGCGCTTGTGCTGATTAATGAAAGCATAAGCCATCGCGATGAAAAAATTGATATAGTTGAAATCCAGGGGGAAAAAGACAGGTTCCTGAATGCACTGAACAACATCAATCAAGAGTATGAGGAGCTTAAGGAAAGGGTTCGTCACGACGAGAGTTCAGTAAGCTCAATAATTGAATCTAACTTGTTGATATTGAACGACCCGCTTCTCAAAGAAGCCATTTGCAATTATATTGAGTCGGGGAAAAGCGCCGAAAATTCGGTAATTAAAGAGATTGAAAAACAAAAGGATTTCTTTAAAAAATCCAAAGACTCTCTGCTTCGGGAACGCGCTGCTGAACTCGAACATTTGAAGCAGCGTTTCTTATCTGCATTGCGCAGGAAATCGGGAAGGCATGCTATTAAACCGGGTAGCATTGTTGTGGCTCAGTCAGTTTCGACATCTGACATGATTCACTACCGCGATGCAAAAGTAGCTGCAATTGTAACCGAGGTTGGCGGAATCGCTTCTCATACTTCTATTCTTGCCCGTTCCTTTGAAATCCCCGCAGTGATTGGTATTACATCAGCCACAAAAAAAATTAGCGCAGGCGATGAAATAATTGTCGATGGGTTCACTGGCAGGATATTTACAAATCCCGGCAGAAAGACAAAATCGGACTGGAGGACGCGGAAGCAGGATGCCGACCGCCACAAAGAAGAGCTTGGCGCATTAATAAAACTCTCTGCTGTAACTACCGACGGAAAGAGCATATCTCTTCAGAGCAACGCAGACACTCTTGAGGATGTAAAGAATGCATTAAGTCTTAATTCCGAAGGTTTTGGACTTGTCCGCTCCGAAAGCCTCATGCTTTATATGAATCACATTCCAAACTGGGAAGAACAATACAAGCAATACTCCAAGATAGCCAACATGGCATATCCCAGGCCGGTTACTATCCGGGTGTTTGACTTTGGCAGCGATAAACCACACCTGGAGTATCCCTATCATGAAAACAACCCGGCTCTTGGTTTCCGTGGGATAAGGTTTTTACTTCAAAGGCAGGACATTTTTAAAACTCAGCTAAGAGCAATCCTCGGGGCTTCTGTTAACAAAAATATCAGATTGATGCTGCCGATGATTTCGAATGTTGATGAAGTCCAGCATTCCCTGGAAATAATTGAAAAATGCAAGCAGGAGCTACGAGATGCTCATATTGAATTTGACAATAACATACCTGTTGGCGTCATGATTGAAACTCCTGCAGCAGTTCATGTAGCAAAAAAGCTTGCTGAAATAACATCATTTTTCAGCATTGGGACCAACGACCTTACGCAATATGCAATAGCAGCAGACAGAACAAATGAAATGGTTGCGGACGTTTATGATCCATTTCATCCCGCAATAATACATATGATTAAAATGACTGTGGACGCTGCCCACAAAAACCACATACCGGTAAGCATCTGCGGGGAACTGGCGGGGCACTCTGCAGCAACCCAGCTATTAATCGGGCTTGGGGTGGATGAGTTCAGCGTTGCCCCATCAACTCTGCTCGAAACAAAGCACCGAATCAGAAACACATCATTTGAAAAAGCGCTTCAGCTCACGAAACGCGTGCTAAATAGCTCCACCCATGAGGAAATCAGGATAATTCTCGACCTTAATTAATTTTTATGGTTTCTATTGATCGAAGAAAAGTATCTCGATAATCAAGCCACTTTGCGACAGGGCTTTCGTATGTGATTATTGCAAGGTTACTTTGGGCGATCAGGCTAAGCTGGTACATTTGAATAAGTTCATCATTCCTGGTTATACGGAACGAAATCTCGAACATCCCGCCACGGTAACCGGAGATCCTGAATATTTCCTGGCTCAGCACTGAAAATTCATTGTACTTAGCTCCTTCCTTTTCCATTAAGTGGCGAAGTACTTTCATCAGGTTTTCATCGGAAAGGTGGTCGAATGGCTGGAGGTTATCGAGGAAGGTAGTGCTAACACCAGTCATGAATTGGTCAGTTTCGCTTGCAAGTTTCTCCACGGACACAAACATCTGCTTATTCGGACCCTCATCTATTGCCTTATAAAACCACCTGCGTGGTAGTTCGAGCGAAATACGTCCGCTGCGGTCTTCAAAGCGTTTCCATTCTTCATTGGCGTAAAGAGCCATGGTGCAAAGCAAAAGCAATGCACCAATTTTATTCCAGATTTTCATATTGCGTACCGACCCTGAATTGAATCAAATTGCCTGACGGCAAGGTAATTAAAATGTTGTTAGTTGGGTAGTCTGATATAACATCAAGCCGGGCATGACAGACTAATTAAACCCTAAACATAAAACTGTAGTGCGATTATGTCAGATGCCCGGTCAAGCCGGGCATGACAAGGTAAATAAACACTAAATGGATTCACTACTTCCTGTATTTCGAGATGAAGCTCTCAACCTCCGGTATTCCGCCCTGGTAAATCAGGTAACCGTTGCTTGGTTCGCGGTCAGTAGTCTCGCCGTTCACGGGAGTGAGCATAATGTCCTTGACTTCCTCAAGGTCGTCAGTCTGACCGAGCGCCCAGCCGAGCTTCACATAAGCTACTTCGGGAAGCATGTTGGCAGCAGGAATAACTCCGAGCTGCATCATCTCGCGGCCCGTTTCGTAAACGTACATCTGAACATAGCCCCAGAGTGTCTGTACCGTCATGTAAACGGCAACGCCTGCGTCCTTTGCTCGCTGCAGCGCGGGGTAGAGTGGCTTGTTCACATGGCCCAGCCCGGTTCCGGCGATTACTATGCCACGATAGCCGCTGGCAATCATTGAATCAACCATATCCGGAAGCATATTGGGATAGTAGTATATCATGCCGACCTTCTCTTCGAAGTAAGGCTTCAGCATAAAGTTTTTATCCTTGCGGCGTTTCTTGTAGTCCTTGCGGAGGGGTGTAATTTTGTCCTTATCAACCATCGCAATCGGAATATCCCCAATTGTGCGGAAAGTAGAGCGGTAGCTGGAATGCATCTTGCGGACACGCGTCCCCCTGTGTAGGAGACCGTATTGGTCCGACGTAGGGCCAAACATACAGACAACAGTCTCGGCAATGTCGCTTTCTGCAGCGGTCTTAACGCTGTGGATAAGGTTAAGCGCCGCATCAGATGACGGCCTGTCGCTGGAGCGCTGGGAACCGACCATCACAATCGGCACGGGTGAGTTCTGAATCATGAACGAGAGTATTGCCGCAGTATGGTGCATAGTGTCTGTTCCATGCCCGATAACGATACCCTGCACACCCTTTTCAATTTCGTTGGCAATTGCTTCGGCAGTGCCAATCCACTGTGCCGGGCCCATGTTCTCGCTGAACACACCATAGAGCTTTTCTGTCTCAAGGTTGCAGTAATCGGCAAGTTCAGGCACAGAGCCGTACAGCTCACCGGGCGAGAATGCAGGAATTACTGCGCCAGTGCGGTAATCCAGTCGGGAAGCAATTGTTCCGCCTGTTCCGAACAGCTTAACGCGGGGTTTGTGTTTTTCGTAAGGAAATTCCTTTTCGGGTATTTTATAATTTGCTACCTTGCGGCCTTTAATCCGAATGTCCTGCACTTTTTCGGCAGCCACCCCAACATTGTAACCAGTAATCAACTTTACGACAATGTGCAAGTCATCAGCCGTTTCAGAGCGGGGAAGTATCAGGCCGTTGAAAACACCGCCTGCTGTTTTTATGTTAACGTCGCTCCAAATTTTTGCTTCGTACTTTTGCAGTGTTTCAAGTGCAACACCTCGGTATCCTTTATAATCTTCGCTATCCGGCATTACTCCCTCGCTTTGAAATTATCTTTTATGTAATTTTGAACCATAGCCCCGTCAACTCGGCCTCGCAGATAGCCCATTACAAGCCCTGTAAGCAGTTTGGGAGCCATCTCCTGCTTCCTAATTTTCATTTTTTTCAGTTCTTTCAAGGAAGAATCATAAGCCTTGCGAACCTCCGAACCGTTAGCGACAGTAGGAAATAGTTCTTTGCTATATTCTCCGGCGAGGCAGATGTTCCGCAATGCATAATATATACCATCCTTAACAATGCGCTCGTGTTTGTATGCCTCGAAAACTTTCTCAAAGACTTCGGGTGTCAGGACGCCGGTGTCATAGCCCTTTTTGTGCAGCTTTTTGGGATAAATGATCAAAGCATAAGCAGCAAGCAATAGAGGAAGATCCAGATCATTAACAGCACGCTTGAATGTGTCGGCAAATTTGGAAACAGCCAGAGAATATGCTATTGAATGAGGAAGTTCAAGCACCTTGTACCAATTTTCCCTTTCCCAGACTCTCTCGGGCATCTGCGAAGCTATTTCCTCGAAGCGCTCTTTCGTAATCCTTCTTGGGGGGAGGTCTGTATCCGGGTACATTCTCTCAGGGCCAGGCAGAATCCGCTCGAAGCCATTAGTGCCGTCGCGGTTTGCCTGTCGCGTCTCAGATGGTATACCCTCGGTTGCTTCTTTAGCACGAATTATTATCTCGTTGGAGCCACATTCAACGTCTTCTTTACCGCCCCAAACCAGTACCAGTGTATCATTATCCCCGGCATTGACAAGCTTCCGTATTTTATTCCACTCATTTGTGGAAATTGTCTCGCTCGGATTGTCAGAATGGATGATATTCGGAAGCCTTGTAAGACATGCAATTACACGAACGCGGTCAGAAATTTCCTTTGAGAAATATGTATCAGTCTGGGTCTGCCAGTTTAGCAGGCCTTTGAATCCTTTCAGCACAACGCAATTGGCCAATTTTTTTTCAGCAATGGCATCATGAATAGGCTGGAATTTTGTCTTGCGTAGAATTTTTGTAACATCCCTGAAATACGCCTCGAATGTCTCCTCTGTTATTTCTCGCCTTTTTAGTTCCTCGCGGAGCCTGAGCAGATTCCACTGGCGCATTGCCTCGTTATAAGTAAGCAGGGGGATTTCCTTGATGCGGGGCACACCTTTGATTTCAACCCTTGTGCCACCTTCTACGCTTACGTTAACGTCCTCTCTTCCTGCTCCGATTCCAGTGCGCACTTTGCCGGTGCTACGTGACAACCTGCGTATAATTTCGCATACCTCGGCAACTTCCACCGGAGTTTTCATTTCAGGATGCGTAACGGTTTCGATGAGCGGCATACCAAGCCGGTCGGTTATATAAATACGGTCGTGGCCTATATCGCTTTCCTCTCGGCAGGAATCTTCCTCTATGGACATCTGAATCATATTGATATACCTGTCCTTATAGGGAATCCGCCCGCCCACGCTCACGATTGCAGTCCGCTGGAAGCCGGTAGGGATAGAGCCGTCCAGGTACTGCTTGCGGGCAATGTGGAGTTCATCCACGATTGTAGAATCCTGGAGCAGGCCGATTTCCAGGGCAATGTCCAGGGCCTGGTCATTTATCATGAATGGAGGTGTGTCGTCCATTTCATAAGTACAGACCGACTCGTGGTGTATCCTGTATATAATATTCTTTTTGGTTTTGAATTCCATGAGCGCCGTACCATCGTACTCGCCGAGTTCGGAGAGAGTCGGGCGCATGTGGCGCAGAATTTCCGCATCATATTCATGGGTATATTTCCCGGCAGGGCAGCGGCAGAACAGCTTCCTGTCGGTCAATAATTGCTGGTGTACTTCAAGGCCGGATTTAAAGCCTACGCGGGCAAAATCTTCCGGAGTCATCTCGTCAAATGCCTTGAATTCAAAGTCGTAGAAATTTTCGCTCATATCCATGTCCAGGCGTAAAGTTAAGTCCGTGTTAAAAGAGCAAGTATCAAAAATACAAAGCGTTTAATTGATTTTATAATTTATGGATTTTTTTTAACCAAAATGTTGGGATAGTACCCAATGCATAGTTCGCCGTACGATCTTCGAAGTGCCGAACAGTCCGACAGAATGTCGTTCCTGCGAAAGCAGGCATCTATAATAAAGGAATCAGAACCGACAAGCAAGTTTACCAAAGACGCTTTGTGAAGGTGGAGTAGAAATCTTATTTTCATTAAAAAGGCTGCCGGAGCAGCCTGTTTATTAATATCGAATTCTCGATTTCGTATTATGTTTAATAAATTTTCTGTGATTAATTACCTCACTCCCGACTCTTCTCCAAATGAGAGCGGCGCTGTTAATTGCTTGGGATATAAACGTTTATACCTTTTCTCCCTCCTCTCCGGAGTGGGGAAGAACAACCAGTAATTATATTTTTGCACGGCCTCCACAACGGAAATGATGCTTATGGAGACACAAACAACCGCTTTACATAACTACATTAAGCCGTGCAGCGTAGGTTTTGTTGCCGGCTATTACGTTAATAACATAAGTGCCACTTTGTCCTAAGTGAACAGGGTACTCGTGGTAACCTGCACCCAGGTATCCCGATTCGAGCAATGCCACTCTCTGCCCTGAATGATTGTATATGCCGATTTTTACCTTTGACGGCATTTTTAGCTCGAAGCGGAGTGTTGCCATGCCCCTTGACGGGTTCGGGTAAACATTCAACTCCCTGCCTGTGTAGCCCGCAAGCGGGTTCTCGACGCTAAGCACTCGATTCGCCAGTATAGGCAGCGGCAGGAATGAATCACCAAATATAGTATCTATTTCATCCTGTGTTGCTCCGAACCATGAGTTAAGTACATTCGAGTAAACACGGCGGAAGTCGTATTCAGTGCGGAGGTTACCGCTGTCAAGGTCTTCGAGGTCCGGCGGCTGGCCGTATGTAGCGCCGTTCACATAGTCGTCGGCAGCGAATACAAATCCCATTGACGCCGTGCCGTGGTCTGAGCCGCGCGAGCCATTGTCATAGACTCTCCTGCCGAACTCGGAGATAGTCATGCCTGCAACCCTGTCAGACCAGCCCTGCTTGATGGCGTCATCCATGAACTCGGATATACCTCTCGACAAGTCTCGCAGCAGCGTCGGGTGCTGGCCGCTATGGGGATCATTCATCTGCTGGGCATGAGAATCATAGTTGCTCTGGCGTATGTAATAAACCTTTGTCTTGAGCCCGCCTGCAATCAATTGCGATATAAGTTTGAATTTATCAGAAAGAGTAGGCGCAAATTCTGAACCGGAGGTGTAATTAACCTGAATTTTGTCCTTGCCTGCCTGGTAAGCATTATAAATAGCTTCGGAGTATTCCTGCGACTGGCGAGCTATCGTATGCACAAAATTATATTCGGTATTATAAAGAGAATCACCCTGCATTATCGGGTCTTTAGGACTTAACCCTCCCCCCTGCTCGTAGAACTTCTCGGGGTCAAGAAGCGAGATTGCCATGTGCCCCAATTCTGTCTTAAACAGCAGTGGAACGGTTCCGTCGAGGGCAATTGCAAGCGGGTGTTCCGGTATCGTAGACGGGTAATCCGGCAGTTTACTCAGGAAGTAACGGCCGAGCCAGCCCTCGAATAGGCGCGGGTCTCGTGGGTCTTTTACGTTTATTCCGCTCAGCCATATCTGCTGCGAGAGGAAGTGCGAAAGAGTCATATCCTCATAGCCGACATTCTGAACGACGGCAAGATTGCCACGCTCAAAAAGGCCAAGCATTCCGTCCCTGTGAACACTGTCAACCATTGCGGGATGGAAATAAACATCTGAATCTGCGAACCTGCGTGCGTCAGCCCTTGATATGTTAATTCTCGGGCGCAGCTCCTTGTACTTGTCCTCCATGTGCAGCGGGATGATAGTGTTTAGCCCGTCGTTCCCGCCGAATAGTTCGACTATAATCAGTATTGTATTCGCTTCGAGGAAACCGAGTGTTTCCATAGGAAGTTTTTCGTACGGCACCCCTTTTGCGATATAGGGGGCGAGCATTGCACCTGCACCAACGGCAGCCGATGTCTTAACAAAGTCACGTCTTTTCATTTCTGCCCCCTTAGTTTAATTCAAAATCAGGTGATAAAATAAACTCTTTAATCAAGGCGCGGATGCCTACGCCGGCTTCTGTCTCGTTGTTGTTAATAAGGCCTGTCCAGCCTGCCTCGTCAACCCCGGCATTCTGGAGCAGTATGGCTTTATACCTGTCATGCCTTTCCTGGCTGACAGCCCTCGGGAGGAAGTATTCTATCAGCGAATCTGTCATCGTATCTGCGTTCTCAAATCCCGGCAGCTTTTTAGCGAGGCTAATCAGCATTGCTTCAGAAGGCAGGTCGGCTATTTCATGTCCGTATTTAACACGAAGCGGGTATGTGTTTGTTGAGATCCATGTACGGTATGCCTTCCAGCTTCCCACGTTTGGCGGATCATACAGCATCATTTCGAGGTCGTCAACAGCAATGCGGGATTTAGCATATTCAACACCCAGCATACGTTCGAGGCCGACGATGTATTCAACGGGTGTTTTAATTTGTGCGCCGATATACTCCTCATTGTAGAACCTGTCGCTCTTAAATAATTCTTCAAAAACAGGTTTAAGGTTGAAATCATTATTTCTAAGTACCTGTGCGAGCTCAGCAACAAATGTCCAGTCAATATCAGCTTCGCTTGCAAACATATAGAAGCGGTAGAGCTTGGAGCAAACGAAGAAAGATATTGCTTCGGCACGATTGTCAAACATGATTTTCAGGATACCGCCCAGGATCTCCTCATCCCGTACTTTTTCCTCTGTGTTGTCCAGGACAGGGTCTCTTGAGGGAATAATTTCTTTCATGAATGTTTTTGAGTCTGTATCATGCTTAGGCGCTTCAAAGTAAGTATTGAAAGGTCCGTTTGGCTGATTCTGGAACTTATAAGCTGCGGTCTTCCAGCCAGTAAGCGCTCTTGTTCCTTCCTGAATGTCAGTTTCGGTGTAATTCGGGTCGCCATTTGAAAGATTGTTTGTACCCATGGTGAATAACTCAAGAAGCTCCCTTTGGTAGTTTTCATTCGGCGCTACGTTTGTGCTGTAGTACATGCTCTGGTAGAGGAGCATAGCGCCATCCAGCGTAATGTCCAGTGCAAAATTCTTGTAATTGCCATAGCAGTTTTTGCGTATCGTTTGGTTGTTGCGGTAAATCAGGGGTGGAGGAATCAAAGCATTAGTGTCGTAAGGAAATTCAATACACCATACCGTTGACCAGAAAAGTACGTTTTTTTCGTAGAAGGGCTTGTCTTCGTCCCGCATTGTTGCCAGCCACCAGTCTTTGAATTGCCTGTAACGAGTCCGCAGGCGGCCTTCAATTTCGCCTCTGATTACCTGGCTTCCCACGCTAAGCGGATCTTCTTCCTGTTCGTCAATCCAGCCCTTTAACAGGTCTGAGGGCTCTGCCTGGCTGCCGGTCTGGTCGCCAAGCAGCCTTACTACTGCCTGAGCTACGTCGAGTCCTGTTAATTCGTCGATTAGTTCCGTAGTTGGTGCGAAGGTGAACCTCCGCAAGAGGTGGACGGCTTGTTTCCTTGTAAGAGGGCCGTCCAGAAGTGTTATTCCGGTGGGTTCATACCCGGGTGTCAGCGTAGATGGCTTTTCCCGAAGGTTCAGCCTTAAGAAATCCCGGCGGTCCATGTTCACTCCTGATTTTGTGAATTTTCGGAAAAATAACTTAAATTATTTACAATCCAAATTAATATTGCATAATATCGGCTAAATGTAAATAAGTAGAAATTCTTAGATTTGAAATTAAATTCTCTTATTTCAATTAAAAGACAGGCAAATCCGGCAAAAAGCACAACAATTAATTATTTTTTAAAATTGGATTAAAAGTTTAAGTACAGTTGGAAATATTGAGAAAATGCCATTATTTAGGCAGAGTAATTTTACTTATTAGTGTGGAGAGTAATAATGAAGAAAGTTCTGTTGTCATTAATCTCAACTTTAATTTTAATATCCTGCGGTGGCGAAAGCAAAAAGCCAACAGGCGATTCAGATTATAAGCTTAACCCGTTGGAAGCGGCACAGCTTTTCAAACAGGCAAAGCAGATGTTCGGCGCTGTGCCGGATACGATGAAAGGCACTTACAAAGACACTCCCGAAAGAATCGAACTCGGCAAAAAGCTATATTTCGAAACATTGCTTTCGGATAATAATACACAGTCTTGCAATTCCTGCCATTTTATAGATGAAGGCAGGCCGGGTGTTGACAACCTTCCGGTATCCCCGGGCGCGCATGGTGAGGACGGCACAAGAAACTCTCCCACAGTTTTTAATGCCGGATTCCAGTTTGTGCAATTCTGGGACGGACGCGCAACCGACCTGAAGGAACAGGCAAAAGGCCCAATTGTTAATCCTGTTGAAATGGCTATGAAAAGCGAATCAGATGCAGTAAAGGTTCTGAAAGGAATACCGGAATATGCAGATAAGTTTGCAAATGCATTTCCGGGAGAATCCGACCCGGTTACTTATGACAACCTCGCAGAGGCAATTGCTGCATTCGAGAGGACATTAATATCCAGGTCACGATTTGACGATTACTGCAATGGCAATCAGGACGCACTAACAGATAAGGAAAAAGCAGGCCTGAATACATTTATAAAATCGGGATGCATCACTTGCCATACCGGCCCGCTCGTTGGTGGAAACATGTATCAGAAAGCCGGCCTTGTAAAACCCTATGAAAACACCGAAGACCTCGGAAGGTTCGAAGTAACAGGCGAGGAATCAGATAAATTCCTGTTTAAGGTGCCACAGCTAAGGAATGTCGCTCTTACTGCGCCATACTTCCACGACGGCAATATAAAAACACTCGACGAGGCTATTATCAAAATGGCAGACATGAACCTCGGCAAGCAATTAACTGAAGATGAAGTGGATTTGATGAAAACTTTCCTAAATTCTCTTACCGGCAAGGAGTTTGAAAAGAAAGAGATGTAGGGAGAAATAGAGCCTTCCCATAAGTAAGGTTCATCATTTTTTATTTATTCCCGTCCCGTAATATGCGGCAGGAATCCAGTATTCATCAGCCCTATGGATTCCTCACGTTGTTCGGAATTATTTTTATGGAACATAATCCAAAGATATACTGGACTTGGATAACGTAGTAAAGAGCCGCAATATTTTGCGGCTCTACACATTTTAATTTTAAATGTTAACTCTTTTCTCCACCTTCACCTTTCATTTTATCATCCAGATCATCAAGCCCCCGCTTAAGGCTTTCTTCTGCTTTTTTCATGAATGGAGTCAAGAGGTCAATAGGCACAGGGAAGATAGTTGTTGAGTTCTTCTCTGTTGCTACGTCCGCAAGTGTCTGCAGGAAGCGCAATTGCAACGCAACAGGGTACTCCTGTATTAATGCCGCTGCATCTGCAAGTCTTTTTGCTGCCTGAAATTCACCTTCAGCGTTGATGACTTTTGAGCGTCGTTCACGTTCAGCTTCTGCCTGGCGTGCCATTGCACGCTGCATCTCAATCGGAAGGTCAATCTGCTTCACTTCTACTGATGAAACCTTGATGCCCCAAGGTTCCGTGTGATCGTCAATTATCTGCTGGAGGAGATCGTTTATCTTATCTCGTTCGGAAAGCAGTTCATCAAGTTCACTCTGGCCAAGGATGCTCCTGAGCGTAGTCTGCGATATCTGATTGGTAGCATATAGGAAGTTCTCAACATCAATAATAGCTTTGTCCGGCTCCACCACGCGGAAATAAAGCACGGCATTTACCTTAATGGAAACGTTGTCCTTTGTGATAATATCCTGTGGCTCTATGTCCATCGCGATTGTCCGCAGGCTTACTTTCTGGATTTTATCAATAAACGGAATAAGGATAATAAGGCCGGGACCTTTCACGTCAATCAGGCGGCCAAGCCTGAATACTACACCACGCTCATACTCCTTGAGAACCTTGAGCATGGATGAAAGTAAAATTATGGCAAATAGTACCAGTACAATTGGAATCGGGCTCATATTAATCTCCCTGTTTAAATATTAAGGAACTCTTTTTCGCATAGGCCAACTCTGACAGGGTTCCATATCCTTTCAGAGTTTCAATATAAAATCTAATTTTTTGTCTTTTTTACTTTCAAAAGTAATCCTTGAGATTCTATTACGACAATTTCGTCGCCTTCATTAATTTGTTCCTCGCTGATTGCCTTCCAACGTTCGCCATGTACATGCACCTTGCCGTATTCACCTGGATCAAATGACGAAAGCGCTGTTCCGTGCTCATAAGCAAAACCATCGGTTCCGCTTGCCTTTTTCCTGTATTGCGCTTTAATACCCATCCAGATGACAAAAGCGAAGAAGGCAGCAGTCAATAAGCTGGCAGTAATAATTAATGTCATGGATATTTCCATAAATTCAAATGGTGAATCTATTAGCATTATTGAGCCAAGCAGGAATGAAAGGACACCTCCTATTGTAAGCATCCCATAGCTGGCTACTTTAATTTCAATTATAAATAAAACGATTGCAAGCAGCATGAGGCCAAGTCCAGCGTAATTGACCGGTAGCATCTGAAGCGAGTATGCTGCAATCAGAGCTGAGATGCCTCCAATAACTCCGGGGAAAATCGCTCCGGGGCTGTAAAGCTCAAAGAAAACCCCGTATATCGCAAGCAGTATGAAAATATAGGCTATGTTCGGGTCGCTAAGCCACATCAGGAGAGCCTCTTTCCAGTTCATTTCATGAATTTCGAGGCTTGCATTTTTAGTTTTAAGAGTTTTTTCACCTGAACTGGTTTCCACCGTCATGCCGTGTATCTGTTTCAGAAGTGAATCAAGGTTTGGCGAGACAAAGTCAATCACGCCAAGCTCCAGCGCTTCATTCTCAGTGGCCGAAACACTTTCGCGTACCGCCTGTTCCGCCCAATCCTGGTTTTTATTACGCTTCTGGGCAATAGAGCGAACCATGGCTGAGGCATCGTTTACTACTTTGTCAGTCATTGCTGCCGTTGAATCCGACTCTCCGCCCAGCCCTACAGGATGTGCTGCGCCAATGTTCGTTCCCGGTGTCATTGCGGCGATATTGGCAGCCAGTGTGATAAAAACACCTGCCGAGCCGGCCCTTGCACCGCCGGGCGAAACATAAACAACAACTGGGACAGGTGATTCCAGCAAATCAGAGACGATGTCCCTTGTTGATTCCAGCAGCCCGCCGGGTGTATCAAGCTTAATTATAAGTGCTTCGGCGTTGACCTCTTCGGCATATTCGATGCTGTTCTCTATGTATGACGCTGTACCCGGGCCGATTCCGGCATCAACATTTATAACGACAACTTTCCCCGCAAGCGAGGGCAGTGCAGTGAGAAATAGCAATAATATAACAACAGAATATTTCATTTCAGTACAATGGGAATGATTAACTAAATATTATACAAAAAAATAATGTATTTATTGTGGAAAAACTGTTAATGCCTCTTAATCGGACAATTTCAATTTTGAATTTTGCTAACAATTCGTATTTTCACGTGTATAGCTTTATTATACCTAATGGAGCAGCCATGAAAAGCATTTTAGTCATTCTTGCCTTGTTGATATCAGTCCAACTTAACGCAGATTTTCCAATATTAATTGGAAAGACGGGAATGCAAAGTTCAAAGTGCCTTGCAACTGACTCTGATAATAATATTATTACAGCATCAACATTTTCAGATAAAGTAGACCTGGAAAAACCTGATGGGACCTTCCTTGAATTATATTCATTGGGACAATTCAATATATTACTTACAAAACATGATTCCCAGGGAAACCTGGTTTGGGGTAAAGTAATTGAAGGGCAGGATATATGGGCCACAGTTGAAAATATTAAAACAGACTCGGAAGATAATGTAATTGTCTGTGGTTCCTTTAAAATTTACCCTGAACAAAGCGCCCCGGTTATTATGGACTTAGATCCCGGTCCCGGGAAGTACGAAATCCAGGCTGATGGCGGATTTGACGGTTTCATCGCTAAATATACACCTGAAGGTGAGATTCTGTGGGGTTTGGCTATTGGCTCAATCGAAAATGATCATAATGATTACGCCTGGGATCTTGATATAGACTACCTTAATAACATTTACGTGACAGGTGTATTCAGTGAAGAAGCCGATTTCGACCCTCTGGGCCCGGGGAATATTCAAAATGCAAATAACGAACCCGGATTTGTCGGTTATTTCCTTGCAAAATATAATCCCGATGGAGAAAACTATTGGGCGCAGTCATTCATTCCGCGAATGGAAGATGGTTCTGATACATATTCTTCAATAGAAGTAGATGACTTTGGATTTCTTTATTTCGCAGGAAATTTTGCAAGCTATATGGATCTTGGAGATTCGGAGGACATGGCATGGTCCAATGGTGGGACGGACATCTTCATCAGTATCTATGATGAAGATGGATTTTATTTTGAGCATTTCATTATCGGCGGGAAAAAAGATGAATACATATATAACGGTGGCTTCGAGTTAGGAACTGATTATAACATGTTTATTGCCGGCCAATTCTTGGACAGCATAGATATCAATCCCGATATTTACGAATTTGAGTACCTGGAAAATAACCTTGATACATTACAACCTTTTATCGCTGTATTAGACTACCTTGGTTCTTATAATTGGGGTTTCAAAATCTCTTCAAATAATAAAGATTCGCGTCTAATCACCCATTCTATGACCTTTGATTTATTTGGAAACGTTTACATTGGAGGTAGTTTTAACGGGAATTTTGATTTAGACCCAACTGATGATATAAAACTAATTTCCTCAAATCCTTCTATACAAAATGCATTTCTTGCAAAATACTCCCTTGAAGGTAATTATGTATGGTCAATAAAAATTGGCGATGATTTTTCTTCATATACTTATGTTTTAGGCTTAACCACCGACTGGCAAGACGATATTGTTTCAGCCGGGCAATTCTCCGGTAATATTGATTTCAATCCTCTTGGTGGCGTTCCTTACAATTTGTCATCACTAAATAGTTCAAGTGGATTCATCTGCAAATACAACTGGAATGGAATTTTATATGGAAGCACTACTCCGACCGGGATAGAAATCAAACTCCCGGTACTTGATTCCAAATGGCTGGCTACAAATGAAGAAACCATCTTATTTGAATTAAGGGGTGAAGTCCCCGATGAACTTATAATTGAGTACTCTTCTAACGGCGGTGATGATTGGTCTGAATTTATGAGATATGACCAGGCATTACAGGGAGAAAATGAGCTTCTTGTAAATGCGCCTGATATCAGTTCAGATAATTGCCTGTTAAAAATCTCCGATGCAGGTGACCCTTCTATTTTTGAAATAAGTGATAAATTCCGGATTGAGAGAGAATCAACGAAGGTATTGAATCTTGTCGCACCAAACGGGATGGAACAATTTAACGCCGGACAGAAAATTTCAATTCAATATATATGCTCGGGTGTTGAGACCGTTATACTTGAATACACAACTGACAATGGTTCTGCCTGGAATCTATTGGAGGAAAATAATGTCGATGATGGTGAACACTTTTACTTTTGGACACCTGGCAACATCCACTCAACTGCCTGCAGAGTAAAAATAACAGATAAGGATGATACAAGTATCTGGGATCAGAGCAACGATGCATTCACAATCGGCAACCCAAATTCTGTGGAAGAAAACGAATCTATTGTTAAAATTTATCCCCAACCGGCAGGGGATTTTATTGTATTTGAATTGCGGGACACTTTTGAGGACAGGATTGTACTTGAGCTTTTCAACCAGGCAGGCAGCAGTGTTATGAAAAATCCAATTAAGGCAGGAATTAATAACATTAGCACGGCAAACTTGGGCAACGGATCGTATTATTATACGATAAAGTCCGCAAAAGGTATTTTGGTGAAGGGAAAGATACAGGTAACAAGGTGAGGGATTCAACGGAGAGCCCCCTGTAAAGGGCGTCTCTAAATTATAGTAAATCCAAGTATCATATTTCAATTAATTCCTAATTCGCACGTTTATTGTTATATTAGAGGTTGTATTAGTGAATTTTCATTCATTCAAATTCACAGGCAATGGAGTTATTGATGAGATTACTTATTATACCGTTTCTATTTCTTGCGTTTGCATTCCAGGCAAACGCCCAGGTAAAAGCTGAAGCAAAAGCTACAGTAAAAACCCGAGTCTATTATGAAGGAGCTTCCGTTAAGTTTAACACTGCCGGAGTTTCTGCATCCCTGGACTTAAATAAACCTAACGGCGGCGAAGTATTCAATGCCGGAGATGCTATAACGATTGAATGGGAATCGCTTTTGTTAGATTCCATTGGAATTGCCATTTCAATTGATGGGGGTACAAACTTTAACACTTTTAAAGGCATTGATTCTCCTGATGGCACTAATTCCTGGAATTGGACTAATACCGATGGTTTTAATTCTGACAATTGTCTGATTAAAGTTTATGATGCCGGAAACCCGGATTTACAAGATGTAAGCGAATCTACCTTCACCATTACTTCTACAAGCAGTGTTGAATCTAAAGAAAGCAATGCTTTCAAGGTATTTCCCAATCCTGCCCGGGGCCATATTTTCTTTGAGATAAAGGAAACATTCGAGGACAGGATAATTGTAGAAATCTATGAACCCTCAGGAAAATCTGTTTATACCGGTTCGTTGAATAACGGAATGAACCGCATAGATACTGAAAACATAAGTAACGGCTCTTATTACTATATTATATCAAGTTCCGGTGAACAACTGGAGCAGGGTCAGATAGTAGTAAGCAAATAAGTGCGTAAGCAAAAAGGATTTAAGGCGTCGTGATCTTGATTTGCGGCGCGTTTTTATTTTGATACGATTACAATTTCAGTCCGCCGGTTAAGGCTCCTGCCAAGTGCTGTGTTATTTGAAGCAATTGGTTTTCTCTCTCCGTATCCTCTTGTTTTTATCCTGTGTGGGGAAATCCCTTTATTAATGAGGTAATTCTTTACGCTTTCTGCCCTTGCAAGCGAAAGCCTGTCGTTAACAGCATAGCTGCCCACAGCATCAGTGTGGCCTTCCACAAGAATTACAACATTGGGCTTGTTGTTCATGAATTGTGTCAGTACTTCGAGCTCTTCAACTTCATCCGGCAGCCGGGCGCTTGCTGTTTCATAGAGCATATTTTCAATAATCAGCTTGCGGCCAAGTTCAACAATCGGAATAGTTTTACGGGTGAGTATTATCTTTTTTTTCTGCTGGTCAACAAGTGCAATGTTTATCGAGTCAGGGATTGCCGGAAGGTCGGTCCTGTATTTAAGGGCGAACAGGTTTGTAAGCTGATTGGAGAAATTATCAAGGATTGCCGAAAACGGGTAATCAATATCATATACGTTTCCGCGGGTATTATATGAGATATCCTTGTACTGCTCCAAACGTGGCGGCACAATCGAGAATACCCGCATATCATTTTCATTCATCAACTTGATTATTGATTCTGTTGTATGCTTGGTTTTGCCTTTACCGTCTTCTCCCTGCTGGTGGTAAGGTGCATCAGTTATAATAACAACCACCTTGTTTGCAGATGGCCTGAAATTAAGCGTGCTGGCTTTTTCAAGCGCTTCGAGCAGGTTTTCTTTGGCATCCCCCCCGCCAAATGCATTTACAATTGACAACCACCTGAGGAAATCCCTGACATTGTCTGTAGGTTCATAAGCCTTTTCAATCCGGTCAGAGTATAAAACAAGGCCGATATTATAGTCAATCCCACGCTTAAGAAGAAATTCCGTAAAACCGGTGATTTTTTTACGCACAGCGTTGATGTACGCATCCATTGAGCCGGTCTGGTCAATCACAAAGACAAAATCAACCGGGACACGCTCATTAATAGATATTTTTTCAACAGATAATACTTTTCTTTCTTCATTGTTCTCAAGCACTGTCAATCTTTCAGGGGTAAGAGTATCAAGAGGCCCGCCATAGATGTTAAATGCCTCTACAATAATTTTCACCTCGGGATACCTGGAAATATCGACGTTCCTGATTGTAATCTTAATTTCCTCTTTGTCGCTTTTAACAACAGCCTGCTGCATCAGCCTGCGTGCTTTTTGAAGCGAATCGAGATTTTTTTGTGATTCTGGAACAGATAGTGCTGTGTATGGAACAAGCAACAGATAAGCTGAAAGCAATAAAATAGCTCTTATAGCTGCGGATTTCATCCCCAATATCCTGCAATAGCAACCACTGGCTGCTTAAAACTGTTTTTGTTCAAAAAAAGAACCCCCCAACACAATTTTAAGAATGTTAGGGGGTATTTCCAAATTTATTTATCCTCTTATATCGTAATTCGCAGTATAGGAGAAATCACGAAGAAATGCTCGGTTTCATAAGGTCTGGCACTCCTGAGAGGCTGTGCATACTTTCCTTCGAGAAGGAACCAGTTGCCAATCAGCGGCATGTAAGCTCTTGCAAGGAGCAATTGGTTCGAATACTGGACGCTTACCCCAAACGGGAATGCAGCCTGGTTGCGATATTCCATTTTAGCAAATACCCAGTCACCGAATTCTTTAGGATGATAGAACCTAAGGCCGGGAATACCTTTTTTATCAAGGTAATGATGAAAAACACCTTCTGTAGTGTCGTCATGGAATATAACAGCATAGTTCTGAACTTCAGCATAGCTTACACCAAGGTCAAACCTGAAGTAGTTTTCGGGGTTGTCTTCCCTATTAATCCACCAGTGGTAGAAAAATGTAAACTGGCCTGTAGTTCCCAGTATAGGAGCAACTGCCTCAACTGAGTCTGTCTCATACCTGGGATCATTAATTGGAATTCCTGCAGAGAAAGGTGCGGGCATCATTGCGTATTTACTTACTTCAATCTTGTCCTGATCAATACTTTGGAAAGGAATTTCGATATTGAAATGGACACCTGACTGCGGATGGAATGGCATATTTACATCCAGTCCGGCAATAAGCTTACCACCAGGCCCGTTATTCAACTTTCTTTCCGGAAGCCAGCTTAATATACCTCCATCCTCGTTGATACCGGAAGTTATCCTGTAACCGCCACCCAGATAAGCATTAATCAGATAAGGGAAACTTTCTCTTGTATTAGAATTAAGATTTGTGTAAAGCGGCCTTTTAAGGATTACTTTTGCTTCCCCTGCTGCCCAGAATGGATAGCCAACCTGGTCGTTGCCGTAGATGTTCTTTACCCAGAATCCGCTTTCGCCAAGCTTAAGTGATTGCTCGAACAAAGAAATAGAAAATGCCTGTGTAACATCTGTAGGTTCGAGGTAATCCTGTATTGCAATAGCCTGGTCATTATTAACGGGTATTTCCGGAGGAATGTCAACAAAGCAGTAAGTCCTTTCGCCCTGGGCAGACCTGTCGCCAAATTTACGCCTGTCATAAATCTTCTTGCCGGAAAGATAATCAGATAGTGTTTTTATCTGGTCATCTATCATCCTCGCATTCATTGATTCTTCGCCGCAAGTAATCAACAGGATATCATAATACCTGTCCCTGAAGCTGCGAGGCGCAGAAAGAACCTCAACGCTTTGCATATTAAGATTGTTTTTGTTGTAACCAAGCAATACAAATGCCTGGTAAATCTGGAATTGGAGATCGGGTTCGCATACTTTCCAGCGGGGGAATATCTTTCTTAATTCCGGATCAATAGTGTTCAAAGAGTCAATTATGCTCATTTTTTGGGCTGATACTTTTTCTATTCCGAGAGCAAATACCAGCGCAATTGCAAGGAACAATATCGAGAGTGTCTTTTTCATACGCTCAACTTCTTTATTATTATTTCAACCTAATCGTACACAATTTAATCAGAAAATCACAATAAACCTTGCCATTGGAATAATCACACTCGACCTTTCCCAATCGCGCAAGTTTTCTTTAAATGCTGTGACATATCCATTAGCGTCAAGCCTTAGCACAAGTGCATCTTCAATAATCGGCACCTGGAGCCAGGCATTTATACCAAGCGATTCATCAAAGTATTGTATGCTTCCTCCATAAGGAGTCGTGGTGTTTGTTGCCATAAACTCAATTTTTCCTGAAACTCCCCCAACAGTCTCGGAATCAAGTTCCTTGAATACAACTTTGTTTTCTTCTTCAGTGGTTTCCAGCATATTATACCAGCGTTCCATTGTGTAAATTGTTCCTCCCATGCCAAAACGAAGGTAGTAATCATCATCAACAGAAATGCCGAATGTATAATGCAACTGCCCGTGTGCCCTGATTAAATAATCATTGTCGAACTGGTTTGTGACAAAGATATCCGGGTCCAGGTTTCTGTTTTTGTATTCGCTTATTTCAGCATTGCCAAATACGTAGCCGAAACCAAGGTGGAAAATACCACTTTCGGGAATTAGTACAAACGGGAAGTCGAGTTGGCCTGCAATTCCGATACCGGCATGTGTCAGCATGCGCTGCTGGTCAAAGATGTCCGTTGAGAAAGACGACCAGCCGTTTGTAGGCAGGATTACACCAAATTTTACATTATCCCAAAGAGCACTGATTGTCATCCTTTCGCTCCAGAAAGAGGGATAATAAAGCTCATCGATTCCATATTTCATTTCAAGCCCGAAATCAGGCAGGAATGCATTGGCCGGGTAACGGTAGTCAATGAGCAGGTTGCCGAGCGAATCTTTCCTTAGCTTACCCGTTGCATCCCTGACATAAACAGGTGAGAATTTTGTCCATTTCACCTGGTCGGGGCTTATAAGGAGTTCCTGTGTATTTTCATGGTAATTTATCGGCTGGCCTTCGCTTATCCTCATGAACTTCTGAACATCCATCGAGCTGATGATTTCGCCGTTGATAAGAGGTAGTGTCTGGCCGGGTTTTTCTGCAAAGAAGCGGATATCACTGGAAATGCCTTTGGCTTCCATCGATTTGTCCTGTACGTTGCCCTGGATGAAGTAAGCGTACAGAAGGTCATATAGTGTCCTGTAACCGTACTTTGTTTCATCGAGTTTCTCTTCTTTTAGGAAATCAACTGACATAACGTCTTCAGACGGAACAGTTTCGAGGTTTGGCTTCAATTCGCCGGATGATTCTTCAAATGGTTTTTCAGAGAAAAGGAGACCAACTATTGTGTCAGGAATAGTCCCTATTTTTGGGGGCCTCGAAGTTACCATATAAGCTCTTAAAACTAATTCTTCCTTTGGTCCAAGGAATTGTTCTACGTAGTATTGGTATGCACACTCCAGAACATCTCTTTCGGGTAAAGCATATCCTTCAGTAATGATATTTTCAATGATATCATTCATTGTTTTTTCTTCTTCAGCGCCATTTCTAATCAATTCGTCAACACCAGTTTCCAGCTGCTTAATACATTCTGCAGACTCTTCCTGGCTTACAGCATCAGATTTACTGAACCTTATTTTGCGCCATTCTTTAAGCTCTGTTACGTCAATCACTTCGTACATGCTTATGGCGCCAAACCTGTAGTTCTTAAAACTTTGAAGAACTTTAGCAATCTCATCGTTAGTCGGCATGTTATTCTGCGATATTGCAGGAACAGCCGCTAATGAAAGCGCCAAAATCATCATAAATATTGCTGGTTTCTTCATCCTTATTTCCCGGATTTATTATTCAATTTCACTTTCGAATTAACGGTACGGATTCATAAAATCGTTCTGGAACAAGTCGAATTTTTTCCTGATTGAAATCGGTAAAGTTTTCCTCGCAGGAATAGTTGATCTGACTCCGTTCACGGGGTTCGTGGCATAAGCTACAATACTTACATCAACAGAACCTTTAGCCCAGCCCTCTTCGTCGGGTTCGCCAACAAGGTCAAATTCGATTGTCATCACTTCATCTTTTATAGTAAACGAAGGTTTACCTGCCAATTTGTAGTTTTTGGAAACACGTACTTTTTCTACGTCAACTTCAACATCAATTTTTGCAGTTTTACTATCATCCTGAACACCTATGTCCGGCGGCTTTATCTTGATATTAACAATTCTGACTTTAATCCTGTCCTGGGAACCGCCAATGTTTTCACTTGCCTGATTGACAAGTATTTTCGGTTCATTCTGGCGAATGCTTACTTCTTTCTTCGGGAAGATTGGAACTTCCTGGTCGCTAATCGGGTCTTTCCAGACAATCTCAAGAGATGCTTTCTTGGAGTTTACGCCGAAGAAAAGATTATCATCCCTGTCCGCAGAATAACCACGTTCGCATCCTCTTGGTTGTGGATCGCCGTCAGTCACAAATTTATAGCAGAATTGCTCAGGCAAAATCTTGTTGCCAGAGGGCGGTATATAGTTGAATATGAAATAGTTACCATATGCAGCTCTTGCTTCAAACAAGTTCGCAAGCTTTGTAACTTCATCTTCGACCATAGCCGGGTAGATTGTTAGTTCAGCTGTCGTATCGGCTACTTTACCCTGGAGGGAGTGCACAAGTTTCACGAGGTATTTTCTCGGCCCGCCGCTCTGCGCAGCGCTCAGTATCTGGTCAATCCTCGCGAAGAAGTCTTTCCCCTTACCTTCTACATCAACGGATTCGCCGGCTTCTATAAATTCAACACGTGCAATAGGTTCGCTGGTAGTTCCTTCTGATGCGTTATAAACCAAGCCTTGCAACTGGTTCTGCCCTTCCCTGAATGGAGCAATCGAAATCCTGAACTGCGGCTGAATTGCATCGAAGCGGTGGATTTCATTTGCAACAGCAATAATCGGGTCAACAGTCTGTGGTGTTGGTTTGGTTACACGGATATTAAATTCGATTTTGCCTTTATTCTGGTCGAAATACCTGGACATGCCCGGTGTCAGAAGCTTGGCAATGTAGCTGTAAAGGCTGAATTTATTCATCAGGTCAACAGCCTCGTCCTCGTTAAGAATTCTTTGGCGGGCCTCTGACATTTGCCGGTTAAATTTTTCAAGCCCGTCTTCTTCAAGCATTACAACTTGCGCAGGCAGGTCAAATTTCTCAAGTGTAGATTCCAGGCTTTTGCGTACCTGCTCAAGTGATTTTACAGTCAATTGAACTGTACCAATGTTAACAGTTGTTTCATCATCAATGTATTCTTCCTGGCTTGCTTCTTTTCTTAAGCCGAGGATTTTATTTGTCCTGGAAGAGAATCGCAGCTTATACCAGCCGGCTTTGTCAGGAGGCTGGAAATAGACAATAAAGGAACGCTTCTGCATACCTGCATCAGCTATTTTTGTATTTTTAAGGCTTTCTGCATGAGAATAGTAAAAAGTACTGTCGGGGTTGATATCTTTTGGTGAAAAGCCCGGCCCTTTGTGAATCACCTTTTCAGAAGGATAGACAGGCTCGATAGCCTCGAGCGATACTTTATTAAGGTCAAGCTTGTTAAATGTGGCTTCATCATCAAGAACAAGTTTCCTAACACCAAGGAATTCCCAGACATCCCCCATGTCATTTTCAATAATATCTCCGGGTTCAATCTCAACAAAATCAATTTTCAAATCATCAATCTCGTCCGGTGATAAGAATGTAGGTGGTTCCGATGGGTCCTGGCTTTCATTGTAAAATACCTGGTACTCAAGTTCAGCAACGTTGGCAAGTTTGACAAGCGTCTGCATCCTTTGGAGGTATTCCTTTTCTGATTCATCTTCCTTTTTCTTAATAGAAGCTGAAACATCAGTAACACCAACCTCCACAATATACTTTCTGAAGGATTTAATTTCAGTGCCAAATACTTCCTTCATATTGATACCCGGCGGGGGCAAAGTAATTTCGTCCTGCGGACGTGTGTTAATACCTTCCGAGCCTGAGCCTGCCTGCAACTGCGACAGGATGCTCTCGACTATGCGCATAGTTTCTTTTTGCTTTTTGTGAAGGCTCTCTTCGGCTTCATCCCTCTCTACAATGATAATCAGCAGTTCGAGAACTACCGCGAGGTAAAGTACGAAGTAAACCTTTCCGGCTCCGCCACCTTTCGACATAATTAATCCCTCATATTGCGCTTATAAATAATAATCAAATTCGATTTAAATGTAAGATTGAATGTATTGGGCATTATTCCTGCGTATTTGCAAGGGTTCATGGATAGTTTCGTAATCAATTCCAAACAATCGCTCACCCATTTTTCACTTGTATTGCGTAAATTTCCTGTCAGGTAATTCCGTTCTTTCATTTAGTACCTTACAATTTATCGTATCGGTTATATAAATACAAACATTTTTTTTGTGGAGAATTTTGGCCGTCTTCTGCAAGGAATAAGCTAAATGAACACGTTGTGAAGTTTTAACATCTCTGGCACTTAATAGATAATATTCTGAAACTCCTGATAAGTTCAATTGTTTCAGGGTTTTATTTTGCTCGATTTAAATAAAATCGTTATTGTTAAAATGCGATTTCTAAGAGAAAATCAGCTTAATTTTGTTTAATTATTAGCAGTTAATGAATTCACATTCTAATTTTTTATCCTCAAATTCACTTTGAATTCATTTTGATGTAGTACAAACTGTGACACAATTAAGTAATAACAATGACAGCGAAGAGTAGAAACTACGACATCATTTTTTTTATTCAATTAATTGCATTGTTTCAGTCAATTATAAAAATTGTAAATTTGATTTTAATTTATCTGAATTTATGAAGAACCTGAACATACTGATTACAGGAGCAGGTGAAATAGGCTACCAGCTTGCCCGAAGGCTCTCAGAGGAACAATACGACATTACGATCATAGAATCCGACCCTGAAAAAGCCCGGTATGTGAAACAGCATATAGATGCTTATGTTATCACCGGTTCAGGAACTAGCCAATCAACCCTTGAGGAAGCAAATATCCGGGAAATGGATGTAATTGCGGCACTGACAAACAATGACGAGGGTAATATCCTTACCTGCGCAATTGCAAAACAATATGGTGTTGAAACAACGATTGCGAGAGTTCGAAACTCCGAATTTATCTCAAATGATTTCATCCTCAGGAACACTCAATTTGCTCCCAATTATTATATCCAACCTGAGTTGCTTGCAGCCAATTCCATTGTAAGCCTTATCAGGCAGGCAAGCGCAACGGATATAGTGAAATTTCATGATGGAAAGATTCAATTAGTGGGAATCAGACTCGACAGGGAAACTCCAATATTGAACACTCCGCTCAAAGAACTTGGCACCAGGTATGGTAATCCCCCGATTCGTATCATTGCAATCAAGCGCGGACAGTTTACCATTATACCGCGTGGCGATGACATGTTCATCCGTGGAGACCAGATGTTCATGATCAGTTCCCCTGAATATATGTCAGATGCTCTAGAATACTTGGGCAAAAAGGACACCCGGGTTGAAAACATTATGATAATAGGTGGAGGACAAATTGGGCGTTTTGTTGCACAGGAACTCGAAAAAGAGATTAATATCAAAATTATAGAACAAAATGAACAGAAATCAATCGAATTAGCATCCAATCTTGGGAAATCTCTTGTTCTTAAAGGAGACGGTTCGGATGTTGACTTGCTGGTTTCTGAAGGCCTGCCGGATATGGACGAGTTTATTGCCTTAACTGGCGATGACGAAACCAATATTATATCAAGCATTGTTGCAAGGCACATGCGCGTCCCCCGCACAATCACACTGCTCCGCAAGCAGGAGTATCTGCCCTTAACACATACGATTGGTATGGATGCTGTGGTAAGCAAGGAGCAGATAACTGTTAACGAAGTGCAGAAGATTATCCGCAGCAGCCAGGTGGCATTTTATGCCGAGTTGCCGGGAGTTGATGCTGAGATTACAGAATATATAGCCGTTAAAGGGTCGAGGATTACCCGCAAACCTGTGATGGAACTTAAATTTCCTCAAAATGCAATCCTGGGGGCTATTATTAAGCCTGACAACAGTCTTGTGATCCCCACAGGAACAACAATGATTGAACCTGCTGACAAGGTGATCGTATTTTCGCTCCCAAAAGCAAAAGCATCTGTAGAAAAATTTTTCTGATGGAATGAATTACAATCTCATACTCAGGATAATAGGTATTTTGCTCCTTTTTCTCGGATGGGCACTTCTAACTCCTCTTCCATTTTCATATTATTACAACAGCGGAGACCAGTCGGCGTTTTTTATCAGCTCCGGAGTTTGCTTTATAACAGGAGCATTAGCTTTTTTAATTTTTAGACGTAAAAAGAATGAGGATTTAAGGCCAAAGGAAGGATTTGCAGTAGTAACATTAGGATGGCTGTCACTGTCATTGTTTGGAGCGTTGCCGTTTGTAATATCAGGTGCAATCCCTTCTTACACGGATGCATTTTTCGAAACAATGTCAGGTTTTACCACTACCGGCGCTTCGATACTTAGCGATATAGAAGGACTCCCCAAAGGAATCCTTTTTTGGCGAAGTTTTACCCATTGGCTCGGCGGTATGGGAATTATCGTACTTTCAGTTGCCATTCTTCCATTCCTGGGTGTCGGAGGCATGCAGCTTTTCAAAGCCGAAGTACCCGGTCCGATTGCCGACAAGCTAAGCCCGCGTGTAACAGAAACAGCAAAAATTCTCTGGGGTGTTTACCTTCTTTTCACTATAGCTGAAACAGGCCTCCTGATGCTGGGTGGTATGAATCTTTTTGACAGCCTTACACACACATTCGGTACTCTTGCTACAGGCGGTTTTTCTACAAAAAATACCAGTGTTGCTTCATTCAACAGCGCATATTTTGACTATATAATAATTGTGTTCATGATAATCGCCGGAACAAACTTTTCGTTGCATTTTAGGATACTCAAAGGGAATTTCAGTTCCATCTACAAGAACGATGAATTTAAATTTTTTATATCGATTATTGTCATTGCAACTATTATAATATCTATAGATATTTTTGGCTCGGCTTACGATTCTGTTTTTGATACTCTCCGGTATTCCCTCTTCCAGGTTGTTTCGTTGCTCACGACCACAGGTTATGGAACAGCTGATTATGAGCAATGGCCTCTTAGTTCCCAGGTGATTTTAATACTGCTTATGTTTGTTGGCGGTTGTGCAGGTTCAACCGGCGGTGGTATGAAAGTACTACGTGTGTTTATCCTTGTTCAATTTGTGTACTCAGAAATTAAGAGGCTTATCCATCCCAATGCAGTTGTCCCTGTAAGATTGGGTAATATTGATGTGGACAGGCAAACAATGGCTAATATTGCCGGTTTTTTTATCGTGTTTATAATGATTGCTGCATTTTCTGTATTGATATTTACCTTATTCGGGCTTGATTTAAATACATCCATTGGCGCTGTCGTAGCAACAATTAATAATATAGGGCCGGGGATAGGCATGGTAGGCCCAACTGAAAATTACGGGTTCATGCCGGAAATCGTAAAATGGTATCTCTCATTTCTGATGCTCGCAGGCAGGCTTGAAATATTCACGGTGATAATCCTTCTCTCGCCGACTTATTGGAAAAAATAATGATCCGGTAGTTGGAATTGACAAATTTCAGTATCTGAGATTATAAATTACAGCCAAAAGTATCACTCGCAATAATCCGGACTGAAATTAAAATCCCGGATTTTATTCAATAAATTTCATATTATCAGCTTTTTATTGAACTAAATATATCAGGTTTGGCAATCCCCCATTTACTCATTCGGTACTGAATTGAAGTATTTAAAACTCCGAAGCCGTATTTGACGCTCCTCTTGAAATTAATCGAAGAAGCCTCTTTGAAATACTTAGTCGGGCAGGTTATTTCAGCAATTTCAAATCCTTCCCAGAAAATCTGGGCAAGCATCTGGTTATCAAAAACAAAATCATCTGAATTTGTTTCGTAGTTAATTTTTTTTAGCACTTCAGCAGAAAATGCCCTGTAACCTGTATGATATTCAGATAGCTTCTGGCTCATCAGAACATTCTGGAACAAAGTAAGAAAGCGGTTTGCGATGTACTTGTACTTTGGCATCCCACCGGTAAGCGCTCCTTTCCCAAGAATCCTGCTCCCAAGTACTACAGGGTAAACATCATTTGCAATCAGGTATGCCATTGACGGGACAAGCTGGGGTGTGTACTGGTAATCCGGGTGAAGCATTATAACTATGTCCGCGCCGAGTTCGAGAGCCTTGTTATAGCATGTTTTCTGGTTGCCACCGTAACCTTTATTCTCTTCGTGCCTGAGTGCGTGCTTGATTCCGAGCTTTTTGGCAAGCTCTATAGTTTTATCGTTGCTCGCGTCATCAACAAGGACAACCTCATCAACGATATCAAAAGGTATTTCCCTGTATGTTTTTTCGAGTGTTTTCTCGGCGTTATATGCCGGCAACACTACGACTGTTTTTTTGTTGTTAATCATCTGATGTGCAAAAAAGAGTAAATGCAAATATATGAAATAGTCTTTTAGTCGGCAGGTGGTAGAATCAATTTGCCTAAGTGGAGCAACAAATGAAACCCCGGTTCGGGCCGGGGTTTCATTAAGGGATATATTATTGGGTTTATCCGCCTTGTTGATTAATCAACATATTAAGTTTTTCGAGCATCATTACCTCCAGGTATCCATTGGATTCCCAGAAGTGTACCTGTTCAGTAACGTGGTCTTCCCTGCCGCTTAATTCACCCACAAGCCGCAGGTAAACTATTCCGTCGTCCTGTTCTTTGATAGAAAATTTATACTGCATTCTAAGTGTTACCCAGATAGCACCTCTTATAAAAGGAGCTTTTTTGCTGTATCTCTTGATGATTGAGTATGTGGAGTCGGAGCCTTCAGCTTTCAGGCAAAAATCAGATCGAAGCACTCCTGTAAAATATCCATCTTCGTTCTGGGAAAACTTTTCCATCATAATCATGCAGTTTTCTTCAGCAAGGGCTGTCTTGAGCGCTTTCCATACATCTTCGAAAGCTGCATCGTAAGTAGCTTCGTATTTTTCCCTGTAATACTTTTCAACTTCCGGAATCTCTTCCTTAATTTCAATCAGGTCTTCTTCGAACGCTTTCATTTTTTCCTTTTGAGGATCATTCTCCATAATCTCTTCTTCCACCACCTCCTCTTCAATGATTTCTTCTTCCATCATCTCTTCTTCTTCAATCATTTCTTCCATGATTTCTTCTTCGTCAGGAAATGTTGCAGTGTTGATTCCAATTGATGTGGCATTGTTATTAAAGCAAAGTAACAACATGAGGGCAATAAGCAGCTTGAAGTATTTCATTTTTTGCCTCTTAGATATTTCTATACACTTCTGAATTTAAATTATTATTAGTGAATATGCAATTATAATTACGTTATTTTTTTTAAATTGCTCTATAAACAAAAAAAAGGCGATCATTTGATCGCCTTTAATATAAATAATATGTCAATTATTGGCTTATTAACTGCAAGAATGCATTTGGATTCTGGTTCGCCTGGGATAGCGAAACAAGTGAGGCCTGTTGCAGGAACTGAGATTTAATCAGGCTGAGCTGCTCAATCGCAACATCGGCATCTTCAATCCTCGAGATTGCAGCGTTATAATTTGTTATTTGGCTCTTCAGAATGTCTTCCTGCGAATCCAGTCTGTTTGAAATTCCACCGAGGAATGAGGCTACTTTATTAACATTGTTAAGCGCTTCTGCAAGGCTGGTAAGCGTTATACCTATAACAGAACTGGCAAATATACCCAAGTCAGTTGCGTTAATATCATTCAACTCAGTTAAATCCAATCCTGTAACACCGGCAAAATTTGAAGAAGCTAAGGAATGCACATCAAAATTATTGCTTTCAACATTAAAATCTGCATTGTCGGTAGTTAGGTCAATGCTTAGTGTAATAAGGCTGTTCTGGGCATTTGTTGCTATATAGAAATTCTCGCTAAAATTACCATCCATAAGCTGTTGTCCGCCAAAAACTGTCGAATCAACAACCGTTTGTATCTGCTGAGCCATCCTGTAGGCTGCTTTAGAAAGAGCTACTTTTTCATCTGTTCCCATTGCGCCGGATGCAGCGGTGGCAGTAGATTCTCTAATTAGGTTAATAAGGTCGTTGATGTTGGCGAGCGCATCCTGTGAAATGTTGGACACATTCTGGGCATCCCCTATTGTTTTGAGCGCAGCTTTGAGAGCCCCGTTCCTTGCCTGGAGCGCCCGGGCAGTGATGTATCCTGCCACATCATCGGCAGCGCTGTTTATTCTTTTGCCGGTCGAAAGCCTTAACTGCCTGAGAGAAATATCTCTTGATGATATTTCGAGAGAATTATAGGCATTTTCTGCCGGTATATTAGTCCTAATCCTTGATGATCCGCCTGTTGCAAATGGCATGGCAACCTCTTTCCAATCATTATTCTAAATTATCCCTGTATCAGCTGCAAGAATGCCTGCGGGTTCTGATTGGCCTGTGCCAGCGAAACCAGCGAAGCGTTCTGCAGGAACTGCGATTTAACAAGCTGAAGCTGTTCCATCGCAACGTCGGCATCTTCGATTCTCGAAATTGCCGAATTATAGTTTGTAACCTGGCTCTTAAGAAGGTCTTCCTGCGAAGTAAGCCTGTTTACAATACCGCCAACGTAAGAGGCAACTTTGTTTACGTTCTGTATAGCATCGGCAAGGCTCGTGAGGGTAACTGTCATCATAGTATCAGCAAAGATACCCAGATTTGTAGAGCTTACATTGTTGAACTCCCTCAAGTCGAGTCCTGTTATACCACCAAAACTTGAAATATTCAAAGAATTAATATTAAAGTCACCGTTTTCAACATTAAAGTCGGCATTTCCGGTTGTCATATCGAGTGACAATGTCAGCAGGTTGTTTGTCGCATCAGTTGCAATAACAAAGTCTGCTGAAAAAGTACCGTCAAGAAGCTGCCTTCCGCCGAATACCGTTGAATCAACTACAGTCTGTATCTGTTCTACCATCCTGTAGGCTGCTTTTGCAAGAGCAATCATCTCATCTGTTCCCATTGCACCCGATGCAGCGGTTGCTGTGGCTTCCTTAATTTCATTTATTAGTGTACCTATATTATCAAGAGAGTCCATGATGATATAGGATGAATTCTGGGCATCGCCGACAGCTCTGAGAGCTGCTTTTAATGCACCGTTTCTTGCCTGGAGCGCCCTGGAAGTAATATAACCGGCAACATCATCCGCGGCATTGTTTATTCTCTTGCCCGTCGAAAGCCTTAGTTGCCTGAGCGATATATCACGGTTGGATACATCAAGCGCATTGTAGGCATTTTCAGCCGATATGTTTGTTCGTATTCTGGCATTTCCGCCTACTGCAAAAGGCATTATTCACCTCCGTGTGTTATTCTGAATTCTTATTCAATTTAATGCCTCCCCTTTACCAGGGGGATGAAATTAACTCACAGCTTATTTTACAAGTAGTGTGCCAAGTTTTCCATACCCATGGCTAAACTATTGATATATATATACTTACAACCATTGCATTTTATTAATGCTAATTCCATGTTTATGCTTTAACTTTTTGTGCCAACAAATCAGAGAATTTCTAAGGTATTGAATTATAATAAGTTAAAGGCTCGCTTGAATACTACAGAGAGTTGTCGGTTGTTAAATTACAGGAAGTTTCTTTGGCGAGGTATATTCAGGTGGTTATAAATAACCAAATGAAGAAAGCTGCTATTGCAGGATAGCTTCACCTGATTAATATACTATGATTTTGAGAGTTTAATAATTAACATAGAGCCGCACTGCCGTGCGGCTCTTCAGAATAATACAATTACTTGCTAATAATAACAGGCAGTTTTACTGCTTCATTTCCATAATCGGCAACGATGAAATACATTCCCGAGGGAACTGCTCCCGTATTTAATTCAATATCCCTGCTGCCCGGATTCAATATACCGTTATAGAACTCATGAACTTCCCGTCCGCTCATATCGAGCATCCTGATAGAAATACTACGGCTTATGTTTCCGTTTAATCTTGCTTCTATACGCAGATAGTCCTGTGCAGGATTGGGTGAAGCTGTCAGCACTAATGTACCGTCGTTGCTTCTTCCTATGGGCTCTACGCTACTTGCAGCATCGCTTTCGCCTGTTAGAGTTATTTCATAAACATTACCGTTTATAGCATTGGAATGTATAGTTAGTTTACCTCCATACTGTGTGGAAGCTTCATCCGGTGTGAAAGTAGCTGTAACAGTAACATTTGAATCAACTGGTATGTTGATTGGAGTTTCAAACTCATGTTCAACATCGAATACATCACCATCTACTGTTGATGCTTCAATTCCATTAACAAGCAAGGGTATAGAACCAGTATTGCCAATATTGAATTCGACTTCAATCATTTCATTAACTTCAGCCCTACCAAAATCAATCATATTTTGATTTTCCAGATCAGTTGTAAGGAAAGCTTCCAGCGGTTCTCCTTCCCTCCCAATAAGTTCGATTCTGTGGATATTTTCATTGCTGGCATTTGTATTAAATTCTATGCTTCCGCGATATGTTTTACCTTCTACAACAGGTACAAAGCGCACAACCATCTCGTGTGTTGAATTACCACCGACAGTTACCGGGAAGAAATCATTCACAATAATTTCAAATGATTCATCATCCCCCCTGTCGAAATCATAATAATTTATTTCGAGGTCGTTGATGCCTGTGTTTTGGATTAGCAGAGTAACTTTTTTACTTGAGAATTTCTCTACATATCCAAAGTCAATAATGTTATCAGGTATATTGGTAGAAAAATGAGCACCGAATTTTTTACCACCGGAACCGTCAAGCCTGAACTCTGCACCTGTGATATTGTCTGAGTTGTTCTCAATTAGTAGGAATACTGTGTAAGGACTTTCTGCGGGCGGTTGAAATCTGAATTTGATTGTGTGAGTTTCTCCCGGTTCTACAGTAAGTGGGAAATTACCGCCTTCAGTTATGCTGAATGCGCCTTCCTCGTTCCACAGGAAGCTAATGTTGCTTATTTCCATTGGCTTGGCGCCAATATTCGCAAAAGTAACTTCACCATCCTTTGACGCACCGGGATCAACTACTCCCATATCAATGCGAGTCGGGGACAAATATTCGAAAAGCGCCCCTGGTTCATAGTCAGGAGCGGTCAACCAGTCCATTGAGCCTTCCATCAAGGACTCGTATTTTAAGGTACCTGAAATTACCTCAAATCCAAAAGTAAGCAGTAAAATTCTTGCGTCGCCCAGGTTTATTCTCATTCCGGCGAGATTTGGATTATTAGGTGAATCATAATGAAAAATACCCTTTGATTGCTCATCGGTAACCTGGAATGTTTCAGTCCATAATGCATATGCAAGAGGAGCGTAACCCTCGAGCCCACCATTGCAGTGCAGTGTCAAACCACGTGACACAGAATCAGGAATATTATTATTCCTGGAACCAACAATCAGAAATGAATCGAGGTATGCAGTATTGCCTTCCCTGTAATGTTGGGGCAACAATCCCTGGTAATCTATATTCATAATGTTTTCAAACAAATTGCGAACTCCCTCATCCTGGGCACCGGAAGAAGCATCAAATTCCAAGGACAATGTCTGCCAGCCAATTATCATCACTTCTTTACCGGCAACAATCATTTCGTTGATTTTGTCAATTATTTTGATACCGCCGGTGGTTGCGGCGCTTAAGGGAAGGGAACCCATTGGGAAGATAGCAACGTCAAAATCTGTTATATTGTACTGAGCAAATGTCTGATCCGAAAACGATGTAGAAAGCACCTGTCCCTTGTAATCAGTAAGGTTATTTACCGGGTTGTAATAGCACACGTTAACATAATCCGGATCCATATTGTTAAACAGGATGTATTTCTCTCCTGCCTGCGGCATTGGAATTTCATCCGGATTAGCCGTTAATCCGTTTTCAAGAATATCCTTAACCTTTTGCATATCTGCTTCTCCACGGGGGGACACCAGGTCTGCAGAATATGCAGTGGAAAGGTAGATAAGCGTAAGTAAAATTGTAAATAAATATTTCATTATAATCTCCTTTATATTAATACTTATTGCCTTTTATAATACAGCCGGATAGGGTTATATCCGGCTGAATTTTAATTACCAATATCTTTCGGCGATGCCGTTTATTTGTTAATCACAACCGGAAGCTGTGTCCTGTAACCGTTAGTTTCGCCAACAATAAAGTAAGCTCCTGACGGTAATAAGCCGGCATTAAATTCAGCAGTTCCGCTTACCGGAGTGCCATTGCTGATTATTGTTTCAACAGTCCTTCCGCTGGCATCAATCAAGTAGATGTTGATAGAACTCCCGGCCTTTGAACCAACATTATAGGTAATTGTTGTCAATTCTGCAAAAGGATTAGGGCCTGCGCTTATTGTGAGAACATTCTCATCTCCTGCAACACCTGGTTCTACACTGTTGATTAATTTTTCACCCTCACCTTTCAATGTTACTTCGAGTGAACTTTCATCTGAATCATTAGAAGTAATAGTTACTTTACCGTCAAAAACAGCTTCTGCAATCGGGCTGAACTTAACTTTGATTGTATAGGGTTCAGCAGGATCAATAGTTATTGGAAATGAAGGTAGGTCAGCAAGCTCAAAAACTAAGTTGAGGTCCTGCAATTCAATTGCGTTTACAACAAGCTTTGCGTCTCCTTCATTCCTTATCTGGAAACTCATTTCTTTTTCTTCGTCAATTTTAATTTTGCCGAAGTCGAGTGATGTTTTTGTAAGGGCAATCTCAGGAGCTGTCTGAGCAGGAGCTGCTGTAAGCCAGTTCATAATGCTGTTGAACACCGAAGTTCTTGTGCCCTGGTTCCCAATAGCTTCAATTCCAAATCCAAGAAATACGACTCTTGCATCACCCTTTTCCAATCTGACAGCTGCTGCTTCATTTCCGCTGGTAGCATACTGAATGAAAGGTACAGCATTACTGCCCGCAGCAACTTTCATAGCCTGCCCGTATAAAATGAAGTATGGATGTGTCTGTTGATTGTAATTCTGATTGATTGTAAAGTCATTCCATGAAGAGCTAATCGGGTCGTTTGCAACGCCTCCGACTGTTGTATAGCGAAGTCCTGTTATCTGGCCATTAGTTTGTTCGTGAAGTGTATATATGCCAACAGGCTCGACACCTAATACATTAGTAAAGAAAGCGCGTGCATTTGCTCCGCCGTTTTGGTCATGTGCAATAGTAAGGTCAACTTCCGAAGAGATATAAACATCTTTTCCGGCATTAATCCTGTTTTGGATGTCGTCCCTGACAGCCTGTTGCACTGTTCCGTCAGTGCCAATCCAAAATGGTGAAAAACCATCAAACGAATAGAAAGAAACATCGAATGCCTGAGTATCATAGTTATCATACAATGCTGTATTCATAGGCATGTAAGCAGTTTCGCCCCCATACTTCGGATGAGAGAGCATCTCATTTATAAACAGGCCAATATTACCGTTTGCACCATACCAAATTGCATATTTTGTGTTAGTGGCAAGAGCATAGACCTCTGCATCTTTAGATGAAACTAAACCACCACTCTGAGGGTCATTTTTAATAACTGTAACTGCAAAGGCTGCATTTCCATTTGACCTGATTGTTACATCAGTTGTAGCTGTGCTGTTTGCAGGAACATAAACAGTTTCCGGGCTTACGGTTGCCGACCATCCCTGTGGTATGTTCGAGTTATCTGTGTCAATACTAACCTTGGTTGTGATAGCATTATCTGTTTCGTTTGTCAATGTAACTGTCTGTTTTACCTGGCTGTTGGGGTCAATTTCATTGTAAGGATTATCAACACTCATTTCAACAGAAATCGGCTCGAGGGAAGTTCCCCCCTGGAGGATTTCTTTTGTATTGTCGTCCTGAACAAAAGCTACGACATACATTTTATCAGTGTTCCATCCGGGCTGGATAGTATAATCGTATGATTTTTCAATCGAGCCACCTGCAGGAACACTAATGGACTGGCCATTAACATTTGGGAACATCTGGCGAGCAAGATAGTAGAAATCCTTTTCGCCATTGGTACCGGCATTGTTAGCATAGTGGTGTTGCTCGATAGCAACTATTCTCAGTATTTTGCCGTTGACAGCTTCGTCACTCGAAACAGTAACTGTAAAGCTGACATTTGTACCATTTCTTGTTTCATCAATATCAATCGTAATTGGAGAAATTTCTCCTTCGTAATTCTGGGCAAGTGCCATTACATTATTTGGTGTAGGCTGGTATGGGCCATCGCCATTCATAAAGAACTGGGGAACGGCATTAACACTGTAGTATGCAATTCTCGGGTCATACATGGGTTTGTGCTGATTGTAAAAAATATCAGAGCCGGGCCACCATGTGCGGTAAACTATAGTAATATAGTCACTCATATTTTCATTAAGGAAATCAAAAAATGCAGGATTGAGAGCAGCGCACGGAGGGCATGATGCGTTTGTAAATTCCTCAACAACCTTAGCCCTCGGCGAGCCGGAAAAGGATGTGAAAATTGAGAATACAAATGCAAGAACAAGTAAAAGAGTAAAGGATTTTCTCATAGAGTTCCCCATTAATTAGTTATAAATAATATATAATTCTTTGTTTGCACCCTACTTACCCAATAGACAATCCACCTTCTATTAAAGTTACAGAAAATAATTCAAAAGCTTTATTCTATCAACAAATTTAGGAAAATTAACCTAATATTAATTATCAAGCCATGAATAAAACAAAAAAAGGGGCATAATAAGCCCCCTTTAGTTAATCGCATAAAATATTACTTCTTTCTTTCTATATCTTCAAGTTCCTGCTTTTCAATTTTCTGAACTTCTTCAATTTCCTCTTCTTCACGTATTAATTCGACATCTTCCATGCCTTCTATCATGTGGCTTATTGCAAGAATCAGCTGGTTGAAACCAAAGAGTATTATTATATGGTGTGTTTCCACATCGAAGCCGATAAACTCCACAGTTACAACTTCCGCAATTTCAATGATCCCGGCAATTATGAGCATAAATCCCATAAACATAGTGAAGCCGGGCTTCTTGAGGAACCTTCCAATTCTTATGATTAGTACTTTCATGTTGATCAAAATGTTTTAGAAGGTAGAGAAACAATATTTTTTATCTCTACAAATCCCGGATTAGCAAATGAATTAACTCGCCAATTCAACTTCTTCGGTGAACTCGTCCAATTGCAGAAGCTCCATAACTTGCCCGGAAGCTCCCTTAATTGTTATTTTTTCATCCACTCCCATCTTTTGCCTTGCAAATACAATCGCCCTGGCGCCTTCAGGTGACAAGTGAGTGAGAGCAGACATATCTAGAGTCAGCATTGTGCAATTACAGGCGTTTTCCAACTCTTTTCTGAAATGAGGCAAAGCACGAACATCCAACTCACCGTTAATAATTATAATTGCCTCATTATTTTCAATGCTAAGCCTGGATGCAAAATGATCAACTCTTGTCGTTGGAGCAATTCTTACAATAACGTTTACCCTGTCTTCTGAATCCGGCAGGTTAACAGTCAGAGCTTCTGCGTCGAAATCTTTGTAAGGAAGGCCGTTAACAGAAACCGATTCAATTTTAATGCTTCCTTCAGGCAATAAATCAGGCGCTACTCTGAGAGTGTTGCCAGGCAACTGGTTAGGGTATGGTTTGAAATAGAAGTTCATCGGATTCTTTGTAATTAGCAGATTTGAGTAAATCGCTGCCAGGTAGCAAAGCTCGAAAGAATGGTAACCGCTCATCGAGTGGGAACCTTTTTCACGCTCCGTGCCCATCAGGTAAGGGATGCCGTTAGCAAGCACATTGAAGTAAACTGCTCCGGAATCATGGTCGAGGAACCATGCATTATAGAAAGCTGTAGATTCACGGGCATGTTTCAGGTATTCTGCATTTCCGTAAGTACCATGTAGAATCAGGTATGCAAGAATTCCCTGTTCCTGCTGCCACCAGGCTTTACGGTCGTGCCATGCGAACCTGTGGAAATCTTCGCCATCGCCAAGTAGCCTGTAAACTACGTCGTACCAACCCCCGCGCTGCCTGTCACTGCCGTTGTGCGGCATCAATGCGGCAATCCTCGCAGCGAAATCCTGGTAACTTGATTTATTCTCCATGTTGAAGGCACGCGTCAGGTTCCAGGCAATCTTTAGGTTGTGCCCTACAACTGCCCGGTTGCGCTGCCATCCCCACTCCTGGTCTTTGCTCCAGTCCTCATGGAATTTTTCCTGTACAAACGGGCTGTGGTCATAATCGCCGAAGCGCTCTACAATTGTATCAGATGTGTATTTGAGCATATCGGCAAGCTCTTGCTCACCTGTTGCCAGGTATAGATTAATCAAATATGCCGGGTTATGGTCGCCAACCGAGTTCCAGTTTTTGCGTGCGCGGTTGCGGGTAAGTGATTCAGAGCGCGGGTCAAATGTAACAGGGTCAATATGCGAGAAATAACCCCCCAACTTGTTGTCTTTATAGTATTTATTGAATAGGTTTAACGTCTTTTTTGCATCGTCGTATATTCTTTTATCGCCGGTTGCACGGTATGTCTGGACAGGACCTGCAAGAGCATAAATCTGCTCGTAACATGGAATGGCATCGTAATCATCGCCAAATTCTGAAGCGAATATTTTTTTAATGGTGTCGCCTTCGATGTCAATTGCATGGTACCAGAAAACGATGTCCTGATTCAGGTCCTCAGCACGGAAATGCTTGCGGAGGTATTCTGTACCCCGTTCTGCAGCTTCGAGGAATATATCCTTCCCTGTAATCATGTATGCCGAGGCAAAACCATATACAAGTCGGGAAATAGTATCAGTTTCCTGGCGTGCCTTGCCTTCTTTTGTTCCCTCAAGAGTAAGCTCTGTGCGGTAAATTTTAAAATCAATTTTTTCCCCACCGCCAAACTGCCCTTGTATATAAAAATCTCCAAGCTGTTCAATTTGTTTTACCCACCAGTTGGGGTCTTCAAAACGGTATTCTCTTTCTGTTCTCCCAAGAAAAACAATGTGTTTTGCTTCGAATGGCTTATCGCCTTCGGGGAAGAACACCCCATAAACAAATAAGAAGCGCCCTTTCTGGAGCATATCTCGCATTGTTCCGGTGGCATCTATAAATGGCTCGCCGAGGTTGCGAACTATTTCCGCAAAGCAATCCTCGGTGATTTTCACATCGTATTCACGGCCGTCGCTTGTTGCGAGCTTGAAAACATTGCTCGCGAAATCAAAGGTTTTTACATAACCTGCGATCAGATCCGAGAAGGTGAACTGCATGTTTTGCATGTAATCTCCTATTTCAAAATTAATATGACTATTGATGAATCGCTTACTAAAAATTTACCTTCAACCGGAACAGACAAGCTGTCGTCAAACTCTTCTCCCCCCGGTTTTGATGTGTCAGAGAAAAGATACCATTTATGCCCTTCAATTTGTGGAACTTCAAATTCCAGGGGCTGGTAATGCATGTTCATCATCACATGGATATCGTTCTCGCCTTCTGCAAAGGCACCCATAGTAAATGCCAGAACCCGTGAGAAAGGAAAATTCCATTCGGGTTGATAAATCTTTGTGCCGTGCCAGTCAATATCTTTCAGTCCGCGGGAATTTTCAGCTCCGGTGAAATATTCATCCTTTCTGAGGAATGAATTTGCTTTCCGGAATGAGACAAGTCGGCTGAAATATTCTATCAGATCAGAATTTGATTCGGTTAGTTCCCAATCGAACCAGGAAGTCTCGTTGTTCTGGCAATAGACATTGTTATTGCCATCCTGCGACTTTCCCGCCTCGTCCCCCGAAAGGAACATCGGCACACCCTGCGATAGCATAAGGATTGTTATAAAATTTTTAATCCTGCGCTTGCGGAAATTATTAACATCCTCGTTATCTGAAGCACCTTCGATTCCAGAGTTCCAGCTAAGATTGTCGTTAACACCATCGCGGTTATCCTCTCCGTTCGGGTCGTTGTGCTTTACGTTGTAAGAAACAAGATCCATCATATTGAAGCCGTCGTGGCAGGCAATAAAATTGATTGAGTTTATGGGTTTATGGCGTTCATATTGGTAAAGGTCAGCGCTTCCGGAAATCCGGGTAGCAACTTCGCCAACAATCCCTGGATCACCCTTTACGAATCTTCTTATTGCATCGCGGTATTTGCCATTCCATTCACACCAGCGGTAGCCCGGGAACCTGCCCAATAAATTGAGGCCGGAGGCTTCCCATGTTTCAGCAATCAGCTTGGTATCTGAGAATGTCTCTGATAGCTCCAGCCCCCAGATTAATGGCGGGCGTTCCATAGGGCTGCCATCTTCGCCGCGGGAAAGAATTGACCCCTCATCAAAACGAAAACCATCTACATGCATTTCCTCTACCCAGAATTTAAGGCAATCGTTGATGAACTTACTTACAAGCGGGTGGTTTGCTTTCACTGTGTTACCGCACCCCGAATAATCGTAATAGAATTGCATATTCCCGGCTACGAGATAATAATATGTAGTGTTGTCGATTCCTTTGAAATTAAGGTATGGCCCTTTGTGGTTCCCTTCGTCAGTGTGATTGAATACCACATCAAGAATCACCTCAATCCCCTCTTTATGCAAAGCTTTCACCATATCCCTGAACTCATTAATATGCTCTGCTTCGTGTGGGTTTACACAAAAAGATGAATGTGGATCAAAGAATGATACTGTGCTATATCCCCAGTAATTGAAAAGTGGAGTACCGTTTGGCAGGTGCCTGAGAGGAGTCTGGTCATCAAAGCTGAAAACCGGCAATAATTCCACAGCCGTTACTCCCAATGATTTCAAGTATGGTATTTTTTCGATAACCGCTTTGAATGTACCGGGATTGGCTACCCCGGAGTTTGAGTTTCTTGTGAATCCCCCAACATGCATCTCATAAATGATTGTATCTTTTAGTGCTGTCCGGGGATAGTTATCTCCCTCCCAGTCATATCTACGGGTATCTACCGTAACACTCCTTAGCGCCTTAGCAACATTGTCATCAGGATTGCAGGCAGCCCCTCTGTCGAAGATTTTATAAATTGTCCCTTTGCCGTATGGATCAAGCAAAGCCTTATCAGGGTTAAAAATGTGCCCTCTTTCCGGCTGCCACGGGCCATAAACACGGTAATTATAATAACAACCTGCTTTCAGTCCTTCCACAAATACGTGCCAGAAGTGGAAAGTGCGGTTTTCCATCCGGTCGAACTGAATTGTCTGGAATGGAACTGTATCGTCATTTTTATCAAAGAGCAGTAGTTCTACACCATCGGCATTTTCGGAATAGAGTGAGAAATTCACCCCGTTATCGTCCAGCGTAGCACCTTGCGGATGCGGTTTTCCTCGTGTAACATTAAATAGTGGCATTGGTTTCAGTTTTTATAATTTTATTAAAACATTTTTCTTTCGATTGTTGGGCGAAAAATCTTTCGCCCGTATTTTTATGGTATTAGGTTAAGCCATCAACTGAAATGATTTGCCACACTTCAACTTCGCTCAGTGTGACACATATCAACACATGCAATTAGTTTCAGTCTGAGCGGAGTCGAAGACTGGCACGATATAAAAAAATCACCCCGCTTTTTCATACATCAACCCGATGATTGTTCTCGCAAGCAGATGACAATGGCCGCCGGTTCTTGCAGTAACCAGATCGCCGTCAACAACATAGTCTTCATCTACATAATTTGCGCCGTATGCTTTTGCATCGCCAATCAGGTTGTTGTGACAAACGAGATTGCGACCTTTAACCAAATCCGTATTCGGAGCACAAAGCCACAAACCATGACATATTATCCCTTTGATTATACTCTTATTAGCAAATGCAAGACCCAGGAATTCTGTTGCAGGAGGAATCTTGTTAATGTCTTCAGTATAGCGTAACCTGTCGGAAACCATACCGGAAGGGACAATTATTGCTTCATAAGTCGCTAACCCATCATCGGAAATATTTTCAAATGATTCATTCGCTGTTATTGTGTTCAACCTGTTTTCATGCCCGGTGAAAGTAATTGATTCCTGTCCCCAAAGCCTTGTGAGCAATCGGAGATCGACTTCCTCTTCCATGAACCGGTGCTGGTAGTAAGCTATCTCCGGTTCATAAAAATCACTTTCTATAAGCAGTCCGACTTTTTTACCGGTTAATTTCATTGAACCTCCTTAACTGAATACTTCGACAAGCCTTTCGCCGAATATTGCGGATGATTCTACTGATTGCGCCGTAACAAATGGTGCATCGTAATTTGAACATGGGGCAAAGCGGTTAGCTTTCAAATCGAAAATCACTTTGCCATCCGGGCCTACGGCATCCTGTACCATATACTGAAGCGGGAAGACAAATCCTGCAGTGCGCATTTTAATATTTGGATTTTCCTCAGTAGCACGCTCCACATCGTAAACTACATCTACGTCAAAATCCCACGCATGCGGGTGCGCAACAATGTTTTTACCATAGATGATGCTCTTGTTGCCATTATCAGGGTCGCGTGTAAATGCAAGTGCTCCCACTGCATAGCATAATGTACCAATAGTTTTGCCGCTTTTGTAGGCATCAAATATAAGCTTATGCACGAACATATTTCCAGTAATGTCCAGAGCAGCTCCGGGTCCGCCTACAATAACAAGATGGTCATAGTCCATCATTTTAGCGTCTGCAGTCTTTATCGGGTTGTCCCATTCACCATTGTCGAGGATTTCGTTTACCCTGTCAACCACTTCCTTCGGGTTCATGGGTTGATTAATCATCGGATCAATAAATTCGGTATCCATGCTAAGTTTAAATGGTAGAGGTGTTTTGCCTAGAAATGTTGCAAGCCGGAGTTCGTGTCCTGCCTTTTTGAGTGCATCCCACGGTGCCTGAAGTTCTTCTGCCCAAAGCCCGTAGTTTGAAGCTATTACAAGTAACTTGAATCCCATTTAATTCTCTCCGAGGTTTTTTGTTTGGTCTAAAATTTTACTGATTGTTTCATCGATCCTGAATCCTGCAAGGAATAGCAGGTTATCATTTGGAAGGAATGATTTCAACCTGTTTAGTATCGCTTGTTGTTTTGTATCTGTCATAGTTCGGTCATCCCCGAAAATCTCCCAGGCGGAGTTGATAAACATTTTCAGGTATGATTCCTGCCAGTAAAGCATTTCACGCCCGCAGGATATGCCATGAGAAGGGTGAAAAGTTGAACCGTCGTGGTAATTTGATTTAAGCAATTCAATGCTTTTAAGCCAATCAACCGGATGGCCGTCGAGCAGGAAACAGTGCATGTGATTATAAATCAAATCACCGATTACCACTTTATTTTCGTCTGGGGTTTCAACAGTCCAGGCGGAATCTGAATCCGATTCGCCCGGGCCAAAGTCCCTTACAGTCATTTTAATATCGCCGTGTTCTATTGAATCGCCATCGCTGATTATTGTGTTAGGAAAAATCCTCTCTTTTGGGTAATCATCTCCAAATACCCGGAGCATCCCTTCAAGCTCTTCCTTTTCGCGTTCCATTGCCTGTTTTTTTGCCCCCGGGAGTGAATAATAGGGGATATCATATCCTTTTATTATTTCACCGACAGCCGAGTAATGGTCCGGATGGCCGTGAGTAAGCACTGCAGCGAGGATTGGCTTTTTTAATTCATCCCTGATAAAATGTCTGACTTTTTCAGCGAAGCTAATAGTCATTGCCCCGTCAACAAGGACAACACCCTCTTTACCCTCAACGACAAAAAGATTTACAAACCAGGTCTTGGCGTCAGATGTAAATGAATGGATTTTTACAAATGATTCCATCAATCAAACTTTGTAATGTTTAACAACATCGTCAGCAAATCCAACGTAGTCTCGTAATGTCCAGACCTTATCAGTCTTGGAGCCGTCAAATACTTCATTTGCTACAAAACGGCTGATTGCCATAGAATCGGCAAAGTCAACAATTGCTATTATTTTCTGAGTACCGGAGACACGGTATATGCTGAGGATTTGAGTATCGTTGCTCTCAAATCCACGGGCAAAATGACGTATCCTGCCCCAGTTCAGATCGAGATACCTGTCTGTATCATTCCATGCCAGTTCGATGTACATCAGGAACGAGGGATTATCAGGAAATTTTTCTCTCCTGTTATCGAAATATTTTACAAGGTCTATTGTATAAATCTCATCAAGCGGCCATACAGCTTCGAACATTAGGTATTCATGCATTGGCAGCCTTCCCATAGAAAAGCGATCGAGTTCTTCCGCGGAAGGTGCATCCCCAATTGCAATTACATACTGCTCTGAAGCCACTTTGTAGAGATGAGGCACTATACCTTCTTCAATCGTTTCAACCCCGGTTTGAGCTTCAACTTTTTCTATGTCCCAAAGCTGGTCGAAAGTCATGCCTTTCAGTTCCCAGCGCATTTTATTATAAAAAAACATCTTCTTATCCTTTGATATTTAATATTACATTCCAAGCCATGCAGCGACAATATGAGATGAATCGGTAAGTGATTTCCACCAGACAATCTTGCCGTTTTCGATTTTCATCAAAAGCCCGAATTCGATATCGAACTGCCTGCCATTATGCTTAACTTCACCGATCTCATGAACCATTGCAAATGCCTGGTTGCCCTCTACAATCAGGTTTGTCGGTTCGATGAATTTTACATCAACAACTGACTGGTAAACTCCGAAAGCTTTCAGGAATTTTTCCAGGCCCTGGTAACTGCCAATCCATGGCAAGACGTCGCTGACACCCGGCTCAGGAGCCATGTTTATCCAGGTAACATTTTCATCGAGCAGGCTCATTGCTGTGTCAGTGTCCCCGCTTTTTAGTGCATCAAACCATTTATGAGCTACTTCATTTGCATCCATATCAATCTCCTTAATTTGTTGATTTTTCTCTTATCAATTCTACAATTTCATGTCCTTCCCCAAACATCTCCGTTGCTATCTGCAGCGGTGTTTTGCCGTCGTGCCCTTTAAGCACGAGACTTGCTCCGGCTTTGATAAGAATTACGCTGCAATCAGCAAAACCATGCCAAAGTGCATCATGAAGAGGAGCATAACCGTTGGTTGGGCCCTGGTAATCGAGGTTGATGCCAACCTGTTCAACCAGAATTTGTGTAATATCAGCCCTGCCGTTATATGTAGCTTTGTGCAATGGAACAGCTCCGAAGGTCGGCTCAACAGCGTTTATATCTGCACCGGCGTTTATAAGTTCTTTTACAATTTCTGTGTGCCCGTCGCGGCAGGCAACAAGCAATGGCGTGTGGTAATCATTGAATCCGTTCAATACAGGCGAGCGTTCATCAATTTCAGCGCCTGCGGATATCAGCGCCTGTACTTCTTTAAGGTTATTCTCAACAACTGCCTTCATAAGTTTCTGAGTTTCTACCATTCCGGCATCATGGCTTTGGCGGGATTTCAGGGCTTTATCAGCTTCGAGAAGCTTTTCCCTGCCTACCTGGTTTACATTCATAGCGTATTCAAAATGCTGAAGAATTGTAAAACCATAATGAGTGGACAGATTAATTCCGGCGTTCTGCTCAATCAGATACTTGCATATATCTGCCTGCTTGAACCACAGCGCTTCAATTAATGCTGTATGGCCTGTTGAAACAACAACAGCATTAATGAAGGCTCCATTATCAACAAGGATTTTCACCACTTCCAGAGAGCCGCCCTGGCATGCCTTATGCAAAGCTGTTGCCCCTGCTTTGCTGTCGCAGGCAAAAACATCGGCACCTTTATCAATTAGCAGCCGGACTAATTTCGGATTCCCCCGGCCTGCAGCTATCATCAGCACAGTTAGCCCGCTTCCGGTATCGCGGGTGTTTGGGTTAGCGCCTTCATCAAGAAGCATTTTAACAGCTTCAACATCCTGGATGTCAACAGCGTTTATTAACTTTTTATCGAGTTCTTTCATAATTGAAATAATTATAGGCTTAATATTTTTTAATGAATTCCAGTAAATTACCCTGGTTGTCGCGAATCATAAATGCTCTGAATTTTGTGTCCTGAGCGATATATTCGAGCGGTTTCGAGGCTATTGCAATATCTTTTGACGATAACTCTTCCCAGGCAGCATCAATGTCCTCAACATAAAATGTTAACTGGCTCAGACCCTGTGTTTTAACATGATTAGGGGGCGATTCCCTTTTGAATGGTTCAATACCCGGAATTTCGATTAACTCGAAACGTACTGTTCCGAGCGAAATAAAAGCAAGCTTGAAGCCATAATCAGGATACTCCTGCCTTTCCTCAACCTTACAGCCTAAAAATTCAGAATACCATTTGATGCTTGCTACAATATCAGATGTTGCGAGGCATGCCGAAAGGCTGAATATGTTTTGTGCCAGGCTCAAATCAATCCCTGAAATCCGGTCCGATAACCCAGTGCTCTTTGCATGCCATCCTGAACAGCCATTTAGTCTCAACAAGCGAGGCTATTTCTCCTTCCACGTAACTCTTGTATTCGTCAGATTCAATTGTTGCATCTAAGACTTTTTCATTCTCAAACCATAGCAACTCTATAGAATCCAGCCTCGATTCACCCACAGCATACAGGCCGTCTTTCGCATGGCATTGGTAATAGCCCTTCAAACCGGGGATTGCTTGCATTCTTCCGGCATGTTCGCCCAAGCTTTTACTTCGGAAATCACCGAGGCTAATGCCCTCTTTTCGCTTAATAAATAACACAAGTTTCACGCCTGAAGCATTTCTTTCCAGCTCACCCGGGTCAACTATTACGTGAGCATCTGTGTCGAGGCCGATAGTTTCCCAGAACGCAGCCCAGTTCGGTTCATCCCTGCGTGCGCCATTAAGAAATTCATCCGAGCGGAGAGATTCAATCTGTTCTTCTTCGTGAAGCCAGATTTCAGCGATACCATTAAATAGAGGCTTTTCATCGCCAACCGGAAAGACTGTATCAATTTTGTACTTCTTGATTTGCTTTATTTTGCTGGCGAAATTAACAGCATGAACGTTCAGCCAATAGTCCTGGAATTCTTTAACGCTCATACCGGGTTTTGGATTTGCAAAAATTAACTGGTGTATCATTTGATTTCCTGGTTATTGTCCGCAATGAAGGGCAACATCCCCCGAATGTTTATCCCCTTCGAGAATTACATCAATTAAAAAAGGCCCCTTGTGATCCAGCATTTTCCGGATTGCAGTGCCAACTTCTTCAGGTTTTTCCACTTTCAGAGCTTTAACGCCCATTGCCTCCGCAAGGCCGGCGAAATCAACAGGCGGTTCGGATAAATCAAATGGAAGCGGATGAGCATGTATTCCGAAATTCCTTTCACGCCAGTAAGCATCAATGTTTAGCTGGAGCAGCCTGTAACTACCGTTGTTGCAGATTACAAACTTAGCATCAATGTTGTGCCTGGCAGCAGTCCAGAGTGCCTGTATTGTGTACATTGAACCGCCATCGCCTGTAAATCCGATTACAGTATTGTCCGGGTTGGCTACCTTCAAACCGATTGCCCCTGGGATCCCAACTCCAAGAGAGCCGCCACGAGTCTGGAAGAAAGAGCCCTCCTTTTTAGGTACAATGTATCGTGTCAGAGCAGGTGAGCTTGTCAGCGCTTCATCAAATATTATAGTGTCAGCGGGGAGGTTTTTCGCCAATTCTTTCGCAAACACAGAGAAATCCATCGGAACATTATCAGCTATTCTATCATCTGCTTCTTTGTCTTCTGCAATACTTTGTTCTTTAGCATTTGATAATTCTGAAACCCTGCTTTCAATGGTCGTAATGTATGCCTTTGTTCGCTTTGCATTTAGTGCTTCAGATAAAGCTTTCAGAGTTAATTTAGGATCCGCAACAAAAGAAATATCAGCCCTGTGGTTCTTGCCTATTTCATAAGCGTTTAGGTCGATGTGTATGTTTCTTGCTTTAGAGGCAAAGATACTACCAAGTTCAGGGAATACTTCCGGAACCATGTAAGTTCCCACCAAAAGGTTTACATCGCCTTTTTGGGTAATTGGCAGGCTGTGGTAGCCGAACATGTGTCCTGTTGCACCCTGCCACAATGGATGCGACCAGTCCATGTTTACATCACCGGAGTCCACGCCATAAACTTCTGCGCCGAGTAAATCTGCTACTTGTGTTAGTTCTTCTACAGCCCCGGAATAAGCAACTCCATCTCCAACAAAAATCATTGGTTTTTCAGCAGAAAGAAGAATGTCTGCTGCATTATCTATTGCAATACTATCCGGCCGGACTCGAGTTGAAGGAATCCCCACCGGGTAAATTTCTTCAGTGCATTCTGCATCAAGGACATCCATAGGCAGGCAGAGATAGACCGGCCCCATCGGCGGTGTCCCTGCTATTTTGATTGCCCGTCTTATCATGCGCAGGCAGGATTGAGGTTCCAAAATCATAGATGCCCACTTCGTGACAGGCTTTGCAATACTAACCAGGTCGCCGGCCATCTGTGCGTCCATGTTTATATACCTTATGCCGGCGTCGCCACCGATAACAACAAGCGGGGAATGACCACGCATCGCCTGGTAAAGAGCGCCTATTGAATTACCAAGCCCCGGTGTGCTGTGAATCTGAACAAGCGTGTTTTTTTTCATAGAGCGGGCATATCCGTCAGCGGTAAGGACGGCAACAGACTCTTGCAATGTAAGGATATACTTCATCTCAGGGTAATCGGCAAGAGCATCCAGGAAGCCCTGCTCAACAGTGCCGGGGTTGCCAAACATCCTGTTCATACCATTAGCAAGGAACTGCTCTATTATTTTAAATCTGTTTGTACTACCAGCCATAGCGCCTTAAACCTTTGTCCAGCATATCAACAAATTTTTCTCCGAATACATGAGAACCCTGTAGCGAGCGGGCTGTGATAAACGGGTAGTCAACAATGACTGATATATGCTTGCCGAAATTACCGTGATACTCGCCTTCAGGACCAACAGCATCAGTAAGCATATATTCAAGGCAATATGGCGGTGGGCCTATGTTCAAATCAGTTCCTACAAAACCGGTTCCGTCCTTGTAATCATATTCGATACAGTGCCCCGTGACATGCTTGCCACGGATTATAGATTTCCTTTCGTTGAAATCACGTGCCTGGGCGAGGCAGGCAACCCCGTAGCAAATAGCAGCAATCGGCTTGTCTGCTTTGTGGAAGCCGAGAATAACATCATGAACACGCTGATTGTTCACCATGTCGAGTATCGGCCCGCTTCCGCCTACGATTAATACCCCATCATACTGCTCAAGGTCTTTCTCCGCAGCTTCGAGTTCGTTATAATATTTTTCAAATTCCCTCAGAAATTTATCTTTGCTGAAATAGGGCCTTTCGGGAAACCACTCTGAAAGATTTTTCGGGTTATTAAGAAAGTCGCTATCTTCAACTTTTTTTACCTCTTCGGCATCTTCGGGGGTTGTAACATTAAGGCCGAGCGGCGGGTCCCAGTAATTTACGTCATAGCTGGGCGGCAATGCAATTGGCCTTTCGCCCCTGGGTGTGCATATCTCAATTGAGTAGCCCGCTTTCTCGAGGGCAAGCTTTGGACCGACAAACTCAATTCCCCAATAACCGAAGTTTGAAAGTATTGCCAGTATTTTATTCATATCATCTCCTTGAAGTGGAATTACCGGTATGGATTTATTAAGTAGTGGAAAATATCGAAAAGTAAAAGTATAATCAAAAGAAATATTAATACAACTTAATGAATTTTTAATAACCCATTGTTAAGCGACCTTAATAAACGTAATTTATTAAATTGGATCAAGTTTCATGAATTATTGATTAATATTTCATGAAATTATATGATATAATGAATGAGTTGCGACACCGGAAATGAAGATGAAATATAAGCTTAATTGATTTTATTTAAAATTTGCTTAAATTTGTAGTTCTACATGGCGGGAGTAGCTCAGTCGGTAGAGCGCCAGATTGTGGCTCTGGTGGTCGCGAGTTCAAATCTCGTCTCTCGCCCTGAATTCCGGGATTTCTTTGCAGCGATTCCGGAATTTTTATTTACTCGCTAATTATAAATTTAGCAGTTCGGCGGGAAAGGCTGCTTTCAATTGCAAGGAAATATATACCAGACTGCAGGTTCAGGGCATGTTTGGATATTCTGATAGAAGGAGAGATTGATTCAAAGCCATACACGGCCCGGCCCTGAATATCATAAATTACAATCTTACTGTCATTCAGCAATTCATTAACAATTATTTCATTTGTAGTAAATTCAATACCACTTACTTTATCAGATATCAAAACATCAGTAAGTTGTTCTATTTTGAACCTTCTTCCCTGCCTGTTCATGCCCCAGATATCGGCATCAATCTCAGGTATTTCATAGAATGATTTCTTGGGAGTTAATGCTATCCAGGCAATTATCTCATCCGGCGCAGGCCGGAATTGAGGACTGTAAGAACCTATGCAGAATTCAAAAGCATTAAATCTGTCTTCAAATCCTTCCAAAACAAAAACACCTGTGTTTCCAAATCCTTCCCCCGGCATAATACCTTCAATCTCGAAGTCATTTCTTAATCCTGAAATATCAATACTTCCGAATGCCGCTACATAGTCCTCAATGTATGCAGCTCTTAGTGGAACAAGCAGGTATTCATCTCCACTGTACCTTTGAACTGCCGGTTCATATTTATCTTCATTTGGAATTGAATTCACATCAGCATGGGAGCTGTCCATATTAAGTAGAATTGTTAGCCCGTCCTCCACAGTAACATCGCCGTTACCGTCGCAATCAGCGAAAGTAGCATCTGCATTGTCCCATACCAAAACTCTTTGCGCCGACCAAAGCATGGAAGCATTTTCGCGTTTGAAGCTCCGGCTGCCTTTTGTCCTCGAACCAGTTCCGATAAAAAGGCCTACAACATTAAAATCGCGAGGGTCAACAATACCGTTATTGTCAGCATCGCCGGGCCAGACATTGCGGTAACCATGGACAAGGTATTCGGCCAATACACTGTTGAGTGTTGTGCTTACAGGTTCGCCATCTTCTTTTGTCGTGGCAAGCGCATTTACAAAGTTGAGGCTGACAATGTCACCGTCAGGAATTGATTGAAGCACAGCAAAATCAATATGCAACACCATCGGATTGTCAAAACCTGTTGAATCAAGAGGTTTACCGGAAAACACGCCTACTTTTAGAATTCCATTGCCTGAACCGTCATCACCCGGTATTACAAAAGCAATACCATCGTCTCCAAAATCGCCGATTTTATATGATGAGTACTTTATAAAATCTGAATTGTTGTAATGAAGTTCGAATGATACATTATTTGTGGCAGGCACATCTTCTACGTAAACATCAACCCCGAACATATAGCTGGCTGTAATAAAAGAGGAACGGGAAGTATCCACGTCCGTCCTCACCAGCCTTATACTCTGGGCGCTTAAATTAACCCATGCAAGGGTAATCAATATAGTTATGGTAATTCGCATAAGCACTCTTTTACTAGCAATGTATGTGCCACCTTACTTTTATTTTCGACAATAAACCTAAAATATTAATCCTGTTCATCATTTATGTTTCGCTTAATTTCTATTTCATATCCCCGGGCTGTTGCGGAATCAGAAGGTTCCAGGCCATAATCTACTACAAAGAACTTAGAAGGTTTGACGTCTTTAGAACTTATCAGTGCTATAAACATTACTAAACTGGTAGCAAGAATCACAAAGAATAAAATACCTTCCTTGAAGTCTGATATCTGATATTGAACAGGTATCGTAAAGAATAGTAAGATAGTTATTAAACCCCTTGGCGCGAGGAAAATTTCCGGGAATACGTCGGATTTTACAAACACTTTGAAATTGATATATCTCACGATATAAAGAATAACTACAATTGCTGTGCCTACTGATAATACTCTCCAGTCAAGCAATTCACCAATGTCAATTATCATTCCGAATGCAACAAAGAAAAATGTCCTCATTACAAACGCAGACTCTGCAGTTACAGTACGAAAATCCTTTCTGACTTCTTCTGCTTTCTCAAAATCGAGAAATCTGGAGAGCGCACCTTTGAAGAACAACCGTGGATTATTTAGCACAAGCCCGAAAATAAATATCATCAGAAGCGGCGAAAGGTGCAGTTTCTTGCCAAGTGCATAGAGAACCGCAAGAATTGCAATCATTAGAAAGAGCTTTATATCAGTTTTAATCCTTGAAAAAAGATAAACAAGGAAATAAGAAATCAATACCGACAGAAAAATGGTTGAAATTATCATCCATATCCCGGAAATGGAGAATATCGTACTCCCCTGTAATACCACATAGTTAAAAAACATTATTCCAATTATATCGGAGAAAGTAGATTCGTAAATCAAAAATTCCTTTTTCTTCTGTGTGAGGGCATGAACGCTCGGGATTAGAACAGCGCTTGAAACAACTGAAAGCGGGATTGCATATACAAGCGATTTGAAGAATTCTTCTCCCCTGAAGAACATTATAGTGAATGCTATGCCGATTGACGAAAGAACAAGAATGATGATAGAAATCAGTATGGACTGGCGTATAATATTGATTTTTGAACGTGAAACCTTAAGGTCAACCGCAGCTTCCAGCACAATCATTATCAGGCCTATAATTCCCAAAAGCTCGAGAACGGAGAAGAAGTCCTGGCTTATGTTAATGTCATACTGAGCAGCGATATACTTAATTACTATCCCCGTGAAAATAAGGAACAGTACAGAAGGTATCTTCCATTGACTGGACATTATATTGAAGATATATGAAAGCATAATCAATATGCTTGCAAAAATCAGTATGTCATAGGGATTAAACATTTAAACCAGACCTTTGTACTTTAGAAACGGAAAATCTAATAAATTTCAACGAATTATTGATAATGTTTAATTTGTTGTTAATTTTCCACAATGTGATAAAATGGCGAAATTCATAAATATTTTGAATATAAAATAAATATGAATTATTATATTGCTATATGCAGGCATCTAAAAAAGACAAATTATTCAATAAAATTGCTGTTCAATCGGGCTTGAAACTAAGTGACGAAGACATTAGCACTTTAAATCCGGCATTTGACCAAATTCTTAATTTCATCAGCGAAATTGAAAAATTCTCAACATTCTCATCAGGAAATAAAGAAATTAGTACAAATGACCCGGGTTTAAATATCAGCGAAAATTCCGAAAACAAGGGCTTCAACTGATAAAACCTTCCAAGCTCTCGTTGACTCAGGCAAATGATATTATTGCAGTAATCCCGGCGCGATTTGCTTCTACTCGTTTACCCGGAAAAATGTTGGCGGATATTGAAGGGAAACCCCTTATCATCCGCGTCTGGGACAATGCCAAAAAGTCAGAATTAATAAAAAAAATATTTATTGCTACCGATAATGAAAAAATCGTGAATGTCTGCGAGGAATTTGGCGCTGAATGTATTTTAACTCCCACGGATATTCCAAGCGGTACGGACAGGATTGCTAAAGTGCTTGAATTAACTGGCGACAGTTCTTCAATTGTAGTCAACATTCAAGGTGACGAACCTCTCCTATCAGCGAATACACTCGATGAAATGCTGGAAGCTTTTTTAAAAACCAATGCTGAAGTCGGTACGCTGATGTCAAAAATCAAAACAAATGAAGAACTGGAAAATCCATCAGTTGTTAAAGTAGTTCCGGGACTTGAAAGCATGGCATTATATTTCTCACGCCAGGCTGTTCCATATCTCAGGGATATTCCCGGAAAGAATTGGTTGGAGAATCACAACTTTTACAGGCACATCGGAGTTTATGCCTACCGTAGAAACGCCTTGTTGGATTTTGTAAGATTTTCTCAATCAAAGCTTGAAAAAGCTGAAAAACTTGAGCAGTTAAGGCTTCTGGAACGCGGATACAAATATTATTGCCATGAAACAACTGAGGAGCTAATAAGCGTTGATACAGGAGAAGACCTGAAAAAAGTACGGGAAATCTATAGCCGCGTGCGAAGTTAGCCATGCCTTATATTCATAATATCCCCGTCATGAACAATATACTCCTTACCTTCCAGACGCACTAATCCCTTATCCTTACATGCCGCCATTGAACCGTTTTCCATATAATCATTATATGCAACAACCTCAGCACGGATAAATTTGTTGTAAAAATCAGTATGAATTGCACCGGCAGCCTCTTGTGCGGTCATCCCTTTTTTTATCGTCCAGGCACGGCATTCGTCCTCGCCGACAGTGAAAAATGACTGCAATCCCAGCAGATTATATGCAGTCCTGATAAGCCTGCTCAACGCTGATTCTTCGATTCCGTATTCAGACATGAACATTTCTTTTTCTTCGCCTTCGAGCTGGGATAGTTCCATCTCGATTTTAGCAAAGAAGGGCTCAACTGCAACATTTTTTCCGGTTACACCCTTGAGCGCCGTTTCAACGAGTTCGTCCCTGCGCTCAACGTCGCTTTCGTCGAGATTCAACGCTATAAGCAGTGGTTTCGCTGTCAGGGGCTGATAGTTTTTAATATATTTTATTTCTTCGACGTCCATTTCAACATCTCTGAGTGGAGATTCATTTTCTAGTGAATCCTGCCAGCGTTTCATCACTTCAATTTCCTTTTGTGCCTCTTCCTTGCTTTTAGGTTTCCTCAGGTCTTTTTCAAGCTTCTCGAACCTTCCTTCGATAAATGCAAGGTCTGCAAACATAAGTTCGCTGTCAAAAAGCGAGATGTCTCTTTTTATGTCAATACTTCCTTCGATATGCGGTACGGCTTCATCTTTGAAGCCCCGTACTACATGGATCAATGCATCGTTGTTCCTTACTTTTGTCAGGAATTGCGTTGAAAATGGGCTTTTGCTGCCGTCGCTTTTAGCTACTCCGGCAAGGTCATAAATCTCGATTGTCCCATTTACCTGTTTTTTGGGTTTATAAATATATGTTAGTTTGTTCAGCCTTGCATCGGGAACTTTTACAATTGCCAGGTTTGCATCTTTTTTCCCCTGGCTTGCTTCGTCAACACTGCTTTCGGTCAGAGTCTGAAAAAGAGTTGTTTTGCCCGAAAACGGCAATCCTACTAATCCGATTTGCATAGTTTTTCCGCATTTTTATAGAAACGATTACAAACTTACTTAAATTGAATGTAACTAATAGCCATTTAATGGATTATTATTAAGAAATTGTTAACGGGAATTTAATCAGCATAATCAGGGGTTGATATGACATACATTAGATCATTTCTAATATTTATAATTTTTTCTTTCACACTTTATTCCCAGGATAAATTCGCAAGGGTTGCCGGGCCTGCCGGCAGTGACATAATCTGCATTGCGATAAATTCAAATGATATTATTTTCGCCGGTTCATGGGGAAAAGGTATCTACCGTTCAAATGACGGAGGCGGCAACTGGACACAAGTGAATAATGGCCTGGATAATATGTTTGTCAGCGCTCTTGCTGTTGACTCGGACAATAACCTTTATGCCGGTACATATGGCGGTGGCATTTTTAAATCCGATGATAACGGCGATTCTTGGACTGAAAAAAACACAGGGCTTTCCAATCTGAGAATAAGCACTATCGGGCAGCATGATAATGGCGATATTTATGTCGGGACAAGGGGCATGGGAGTATTCAGAACTGCTGACGGAGGTGATAACTGGGAATGGGTAAGCTCAGGGATTCGTTACCTCGACATAACCGACATTATTTTTGCTGATAATGGCAACATTGTCGCAAGCAGCTGGGGAGATGGCTTCTTCCGAACCGAGGACACCGCAAAAACCTGGAAGCGCTCGAGCGGCATGCTTTCTAATGATTTCATTCACAACATGACAGAAAATTCTGTCGGTGAAATTTTCGCATCCTCTAATGGGAGAGGTATAGTCTTATCTAATGACTGGGGCGTATCCTGGCGCGAATATGACACAACAATAGCTGACCTTAATACAACTTCTGTTCTTTTCAATGACAACAGCGAGCTTATTGCCGGAACGCGGTCTAAGGGTCTGTGGTATGTGGATGAACTACTGGGTTTGACATTTATTATATCAAACATAAAAAATAGTGGAATTAATGATATTGCGATGGCATCAAATGGTGATTTATACGCTTGCTCGCCTCGTGATGGAGTTTTAAAAAGTATTAATAATGGCAGGCTGTGGACATACATCGGGCTTAGGAATACATTTTTTAGTATGAACATCTGGCTTGAAAGCAGCGAATTATTAATAGTAAATGACGCTGACGGCAGGGTACTCAGAACTCTCGACTATGGCAATTCCTGGGAAGAGATAGACTTAGGCGCTTTCCCAATTGATATGGAAATTGCCGGAGATACAATATTTGCTGCTACTTCAAGCGGTGTAAGGTATTCGGCCGATTATGGTGATACCTGGACAACAATCGCCCAGAATGGCGCGATTATCAGCTCTATAATTGCTGTTGAGGGTAAGGGGATTATATATGCAACATTCGATCCCGAGGCAGAAGACAATAAGGCATGGCTATACAGGACACGCGATTTGGGTGTTTCCACTGATACCCTTGGCGTATTTACCGACGAAATCACTATCCTGGAATACAACCCGGATAATAACGTTTACTTGTATAATCCTTCGTTCGGGTTTTATCATTCCGATGACTTTGGGACTGGATTTTGGATTAGAAGCCAGCCGAACGGCAGGATAACCGATTTAGCTTTCCGCTCAACAGGAGATATGCTGGCATCAACCAGCAACGGATTATACATTTCCGCAAACAATGGTAATTCTTGGCAGCCGAATAATGTTGGTTTTGAGTCGCCTCCTAATTTATCCTGCATTGAAGTAACTACCAACGACAGCGTTTATGTTGGGTCTGGTGCCAAACTGGGATTGCATTATACGGATATGCCCAACCTTCTCTGGTGGGAAAATTTTAATGCTGATTTTAATATTCATGAAATTAACGATTTGAATTTAACTAAAGAAGGCGATATTTTCTTCTCAGTTGGCTCGCTGCAGCGAAGCATCGACAGCGCAAATATTGGCACACCCTCACTTATAAGCCCAAATGACAAAGAAGTCGGTTTGAGGCGACACCCGATATTAACCTGGAATTCTACCCAAAATGCTGACATGTATGTTCTGGAAATTTCTTTTAACAAAATCTTTACCGGTGTTTTTGAAAGGATTACTCTTTCGGATACTACCTGGAAGATTTTCGATGAACTTGATTTTAACAAGGAATATTTCTGGCGTGTTTGTGGAAAAAATGAACAGGAGCTTGGAGCCTGGTCCCAGGTTAGGAGTTTCAGAACATTTCTTGCTCCACCTGTCCTTAGTTCCCCTGAAAGCGATACTATGGGTACGAACCTGTCATTGACACTCTGCTGGGAAGAAGTTGAGGGAGCTATAAGTTACACTCTTGAATATTCCACTTCTCCGGACTTTTCCGCTGGTGTAACCACAATTAGCGCGCTTGTTGAAACTTGCCGTGAAATAAATGTAACTGATTACTTGGCAACATACTACTGGCGTGTTATGGCTCACAGCCAGGAAACTGAAAGCGACTGGTCGGAAGTTTGGAACTTCACAACCAAGCTGCCCGCTCCTTCGCTAAGACTTCCTGAGAACGGAGCTACGGAATTATACATCAACCTCGACTTCCTTTGGGACAAAGTACCAACTGGCATTGACTATGTTATCCAGCTTTCAAAGAATCCTGAGTTCAACCCGGTTGCTTTTGATGGTGAAACACTTACTGATTCGACACATAGATTCCTACTGTTGGGTTACAACACAAAGTATTATTGGAGGGTGAGAGCCGTCAACGAGCATGGAACAAGCGATTGGTCCGAAGCATGGTCTTTCGAAACGGCGATTCGCGAACCTGAGCTTGTTGACCCGCCATCTGGAACATTTGATGCGGAATTATCAATCAAGCTATTCTGGGAAGATTATAACGGAGCAGATTCCTACCACCTGCAATTTGGTACCGATGATTCATTTTCTGATAATATTGTTGAAATTACAGACCTTGATATAAATGAACTTCAAATTGATAATCTTGATTTTTACACCACTTATTACTGGAGAGTAAGGGTAAACATCGACGACAGGCATAGCTACTGGTCAGAAACCTGGAACATCCGGACCCTTATGGGACCAACTTTCCTCTCAAAGCCTGACAATAATTCAACCGGGCTTAACCTCGCTGTAAGGCTTGAATGGGATGCTACAAAAGGAGCTGAATTATACCATGTGCAGGTTTCAAAATCTAATGTTTTTGACAATCTGCTTTTTGAGGACGACAAGCTTCAACTACTGCGTTACAACATATCGGGATTGGAAACAAAAACCACATATTACTGGCGTGCAAAAGCATACAATGATGAAACCGGCAATGACTGGTCTGATACATGGAATTTCAGGACTGCCGATACAATCACATCAGTTGATTATATAACTACAAAGGATATGCTGATTTATCCAAACCCGTTCTCGGATGCATTGTTTATTGAAACAGGCTTTAGCTTTAATGAAATTAAAACCGTCAGGGTGTTTGATGTCTTTGGAAGGGATGTCAGCAAGGATGGCATTGATATTTCAGGCGATGGAATAATAAGGTGGGAGCCACATGGCTTAGCTGACGGGACATATTTTTTCCGGATTGAAACCCCCGGCGCTTATATTGGTGGAACTGTTATTCACAATAAATAAAACACAATGAGAATTTTTGTAGAAATTAGTTTTTATCCTCTTACTAAGGACTACAAAGGACCAATCAGAGATTTTATTTCCCGGCTTCATTTTGATGAATCACTCGAAGTAGAAACAAACAGGATGAGCACGCAGATAAAAGGCGAACATGACAGGATTTTCGCTCTGCTTTCGAAAGAAATAGAAGCGGAGTTTCAAAAGCACAGGGCGTCATTCATTATCAAAGTGATAAAGGGTAAGGATTAGTGCCCCAAAACGTTCATGTTTTTCAGCATATTAAATACGAGGGTCCGGGCAGGATAATTGACTGGGCCCTTAGCCGTGGCATTAAGTTAAGCACTACAGACTTTTGGCAGAATCAGCAAGCTCCTCCCGTAACAGAACCGGACATGCTCGTTATTATGGGCGGCTTTATGAGTGTAAATGACGAGGAGAAATTCCCTTGGCTTGTGGAAGAGAAAAAGTTCATCCGTAAATTTATTTCAAGCGGCAGGCCGGTACTCGGAATATGCCTCGGTGCCCAGATGTTAGCAAGCGCACTCGGCAACAAAGTTTATCCAATCGAGTTCAAGGAAATAGGTTTTTTTCCAGTAAAAAAAGAAAATGAACACCCATTGTTTGACGGCTTTCCTGTTGAAATTCCCGTTTTCCATTGGCACGGTGAGACATTTGACATGCCCGAAGGTGCTGTCCACACCTTTTCAAATGGCAACTGTCCCAACCAGGGATTTGTACTCGGAAACACTGTCGGTTTACAATTCCACATAGAAATACCGCAGGATGACATTGTCAGAATGGCACAGAAGGGACTGATGGAACTGAATGAGGACATTTATGTGATGAACCTCCGCGAAATCATTGCCAACAGCTACCTTGCCAATGATATGCACGAGTATCTTTATAAGCTGCTGGATAGAATGATTGAGATGTAATTTTTATTTTCTGTGCCCTCAGTGGATAATAAGTTGCATCTAATGCCTTAAATACTTACCCCCCACACACACTATCAACTGATTTGCCATCCCCAAATAGACTATTGAGTTATGCAATTTTCTTATTATCCTCTTTTTTCTTTCTTCATTTTTCATTAAAAAAAGGCTGATCCAAAAAGGATCAGCCATTAACAAAAATTCAGTTAACAGATACGAGAATTACAATTTATAAGTAATTCCGAAGTTAACGGCATTTCTACTGTAGGTTGTTGTGTTTTCTATTCCAATTAATGAGTTCTCTAAACCCAATTGAATTCCTACGTTTGAATCAAATGGATAAATGTCAAAACCTAACACTTCCCTTGAATTTAATAACATTCCCGATGTACCGGTACCAATTGATACCTGTGCGAAAGGTTGCACGAATCCAAAAAGTTTAAGGTTATGATTTTCATACTTGCATGTAAAAGCACCCCAGACAAATGACTTACCTAATTCAGCATCATTCTCGAAGAAAATTTTCTCAACATTTCCTTCGCCGCCTAATTTAAAATTGCCAAGTGAAGCGAAAGTAATTCCTGCAGTAATATTGTCTGAAGCCTGCATTGTAGTGGAATTTGTGTTAGTATTCAATACCCCAAGGCCTCGTATATATACCTGGAAGTTCTCACTACTCGGTTCATTCTCAAAATCAAACACCAACTTTGGTGAGCTATGCATATCTGATGACAGTGCATTCAAAGTACGGGTAGGAATGCTGGACATGCAGTTCACAAGCTGGTTGTCTATATGGCGCGTATTGTTTATACTGACAAATTCTTCAGCAGTTGCAGCTTCCTCAGCCCGGGCATTTTGATCTTCTTTCTGCAGGATGGGCAGTAAAGCTTTGCTTACAGGCGCTGATGAAGCAACAACGGGAATCTGCTTTTTATTATTTACAATCCCTGAACCTGATTCGGCAATATAATCGCTTGCCTGTACTTGTGCAGTCTCAACTTTCAGAGGAAGAGCAGCCCTTGAAGGCTCACTTTCGGTATTGCCTGTGAAATAGAGCACGGCAAAAGTTGTTACAAGCGAAGCAACTACTGCTGTTGCGGCAGGCAGCCAGACTTTTGACCAGAAGCTTCCGGTAGCGGCGGGCGCCAGTGTCCCGGGAGCCTTATAGCCAAGGCTGGAAAATACCGCAGTTGTTGCTTTATCAGGTGTCGTGTAAGCTTCGGTGTCTTTTTTCACCGATTCTCTGATTGCGAGCATCTCTCTAATTTCGGACTGGAGCTCTTCGCTTTCGGAAACCGTAGCGAAAAATGCCGCTTCGTCCGCAGGAGGCATCTCCCCGTCGAGATATAGCGTCAGCAATTCAGAAGGCGTATGTTCCATGTACTCGTTCATCGTAACGTCTCAATATATAATTTAATTAATCTCCATATTTTGATAGCTCCTTCAGGTACGGTGCCAGGATTTCCCTGATTTTCTGTTTTGCCCTGAAGATTCTTACTTTAACTGTTGCAAGGGTTATCCCGGTTACATCCGTAATTTCCTGGTACGAAAGCCCGTCGTATTCCCTCAGGATGAATACTTCCCTGTAATCATCAGGCAGTAGTTCAAGAGCGGATTTTATCAATCCGAGAAGCTCGTCCTTATCACTCTGGACAACATGGTCATTTATCATATAATCCTCGAATGTGACCATTGTCTTTTCGCGCCTTCTCAGGTTTACGCACAAGTTCCGTGCTATTTTCAGAAGAAATGCGGGGACATTAGTCATTTCCCTGTCCCTGTCCGCACACTGGTGGAACTTTATGAAAGTCTCCTGGAATACGTCCATCGCTTCCTCTTCGTTGCCAAGGAACCGCCTGCAATAGGCATAAACACGGGGCGAATACCTGTTATAAAGCTCCGTGAAGGCGTTCTCAGAATTCTTGCTTCCTGCAACTATCAGGTCAAATAACTCTTGGTCGCTATGTTCCGCCCACCCTTTTTTCATTCTATAAACTAAAACACCATTATTTCTTAAATGTTACAAGCGTTTTTAAAATAAAGCATTTAATCTTATCAATCCTTAAAGATCAACCTAAAATTAACATTTATTCATATATTGCGCTTCGAAAAATTACTTGTTCAACCAAAAGTTAAAAAAATGAAACCCTGGTTGTTGATTTTTGTTACAGTTCTCCTTGCTTCCTGCACCGGTTTAAAAGAGCGCGAGATTGTTATTTTTGATGACGCTAATCCTCCCACAGGTTATGACCCCGTCTTCATGACACAAGTAAAAGACTTCGACCCTGATAATATAAACGATGCAAAGCTGGAAATTAGTTCAATTGACACACGCAGGCCGGACAAAGTTATTATCCGTGCTCATTTGAGCGACGAAAGAATGTTCTACCTGAAAGGCGCTGCCGAAAAGCCTTACCGTGACTTCTGGTGCGGGATATTCCTCACCGTAAACGGTGAGAGAAAAATAGTAAAGCTCTTTGATGTTAATGAAGTTAATGCCATGGACAAAGAAAAATACGCGATTGCATTTGCCATGGACCACAGCGGCTCCATGGGCGACGACAGGGCTTTTGCCGTGCAACGCGCTATGAAAAGCCTTATTGAAGCCAAGCGCCGTCAGGATGCTTTTTCGCTGATCAAATATGATGCTGTTGTTGGCGTTGAATCTCCGCTCACTACTTCGCGGGAGTCACTAAGCAACTCGCTTGCTATTGACGGGCTCGGCAAATACGGTGGTATGACGGCAATAGCTAATGCTGTTGGCTCCGGCCTGGAGCAGTTAATACCGGTTAAGGATTATGATTCACGTGCCGTAGTTGTTTTTACTGATGGATTTGATAATAGCTCTACATTCAAAAAAGACTCTGTAATAGCTGTTGCCGCAAATAATAATATCATGGTTTGCGGTGTGGACTTCGGTGCAAATATAGATACAGCCTATATGAAGGGATTCTCCCGGAATACAGGCGGCACGTATCATCACATCTACAAAACAGATGAATTCAAGTATGTTTTTGACGATATATATACACGACTTTCAAATTACTATGAAATTCCCCTCGAGCTTGAAGATTACGGCAGGTATGAGCTTGAGCTGATTTACTGCCTGAATGGCGATACGCTATCGGCAAAATCACATTTCAGCAATATTCCTGATGTGGGGACAATTACTCTTCTTCGCATTAATTTTGATTTCGACAAAGCAAGCATCAAGCGGGAGTCGCTGCCCATAATTAAAAGCGTGGCTAAGCTGATGGAGACTTACCCGGCTATGATGATAGAAATCCAGGGCCATACGGACAACCGCAATTCCACGGGAGATACCGGGTACAACCAAAAGCTCTCGCAAAAGCGTGCCGATGCCGTTCAAAATGCACTGATTAACCTTGGAATTGCCAAAGAGCGCATCAAAACTAAAGGCTATGGCGATTTAATGCCTGTGGCAAGCAACGACACAGACGAAGGCCGCCGTCAGAACCGCCGCACAGAGTTTGTTGTGATAAAGAAGTAGGAAAACAAGAGAGGACAATCATCCATCCTCACGCTTACACCAACTCCAACTCCTTAAGCACTTTCGCAAGCACACCGAGGCGTTCGCTTAATATCTCGTCGTCCTTGCGGAGGCATTTGTCGAACAGTTTTAGGTCCTCATCCAGGTGACCGTTTTCTGTGCAGAGGGCAAAATTCATTGCGCCGCCCTGAACTCCAATCCTGTCCAGCAGTGGGAAATCGGGGAAACCCTTCTCTGTAAACCTGTATCGCTCGCGAAAATAATATTTAGCTTTACAAATTAATATCGCAAGGTCTATCACACGGTGGAAGGGCAGCTCCTCCGACTGCCGGGACCATTTCTCACCTGTATGCCGCCATATTTTGGCGGAGATGTCCACGTTGCCGCGGTCGTTCCACTGCGCCAGTCCAAGTGACAAGCCCTTAGCATCTGACTTTCGCGCCTTCCTGCCGTCAACCTTATCGTAACCTTCTGATACGATTACCGGCTTGTGCTTCAATTCTGTAGGAATTTTCATTTTACTCCTTTTGTAATTTAGTTATTTACAAAATTAGTAATTTCTCATTCATTGCCAATAAGAGTTAATATCATACCTGCAAGTTCCGAAGCTTTTTTATTCTTGCAGATTTTTTCTGCAAATTCCCTTATCATTTTGGGAACAGGATTTTCATTTTGCAGATTCTTTTCCTGACGGCTCCTGGAACGCTCGTTTATTAGCTTTTCAAATGATGAGAGCAGATTCACAGCATCCTTTGTTGAAATTTCGCCCGAAAGTTCTTCCCGTACCCGCTTCTGCAGTGCATTAAGGATGTCATCATCTATTTCACAATTGTGATGAGCAAAGAATCTGTCATAAGCATCTGCCCGATCCACCCACCTGTTGCGTTTTATCCATGATTTTGCCCTGGGATGTGACTCTACCACTTTGCCTATATTCCTGCTCCCACTATCCCTGAATTCGGCGAATAATTCAAAAGCTGCTGCTTCTTCGCCCTTTTGCCTGTCCCATACCTGCATTTGCAATCCTCTTATTCTGTATATTTGAACTTATGGCTTTAAGCGTAATGCCTCAAACAAGGCAATTTGAAATAACACGGGAAGTATATTGCTTGTAAATATATTGATGGTTGGGTTCGGCGGATTTACAGGTGCAATTTTGCGTTATTTACTTGGTGAATTGGTGCAAGGCGTATTTGTTAAGTGGCATTTCCCATTTGGAACGCTTGCCGTAAACCTGCTTGGCTGCCTTGCAATCGGTTTTCTTGGTGGCATGTTTGAGGGTAATGAAGCAATACCTCATCATATACGGCTCTTGATTTTCACAGGCTTGCTTGGCGGGTTCACAACTTTTTCCGCATTCGGACTTGAGACATTTTCCATGATAGACCGGGGATACGCACCACAGGCATTGATTTATATTGCTGCGAGCATTTCCATAGGGATTTTCCTTGTCTGGGCTGGGAACGTTTGGGGACGGGCTGTGTAGGGAGAGATAAAAGAACAAAATTTGCAAACTTTCGACTCTTGGATTCTTCCTCACTTCGTTCGTCAGAATGACTATTTGAATTTTATCATACAATTAATTACGTCAGACCAACCCGCATCCTGTTTTTTGGATTGCCTGATACAAGATTGTAACCAGAGTCCTGCCCGATAAAATACATTATATACGCAAGCGCGTCTGCCTGATCGTCATGCCTCCCTCCCGGGAATAACAGCAGTTCTTCTTCGAATTTTGCCAGCCAGGGTGCGTTACGGGGAAAGAATACCTTCCCTGATTCCATTCGAGCCGCAATTGGGAATGCACGGGAAACTTTGTCCTTGTCCGGGATTAATTCTATCACTGGCAGACCCCTATCCAGAGCCATCCGGGCAAGCGACTTCTGGAATTGAACGCTCTCTATTCCGATTTTCAGTGGCTTCCACTTTTTGTAAACGCTGATTAGGAGTTCAAGGTGCCTTGTACCGCTCACGCGTTCCCGGATAATATCGAGGATATACGCATTGTTGTACCTGTCTAAGGCAAAAGTAAGCACAACTGTAAAATCTGCTGTTTCCTTTTCAGAGATCGCCAAATCAACAACTGAAAACATTTTGTACTGATCCGGATGCAGATATATACCTCCATAATCAATCAAATCTCTCTTCAAATCAAAATATTTGAAATATTCCCTTCTGAATATTCCGTAATTTTCTGTTTCCGGCTCCTGCTGGTATAACGCCGAAAACCAATACGAGCCAATGCTTTCTTTGATTGAATCAAGGCTTTCACGGCTGTAGCGCTCCTTCCAGAGCGCATCTCCCGGCTTTCTTCCGAGAATATCATTTTCTCCCGCAACAGCAGGCAACTTTATTTGCTCCCATCTGTGCTCTATATCATGCTTAAGTATTCTTGACGCCAGGTCGTCATTGTGCCAGCGGGTCATTATTAATACCAGAGAAGCTCCGGGCTCGAGCCTTGTAAGAAGCGTTGAACGGAACCAGTCCCACAGCTTGTCCCGATAAGTTACGCTGTGTGCTTCGGCATCGTTTTTAACAGGATCGTCAATTATTATCAAATCGGCGCCCCTTCCTGTTATTTGGCCGCCTGCTCCCATGCTTATCATTCCTCCGCCGTAATCAGCTAAAGCCAGGTTCCCCGTTGCCCTGCCGGACAGTGAAATGCCATAAAGCCCCATACCCCATTCATTGATAAGCTCGCGTACATTAGCTCCCCAATATTCCGCAAAGTCTGCTGCATAAGAGGCGAGAATAATTTTTTTATCCGGGAAATTGCCGAGGTACCAGAATGGAAAGTATTTCGATACAAGCTCTGATTTGCCGTGCCGTGGCGGCAAGTTAATAATTATCCGTTTATCTTGGCCGAAGCTTAGTTCTTTTAATGCGGAGTCTATAATACCCAGGTGTGGAGCATACCTCCAACGGCCCCTGCTGATTGCATTGGCAAGAAATGCCGGGGAAATACCTGCGAAAATTGAAAAATCTGAGTTTGTATTAAACTGAGTCAAATTCAATATTATTTTTGTGAATTGTAAATTTAACTGTCATGTAACAAATCCGAAGAGAATGGTTTAATCACTAATATTAATTAAATTTGAGGTTTTGATAAATACAAATAGTTCTATGCTTGAAGATATCCGAAAGACACTTAAAGAAGCGTTAAATGAACTCTCGCAGGCGGCGTCCACGGATGCTCTTGAAAATTTTAAGCTGAAATATCTTGTTAAAAAGGGCAGAATCCAGGGATTTTTCAACAGGCTGAAGGATGTACTTCCCCAGGACAAGCCGCTTGTCGGCAAGGAATTGAATGAACTGCGCAGGACTGTCCAGGAAAAATTCAATGAAAAGCTGGAATCGCTTACAGCAAAAGCTGACTCAACTCCTGAGATTGACCTGACACTCCCCGGCAGAAGGGGTGCTGTCGGTACACGACACCCCGTATTGAAAGTGCTGGATGAGATGAAGGAAATATTCGTAAAGATGGGTTTCTCAATTGCAGAAGGCCCGGATATAGAAGATGATTTTCATAATTTTGATGCACTGAACTTCCCGCCTGATCATCCGGCCCGCGATATGCAGGACACCTTTTTCCTGAAATCCGGAAAGGACTTGCTTCTAAGGACGCATACATCTCCTGTGCAGATTCGCGTAATGCGTTCAATGAAACCGCCTATCAGGGCAATAATGCCGGGAAGAGTTTACCGCAACGAGGCAATAAATGCCCGCTCTCTTGCAGAGTTCCATCAGGTAGAAGGCTTGTATATTGACAGGAATGTCAGCTTTGCAGAGCTGAAAGGCACTGTAGTAAACTTTGCACGGAAGATGTACGGCGAGAATATTGAATTCCGTTTCCGCCCGTCTTTCTTTCCATTTACCGAACCAAGCGCTGAGATGGATATTACTTGTTTCCTCTGCGGTGGTTCCGGATGCAGAGTTTGCAAGCAAACAGGCTGGCTGGAAATAGTTGGCTGCGGCATGGTCCACCCGAATGTCATTAAGTCAGGAGGGATTGACCCGGAAGAATATAGCGGATATGCCTTTGGTTTTGGAATTGAAAGGGTTGCAATGCTACGTACCGGTGTAGATGATATCAGGTTATTTTATGAAAATGACGTTAGGGTGCTGAACCAGCTTTAAATTAAAATTTAAACCCGAATGTGCAAATTGTCCACATAATATTGTTTTGTATTCATATCTTCGTATCTTTTATACATTCTAACGACTTACAAATGCAGCATAAAAAACTCAATTTAACGGTAAACCTTAGAAAATGTTGATAGCATTAATTACGGGAGCTACTCTTGGTTTTCTTATGGCCCTTACACCGGGTCCTGTCGCCGTTACAGCTATCCGCAACAGCCTCAGCCGGGGCAGCACAGCCGGTTTTCTTGTTGGCCTGGGTTCCGGAATAGTTGATGTGTTCTTTTGCATAGCTGTTATATTTACAACTTCGAAATTGATTTCTGCACTTGAGGAAATTAGTAACGCTTATCCATTACCAATTTTAATAGTTAAGTTAGCAGCAATAGTTGGGATTGTTTTTTACGGAATATCCCACATGGCAGAGAAAGAAAACATCCTCGACAAAGATGGCAAGGAAACTCCCGGATTTCTGAAATTGCTTGCAGGGAGAGGTCCTTTTCTGCTTGGAATTGCAATCGCCGCTGCCAATACATTAAGCCCGACATTCCTTCCTTCACTGGGTATTGCGACTGCCTGGGTGCAAAGCCTGGACTTCTTCCCCGGCAACTACTCGGAATTAATTATTTTCTCCATCGGCTTTGGCATGGGCACTTACCTTTGGATATTTACTCTTGTTAAGCTACTGATGGTCTTCCGTCACAAAATGACAGACCGCTTTGTATTTAATATCCAGCGCTTTGCCGGTATTACCCTTATCAGTTTCGGCGCATTCCTGACTTACAAACTTGTAGAAACCACCCACTGGGAAGCTCTGATAGCAGCCATTTCCAATTAATATTTCTTTTTTCGTAATTTAAATTGATTTGGGGTACGCATTTTAATTCTTATTTGTGAATGGACAAAGACATACTTACTCTGATAGTTGTTGCCAGCGCGGCGCTGTTTTTCATCCTTGTTGAAAGAATCATACCCTACACACATGGTCAAAGGATTTTCCGGGATCAGTTCTGGAATGACCTGATATTTTACACAATTGTGCAAAGCTACCTGCTTGGGCTCCTGATATTCTGGTTTCTTGAATGGGTGGATAACGAAACAAATTTTTCACGGTTCCAACTCATAGGTCATTGGCCCTTATGGCTCCAGATAGGATTTTTTGTTGTTACTCATGACCTTTATATCTATTGGTTCCACCGATGGCAGCACCACAACAAGTTTCTCTGGCGTATTCACGAGGCACACCACTCCACAAAAGAAGTTGACTGGCTTTCAGGTTCCCGTTCACATGCATTTGAGATAATGATTAATCAGACAATTGAATTTGCCCCGATCATCCTGCTGGGTGCTGCACCAGAGGTAGCGCTATACAAGGGTATGATAAGTGCTGTTTGGGGTATGTTTATTCACAGCAATCTTGATATTAACATGGGTTGGGTTCAGAAAATTATTATCGGCCCCCAGATGCACAGATGGCATCATTCAGCGATATACACCGGTGCGGGAAAGAACTTTGCAACCAAGTTTGCAATCTGGGATTTTATTTTCAGCACAGCTTATTTCGAACATCTTAAGAAACCGGAACGTTACGGCCTGGATGACGTTGACTTCCCAAGAAACTACATAAAGCAGCATATGTTCGCATTCAGAAGCTTCAAAGAAGACAAATAGCTTTGCTTTTTGCACTGCAAGATTTAAATTATTCCCGGATTTTATCTACAACTCTGAAATGTTAATGGCATAGCCATCCTTTGGGATAAACCTGTCAGAGTTAATTTCTATATATACCATTGATTACTATGCCGAGAGCAACAACAAAGCTTTTTATAAAGATATTCTGGACAAGCTGCATTCCATTCACTACCTTTATGCTTGTTTTTCACTATTTAATTGATTCAGAACATTGGTTAATAATTGGATTAATATCAGGATGTGTTTTTGGTTTAATTAATTCAATTCTTATTGTTGCATTTACATTCAGAAATAGCAGAAAGCTGGCTGATAATGAAGCAGGCGGAGTATTTATAGGGCAACATTCTGAAGAGATAAATTCCATTCACCAGCCGGAAGTGGCATTAAAAACAGTAAGAGCAGCACTTAATCTTTTTCCAAAATCGCGTGTCATTTTATATGATACATCGCTTCTGAGAATGTCTGCCATTGTAAATCCGGGTATATTAAGAACCGGAGAGCTAATTGAAGTTAAAATATTTATCTCCGAACCGGACTCTGTCATTGCAGTATCAAGTAAGCCAACATGGCTTGCTTTTTTAGGCGATAAAAAAACAAATATTGATAATGTTGAAATGATAATATCATACTTAAAAGGGCACAACGTCAGAGATGATAATTCGGGTTAAATGATTAATTTGGGTTAAATAATAAAGCAGATATGAATAAATTATCAAAAAAATACAGGGATAAGCGAAAAAGGGAAAGCCTTCCGCCCTATACTTCCCTTGGATGCCCCCTCACAAAAAATATGTCCGGCTGGTGTTTCTTTTTGTGTTCCCCGGATAAATTTGGAAACGGCAAGTGCGGCAGGAAAGCGCCCCATGCTATGAAATCACGCATCCAGCTGGGAATAATCGAGTATGAACAGAAAAAACTTTTTGAACAGGAATGTGGATAGATTAACTAAGGTGAATAATGAGCGAAATCACTGTAAAAAGCGTAATTGAGACTGCAATTAAGTCGGAAGAACTCGGAGCAAGGACATATTCCGAGCTTGCAAAAAAGCACTCTGACAAGCCCGAAATCAAAGAAATGTTCGAACTTCTCGCAAGAGATGAAGTTGAGCACAAGCGGCAATTCAGCGAACTAATGGCCATGGCCCCTGAACAGGGCGAAGTTGATGAAGCAAATATAAGCTACATGGAAGGACTGGACATCGGTAAGCATTTTGGTGTATTTGATAAGATGCTTACCATGAGCGAGCAGGATGCACTGCGCAGTGCTTATGACTTCGAGAAAGAATCTGTGTTATATTATGTCGGACTGAAGGAAATGATTAAGGGCGACACCGCTTTAATTGACGATATCATCAAAATGGAAAAGTACCACATGACTAAATTGATGAAATACATTGTAACCGAAAGCGAGTTCAGGGGAATCTCCGACAAGTTTTAACAGCCTGAATCAGTAAGACTTATAATTTATTTTGACATGGGGCGGTTATATACCGCCCCTGAATTTCTTCATTTTTTTCCCTTTATGTTCAATATAAAATGGCATTGATGGGTAGTTCCCAAACATCCACTACATATACATGGCTATTACCAATCCTATTTTATCTCACACTTTATCACTATTAATAAATGAGATAAATTTCACTGAACGGTTTTGCTTAATTGCTTAATTTTGTTGTCCTATTACAAAGGCATGGCAATGAGTGAGTTAATAGAAAAACTGAACAGGCTGAAGAAAGAGCGAAATGCACTTATACTTGCCCATTTTTACCAGGAAGCTGAAATACATGACGTGGCAGATGTTTTGGGTGATTCTCTTGAACTCTCGCGGAAAGCCCAACAAACTGATGCTGATGTCATTCTTTTCTGTGGCGTCCACTTCATGGCAGAAACAGCCAAGATACTCAACCCTGACAAGACAGTACTTATTCCTGATTTAGAAGCCGGTTGCTCTCTCGCCGACAACACACCTGCAGATAAATTCAAATCGTGGGTGGACGCACATCCAGGGCATACAGTCATTTCATATATAAACTGCAGCACCGGAGTGAAGGCGCTATCAGATATTATCTGTACTTCTTCAAACGCAGAGAAAATTGTCACTTCACTGCCGCAGGATACACCAATCTGCTTTGCACCGGATAAGCACCTTGGCAGGCATATCATAAAGAACACCGGCAGGGACATGATCCTATGGGATGGCTTTTGCGAAGTTCATGTCGAGTTTTCTGAAATTGAACTGATTAATTTAATAAACAAATATCCGAAAGCCGAAGTACTTGCGCATCCCGAATGCCCTGAGAATATCCTCGATTATGCTGATTTCATAGGTTCAACAAGCAAAATCATCAATCGTGCAAAGGAAAGCCCAAACAACGAATTTATCGTCCTGACTGAGCCCGGCATTATTCACAAAATGAAAAAAGAAGCTCCGGGCAAGATATTCTATGAAGCCCCGAATACTGACGGGTGCTCATGTAATGTGTGTCCTTACATGAAGAAAAACACTATTGAAAAAATGGTCAGGGCGCTTGAAACCCTTCAACCTGAAATCGTTATAGATGAAAGCCTGAGACTACGGGCTGAAAAGCCTTTGTTAAGAATGCTCGAATTAAGCTGATGATTGAATATCCAAGATATACTACTTTACCAGATGAATACATTAAAGCAAAGATAGTTGAGTTTCTTAAGGAGGATGCTCCCAATGGCGATGTAACAACACTGGGAACAATACCGGAAAACAACAATGCCAAAGCTATTATTGAAGCAGAGGGCGAGCTTATAATGGCGGGAGTCCCGGTTATTCAAGCATTCTTTGGGAATGAATATGATTCCGGGATTTTAGTAAACGATGGTGACGTTTTAAACAACGGCGATATTATATGCTCTGTATATGGCAATTCCAGAAATATTTTAACTAAAGAGCGTTCTCTTCTCAATTTATTGCAAAGGCTTTGCGGAATATCAACATTAACAGCAAAATATGTTGCAATTGCCAAACCATATGGCGTGAAGATACTTGATACACGAAAGACTGTTCCCGGTTTACGCCTTTTTGACAAATATGCTGTAACTTGTGGCGGCGGCTACAATCACAGGCTTGATTTGTCATCTGCTGTGTTAATAAAGGATAATCATCTAAAAGCTGCAGGTGGGATTAAGCAAGCAGTAAGCGTAATAAAAAAAATCTATCCTGATTTGCCAATCGAACTTGAAGTTGATGAATCAGAACAGATTGAAGAGGGCATGCGCTCCGGAGTTGACGGCTTTTTACTTGATAACATGTCTCCTGGAAAGACAAAGTATGTGGTTGAAAAAGTTCGCTCTTTCCCGGGAGGAAATGATATATTTATCGAAAGCTCGGGCGGAATAAATCTCGATACGCTTCCGGGATATGTCAATACAGGCATTAACGCAGTTTCAATCGGCGCATTGACACACAGCGTAAAAGCTGCAGACATACACATGGAATTTGAATGATTAGGACTGACATACTTGTTATCGGCAGCGGCCTTGCCGGGGCAGTCGCAGCATTGACTGCTGCAGACCGGGGATGTAATGTTATTATAATAACAAAGACTGATGATTTGCTAAGCGGGAATACCGCACAGGCCCAGGGTGGTATCATATATCGCGGCTTTGAAGACAGCCCTGAAAAATTAAAACAGGACATACTGGAAGCCGGCGATGACCACTGCTGGGAACCCGCCGTTGACCAGCTTTGCCAGATTGGACCCGGATTGGTAAAAGAGATTCTTATCGATAGGCTTAATGTTGCTTTTGACAAAGATAAAACAGATAGATTGGACCGCACAGCTGAAGGCGCCCATTCGGAACCGAGGATAATTCATTCAAAGGACAAGACCGGTAAAACTATTCAAAGCGCTGTCCTGAAGGCACTGGAAAACCACCCAAACATTGAAATCAAAACAGGTTTTACAGCCGTTGACCTGCTAACACTATCCCATCATTCTAAAAATACTCTCGATATTTACAACAAGCCCGCATGTTTTGGCGCCTACATCCTCGAAAACAGTACCGGCAGGACAATCCCGGCACTTGCCGGCAGGACAATACTCGCAAGTGGCGGCCTTGGTAGAATTTTCCTGCACACTACCAATCCACCGGAATCCACAGGCGATGGTATAGCCCTTGCCTGGCGCGCAGGCGCACGTTGCTTTAACCTGCAATACATCCAATTCCACCCGACTGCTCTATATAGCGAACACAACCGATTCCTTCTTTCAGAATCTATGCGCGGTGAAGGTGCAAGGCTTGTTGACAAGAACGGCAGGGATTTTATGAGAGAATTCCACCCGATGGGCCCGCTTGCACAGCGTGATATTGTCGCACGTGGTATCCACCAGACAATGCTCGACACATGGCACCCCTGTGTTTATCTTGATATATCGTTTAAAGATTCGGTATGGATTAAAGAACGCTTCCCGACAATTTACCAACATTGCCTGAAAGCAGGAATCGACATAACATCTGAACCAATTCCGGTTGTACCTGCCGCTCATTATTCATGCGGGGGAGTAGGTGTTTCTCTTCGGGGGCGTACCTCGCTCCAACGCTTATATGCAGTGGGAGAAGTCTCTTGTACGGGTGTGCACGGTGCTAACAGGCTTGCTTCAACTTCGCTGCTCGAAAGCCTCGTATGGGGTAATTCTGCCGGGATTGACGCTGCAGAATTACGCAGTAGCGACGAATATTTCCCGGATATTTATCCCTGGATTGATGGAACTGAAGAAACAGATCCGGCACTGATTGCTCAGGACTGGCTTACAATACGGAATACTATGTGGAACTATGTTGGCCTGGTCCGTACCCGACCACGGCTTATAAGAGCTACAATAATTCTTCGCCACCTACAGTCAGAAATTGAGCAATTCTACCAGAAAGTTAAAATGAACAAGGACATTATCCAGCTAAGGCATGGAGTGCAGACTTCTATCGCAGTTACAAGCGCCACCCTGGAAGCAAAAGTCAGCAAGGGAGCTCACTACCTCAAAGGCAATTCTTGAACTACGAACTCATCTATGAAATATCACTCTGGGTATTAAATGCTTTTATCATTTTTGATACTCTTATATTATTAGTAGAGATTATCCGCATACGCCGGAAACTTGGGAGTGAATATATTTCCTTATTTGGGTATAGGGCAGAATTCAGCCGGTTTGAGTGGATATTCATTGTTATTTTTGAATCAATTATCCTTATTTCTTTGATTACTAACACAATTGACAAAGGCTTTATGCCACTCAGCATATCCGGGCCATTTGTACCTTTTTTTATAATCAATAATCTCAGGTTCTGGCGCAGAGCATTAGCTGGCCACGAGTTATTGGCAAGCGCAAAGGGAGTTATTGTAATCAGGAAATGGAAGCTGTGCTTTGGATTCCATAAATTTGTACAGGCTGCACTTTTAAGCAAGTTTGTAATTGATACAAAAAAGAAAAAGATACAATTGAACCTGATACTGGAAAAAGGAAAGCCTGTCAGATTACAGCTCCCACAAGGAAAGCGTTCTGATTTAAAGAATATCATCTCCTTATTAAACAAGCCAATAATTGAGCAATCTTAAGCTTTAGTCAGTTAAATTTTGTTAATTTTGTTGTTTTAAACTCAATCCATGGTGTATAATGCCGGAGCATACTGCTGCCGTACCACTATATTCGATTCTTCCATTTGTGCTAATGCTTGGGGCAATAGCAGTATTACCCTTAATCTCATTTCATTTCTGGGAGGACAATAAAAACAAGCTGATGATTTCAGGAATTTTCGGGATTCCAACGGCAGCCTGGCTTATATTTATGGGACATCACCACGAGCTTGAGCACATTATTCTTTTTGACTATATCCCGTTTATTGTACTTCTCGGCGGCTTGTTTGTCATAACGGGCGGAATACTCCTCGGAGGCTCAATACTTCCAAATCCAAAAACAAACACGCTAATACTTGGCATAGGCGCCGTGCTTGCCTCCCTGTTCGGGACAACAGGCGCTGCGATGTTGCTTATCAGACCCGTAATCAGGTCGAATGAGAAGCGAAAATACAAAGTTCATACTATATTGTTCTTTATTGCAATTGTTGCTAATTGCGGCGGTATGCTAACACCTCTTGGTGACCCTCCATTGTTCATGATGTACCTTCGCGGAACCCCGTTTACATGGTTCGCTAACCTGGCGCCCGAGTGGCTCACAGTTAATGGGATGCTGCTTGCTCTATATTTAATCATTGATTCACACTATTGGAAAAAAGAAAGAGACGATGTTAAAACTGTAGAAAAAGAACCGATTAAAATCAGGGGTGGGATTAATTTCCTTTTGTTGCTGGGAGTAATATTGGCAGTTCTCTGTATCAACGGCAATACTTTCGAAACTATAAAAGAGAATCACTACCTGGGATTCCTGCGTGAAGGGGCTATTCTCCTGCTTGCTTTTGTTTCTATGATCATAACCGGCAATCAATTAAGGCGTGACAACAAGTATTCCTGGGAGCCAATCAAAGAAGTCGCCTACCTGTTCATTGGTATTTTTGTTACTATGGTACCGGCTCTGATGTACCTCAAGTCCAACGCATCAGAACTTGGCCTTAGCACCCCTGTACTTTTTTACTATGTAACAGGAGGATTAAGCGGGATACTTGACAATACACCTACAGCAGTTACTTTCTATTCAGTTGCTTTAGGATTAACACAACAAAACCCGGCTTTTTTTGAAGGCATGACATTTGTAGCAGGTATTCCTGAGCCATTTATGTCAGCTATTTGCCTTAGCGCCGTATTCTTTGGTTCAATGACATATATCGGCAACGGACCTAATTTCATGGTGAAAGCAATCGCTGAAAGTAGGAATATCAGGATGCCGGACTTTTTTGGCTATATGTGGAAGTTCTCCCTCATAGTACTTCTTCCGATATTTATTTTAGTTCAGCTCATATTTGTGCATTAAAACGGACTGTTTTATTAGAGCACTAAATTGATTAACTTATTTGATTTTTAATTGCGAAAATCAGATACTGAAACATGCTTTTATCTTATAACTGGCTCAAAGAATTTATAGATATTGAACAAGGACCCGACGAGCTTGAATCTATCCTTACAATGCTCGGAATTGAGGTTGACGGAATAATTGATTACCGGAAGAAATACTCAAACTTTTTTACTGCAACAGTTGAAACCTGCGTAAAACATCCCGATGCAGACAAGCTCACAGTCTGTACTGTTGAATGCGGAAAAGGGCCAATGCAGGTGATATGCGGTGCGCCCAATGTTGCCGCAGGACAGAAAGTAGTTCTTGGTATTGACGGAGCAGTTGTGCCAAATGGTGGTTTCGAACTTGGAAAACGGAAAATCCGCGGAGTAGAGTCGAATGGCATGATTTGCAGCCAGGTGGAACTCGAAACAGGCGAAGATTCATCGGGGATATGGGTACTCCCCGAAGAAACTAAACCCGGAATCCCGCTTTATGAGTATCTTGGCATGGATGACACCATTTTCGAAGTCAGCCTTACACCAAACAGGGCGGACTGCCTAAGCCATTTTGGGGTTGCGCGGGATTTATCAGCTTACCTGAATATTCCTTGCAGTTTGCCGGTGAGGCCATTAAACGAAACAGGCAGCCCTGTTGAAAACAGCATAAGCATAGAAATACTCGATGCAGAAAAATGCCCCCGCTATACTGCCCGGGTAGTGCGAAATGCAAAGATAGCCCCCTCGCCTGACTGGCTTAAAAACAAGTTGATTGCAGCAGGCTTGAGACCCCTTAATAATGTTGTTGATATTACTAATTACATCATGCTTGAAACTGGACAGCCGCTTCATGCATTTGACCTTGATAAAATAGCCGGGAATAATATTGTTATAAGAACTGCATCCGAAGGAGAGAAATTCACTACCCTCGACGGAAAGGAACGTACACTCGACTCACAGATGCTGATGATTTGTGATGCTGAACGGGCTGTAGCTATCGGTGGAGTTATGGGCGGTGAAAATTCCGAGATTACCGGCAGAACGTCAAACATTCTGCTTGAATCTGCTTATTTCAATCCATCAAATGTAAGAAGGACAGCCAAAAAGCTTGGAATACAAAGCGATTCTTCATACCGCTTTGAACGAGGAGTAGATTACTCAAATACTGCTGTCTGTAACACACGTGCCGCTGCTATGATTGCCGAATTAACCGGAGGAGAAGTAGAAAAGGGAATTGTTGATGAATTCCCGCAAAAACCGGTACCTGCTACTATTAAATTGCGATTTGAAAGAACACGCAAAATCACCGGTATAGATATTTCTAATGCAAGGATCAGGGAAATTATCCTTGCACTGAATTTTCTGCTCGTGTCGGAAGATGAGGATAGTATTACTGTAACATCTCCAAGCTATCGCTTTGATATGGAGCTTGAAATTGACCTGATTGAAGAAGTTGCAAGGCTTTATAATTATAATAATATAGTACCACTTCTCAAAAGTTCGGTTGATTTTGGTATTCCTGAGTTGAGCGGCGACCTCGGTTCACCTCGACTGCGCAATAATATCAGAGATTTTCTTATCAACCGCGGCTACAACGAAACGCTTACCCAGAATATCACCGATCCGTTTTCCGCCTCTGTATTTGGAGAAGAAAGTGTTGAAATATCAAATCCACTCGGCGAGGATCTGTCCCGGATGCGTACTTCATTGATACCTTCAATGCTCAGGACTATAAACCGTAACATACGCATGGGCAATCAATCACTCAGGCTTTTTGATATTGGCAAGTCATTCCATTTGAACGAGGATTCAGGCTTGAGTTTTCTTGAAGGAATTAGCGAAAGAGAGGACCTTATTGTCGCATTGACAGGCCAGAATAATAAAAAACATTGGTCCGAACCCGAACGGGAAGTTGATTTCTATGATATAAAGGGAGTATTAGAAGAAATTGTTGACTTCCTTCAAATAAAAGGTGCAAAATTAAAACTTGATAAAGAAGCTATCCCCGGGTTTGGAGGAAATGCACTAAATGTAATTCATAAATCAAGTATAATTGGAAAGCTTGGAGAAATAAACACAAAGCTTCTAAAACAGTACGATATCGAGCACAAAGTTTTCGTGCTTGAGTTCGACCTGAATTATATTTACAAACTTGAATACCATGACAAAAAATATGAAAAAGTTGCGCCTTTCCCCGGAATTGCACGTGACCTTAGTTTTGTTGTCGCCGATGATGTGCCGTCCGGAGCAATGCTCAATGAAATAATCCAGAATGGCGGTTCTCTATTGAAAGAAGCCTCTATTTTTGATGTATATAAAGGTAAAAATATTGATGATGGAAAAAAGAGTATTGCTTTTGCAATGAATTTTGCTGCCCCCGACAGGACTTTGAAGGATGAAGAAATTGATAAAATCACTGCTAAGGTAATTAAGGTGATTGAGCAAAAATTTAATGCAAGTTTGAGGAGTTGATAGACTAATTCTCTATGAAACAACGTTTCTTGATTTATGAGCGAAGAATCTAACATACAAGGTAAAAAACAAGGTGTCGAGCGCGAAATTGTCAGACTTTGGGAGCTAATCCGGAATTTTGCTGACAGCATGGAGGAAATCCGCAACAGAGCTTCGGAGTATGAAGGTATTGAGAGTGAATACAAGGACATGCTCGAAGGGAATAATTCTGCAGTAAACAAAATGCGGGAAAGCCTAAGGCAGGCCACAGAGGAAAAAAATGAACTTCGTGAAGAACTTGAGAACCTGAATGCTGAATTCAGAGAGTTGAAGGAGCTGCTTTCAGATAAAGATGAAATGCTCGAAGTAGCTGACCGGCAGCTCGAAGAAAAGAACCAGGAGATTTCGAGACTTGCTGAAATTAGCACCCAATTCGATAAGATGAAGAGCGACCTTGACTTTGCACAAAAAGAAATCACCCGAAAAAACTTCGATTTAGTCAATCGCGACGAGACAATCAACAAGATAAAAGAAGAGAAGGCACTGCTCGTAAGTGGAGTTACAAAAGCTGGTGAATTAAAGAAGAGACTGGATGAATACGAAGAATTAAAACAGAAAGCTGAAAATGAAAAGGTCGAGCTGCTTGAAAACATCCAAAATCTTGAAGAGAAATTAGACACTGCTGAAATCAGTAATACAAAGTACAAGGAAAAAATAAATAATCTCGAAAGCGATGCTGTTAATAACCGTGAAGAAGTTTCCCGTCTTAATTCAGAATTGGAAAAATCAGACGTAGCCCTCAAGGCAGGTGAAGACAAAATCAAGAGCCTTAATGAGAATATTCAAAGTTTCGAAAAGGAAATAAAGGAACTGAAAGTTTACAAGGATGTACTCCCCTACAAGGACAAAAAAATAGAAGAACTTACGGTAAGCGTTCAGAAATTAAGCGCACTGAAAGTTGCGGGTGAATCCGGTATCGAAAAGCTTCGCAACAGGATTAATGAATTACAGGTTAAGCTAACAAGGCTCGACGAGGAAAAACAAGATTACGATTCAAAACTCGCCGAGTTAACAAGCAGCCTTGAAGGGGAAAAGAAGAAAATCAAGGAAACAACAAGGCAGCTTGCAGAGAAGAACAACGAGATTATCATCCTCCGGGACAGGCTCGGCAAATTTGAATCAGTGCCGGAAGGTAGTGTATCTGAAAAAATATTCAAGGAGAACGGTCACAAATCAATTACTGAGATAGAGGACACCCTGAAACTCGCTGAGGAACAAAAACAGCAACTGGAAGAGAAACTTAAAAGCCTCGAAAGCATAATTGAAGAAAAGGAGAGTCTTATAACCCTGCAGTCAGAAGCTCTAATCCAAAAAGAGGAAAGCATGGAGCGCCTGAGAAAATACTCCGAAGAGCTCGAACGGCAGAAAGAAATCAGCTCAGCTCTATTTGGCAGGCTTCACAAGTTGAGCGATTCGAAAAAGATGGTCGAAGACGAGAACTCCGATTTAAAAGAGAACAACCTGAAACTTGATGAGCTGTTACGGCAACGCTACAAGCAGATAAAACTGCTGGAAGGTGAAATTAACACACTTCTGAATGAAAGGGAAGCCCCATCAGAAGATAATATTGAACTTGCAGGCAAGATAGATTTTTTTGTAAAAAAACTTGAGAAGAAGATAAAAGAGGAGCTAAAATAAAAATTTGGAATATGCTCCTATTAAATGTAAATTTACTAAGAATTTTTGAATTTTTAACTTTATCACAGGTAATATAAATAAGTAGTTATTCTTGATTGACAACGATAATTCAGATGGAAAAATCAATCAAAGTGATTATAGGTGGCAGGGAATTTCGGCTTTATGGCGACGATGAGGAATTAATACAACGAGCTGCAGAAGAAGTAAACACTAAGATTAAAGACATAGAGAGTACGCAGAGCCATTTACCTGCAAATACAGTTTCAATATTGTCAGCTTTAAACCTGGCAGAAGAGAAATTAAAAACTGAAAAGGACAAGGAGGCAAAACTCGATAAATTGGAATCTGAACTGAAGAAGATGTGCGATTTTCTCGAGACACGGCTTTCACAGGCCGTTAATGCCACCTGACGGAGAGAAGCTTTCGATTGAAAATAAATAAGTTCTTTGAATTGAGCTGATATAAGCTTAGCCGCATATTATATCGTTGTCAAACGCGAAAAAGAATCGTTGATTTATCTTTATGGGAGATAGCCTCCGGTTATTGATAGCGGGCCACATCCGCCACGAGCGGTAATCTATCCTTGAACATTAAGGGTTCCAGGACGGATCGGTGGATTTTAGAGGTAATCGGGATGTCACCCACCGTGTACAAGAGGATTCTTTACCTCGTGAGAAAGGTAATTCCTGAGATATAATGGTGCGGCTTTTTTTATTTTATCAACAAAGTCCGCTACTCCGGGCGGTTAAATAGTAAAATAGGTAAGGAAAGGAGAGACTGGAAATGAGCGAATTGATGATTCTTATATTTAGCAGCGTTGGGCTTTTGCTTGGGTTTCTTATATCTTACTTTATAGGTAAGAAAGTCGCCGATTCGAGGCTGACCGAAGCAGAAGCAAAGGTCGCTGTTATTATTGCAGATGCTGAAAAGGATGCTAAAAACGTAATGAAGGAAAAAATGCTTGAGGTAAAGGAGGAATGGCACCGCCGCAAGCAGGAATTTGAAGACGATACGCAATCCAGGCGCAGCAAACTGCAATCGCTTGAAAAACAAATAAAGTCCCGCGAAGAGGGAATTGAATCAAAACTCGAACTTATTCTGAAGAAAGAAAAGCAACTCCAAATCATGGAAGAAGAGCTTAAGAATAAGGATGAAAAACTAAAAAAACGCGATCAAGAACTGGTCACTGTTATTGAAGAGCAAACTCTAAAGCTCGAACAGATAGCCGGCATTTCGCGTGACGATGCAAAGAAGATGCTTGTTGACAATTTTGTTAATGAAGCCAAGACATTGGCGCAACTCCAGATACAACAGATTAAAGAAGAAACAAAAACGAAGGCTACGCGCGAGGCTCAGAATATTATAGTGCAGGCAATTCAGCGTACTGCATCCGACCACAGTGTGGAAACAACTGTATCTGTTGTAAACCTGGAAAGCGATGAAATGAAAGGGCGGATTATCGGCAGGGAAGGCAGAAACATCCGTGCTTTCGAAGCAGCTACAGGAATAGACCTTATTATTGACGATACTCCCGAAGCAGTGGTTATTTCCGGCTTCGACCCATTTAGGAGAGAAGTTGCCAAAAAATCCCTTGAGCGCCTTATGCTTGACGGAAGGATTCACCCGGCGCGAATTGAAGAAATTGTAGAAAAGACCAAAGTAGAGCTCGAAGAGGAAATCTTCAATGTTGGCGAAAACACTTTAATGGAAATTGGCATACACAATATGCACAAGGAGCTTATCAGACACATTGGCAAGATGAAATATCGTTCCAGCTATGGGCAGAATCTGCTTAATCACTCTATTGAAGTAGCGCACCTCTGTGGCATTATGGCTTCAGAACTCGGTCTCGACGTAAACCAGGCAAAACGTTCGGCTCTGTTGCATGACATAGGTAAGTGTGTGGACAAGGAAACCGAGGGACCGCATGCCCTTATTGGATTCGAGCTGGCCAAGAAGTACCGTGAGCACCGGATTGTATGCAATGCAATTGGCGCCCACCACGAGGATATCGAGATGGAATCGCCGATTGCTGTTCTTGTCCAGGCAGCTGACAGTATCAGCGGTGCAAGGCCGGGAGCGAGGCGCGAGTCCCTAGAGAACTATGTAAAAAGGCTCGAAAAGCTTGAATCTCTTGCACAGGGCTTTGATGGCGTTGCTAAGACATTTGCCATCCAGGCAGGACGCGAGGTAAGGGTTATTGTAGAACCTGAGAAAGTTGATGATATATCTTCCGACTCTATGGCTGACGACATCGCAAAGCGCATCGAAGCCGAAATGGAATACCCCGGCCAGATTAAGGTAACTGTTATCCGTGAACGCAGGAGCGTTGCCCTGGCCAAGTAAGTATTTATTAATATTCTTAAAAAACAATGACCGCACCGTAATATTAGGTGCGGTTTTTTAATGCCCCCCAAAAAAAAACGGGAAAATTGATTTTTTGTTTGTTAGGATTCCTAATTATCGTATATTTGTATCGTCACCGGTGGTTTTATTTACATTTTAATAATGGAGGATTTATGAGAAAAGTAACGTTCTATCACGCAGGATGCCCTGTCTGCCTGAATGCGGAGCAGGAGCTTGTGAATATGATTGACCGCTCGGCGGTGGATGTGGAAATTGTACACCTTGGCGAAGCAAAAGAACTGCTTCCGGTTGCTGAGAAAGCAGGTGTTAAATCTGTCCCCGCTATTGTGTTCGATAACGGTAGCGTACTGCATATTAATTACGGTGCAGGCATTGATGAACTGAAAAACTAACACTCACTTAATTTGACTATACTATAATTCAGCCCGGGCTAATTAATTCTGGATTATTGATGGAAACTTTCAACCCACATAAACAATCACTTTCGCTCGATAGCAAGATTATCTTCGCACTGGAAAGATTATCAGAGGCTTTCAGGGTGCTGCTCTGGCGCGAAAGCGCTAATTCGGGACTAAGCCCGATTCAGATGCAAATCCTGATTTTCCTTAAATTTCACGATGAAGAACTCAGGAGATTGCGTTATGTAGCAAATGAATTCAATATGAGCAGAGCAACTGTTTCCGATGCTGTAATAGTTCTCGAGCAAAAGGGACTTGTAAGAAAGATACAGGAGTTGGAAGATAAGCGGAGTTATATCCTGAACATTACAGATGAAGGAGAAATTACTGCTCAAAAATGCTCAGGATTTGCTTCACTATTCTATAAACCATTGCTTGAGTTCAAAACTGCACAAAAAGAAAATATGTTAAACGGACTGCTCGGCATGATATTCAAATTGACCCGGGAAGGAGTAATTAACACCCAGAGGATGTGCTATACCTGCTCCCATTATAACGGGAACAATGAAGACATACATTACTGTAAACTGCTCGAAACTAATATGCCTGATAAAGACTTGCGTATTGATTGTCCCGAGCACAAAATGAACTGATTAGAGAAGCTATTACTATTTAACTATTAATACTTTTTTAGAAACGGACTTGCCATTTGTTGATATATTTACATAATATAACCCCGGTGCAAATCCATCTACCGGAATAGTTTCTCTTAAATTGAAATGTTCTTTTATGAAGTGAATTCTTCCCAAGGCATCAAAGATCCTCAAGTTAGCAATTGACACTTCAGGAGAAATAATAGTAATTGTTGAATTAGCAGGGTTAGGTTGGACTGAAAATTTGGCATTCTCATCTGACTCAACTATAGTGTTTGTCCACATCTCTTCAGGCAGCTCATATAAAACAAGTGTACCATCGTAATAAGATACTATCATAAACCTTGTATCGTGGGATACATTAAAAGCATAGCTGTCAACATACCTTTCATAAGTCTTTATTATTTCGCCATTTCTTGAATCACGAATATTAATTGCATTGCCATTAATACTTTCAACAATATATCCGTTATCAGTCACTCTAAACCTCATAGCATAGGGTTCAATTATATTTTTTAATTCTCCGGGAATGTCTTCCATTTCAAAAGTTTCAAAGCTGACCCGCTTTAACCCTTCGTTTTCAAGAATTAAATATGCATACTTTGAATCCGGAGAACACGCAGATAGAAACAAGATTTCTTTTAGCCGGTATTCGAATTTCATATCTCCTGATGATGTTTCCACAATTTTAAATACTCTCTTATACCAATCTGAACCATAGAAATATCCAAAAAAGAACTTGCCATTGGGAGTAAACAAGCCATTAGTTAAATTAATGGTATCAATTATTTCCAATTTGTCTAATGAATACAGAATTGAATTAGTATCTTTTTTAAACAGGCAATACTCTGCATCATAATTAACTAAAGCATTATAGTGAGCAAATTCTTTTAAATCGAAATATTCAAGCAATTTATTGGTTTCTAAACTTCTGAAAATGAGACTGTCCCGAGATTTATAATAATACCTGTTATTTGATAGAAGTGCATTTTCGAAAACAGGGTAATCAAGATCTTTTAGTAGATCACCCTTTGCTCTGTCCAGAATTTTACTTTGTTCCTTAGTAGTAAGAACAATTGAATTGTAGTCATTATTAAAGGCAGTAGCAGATAATTCGACACAAGGAAATAAATAGGTCATTGTGTTGTTTAGCACGTCGAAAATACCATAGTCATCATTTCTAAGAAACAGTTGTTCACCCGAATCAGAAACATTGAATTGCCTTACCCCAATATTTATATGCCTTATAGCTTGTTCAGTTTCCATATCAACATAAACAATCTCTGTAAAAAGATTTGGAGAAACTTCATTCCTGGCAAAAACCAAATTACCCTTGTATTGTGTATATATTCCGGCTCCATTCGAATAAGGCACTGTGAAAAGACCCATATACCTACCGGAAATTGCATCAAATTTCTCTACATCAAAATAATGGGTTGGATTATAATATCGGGTCATCAAATAAAGCGTATCCATATCTTCTGAAAGGTAGCACATTTTAGTATGTACAGGATTATACAATGAAAAGGCACGGATTTTTTCTTTTTTTTCAATGTCCCATAATTGAAATTCATCAGTCCAGGCTATCCCAACATATTTCGAATTTACTTCTGAAATACCAATTGCACCTTCATGCGCATCATTAATAAATAATCTTTCTTCACCAAGAACAATATCCCATGCTCGCAGTTTATTTTCTAAATCAAACGTGTAAATATAGTTTTCCGTGATTTGATAATTAACAGGGATATATTTTCCCAGCTCATCTCTTCGAATCAGCGAACCTGAGTATATATCAAATAAATCAAAATAACAGCTTGAATCAATATCATATAAAATCCCGATTTGTGTGCCTGAACATAATATTTTTGCTGTATAAACTTTAGTTTCCTTTGAATTCTCAAAAAGATAGCTGCTCGTTTTAATATCTAAAACTCGAATTAAGTATTCATTTTTTGTAGATGATAAAAATCGATGACTCCGGAACAACGCTAACCCTTTATCAGAGTCGAAGTGAAGAGGGGCATAACCGGGACAACCCGGTTTTTCCCATACTATTCCATCAGCAGACAAATTAATTGAAGTAATGGCAAATACTAAGGCGAGGACAGAGATAATTGATTTCATGATAATCACCGTATTTAAAATTTATATGAATTATCTTATTGAAATCGAATAAAGGCTCTTAAAAAGTATCTAAGGAAAATTATATTAATGTTTGAAGATAATTAATGATAATTTCCTATTTCATTATAAACAATAATTTTCATAGGAAGTTACCTGCTATATCAAAATCAGTCAGGTGAAATCCCTCACAAATAAAACCGGTGATTTAATCTTATGCTTCTGCCGGGTTCCGGCATGATTGACTTGATGCGGGAGAGGTGGTTGTAGTACTTCCTGTCGAAGATATTATGAATATACAGATTCAGCAAGTGCTGTGTTCCGGCAATTGTGAAGTTAAAGGATGTAAATGCGGATGCTGTGGCATAACCTGGTGTACGCGATTCAAATTCGTCAGTCCTTTCCTGTGAGGATACTGCCTGCATTTCAATACCAATTGTCAGCTCCCTGAATTTGTAGCTCAAACCCGAAACAAGTTTAAAAGGTGGAATCATTGGAAGTGGCATGCCACTTGTGAGGTTCTCGCCATGTGTGTACGAAAGAATTGCTGACAATTCAAAGCCCCGGAGTAATGGAAACTCCAATTCCGCTTCTATTCCTGCAAGCCGGGCTTCAACTCCCTTGGTGCCGTAAATCGGCAGAAGCTGGGCGTAATTAGTATCGCCGGTATTTTGCGGAATAATGTAAAAGGGAAATTGATATAAAAAGCCCGTAACAGACATTAGCACATCACCGCTGACAACATTAACAAATGACTCGGCACCGTAACCTGTCTCAGCATCTAATGAAGGATTGCCAATTTCGTAAGAATACGCTGCAAGGTGCGGCCCTTCTGAATACAATTCTTCAGCAGTGGGTGCGCGTGAAGAGCGGCTCAGGTTCAGCCCGAAATAAAGGCCACTCCACAGTTGTCTGTAATATGTGAGCGAAGCAGAGAGCAAATGAAAGGCCCTTTGCCGGATGTGGCCAATTTTTCCATCAGGTTTCTCATAATCGGGAATGATGCTTCTGAAAGCATACCTGAATCCTGCCTGCAGGTTGTTATCCCCAAAAGAAAGATCCTCGAAGACAAATGCAGCAATATTATGAGAAGTATTAGGGGGTGTAAATACAAAACCGCCCATCTTACGTTCCCGCAAATCATAAGAAACTCCAAAAGCCCCTTCCCGGATGGTTTCGTCCGCAACCTGGCGTATAAGCAATTCAGTATATATATCACGTATGACAAACTGTGCCCCGATAGAGCCATTGGATTCGTATTCTGTGTGTTTATAATAAGAGTTGTTAACTTTGACCACGGCGTTATCAACAAACCATCTGTGCAGGTCATGCGAGCCGAAAAATTTAACCGAACGCCTGAACATTTCTATATCTACGCCATTAGGGTGAGCACCTACAAAACCACCTGGTATGCCGTAATTACTAGAATATTCACTCAATGAAATTCCAGCAATATGCTCTGAATTTATCCATGAAGCCCCGAGGTTCCACTTTGATGTTTTCATAGAAGTATTTTGCAGAATTTTCTCCGGGCTTGAGATGTCCCCTGCATCTTTATAGCTAATATCCCCGCTTATTGCAAATTCATCGTAAGGCAAAATCGCAGAGCCGCTTATATTTACACCATTGTTGGCAGATTCATATCCAAGCCTTGAATCAAATTTAAATCCCACTGGTACAACATGCGGTATTTCATTATTGATGATATTTACAACACCGCCGAGAGTAGTACCCGAATTTAGCAATAGACGCGGGCCGCGTGTAATATCAATTCGCTCTGCATTTGAGTGTTCAACACTGATTGCATGGTCGGGTGAGGTAGCAGACAAGTCGGCAGTTTCGAACCCATCCTCGCGGATAGAAATATTGCTCCCGCCGAGTCCCCTGATAACAGGCCTTGCCGGGGCAGGTCCCATAGATTCCACAGCAAATCCGGCTTCGTTCTTCAACGTGGAAGCTATTGACTGGCTCATGATTTTTTCAAGTTCCTCTCCCTGCTTAACCGGATTGTGAGTTGTAAGGTCGAGGTATTTTGGCGACACCCTGTCCCCGCTTACAACAACAGAACCCGAGCGGATATCAGATGGAATCATGTGGAAGTGGATATATACTATAGTATCTGCAGGAATGCTGATTTTTCGCTCCTCCGGCAAATAACCGAGCCTCTTAAATTCGATTCTGTACATCCCGGGTTCCGAAATGGAGATACTGAACTGGCCTTTGTTATCACTTATTGTTTTTAATGACAATTCAGGTAACTTTATCTCAGCGCCTTCTACAGGCAACTCGGTATAAATGTCCATTATATCGCCGGTTATAACTGAACCGGAAATCACTGCTGCCGGGAAAAACACCGGCAGCAGCAATAATATTATCCGCCAAATCATTCCACAACTACCGGAATCTTTGGAGTCTTGAAGTCCGGGTGATCTCCGTGCATCAGCCTTAGCTCAATGTCTGTCGAACCCGTTACTTTACCCATAAGAGAAAATCCCCATTCGTCCTCCGGATCAGGTATGAGTTCAAGTATTGATTCATCACTAATTAAAAAACCAAATGAATGCTCTTCCTCTTCTACCTCGATCATAGTGTGGTCGTGATGTTCAAGTTCTATTTCATGGCCATCTTCGTCAAGGAAAACTATTTCAAACTCGTCAGTGGTTTCGCCTGCTTTTAGTTCGAAAGAGGTATTGTAAGCCTGGTCGAACTGTGCTTCAAAAATCCTCATGAAAATTTCACTGCCGTTGTATAAAATAATTCCTGCTGCCTCAATATGTTCTCCCTGCTTTACGGGATTATCCTCATCGCAGGAAGTGAAAAAAATTGCAAACGCTATAAACAATGCTGATAACAAAGTACGCATCGCTACTCCATTTTTTAGTAAAACAAAAATTAATTATTGGTTTTATTAATTTATGTTTAATGGTGGTGCGCGCGGCCCTGAAAGGATTATTTCGGAATTGCAATATGAAGTGTTTAATTCAAATTCGGGAATGTATTTTTCTATAAATGCGGAAAACTCAATTGCAGGAGTGTTTAGATAATGATACCCGGAGAAATGGTATAAATCGCAAAGCGGGCATTCCAGTGATTTTATTTCATCATCGCATCCCTTGTGCAGATGTGTATCGGGACAATCCGGCTTTAATTCATGGAAATGGAAACTCTCGCCGATACTTACCAAAAATATCAGCACAAGCGCAATAAGCGCAGTAATTTTTTGTGTAATTCTATTTTTATTCTTACTAATTTTTTGTCCTGGTTTCATTCGCTAAAATACGAAATTATTCATATTCATATTTCTCGGTTACCATGTAAGGACGGATGAGCCTGAAGTCCCCAAATCCATTGTTATCAACAAAAATGAACTCATTTGTGCTCCCGTAAATCCACTTTTCATATATCTTTCTAGTTGAATAATCCTCAAAACGCTCTACGTCATGAGGAGAACCATGCACGATATAAACATGCCCTTTGTCAGTAAGCCAGCCCTCGTTATATGATTTGAAATTCTTGTTGGCAAAATCAATCCTTGCATAGAATTGCTCAAATGCCTCGTTTCTCTCTGTGTTTGGCGAAGGATCTTTCGACTTCCAGAACTCATCGAAACGCAACTGTTTCTCGGCATCAGTGGCTCCTTCCTCAATAAATTCCAACTCTTTCTGTGAGGCAATAAACCTGAGCTGCTTTATTGCTTTGTCAATTTCAGCCCTGATGTTATTGCCAAATGTAGGTATATAATTCAACGTCCTTTGAGCTGCAGCAAGAGTAACCATTTCGTTATTTGCTGTATCATTTGCAGCGGCATTAAGCTTCAACACAAATGAACCGGTTCCAAACTTCGAATTATACGGCACACGGATATAATGCCTGCTGATTTCGCCTGAGACGTCCTTGGTATAAATATCGCTTTTAAAAATTTCCTCGTCATCCTCGTCCAGCACTTGGTAATAAAAAGCGGCGCTGTCCAGCACTCTTTTGTTATATGCCTCGAAGAAAATGAAAAATCCATTTTCCAGGCTGCCGATATTATCCGAAATATGCGGGGTGATAATAAACCTGCCCTCCCGCTCCTCGATTGAAGAGACAAGCAGCAGCCCGCTGATAGCAAAATCGAACTTGTTGTAATCTACAATCACAAGATTTCGCGAGCGCTCGTATTCCTGATTGTTAAGCCCGTCAATCAGATTCACTTTCAGTTTGTAATTACCTTCCGGTATCTCAAAAATTTCTTGGAGGATTGCAAATTTACCTGTTCCCCCCTGTGTAGTGTAATAATCATCAACTATTACTTTTTTCTTAAGCATCCGGGAAAAAAGTTTTTCATTATCACTTGAGTAAATATGAATGTCAAGCTTGAACTTAGCTACAAACTGCTCTTCGAAAGGCTCAAACATTAGCGTTTCATAAGGAATAAGAGCATAAACATCCAGCCGTGAATCACTCCCTTTATCGCTCTTGAAGACAACTGCATCAAGGTGAAATGCCCTTGAGTCACTTATTTTCTCCCTGAATTGTGATTGCACAGTGCAAATAATCATTAAAAACAATATTATTACTTTTATTTTCATCAATCTCATCCGGCGATTACATTCGCAAATTCAAATTTTTCACCGTCGAACAGGCCTTTATCACTCAGCTTCAGTTTGGGAATAACAAGCAGCGCCATAAACGACAATGTCATGTAGGGTGCATCAAGCTTAGTACCAAGCTTTTTTGCCCTTTCAGTAAGCTCAGAATACTTTTTCCCAACTGTTGTGCAATCTTCCAGCGCCATTAGCCCTGCAACCGGCAGAGCTTGCGTATAGCTTGTTGCACCATCATATAGCGAGAGGCCGCCCTTGTTTTCGATTACAGCGTTCACTGCTTTGCATATAGCCTCGTCACTCACACCAACCGCAACTATATTGTGGGAATCATGAGCCACACTTGAAGCTATTGCCCCTTTTTCTAAGCCGAAATTTCGAATGAAAGCCACAGCCGGTTTTTCATCGGCATACCTGTTAACAACAGTGATTTTCAAAACATCATGTTCAACATCAGATTCAAAACTGCCATTGCATTTGATTTCTGCGACACTGCTTTCTGTTACAATCTGGCCGTTCAAAGCTTCAATCACACGTACTTTGTTTCCCGGATCATTGAAAGCAAAATCCGCAGATGTTTTTGATTTACAATTGAAATTATTCACTACGTTAACTTCTACAGGCTCTATATATGAGACGTTGCCTTCTGCAACTAAGTTACCGTCAATGAAAGTTTTTATCACATTGAAGCTGTCCGGGTTGTCAATTATTATAAAATCAGCCGGATCTCCAACTCGCAGCATACCAACATCTAGGCCATAGTGCAAAACAGGGTTCCTGACTGCAACCTTCAGGACTTTGAATAAATCAAAGCCCAATGCAATGCAGCGCTTAATCAACAGATTAATATGCCCAAGGAGCAAGTCGTCCGGATGCTTGTCGTCGCTGCAGAGCATGCACATATCCGGCCTCGCCTCTATCAACTTGTAAAGGGTGTCGAAGTTCTTAGCAGCCGATCCCTCGCGGATGAGAATTTTCATTCCATAATATATCTTGTCAATAGCTTCATCGAGTGTGAAGCATTCATGGTCGGTGCTTATTCCGGCTTCGATATATTTTTTTGCCTGTTCTCCTTTTAATCCGGGAGCATGCCCGTCAACCGGCCTGCCGTATTTTTGGGCGATTTTTAATTTTTCGAGTACTTCCGGATCGTCATTAAGCACCCCGGGGTAGTTCATCATCTCGCTGAAGTATTTCAGATTGTAGTCTTTAAACAGGGTTTCTATATCTGCAGGCGTCAGCATTGCTCCAGCTGTTTCAAATGAAGTGGCAGGCACACAAGACGATGCCCCGAAATAGAATTTAAATAGCACTTTGCTGCTGTTTTCCAGCATGTATTTAATACCATCAATTCCAAGTACATTTGCTATTTCATGCGGGTCTGAAACTGTTGCAACAGTACCGTGAGTAACAGCAATACGTGCGAATTCCGATGGCACAAGCATTGAGCTTTCTATGTGCACGTGCGAATCCACCAGGCCGGGAAGAATATAGAATCCAGCAGCACGGGAGAATTCCTCGATTGACACTATCCTGCCGTCTTCCACATGGATAATGCCCGGGAAAAACCTTTCCTCGTGGATATCTATTATGTTACCTGAAATACTGAAATATGACATAGGTCTTTATTTTTTTATTAATTAACGATTGGAGCCGGAATTTCTTTGCCCATTGTCTCGGGGTTTAGTTTCGCTCTTTTTGCGATACGGTTTATCTCTGTATGTCCTGCCCCCCTGAGATGTATTGCCATAAGTTTTTTTCCCGTAAGGCTTTTTTCCATAAGGTTTTTCGCTTCTTTTAGCATATTGTTCAGAAGACCTCTCAGGTTTAAACGAGCTTCCCTGGAAGCATATCACAAATTCTGCCTTTATTCTCTGCTCTTTGAACCGGTCGAATATTTCAGCAAATGTTCCGTAATGATGAGTTTCATAATGCATTGTCAGGTTCATGCCGATGTATGCCTTGCGGTTGGGCATTTCTTCCTTGAGCGCTTCGAGCACAGGCATAAGCCTGTATGGCGTTTCCAACAATACAACGGTTCTCGGCTCAAAAGACAAATTTTTAATCTGCTTGCGACGGATTTCGGGCAACCTGTCAAGGAAGCCTGCATAGAGAAACTGCTTCAGCGAAAATCCGGAGCGAACCAAGGCTGTCATTATGGAGGATGCCCCCGGGGCTACTTCAATATCAAGCTTATGATAAATAGCAGAACGCAGCAATTCCAATCCGGGGTCTGCAAATACAGGCGTACCACAATCGGAAATGATGGCAATTTTTTTCCCGGAAAGCAATTTCTTTATTAATTCAGGGGCTTTTATGGCTTCATTTTGCTCGTTTAGCTGGTCCATTTCCTTTTTTATGCCAAGGGTATGCATCAGCCTTGCCCCGACCTTGTATTCCTCGCATACAACAATGTCTGATAGACTAAGCAGCCTTACGGCGCGCTTGCTGATATCTTCAGAATTCCCAATTGGTGTAGAAATAACGAATAATTTTCCCGTCGCGGGCGCTTTCTTCTCTTCAACTTCTACCGACATGAACTTTTAGCCTTTTATGTTGTAAAGTTCAAATGTTAAATATGAATAAGTAAAATAACCAAATTTTCCCATACGGGATAATTTCATGAAATTCATTATCTTTGAAAAAAGAGGAAATAATGGCAAAAAAAGTACGCAGAGTAATAAAGAAGAAAAAAGTCGAAACAATCTGGAAATTCCCACTTGAGAAGCAGAATTTTGTTATCCTCGGAATTGGCCTTGCCGTTATTGTTATCGGCTATCTACTTATGTCAACCGGAATTAGCGAGGACGCAGCAACGATAGACGGCACATGGAATAACCCTCTTGCCGTGGATATCGCTCCTTTATTGCTGGTGCTTGGCTACTGCGTTATAATTCCGGTCGGACTCCTGAAAAATTTTCGCACTGAGGAGCAGAGAAAGGATCCGGTTGAATAATGGAAGCTGCCACACGCGCGGGTTACGTTGCAATTCTTGGTAAGCCTAACTCAGGCAAATCCACTCTTCTGAACAGGATAATCGGTACAAAACTATCCATCGTTACCGACAAACCCCAGACTACTCGCAAACGTGTAGTAGGTATTCTGTCCGGCGATGATTACCAGGCTGTTTTCCTGGACACACCGGGCATTCTGGAACCACGCTATGAACTTCAGCGAAGCATGATGCGATTCGTTGTTGAATCAATTGCTGAGGCCGATCTGGTTATAGCTCTTTTTGACGCTGATGAAATGGCAGAGAATCCTGATTATATTGATAAAATTTACAGCACTTACTTAGACAAAATTGATTCACCCAAAATCGCCCTTCTTAACAAGGTTGACTTATTTTTTAAGAAAAACGAACTGCTCCCGCTCATGCAGCGCCTGATGTCGTTCGCAGTTTTTGACGAAGTAATACCGATTTCCGCTATTAATGGCGATAATATTGAAGCTTTAATTGAAGCAATAAGCAAACACTTGCCCGGGGGCCCTTTTTATTACGATGCAGAACTCCTGAGCACTCAGCCTGAACGCTTTTTTGTATCAGAGTTGATTCGCGAAAAAGTACTCGAGGAATACCACAAAGAAGTTCCTTATTCAACAGAGGTGAATATAATCGAATTCAAGGAACGCGAGAACGGTAAGTGGTTTGTCCATGCCGAAATAATTGTTGAACGCGATACGCAAAAAGCCATTATCATTGGTGATAAGGGAACAAAAATCAAGCGACTTGGCGAAAAGGCCCGCACCGAAATTGAATCCCACCTGCAAATGCCGGTATTCCTGGAATTATTCGTAAAAGTCCGCGACAAGTGGCGTAACAAGCCCGGTATGCTCCGCAGCTATGGATATTAAAGTGTTGGTGGGGACTTGTGATAAAAATCTTACTTAGAATGTTGGCATCTACAAATTGGGCATTTCCTTTAGTGTGGTGCGATCTCATCTATTGTCACTCCCGCAAAGGAGGCTGTGTGAACTATTGTTTTTTTGCTAATCTGCCCCAACCGGACACTCCCCTGAGGGGTGGGTGATAGAGTGCAAACTTGAGTCTTATACTAAAATAGAATTACACAGATAACTGATACTCTATTCTATCAATTCATCATCAGGTATGCTTTTATAAACTCATCCAGATCCCCGTCCATTACCTGATGTATATCTGTTCTTTTAAGCTCAGAGCGGTGGTCGTTCACCATGGTGTAGGGTTGGAACACGTAAGAGCGTATCTGGCTGCCCCACTCGATTCTTTTCTTCTTGCCCTCCACCTCTGCTTTTGCGGCTTCTTCCTCTTCCCTCCTCTTTTGGTAGAGACGGGATTTGAGCATATTCATCGCCCGTTCTCGGTTCTGAAACTGAGAACGTTCCTGCTGACAGGAAACAACAATCCCAGATGGTATGTGCCGCAACCTGACGGCTGTCTCTACCTTGTTCACATTCTGACCGCCCTTGCCTCCCGCCCGAAAAGTATCCATCTCGATGTCCGCAGGGTTGATGTCGATCTCTACGTCATCATCAATTTCCGGGTAAACAAACACGGAGGCAAATGATGTGTGCCTGCGGGCATTTGAATCGAATGGCGAAATTCGGACAAGCCTGTGCACTCCATTTTCTGCTTTCAGGTAACCATAGGCGAATTTACCTGCTATCTCCAGCGTTGCAGATTTAATACCGGCACCGTCGCCGTCCAACCTGTCAACGAGTACAGTTTTGAACTTTCGCCGTTCACCCCAACGAGAATACATCCTAAGAAGCATTTCAGCCCAATCCTGGGCCTCTGTACCGCCGGCGCCAGCGTGGATGGTAAGCAGTGCGTTGCGGTTGTCGTCTTTGTCGGAGAGCATATTGCGAAGCTCAAGTTCAAGAATCAGCCTTTCGCATTTCTCGAGTTCTGCATTAATATCCTCCTCCTGCGATTCATCTTCCACTTCTTCCGAAAGAGCCAGTAGCGCTTCTGCGTCGCCCACAGCAGTATTTACTTCTTCGTAGCAATCCACCCATTCTTTAATGTCGGCAATCTCCTGCATGAGTGCCTTTGCCTTGTTCTGGTCATTCCAAAAGCCTTCGGCTTCCGTGATCTTTTGCTTCCCGCTTATCTCTTCTCTTTTTTTATCTACTTCAAAGATACCTCCGTAAATCGGATGTTCTTGTCTTCAATCCTCCAAGCTTCTCTTTCTGTGGTTCAAACATTTAAATGCCTTTCTGATTTTTGATTCTTTGCAAACAACAAAGATACTATTTTTGCATTTAATAAACATTTACGAATATATTACCATAAATTACATAGGATTTATTGAGACAAGCCTATTTTTTAACATCATTTAACTCTTACATTCTGCTAAGTCAATGGGAACATACGAACTAATATTCACATACTAAATCACAGTATAAATTGATTAATAATAATTAATTGGTATTTATGTTTTTTTTTTACCTTATTTAAAGCAGTACTGCAAACAACTCTCCGAATATTGGGAAACATCGTCTAAAGTTATATGATTTACCGGGAGAGTTAAATAATGTAGGCGAGCCTTATTACATTAGGTTTAAAGCAATTGAAAATGCTTGTATCTTTGAAAGACTTGATGCCCATGCGATAAATATCCGGGATACTAAAAGCGGGGAAATTGCAAAAACATTTGAAAGATACGTTGACAGCTATGCTTTTGATGTTTCAGACGATGTGCGATTCCTGATTGTTTCATAGTACGACGGAGCTCTTATTTTATACGAATTACCAAAGGAGATGTGGATGAACACCGGCGTAGAACCTTAAACAGGTACAACTCTTTCTGTTTATCCGAATCCGGCAGCGTCAACCATCACTATAAATGCCCCGGATGTCATTGGTGGAAAACTGATGATTTATGATGCAGTTGGCAATGTTAATTATATTGATAATAATTTTACTTCAAATAAAACGATTCCGGTAGAAGATTTGTTACCGGGCTTATATTTTATAAAAATTACAGGTTCAGGCAAATTCTTTTCTGAAAAAGTATTGGTTGTTAAATAGGCAGTAGGCAGACAATGCCTGCTGCCACTGAAATAAGGTGATATTATGAAGTCGGTTTCCTTACTTTTCTTTTTGCTAATAGCTGTTAATCTCCCGGCATATAATCCTGTATGGGAGAAGTTCTATCCCTTTAATGAATTAGATGCCAGCATAATTAGCGGATATATCCCTGAAATAATTACTCACAAAAACAGCTTGATTTTTTCAGGAAGCTTAATTGACACGAATGATTTTATTCACACACTAATTTTAAAAACGGATATGAATGGAAAAAAGGAGTGGGTGAATATTTTATATGAACCAATGCCATCATCCTCATTCCCATTAATTATTCAATCATCCGGAAATAAAATCAAGCAATTCAGCTTGTTCATGGGAGTTTTTTTCTTTTGGAATTTCTAAAATACATCGTGTAAAGATTTCTGAATTAGATGACAATGGAAATCTTATATACAATTTCGTGGATACTGCAGCAAATATGACTGAATTTCGTGATGATTATGGCGAAACAATTATTACAGGTTCCGAAGTTGTAAATTTTTATTCAGGCTATTATGAATCTATGCCGGTGATATTTAGTCAATCTTATGACATGCAGGGAAAATTTAAAGAAGAGAAAGTCCTGATTCATGATAAATCCTATACATCTTTAGACCTTATATCTGTTACAAGCTCAATGGACAAAATATATGTACATGCAAATAATACATTCCAAGGCAAGGAACAATCATCAATTTTTGAATTTGATATGAATTATAAGCTACTTGGAAGAATTGATATTGATTATGGGCCGGAATACTTTGCTATGATGGAAATAAAAGTTTACAATGAAACTTTCCTTATTCGATGCAGAAGAGATTTTAAAGGAGCGCGAATTCATGATATAGTAAATGTTGATAAACTTGGTAATATAATATGGAATTACAACCTTAATGCAAATCCGGAGCTATTAATAAGTAGTTATCACATATACGATAACTTCGTATATGTAGCGGGAAAGACTAAACAAAAGGTATCAGGTACTGAGAGAATTTATATTGGTACCGGTATAATTGGCAATGATTACCGTCATGAAATAATTGAGTTTGTTGTAAATGACAACAGGCCTTATACTTCGCAGCAGATAAACACAATGGTGAAAATAAATGATTCTGAGTTTGTTGTCGCAGGTAATTTCATTAAGGGGAATGGAGGATCCGAAAACCGGGATTTATATATAGCCAGAATCATACTGCCTACAACCGATATAAAAATAGATCGTGAGCATCAGTTGATTGTCAGGTATTCCAATCCAAATATAATCATAAACAACCTCAATCCGGAAACCGGCTCAAGAGTATCAATATTTGATTTAAGCGGGAGGCTTCTTATAAACAAGGGATTAGAATATGTTTCCTCAGGAATTATTGATTGCAGTTCAATAAACCCGGGAATTTACTTTGTAAAGATTTTAAATGGTACTGAATTAAAAACAGCTAAAATTATTATTCCATAACTTGCAAAATCTTCCGCCTGAGATTAACTGAATTGTGGTGAAAATTTTAATCGGCCATTTGAATTAAAACACATTATCCCACAGGGGCGATAATCCAAAGACACCAAATTAAATTATCGCCCCTTGCGGGACTGTTATAATTTATTGCATACCCTTCCTGCCAGGTTATCGCTCCTTTCGGGGCTGTTAGTTTTACTTTGTGCCATATATACCCTATGTGGCAGATTAATTCATCCAATACAATACGCATTATTAATTATCTCCGGAGATAATTACAATATTCACAATTCCGCGCATAAGGAATACTTTTGTTGGTTTTACGCATTTGATTTTAACTTTTTAGCAACTAAGGAGGAAATTAAAACGTTGATATAATAAAGGGCTGTCCTTATATTAATGAAGCAGACGGACTATAATAATATATGAATATAAAATGCGTCAGCTAAAAAGGCCCGAAGAGTCCGGCAGCGAATTTTTAGAAGAGGATTTAATTTAAGAGGAAAATTGTGGAAGGAAACTTTTCGAATAGGGTAAATGATGTAATCAGGCTAAGCAGGGAAGAAGCCCTAAGGCTCGGGCACGATTATATCGGCACAGAGCACCTTTTGCTCGGCATTATAAGAGAAGGTGAAGGCCTTGCGGTTCGCGTCCTTCGCAACCTGGGTGCGGACCTTTATAAATTGAAAAAAGGAATTGAAGATACCGTTCGTTCATCGAGCACAACAATAACAATTGGTAATATTCCACTGACAAAGCAGGCGGAAAAGGTATTGAAAATAACATACCTCGAAGCCAAGCTTTATAAATCAGAAAAAATAGGTACGGAGCATTTGCTGCTCTCGCTTCTGCGCGATGAAGAGAACATAGCCGCACAGGTGCTGGCAC
>CAYVVD010000007.1:17628-33863 GCA_964454975.1 uncultured Hyphomicrobiales bacterium | reverse complement strand
GTCCGCAATGAGCTGGATAACATTCTAAGCGGCAAGCCAAGCCTGGCTAACAAGCCTTCGGGCGCGATTAAGACTAAACCGGGCAAGGAAAAAATCAAGACTCCTGTGCTGGATAACTTCGGCCGCGACCTGACAAAACTTGCACTCGAAAACAGGCTCGACCCTGTAATCGGGCGCGAGAAGGAAATTGAGCGTGTATCGCAAGTGCTTTCGCGCCGCAAAAAGAACAACCCCGTGCTTATTGGCGAACCAGGTGTTGGCAAAACGGCGATAGTTGAAGGGCTTGCGTTGAGGATAATCCATAAGAAAGTATCCCGTGCATTATTTGATAAGAGGATAATCACTCTCGACTTAGCAGGTATCGTCGCAGGAACAAAATATCGCGGCCAGTTCGAGGAAAGGATGAAAGCTATCCTAAACGAACTTGAAAAGGCCGAAGACGTAATCCTATTTATTGACGAGCTACACACGCTCGTTGGAGCCGGCGGAGCCTCGGGTTCTCTTGATGCATCCAATATGTTCAAACCCGCACTGGCAAGGGGCGACATACAGTGCATCGGAGCCACCACTCTCGATGAGTACAGGCAGTACATCGAAAAAGACGGCGCTCTCGACAGGCGCTTCCAGAAGATCCTTGTTGACCCGCCAAGCGCCAAAGAAACACGCGAGATACTCGATAAAATCAAAATAAGCTACGAAGAGCACCACAGCGTTGTTTATACACACGAAGCTATAGACAAGGCAGTACATCTTGCAGAGCGTTACATAAGCGACAGGAATTTCCCCGATAAGGCGATTGATGTAATGGACGAAGCCGGAGCAAGAGTGCACCTTGCGAATATCAAGGTACCGCAGGATATTCTGGACATTGAAAAGGAAATTGAAAAGGTACGCAAGGATAAAAACCTTGTTGTTAAGAAGCAGAACTTCGAGGAAGCTGCAAGGCTTCGCGACCTTGAGAAGAAATTTCAGAATGAACTGGAAGAAGCCAAAAATAACTGGGAGTCTAAATCAAGCGAGCAGGTATTTCCTGTAAATGATGAGGACGTTGCCGATGTTGTCGCAATGATGACCGGTATTCCGGTGAACAAGATTGCAGAAAGCGAATCATCGAGGCTTATGAAGCTCCAGGAAAACCTTGTGAAGCATGTAGTAGGCCAGGACCAGGCAATCGAGTCGCTTGCAAAAGCAATCCGCAGGGCAAGGGCAGGACTGAAAGACCCGAACAGGCCGATTGGCTCATTCATGTTCCTCGGACCGACAGGGGTTGGAAAAACGGAGCTCGCCAAAGCACTATCACGCGTTATGTTCGATTCCGAGGATGCGCTTATCAGGATTGACATGAGCGAATACATGGAGAAGTTCTCCGTATCACGCTTTGTTGGTGCGCCTCCCGGCTACGTCGGCTACGAAGAGGGCGGCCAGCTTACAGAGAAAGTGCGTCGCAAGCCGTATTCTATAATCCTGCTGGATGAAATTGAAAAGGCACATCCCGACGTATTCAACGTGCTGCTACAGGTGTTCGACGATGGTGTTTTAACAGACGGCCTCGGCAGGAAGGTTGATTTCAAGAATACTATTATTATTATGACTTCCAATATCGGAACACGCGATATAAAAGATGGCGGAAAAATCGGCTTCACTGATGATGCAGCTACCAGCGATTACGAACATCTGAAAGAGATCATCGAGGAATCTGTGCGAAGGCTGTTTAATCCTGAATTTATTAACAGGATTGATGATTTCATCATATTCCATAAGCTGGAGAAGAAACATATTTACGATATAATTGATATTCAGCTCGAAAACCTGAAGAAACGCCTCGAAATAAATCACATGGAACTCGATTTATCTTCAGATGCCAGAAATTTCCTCGTGAACAAAGGCTTCGATGAGAAGTACGGTGCACGCCCGCTTCGCAGGACTTTGCAGAAGTACATCGAAGACGAATTGGCTGAGGAAATGCTTAAAAACAATCTCACAAACGGCAGCAAGGTATTCGGCTCCCTGGATGAAGAAAACAAGAAGATTGTTTTCAAGATTGAACAGGGCGAAAGAATTATTGACGAGAAAGACCTCAGCAGCCCGGAAATAGAAGTTGACGAGAGTGAGCAAGACGAAACCGTGGACATGAATCATGATATTAACGAAAACTAATATAAATCCGAATATTTATTAAAGTGAAAACGCCGGAGCTTATCCGGCGTTTTTTTATTGATTAATGAAATTAACAATTTGTAATTTTGGCAATGTACTCTTAATTGTTAGTTCAGTCCCAACAATGACAGAGTGGACGCTGATTATACTCGGGATAGCGCTCGCTGCGGTGGTGGCTGGTTCGTGTGGCGCACAGGTTTGGGTGATTCTGATTAGGACTTGATACATTGTAGAGACGCAATTTATTGAGTCTTTCTATTTAGTCGCTCTCCTTTTCTACACCAATGAATTTGTGATGCTATAAAAGTTACACTCCTCGTGGCCACAGGATTTGTTTCTTGCTGAGAATGTACATTTACCTACTGATAAAGGCAAATCAATCGCGAATCTGTCTCTAAGGAAATTTGCTGATGCGATTACCGAAAGGTAAGAATCACGCTTGCAGCAGCGCGGGCCGGGTGTGTCTAATACATTGGAGAGGCTGTCGGCTACTATTTTATTGGTTTGAGACCATTCGTCATCTATACTTGCATCCCTGCCGAGGTACATGCTAAGGAAAATTCCTGTACCTATGGCAGCCCCGCAGACTCCGGCACGAAATGTACAAGAGCTTGGAGATTCATCACGCACACGCAGCACAAGCTGTTGAAGCTTTTCTTCCAACTCGTCCCGTTTGCCTTCGTAGTTAGCAACGCATGTGAGCAAAGTAGCGGGTACTATATAATGATGTTCCGGGCCATGCATCCGTACTTTTGGTGAATTCATAATATCAACAAGCAGTACCATTGGGTCGGTACCTTCGTACTGTAGGCAGGCATTCTGGATGAATATCTCTGTCGGGATGTTTACACAATTCTCGCAGATTGCATGATTTCCATTGCAAATAAGAGCAGCGCGAGCATACTTGCCACAGACATCGCAACGGGTTTTGAATTCATGGTCGGGTTTATTCGCGATTTCGCCGCAAAGGATGCAGGTCTCGTCAACGCCAATATTATAAAATTCTATTTCTGCCATTGTATTCTCTGCTATTTGGTGGATTATTCTATTTATGCTTCAAGTTAATAACGAATAGATTCAAATACAATTATTATAAGTTAATTTATCCTTTTAAATTCAAACTCTTGCAGGATAAAAATTAAGTTGTGGTCTTACTCAAACACTTTTCAAAGATTTGTAATGTTTCCGCCCCTTGCGAGCCTGTTTTATGAAACTCAAAACATTTGCTATCAAGTTGTCTTCTATTTAGGTACTTTAGCTTAGATTAAAATGTCAGTGTTTCTTTAATGATTATTCTCTTCTCGCTACATATTATTTTTAATCGTTATTCTGTTAAATTCCTTACTTTCCCACATTAGCTCAGAGCAACTTCTTACATTTTTCATTTTCTTAACAATTTATTAAGTTTGTCCTACCGTTGGAGGTGCCCCAGAAAACAGGGCTGAGATAAAACTCCTCGAACCTGATCCGGATAATACCGGCGTAGGAAAACGGCTTTCGCGTTTTATCCCACCGTTATTTTCCCGGCAGGTACTCTACGGAATTAAAGATTGTATCATTAATCCGCGGGTATTGCCATGCGTACTTTTTTAATAATATTCTTAATTACAGCTGCCGCTTCGCTGTTTGCCAATGAAGTGGATTCACTCAGAGTGTATAAATCACCCAGCGTTACTGTTACTTCAATCCGGGCGGAGGAAAGGAAATCACCTGTCCCGTTTACAACAGTAGAGCGTTCATTTATCAAAGAAAACTATACAACCCTCGACATACCCATGTTTCTTAATGAAGAACCGTCTGTTTATGCATATTCGCAAAGCGGAAATGGTATCGGGTACTCCAACCTGTCAATCCGTGGCTTCGACCAGCGCAGGATTTCTGTAATGATAAACGGTGTTCCTCAAAACGACCCCGAAGACCACAATGTTTATTGGATTGATTTCCCTGACCTGGCCGAAAACCTGGAAAGCATACAGGTACAGCGAGGTGCTGGCCTGATAAACTATGGTGCTGCTGCAATAGGAGGCAGCATCAACCTGACAACTTCTAACTTCACAGATGAGCCGCGCATCAGGTTGTATTCCGGAAATGGTTTCCAGAACTATTCAGGTGATGGTGACTTCCGCTCTAACGTAAGCAAATTCCTTGTTGAAATTAACTCAGGGCTGGTTGACAATCAATACCAGGTGATGGGCAGGCTTTCTCGGGTGAACTCATGGGGCTACCGCAGGCATTCATGGGCATTTCTTGACGGCTACTACCTGAGTGCCGCTCGCTACGATGATAACATTACAACACAGATTAACGTATTTGGAGGGCCATTACGTGATGCGCTCGTTTATAACGGCCTACCGAAAGCATGGATTAAGGACAAGAATAAGAGGCGTAAGAATCTTAGCTATTTCAGCTATGACACAGATGGCGAAACTGTCCTCGAAGACTGGTTAACTCCACGACGCAACCAGGAAATAGAGGAATTTGCCCAACCGCACTACGAAATCCTCAATGACTGGCAGATAAATGAAAACCTGAGTCTGAAATCAACATTGTTTTATTACACCGGTGAGGGTTATTTCGACTATGACGGTACATGGGTAACCGATTTTTATGGCCCTGTCGGATTCCGACTTACTCCGGAAAATGGTTTTGAAAATGCCGAAGGGCCTCGCAGGGCAATAATCAGGGCATTTGTTTCTAACAAGCATGGCGGCTGGGTACCGCGGCTTGTGTGGGATAATGACATGGGTGAGTTCACTGCCGGTGCAGAAATTCGAATACACAGTTCTGACCACTGGGGCAAAATTAATTTCGCTGAAAACCTGCCCGAAGGCTACAACCCGGATTACAAGTTTTATTCAAACAATGGCAAAAGGGACATATACTCGGCATTTGTAAGGCAGGGGTTTGAAGTTGATGAGCAGCTTTCTGTTAGTATAGAAGCCCAGGTTGTTCACCATTCATACAGGCTGGGTAATGAAAAGACAGGATATATACCTGTTACATTTACCAACATCAACAGCGAAACTGTTGGCACTGATGGAGAGGACTATTTCGATGTGCGATATACTTTTATTAATCCACGGCTTGGTGCAAATTTTAACCTGGATGAAAACTCGAATATTTACAGTTTTGTTGCTTATACTTCCCGGGAGCCGAGGATGCGTAACCTATATGCAGCAGATGACAGTTTCTTTGGTGCAGCCCCGCTCTTCAAAGCCGACACAACTGAAGATGGTACTGTTAGGTATGATTTTGAATCGCCCCTCGTAGAGCCTGAAAAAATGCTCGATTTCGAACTTGGCTATACGTTCCGTAATGAGCATTTCTATTTTAATGCTAATGGTTACTGGATGGAATATTTCGATGAACTCGTTAAAAGCGGGCAACTTGATATAAACGGCAACCCTGTTGACGGCAATGCACCACGAACACGCCATGCAGGGCTTGAGTTGCAGGGTGCTTATACATATAACATTTCATCATCGCAAAGACTGAAATTATCAGCAAATGCCACTATAAGCCGGAATGAAATTCTTGAATATGATTTTAACACTATCACAGGCGAGACAGTTTCTCTCAAAGGCAACAGCATTACCGGCTTCCCCGGATTAATGGGGAATGCCCGGTTAAGCTACTATGTTAATGATTTGTACTTATCTCTTTCAGTAAGGCATATAGGTGAATTCAGGACTGATAATTTTGATGATATGATAAACGATGAAAGAATAAGGCAACATCTAATAAATGATCCTGCCGGTTATGGGTATTACGCCGATAACACGCTCGATTCTTACACATTGTTCAATGCGGACGCTGCTTATACATTCAGAAATTTTATGGGCGCTAAATCGCTGCGAGTGCATATACAGGCGATGAACTTATTTAATGAGCTTTATGCCGCAGGAGGGGAAGGCAAGGAGTTTTTCCCCGGTGCTGAGCTATCGCTCTTCATTGGATTCGGATTGGAATTATAATGGGCTAAATTGCTCTTTTTCAAACACTTAGCAACTTGTGTCCAAAGTAAATATTTGGGTTAATCATTTACTTTTTTAGTAAATTTATCTACCAAAATTAAACAACAAATTTGAGGTGGATTATGAAATTTGATATTTGCCCGAATTGAGGAATTGAAGCAGGCGCCTGCCTTTCCTAAAGCGACATTTATGTTTACAAATGCAAGGAATACGGCGGGTATGAATGCTCCGAGTGCGGCTCTGGGAAAATGAAACGCATTGGGAAAATCCCCATGGGCGAAACAGAAGAATACAGTGAGGATGAGGAATAAATAAGCAGAGCCGCATAATCTTGCGGCTCATCATTTATTATTTCGATTAAATCAAAAAGTAAAATTCAAGCCAACTTTGAATGTCTCAAATGTGAATGGAGCTGCTGTTTCGAATGGCCAGTTCATGTCGCCCTTGCGAAGTTCGAACATTGCATAGTTTACAGCGCCTTTAAGTACTACAGCCACAACAGGCAACGCCTCCGGTGTTGCTTCGAATACTTTCCTTGCAAAGTTGTCAATCAGGCCGGATGCGGCGCCTTCAATAATCTCTGATACAGCCCATTTCCAGAATAAATGCCTCGGGAACACCATCGTCCCTTCGTAACCTACATTCACAGCAAGTATCTTGATTGGGTAAAAGCGGATACCTACATCGTAGGTGTCGCCAAAGCGCATAACCTCATCACCGAAATCAGTTACACGGGTCAGGTCATCACCTTGCAGTCCTATTAGCTTATGATTCGGAAAATTCAGAAAAGACCATACCACACCTGTTGTGTTATAAAAGATCAGGTTTGTATGTTCACCAAAATTATAACCGTAACCATTGCTGGAAGAAGATCCGAATTTCCAGTTTTCTGCAATTAGTTCACTCGGTTTTAAATCCAATTCTCCGAAATCATCGCTGATTCTCCCGATAAATAAATACGGGAAGCGGTATTTAACCACATTTTTGGACATCTGTGTAAGCCGGACATTGCCGAGCCTGATTTCCCCGGAAAATGTAGAAGTTATGTCGCCGGAAAATGCATCTTCATGGAATCCGGGTTTTACAATACCATAATGAAGCTCAATAGCGGGGTCGCCAAAACGCATTTCGGGCTTCCAACCCATACCCTTGTCCCAGCCTTCGTGTTCTGTAACTTTTTCGCCTGTTATTTCCTCATCCTGCGCATAGAGGGCGCCTGCAAGGACAAACATGAACATAGAGAGAAAGAGTAACGTTTTTTTCATACTACCACCTGGTTTTTAAGAATTAGCCAAAATTTACATTATTCTACGATAAAAACCGATTTTGGTTTCTAAAATGCATGACCAAGGCCGATGTGGAACTGGGTATTTGTAAAAGGATCGCGCTTGCCAAGCGGATCGTGAAGCGGCCAGGCGAAATCCAGCCTGAAAGGCCCGATTGGTGTTGCATACCTGATACCCACACCCCAGGAAACCGCAAGGTTTGAAAATACATCAAGGAGTTTAAGCTTCCCTGTTTCATCACCAATCAACCAATTATATGCATTCCCGAAATCGACAAATGTTGTAACGCCTATATTGGCAATTTGAGTGGCAATCACCCCGCCAATGTTCTCAGGCCTTGTAAATCTGTACCTCAGTTCAATACTACCTTCAATGATCTGCTTATTACCAATGATGTCCTCAACCAGGTCGTAGGTCCTTTCACCGCCAAGTGAATCCACAGGTAATTTTGTATATCTAAGTTTTCTTGTCGGCCATCCGCGTACAGAGTTCGCTCCACCCGCAAAAAACTGCCTGTCCAGTGGTACATAGCTGTTACCGGATTCAAATAGCCAAATTGCTCCTGCATGGCCTTTTAATGCAAGCACTGCCTGTCTGCCAAGAGAAATGTATTGGTAATGCGATATTTGTGCTCTTAAGTAATTTGCGAGTGCAGAGAGAATTGAATAGGAGAGAAAAACATTGCTACCATCAAGAGTCATGTTAAAAAAGTGGCCACTTGTCGGTTCAAAGAGGTTGTTTCTTTTGTCTGATATTAGAGAAACACCCAATAGGTTTGATGAAAACAACCCGCTTTCCGGTGAACGGAAATAATCGTCAAGGTCGCCATAAATCCTGATTGCTTGTTCAACTCTTAAAGAGTCTTGCAGGGATTGAGCATTGTTTTTGAGGTCGCTTATTGTTTGGGCAAAGTTGTCCGGTTCCTGTCTCTCAAATGTAAAGTCCACAATTATATTGCTAAAGAATGTATTCCCGGGTAGAATAATCGGAAACTTTATCGGCGCTACAATTGTAGAAATCCTGATTTCATTAATGCGCCTGAAGGAATACAAAGGTAATGTACTAAGGTTTACAACTGTCTTATCAAACATAAAAAGATATGGCTGTGTAAAGTTAAAACCGAGCTGTGTTTCGTATTCCCAACGGCTGATTCTTGCCAGGTCTTCGGGATTACTCAAGAGGGAACCTACGTCCCTTATACCTATGTTCCCGAATAAACGAAAATTTTGAGCGGCATTTAACAGGTTTCTATGCTGGAACTCAATTTCGAAACCCAGGTTTGTAGCATTGTCGTATGATTCATTTAAAAAGATACCTGTTCCCCACTCACGGCTTTTTCTATATTGCGTCAAAACTACAAACGTCAGGGTAGAGTCTGTTACATGGCCATGTTGAGAACTTGTGTCAATCAGCACCCTGTCGAAAGTGCCAAGCGAAATCATCCTGCTGATTGATTCCTGGCGGTCTTCCATGCGGTACCAGCCATCATTACTTAAGTCAATCAGTTTTTCCTTAAGCCCGTCAACAACTTTGGGCTGATTACGTAGTGAATCAACAAACTCATAGCCAAGCACTTTAACACGTTTGCCTGTATCGAAAAAAACAACAACACTATCAGTATTATTCGAGCTTTTGACTACTTTGGGTGGCGCATTAAGCGAGTCGTAGTAATACCCCCAGTTCTTCAACAGGAGATTAATCCCTTCCACTTCAGCCATAATCAGGTCTTCATCGAAAGGAACAGTATCATTAATAAGTATTTGTTTATCAACGCGAAGCTTTACATCATAGGGCAGGCTGTCCAGGCCAATATAATTAACCGGGCCTGTAAAAGAACGCTCGCCTTCATCTATTACAAACTCAAGAACATTCTTCTTTGTTTCAGGGTTGCCATAAAAAGCAAAGCTTACTTCGGCTTCGTGAAAACCTTTTCTATTGTAATAGTCAGCAAGGGATTCCACATCCTTTTCAACATGGTTCCGGCTGAAATATCGAATTTCCATGGTTCTCTCATCGAGGCGCTGGTAAAATGCGGCTTTATAAACATTCGGCACAAATCCAAACTGAATTATATTGTCGAACATGTATTGGAATACCTGGTGCGAAATACTTCTGTCGCTCTCGCGGAGCCTGATTGCGCCGAGCAGTGTAAGGTTATCAAATGTCTCGTTGCCGGAGAATATAATACTATTCAGTTCATAATTATAAGGGTCAAGAGGAGAGGAATAAGGCGGGTCATCATGGCCGCACCATAAAGAGGTAATACTCAGAACCGTAATCAACGAAATTATCTGATATAATGTATTGAAATTCAATATGATGCGGTTTGTGGTTAATAACACCGATAAATTAAAAAAAATAAGGGAAAAGTGTACGCTTTTCCCTTATTCATTAAATAATTGCAAGCTTAATAGTATTGCTCTTCTTCGTCATCGTTATAAAAGTATTCTTCGTTAGTGACATCTTCATACTCGGGCCAGAGGTCTTCCATGCCTTCAATAAGTTCATCTGTATCATCTAATTCCAGTAGGTTATCCAGCACCTGTTGCGGGCAGCCCGTACGGCTCGCGTAGTCGTAGAGCTCGTCCTTGGTTGCAGGCCATGGAGCGTCTTCTAATGATTTTGCTAATTCCGGAGTCCAGAACATTACTTATTCCTGATTTATTAATTGAATTATTTTCAGATTTATTAACATAACAAAAGTCCTTTTTAAAGGTTACATCTTGATTTATGCTGCATCACACGTGTTAATCGTTAGAGTTCCTATTTTATTTTTTTGCGAAAATATAATTTTTAAGTTAATAAGCAAAAAAAACCTTCCAATTCCGGAAGGTTTTTTAGAGAATATTTTCAGCAATTGATTATCTCGAGTAGAATTCAACGACTAATGATACTTCACATTGTACAGGGATTTCCTCGCGAGGCGGTATGTAAAGGTACTTAAACGAGAAATCGGCCTTTGATAATTCGATATAAGGCGGTGGGGCTGCCGAGCGCAATGCTTCCTGGATTGCTTCTATTTTCCTGCTTTTCTCTTTAATACTTACATTATCATTCACTTTAACTTTATAAGAAGCTATATTTACTTTCTTACCGTTTACATGCACATGGCCGTGGCTTACGTACTGCCTTGCAGCATAAACCGATCGGGCAAGACCGGTCCTGAAGAGGAGTGCATCAAGGCGTGATTCGAGTAACTGCACAAGAATTTCACCAGTGTTTCCTGTAAGTCTTGTTGCTTCCTTGTAATAATTAAGCATCTGGCTTTCTGAAATATTAAATTGCAGACGAAGGCGCTGCTTTTCAAGTAACTGTTTGCCATAGTCCGACTGCTTGGAACGCCTCTTCGAGTTACCATGCTGGCCTGGCCCATAAGGTTTCCTTGAAGAATACTTATGTGCCTTGGGAGTCATATTAATCCCCGTCTTTCGGGATAATTTCACTTTTGGGCCGTTATAATTCATCTTTCCTCACTATTTAAAAAACGCTAAAAGCGATAGACGACAAATATAACACATTTTGCAAAAACAGAAAAACAAATTATTGATTAATATTCAGGCCTGGTAGTGTATCCGAGGGGGTCATTATAACCGGCGAGCCGGAATCCGCGAAGCCTTAGTGCACATGAGTCGCATAATCCACAGGCCGGTGACTCACTCTTATAGCAGCTCCAGGTTAGCTCAAAGGGAACTCCCAGTTCTATCCCTTTTTTAACTATCTGTGCTTTGCTAAAATTAATGATAGGTGTGTGAATCCTTATATTGCTGCCTGGTTTAGTCCCTTTATTAATTATCTCCTGGAAAGATTCGAAAAAATCTTTTCTCGTATCTGGATAACCGGAGGAATCCTCCTCAACTGCTCCGATAAAGACAGCTGTTGCCCCGGTTACTTCAGCCCAACTTGTAGCAATGCATAATATATTAGCATTTCTGAAAGGGACATAACTTGTAGGTATTTCTTTACTCTTGAGATTCGCCCCGGTTACTTCAATACTTCTATCAGTAAGGCTCGAACCACCGATCTTTGCAAGATATCGCAGATCAACCACCAGCTTATTTGCTATCCCGTAATGAGTTGCAAGTGCGTTGAAGCTAAGCAATTCTTTGTTTTCAGTCCGCTGCCCATAGTTAATGTGCAGGCCTGCTATGTCGAATCCCGCTTCTTTTGCCAATGCAATGCATAATGCAGAATCCATACCCCCGCTTATCATAACTACTGCTTTTTCCTTTGTTGACATCATTCTCCAAACAGTGTTACGGTTAATTTTCTGCTGCCGCCATAGTTACGGTGCTCACAAAGGTAAATCCCCTGCCATGTACCCATGTCAAAACTGCCATTCTTTATGGGAATTGAGACAGAACTGCCCAATAAAGAGCTTTTGATGTGAGAAGTCATATCATCCGGGCCTTCAGTTGTATGCATGAAGTAATTTGCCGACTCCGGCACCAATCTGTTGAAGAATGCCTCGAAATCATCTCTTACTGTCGGGTCGGCATTTTCATTTATTGCAAGCGATGCACTTGTATGCCTGATGAATATATGTGCAATACCGGCACGAAAGGACGCAAGTGCAGTCAACATGGATTCGATCTCCGCAGTAATCAGATGAAACCCCCTTTTGCGGGGTTTCAATTTTATTTCATGTCTGCTTATTTTCATCTATCCTTGTAAACTCCTTAAGAAACAGAGTTTTTTTTTCAGGGCTAAACACCCATTCATCTACAAATTTAACCCATTTGTTCGGGTTTTGACTCATTAACTGAAAATCAATACCAAGGATTCTCTCGGCTTTTACCCTTTCAATTTCAGTGATGTATGCTTTTCCCAAATGAGGTATTTCAAACTTGATTTCATTTATCAACCTGTTGAACATCAAAATTTTAACCGGTTCACGAACAAGCATTATCTCGATATTTTCAATATCAGCAAAATATGAATCAAAAATTCCCTTTTCGACAATTGAACCGGGATTCTTTTCCTTGTACATGTGCCATGAATCAAAGTATCTGATAATCGCTTTCCCGCTGTTTAATTCAGAATATTCAATAAATGCCGAAGCAGCTGGGCCTGTCGCCAACTTTAGATACTTTCTGAAATCAAGATTATCAGATTCCCGGTTTGAAATTTTTAGTTTCAGATGCTTCTCTTATTTTTGCAACTAATTCAAAATTAAAATTATAAATTAAATGATAAAACAATCAATAGTAGTACCAAATACACCGCTATATTCGCGCTTGCTGATTAATGTAAAACAGATAGCAGCAGAACTTGGATACAACCTGGTTGAAACCAATGAGACAAATGCTTACGAACTATCGAGAAAAAACAGGGCATCCCTATCGCTTATGACACCACTGGGATATGGTAAAGGGCTGATGGATGCTGATTACCGAATTATCCCGGGGCCTGCTTTAATAAGCACCGGGTATACAAGGCTTGCTTCATTTTTTTTCAGGGAGGGCTTGAAAGATGTAAACAGTATCGGAAGCCCTTCCCCTAATGATTTCCTTATGATCATAGGCAAAATTCTGCTGTTAGAAAAATACGGCATCAGGCCTAAAATCAAGGAAGTAAAAGGCACTTACAAAGATATACTTAAAGAATGCGAGCTGGCAATCAGTTGGGAGCCCGGGTCTGCAAACGACCTTGCAATGGACATAAGCGAAGAGTGGTTTATCAGCTACGAAAAGCCTCTGCCGGTTGCTTTCTGGGTAGTCAGGAACGAAGAAGAGCCAAGCGATGTAATGGATTTTGTCAACGCTATTGCATCTCCAAATCTTGAACCTGATAATATTAGTGATAATACGGGCGAATTTCCGAGGACAGGGATTATTGAATGGCAATGGAAGGATGATTTTGAAAATGCCTTGGAGTATGTATTACACATGCTGTTTTATCATCAATATTTTGAAGATATTCCTGCTGTAAAGATTTTTGGCAAAGAGGAAAAAACTAAACCTGAAGATGCCTCTGAATAGCTTCAAAGATCGTTTCCGGCGAAAGGTGGTCCATACAAAAATACTCATCATTTGTACAGGTTTGCCTGAAGAAGCATTTACACTCTCTTTCAGGCTGAATAATCTCTCCCCTGCCGTATAACTCAAATTCATGAGGATTGAAAATATTATTCATCAGAATTAGCGGCTTTTTTAAGCCGATTGCTATATGCATCCCCAGAGTAACTGCCGACACAATCAAATTGCATTGGTCAACAAGAGAAATAAACTTGCCAAGGCTAAAATGCCCCGGATAATAAGCTCCTGTTTTTTCACTTAAGCGAGTGTTCTTTTCGTGTTCCTGGCTTCCGCCAAGAAGCATAGGAAAGTAACCTGCATCAAGCAGTCGCATTATAATTCTTTCCCAGTTGGCTTCAGCCCAAAGGCGTGTTACCCATCGCGAACCGCAACCTGTGTTCAATCCGACAATCTTTTTCCCATCTGAAGGGATGCTCCATTCAAAATCCTCTTTTTCGAGGATGTACTCCTCTCCATTGAATTCCCAACCGCTAATCTCGAAAATCTCCCTTAGATAGCTTTTTGTATTAGCCTGGTTAACATCATCGAACAGCCCGGTGAGAAATTTGTGTTCAGAGAGCTTGTTTACAGGCGCGGGCTTTCCTTCTTCGAGAATAAAACCGAATTTTCTGCCTGCTTCGATTTTTTTCGCAAGAGCGCATGCCTGATTGTCTTTGTCCAGGTTAATTAGGATATCAAAGCGTGTATTTTCAAGAGTGATAATTGATTCAAGGTTGAAATCAAATACTTTGTTGGCCTGTTTTGGAATGATTTCAGGTGAATAGGTCAGCCACCAGACTTCATGGTCAGGGTGTTCTTTCTTAATTTTATGCAACAATGGCGTTGTACGAATTACATCACCAATGGCGCCGAGTTTGATTATTAATATTTTCCCTTTTTTCGGCTCATAGTAGTTGCAATCATCGCAATGCACACCATACTCTTTATGCGGTTTACAGGGGATGTAACCGAGGAAGTGAGAGCAGCCAGATTTGAATTTCAAACCCGTCACCATCCTATAATCGATACTGAACTAATAATGAAAAGTTAAAATTATATAGAAATGACTCTTGCTGGTCATAGAGCTTAAGCATCGTAAGGAGTTCACCCCTTTCGTCATCCCTTAGCAGTAGGTTTGCAAGAGAAAAACCAAAGCTGGTGTTAATTTCATAATTCTCGGCTATGTCGCCTTCAATTCCTATTCTTAACAGGCCGCCAAGCCTGAAAGCTGCATCTTTGTCTTTAATCACGGATTTTTCCACATTATCAGTCAATAAAGCGTCCCGGGTATAAATCAATGCAACATCGTGGACGAAGGAATTGAATGATTCAAAGCCAAGATAAGCTTTGGCGTTAGCAAGCGGGAACTTAACAAATACCCAATGCACACCTGTATAAAAAGATAGTATATTCAGGGAATGCCTTAATCGTTGCTCAAGGCTTCTTCCACCGGGAAATCTCTCGTTAGCGGTATAGAAAGAATAAATAATTCCATAAGGTATCCTGAAGTCACCAGTTTCACCAAGCAATTGTGTCATTCTAAGCTCAATTCCCGGTTGAGCGCCGTCGAAACTTCCGCCGTAAACACCATTCTCTTCTTCTATAGGCGGAATCATGTGGACAGACCCCGGGTTTTCCCCAACAATTTTCATTGTCGAGAGCCCAAGCCCTATGCGGTAGCTCGATTTAGTAAGCTGGGCGCTAGTTTTATAGACCATCAAAAGTGAAATAAGCAATAAAAAAGCTATTCTAAAATATCTGTAATTCATTAAAGTGTTTCCCTGATACTATATTTATGCTTGTCAGAGTTGGTTTTAACAATCATTTCACCGATCAAGCCCATCGAAAAGAATTGCACACCTACTATTATCATCCCGATGCCGAGAAGAGCCAACGGCCTGTTACTCAATGCTGTTTCTCCCATAGCCCACTGAATCGAAAGAACCAAGTCAATAATAAAACCTGCAAGGGCTATCAAAGAGCCTATACCACCAAAGAAGTGTAGAGGACGTTTAAAGAACTTATGAGTAAACAAGACAGTTACGAGGTCGAGAAAACCATTGAGGTATCTCATTGCACCAAATTTTGTCTTACCGTAAATCCTCGGATGATGAACAACCGGTATCTCAATAACTTTGAATCCCTTCATGTGCGCCAAAGCAGGGATATAGCGATGCATCTCACCATACACATCCAGATTCTTTATAACCTGGTTCTTATAAGCTTTAAGACCGCAGTTAAAATCATGCAATTTTATCCCGCTTGCCATTGAAACGACTAAATTAAAAAGCTTTGAAGGGAAAGTTTTGTTGAATGGGTCCCTCCTCTTTTTCTTCCATCCGGAAACGAGGTCGAATCCTTCGTTTAATTTGCCGAGCAGATTTTTTATTTCAGCAGGATCGTCCTGGAGATCAGCATCCATTGTAATAATTATTTCCCCTCTTGCCTTCTGGAATCCAACAGCAAGTGCAGCAGACTTACCGTAGTTTCTTCTGAAGCGAATAGCCTTGAACCTTTTGTTCCTGTTGTTAATCTGCTTTATCATGTCGTAAGACTTGTCTGTGGAACCGTCGTCAATAAAAATAATCTCGTAGCTTTCCAGCTTCATTCCTTTCATTTCGGCTTCAATTTTAAGCGATAATTCAGGAAGTGATTCCTCCTCGTTCAGAAGGGGTATAACAATAGAAATGTAAGGGCCGCCGCCAACTCTTTTGGGCGGCATTCCCCTTCGCCTGTTATCAGGTGCTGATCGCCTGTTATCAGGTGCTGATCGCCTGTTATCAGGTGCTGATCGCCTGTTATCA
>CAYVVD010000007.1:0-17528 GCA_964454975.1 uncultured Hyphomicrobiales bacterium | reverse complement strand
TGCCTGTTATCAGGTCCGGATTGCCTGTTATCAGGTCCGGATTGCCTGTTATCAGGTCCGGATTGCCTGTTATCAGATCCGGATTGTTTGTTATCTACCCGTGGTCTTCTGCCGGTGCTTTCTTTCTTTTCTGCCAAGATTTTTCCTTGTTATACCAGGCGGTATATTAAAAACACATATACAGCCATAAAATTACAATTTAATAAATTTCCTATAATATTTCTTTTGGGACTTGCCAGTTATTTCAAGGAAATAAATGCCTTTAGCAAGATCGGAGACAATTATCTGTTCGTAATTTGGTGAGGTAATTTCTTTTAGTACGACACCTTCGAGAGATAATATTCTCAAGTTTCCGGTAAGTTCAATATTTGAAATTGTTATATATTCGTCGGCGGGATTCGGGCTGATTAAAATTCCACCTGCTTGTTCTTCCTCGACATTCGTTACTCTTGAGAACCACATCTTAAAAATGCCTTTGCCCCAGCTGATATTGTCCATAGTGAATGTCTGCTGTTCTTTCATATCAACGGAAAAGATCACAACATCCGCAATAGTGTACTCAAAACGAGCTGAGTCGAGTTCAGCTCCCAGTTTCCCCCAGTCAAAAGTCAGCTCATTATTTTTCCCCCACCACCAGCGTAATTCATATTCTTCATAAAATTTCGAATTTTGTGAAACTGGCCTGTAATCTTTGTATGACCAAATCTCCTCTTTTGTATCCGGGTGTTCTAATATAAAAACACCATAAAGCGTACCACCGGGAGGCGGGAATGGAGGTAATTCGCGTTCGCCAAGGTCTTCATCAATATAATATGTAGCAGCATTGTCAATCCCAAAAGCAAGATTGTCAATCTGACCGCCAACGTCGCCATTGATATTAACCACAATACGGTAATAATCAAATGCGTTAGATGTGCATACTGCAATCAGAAATACCAGTAATTTAGTTCTCATTTTTATTCAGGTATTAGTAAAACCATGTCTTATTTATAAAACAAATGGGCAACAATAAAATTGCTGCCCATTTGAAAAATGCGTCCTAAAAAAGGATTACTTGATTACAGTAACCTTGATTACTTCATTGAAGTTTCCAGAAGCTACTTTGATGAAGTAGTTGCCACTGCGGAGTTCTGAAGCATCAAGATCTGCTTCGAATACTCCTGCGTTCATGTTACCGGAAGCAATAATCATCACTTCGTTACCAAGTTCATCATAGAGAGCAACTTTAGCAAAACCTTCGGCAGGGATTGAATAAACCAGTCTTGAGTTCTCGTTTACAGGGTTCGGATAAACACCTGTTTCGAGAGACTCAAGCCTTTCTACCATAATCCTGTTTGAAGTTTCGCCGAGAATGTCAAAGCTGTTTCCGGATACCGGGCTGATAACACCAAGCTCTTTACCTGTGATAGCGTCAGTAAAGATGTACTCTGCATCGGTGTTTTCCATTGATATGGTAAGCGGATAGCGTACTCCCTGCAAGTTAAATACAGACTCGTTTTCGTTGCTGATTATTTTGTTGTCGAGATAACGTATGTCGAAGAGTCCTGCCGGAGGTGCCGGTGGGAGCTCATAATAATCAAGCATAGCGTTATCATTGTTTGTCATGTAGATAGTTCCATTGTGCTGTGCATTGTCCATCACATTGATTTTAATGCTGTTAGCAAGAAACTGTTGTTTTTCAATAAAGCTGTTAGCCGGAACATTCTGGCGAATGTTGCGCGGTGCGATAAGACGTAAGTAGCCGTTATTATCGACCTTAATCCAGTAGCCAAGACCCGGCATAAGCTCTGAAACCTCTTTGTAACCACGGTCAGTTGTATAGCCCCATACACCAAAACTCTTGACGTATGATAGAGTAGGCTGTTCACCGTTGAAGAGGTCAAAATCAATTTCTTCAATATTCAGTGGAGTTGAGCAAGCGCCGATTGTGTTCCATCCACCATTGTCTGCATCACCCGGATACAACCTCGGAGCATTTCTTCTCTGGAGTGATATTTCACCGATGTAAGTACCTGCAAATCTTGTGTCAATGAGGTCACCATATTTAATGAAGTAACCAACACCTTCCTGGAGAAGGTCAACGTCCTGATACTGGTTCTGTGAGAAATAGTAAGGACGGTTGATTGCATTTTCATAAACTTCAGTATACAATGTATTTGTAGGTTTAACCGGCAATGAGAGAAGATTCCAGCCTTTCTTAATTATCGGGTTGCCAAATTCGTCAAGATATTCGATAACTTTCGGCAATGTGTATTCAATTATGAAAGATGTAATATTCGGATCCTGGATAATGAAAGAACGCCTGGTTGTACCAATTACAGTTGCTTCGCGCATATTTACTGCCGGGAACAACTGGCCATTCAATGTATCCCTGATGAACAATTCAGAACCATCCGGGAAGTCAAGAATATCCCATTCAATAACAATTGGATAGTTTTGGTCGCCATTGGCATCAAACCTGACAAGATAAATAATTGATTCAAGTGTATCCCTGTTGCTTCGGATATCGCGGGAAACAGTACGGTTTTCTTCATCATTGGCATTGAAATCACCAAGTCCGTATAGTGTCAGGTGGTTACCATCCTTGTCCAGCGGGAAGAAACGTGCGCCGAAACCGTTAATTGGGAAGTCATAGGCATGCTCACCAAAGAGAGTGTCAACATTATCTGTTGCCCTGTGCCCTGTACCAAATACCAAGTTAACTTTATCGCCATCCTGGCCACTAGAGTTTCGGATGAAAAGTTCAATACCCGGAATAGAACCGGCTCTGTTGCCCTCAAGAGGATTCCTGAAGTAAATAAATGTAACCCTGAGCCTTACGGGGCTAACTTCTGCAAATGGTGACTGGAAGGTAATGTATCCAACATAGACACCTGTTTTTTCAGGGTCATCTTCAGTATCACCAAGGTTTAACTCTGATGGGTCACAGGCGATTTCGAGATGCACTTCTCCATCAGGATTGGTAGCGTTGTCCCTTGGATCTTTGATAGCATCATTTCCAAGGATACCATTATCCATATAGTTAATCCTGCCGGCGCGGGTAAGCCTGTTAATCGGGTTAGGCTGTTTTGAGTTAGTACCTACCGGTACAGTACGGAACAGTAACCATGGAGCATTCGACTCGATAATTACATCATTCATCCTCGATGTTGAAGTACTATTTATTACCTGGATAGTACGCAGACCAAAAATCGGGTCGAATGAGTTTGAATCAAGAGTAATTGGATCAATCATGTTCCAAAGGTCATCATCAAGCCTGAACAACGGAGGCTGTGAGCCAATACCGCGGTTAAGTTCGAAATGGAACTCCGGCAATTCATCCATAATTCTCAAATAGATAGTACCCGGGCGAACAGGTTCAACCTGATTCGGAACCGGTTTGTCTTCGTTTGTCATACCTTCAATGCCAGTAAATGTTGTAGGATCGTTATAATCCTCCTGAACATTGTCATCATAAGCACGCTGGTTCTCGAAAGGCGCGTTCTTTGTTACAATAAGGTCGTTATACCTGATTGTATCATTTGAAATAATAATGGGAGTGTTACCTGCTACACCAATTCCTGTACCAATTGTAGGAACAACGCGGAACTTGACATAAAGCAATACCTTCCATTCTCTTGTACCATCAGTGCTGGTAACAGGCAATGGCTTACTGGATGTACCAGTAATGGTGACACCGCGTCCCCTTTCATAGTCCTGCCTGGGCAGATCAGGGTTCAGTATCGTCCTGTAGCTGAAATCACGTCTGTCATCCCAACTAATGTTAAACCTTTGTCCAAGGGGCTCATACCACTCAAACAGAGGATCCCAACCAAACTGGTCGAAATGCTCTTCCGTAATCGGATGTGTTTTCTGCACACCAATAGCCCTCAACGCTGATGAATCGTACAGCACCTTGAACTGGAAGCTGTAAATCGGGTCAGCTTTGTACTGAGGAAAGTTTACCGAATCTGTATACCAACGGTTATCAATGAAAACCGGAAGAAGAAATTCCCTGTCTCCATTAGCTGAAGGTGGAAGCCAAATCCTTCCGTCAGGATACCAATTGTCGTCGTAGCCTCCATCTGTACCTGTTAAACTCAGGTAAGGAATGTCCGGCTTAACGGCTTTTGTCTCAGTTACTGTTGCGAAAAGGCAAAATACAATCGCCAGTCCGAACAGTATCTGAAAGCCCTTGCTTCGTAGAGTTAAGTTAATCATAAGGACTCCTTTAAGATTATTAAACTAAATACTATTATTTAAAATAATTCTATTTACTTCCGAAGTTGATTCATAAATCATCACAATGTAAATCCCTTTTGGAAAACCGGCAGTTCGAATAATGCCGTTGTTATTACCATTTTGTCTATATATTAACCTGCCATGCACATCATAAACTTCAATTTTTTGGAAATTCCGGGGAATGATTATCACCCCCGTTTCAGGATTATAACTTAATTCAGGAGAATAAAGATTTTCTTTAACTGAATTAACCAGCGAATCTTTCATTCCTCTCAATACAGTTACATCGTCGCTATATCGTGATATACAGGCACATTTATTTACTTCGAGCAGCTCTGCTCTGAGTTCAATATCAAATGTATCCTTTGTTTGCCGAAGAACATTAAAAGAGAAAAAGCCGTTATCAATATAATTACCTGAAATTTCAACATCAAAAACTGCCTTTTTGTCCCCGTTAGTATTATACTGCCAGGTAACATTTGAAAAGCCATCCTTTTCAGTTACACTTGTCAGCATGACATCTTCTGTAAAACCGGAAATTTCGAGCTTAAAATATTCCAGCTTGCTCTCAACAGGGCCGGAGACTTTGACCTTGACCTCTTTCTCATGTTCATTTTTGCCAAAGAAGACCAGTTCCGGTTCTAGTGTTACAGCCAATAACCTATCCGGCTTATCCGATACTTCCGTTATTACAGTAGCATCTTCATAATTAACAACATCAAGTTTAAATTCTTCAGTAAACTCAATAAAGTCAAATTCGATAATACTTTCATCCGGACACAAAGGGCCGATATAAGTACCTGCAAATGCAATCAGGTCTTTTCTTCCGTCAATGCTGAATGCAGGTGGTTTATAAAAATTAATATTTCCTGCAAATCCTGTTATTAATCCTTTACTATTGAAAGGATTAAGCTCTGCTATTTCAAGGAACTCAGCCAAAGTATTTGACCTTAGCAATGTGTGGAATCTGAATTTTGTTGAATCAAACCTCGCCTCGAAATCAAACCCAAAAAGCGAGTCGCTCTGTTTTATTTCAGTTCCAAGGCTAATTGTGATAATTACATCACGTTTGTCCCCACAGACATCAATAACCCTCTGGCTTATGAGACTTGCGGTTACATCTTTAGCCATCACCGTTATCCGGCTGCTGCCCAAGCAGGACAGCAGCACGAGAATTACGGTAATATTTCGAATCAATTCATTCAATGAACTTATTTGTTCAGAATCATCTTCTCCGAAACGGAGATACCATCACCGGTCAGCTTATAAATATAAACGCCGGATTCAACTTCAATACCGTTATCACCAACACCATCCCAGTTAAAGGTATGAGTTTTAGCCTGGAGATTGCCACTTAAAATTGTTTTAATCTTATTTCCGAGAACATCGAAAATAGCGATCTCGTACTGGCCTTCTTCAGGAACAGTTACGTTAATAACTGTACTTGTAACAAACGGGTTCGGAGAATTAGAAAGAATACTTTCAACAGCTTCGCCGGTCTGGACTTTAATCGAGCCGGTGTTACGGTCGTTGTAAACAATGTTGTCGAATGATATCGTATTCTTGTCTGTTGAAACATTGATGTATGCAATTGGCTCGTTGTAAGAAAACTCACCTGAACCTGCAAGGACAACTCTGTTTGTCGTAAATTCTGATGCAAGGAAGAAATCACTACTGTTAGTAGTTGTTACACCTGTGATCTCTGCATTGATATCAAATTTACCTGATACCGGGCCGTTAAAGTTACCGTTCAGGTAAACAGGCACCTGGTAGATACCTCCAGAGATAAGAGTTGCTTCACCAAGTTTAATACCATTAGCTTTCTGCTCTTCTGGAACAATTTTTCCATACTGCGGGAAGTCGTCATAGATCCATGGCAGTTCAGGAATACGACCACCAAGGTAGTGCAGAATCAACGATGCGTCATATGATGTTGCCTGGTAGAAAATCCTCTTAATAGAGCTAACACCGTTAGGAAGATTTTCCCAATACTGCAAATCTCTCCAAGGAATATCTGTACGAATACCCAGGTTGTCATAGTAGAATCGGCCGTTATGGTTAACGTCACCATGATAAGCAGCGCGGCGCCTGATACTGTCAAGCGGTACATCCGTTGCAACAGCACGCATAATAAGCCTTACGTCATTGATAGTGACAAAGCGATTTTGCGGCATATTGAAATGGCGCTGTCCTTCAGTCTTTGAAAAGTCGACGTCGCCATCGCCCCACCACTCTTCGATATTGATAACAGTAAATGCGTCAAAGAGAATCCTGTTGTCAGTAGCGCCTGACGGAGGCCAAAGATTAGTGTAAACTTTCTTGTCAGTATTATTAGTATCGTTTGTAGCTGCATAGATTGTTTCTTCGTTGAAGAAGAGACCGTTCAGATAATCAGCTTCACCCGGGTTAAGGCCGTTTTCTTCGCCTTTGATACCGACAGAAGAGCTTCGAGTAATAACTTCATTTAGATTAGTAAACGGGTTTCCGCCAACCGGACCATAGCAAAATTCAATATTGCCCTGAGCTGTATTTTCATCCTGTGATTTATAAAGTTTAACCTGGAAGTTACCAACGCTTGACCTTACAGTCTTGTCATTGATATTCAGATTCTTCCACTGGATTGTAAGAACTTCGCCATCCGGATTATTTGGTTCGTGTAGATATGAAATCTCAGAAGGCATCCATCCGTCGAACTTTTCATCGTCCAATCTTAAATAATGGTCTCCCCAGTAAGGAGCAACCACATTACGCGGGTATGTTGAAGGTTCAGCAATGAACAAACCTTTTGGCTCATCTGCACGGGTCAGCAATGGTTCGCTGAATGAAATCAAACCATTGATATAAACCCATACCTGGTTGTAAACTTCACCGTTGAACTCAAAGTCAAATCCTATGTCAATAAGTGAGTATCCATCGTCATTGTCCATGACGTTAACTTGGGGCTTCAGGTAAAAGTCTCCAGGTTGAATCACTTCTTTAAGGAAAGAAAGTTCTTCGTAAGGAGCGTTAGTGCGTATGGTCACACCGTCTTCAAAGTCGGAATAGACCTGTGCTGAAGCCTTCTGAACATCAATCGCAAGCCCTACGATAAATGCAGCAGCAACAGCAAACATTAGTACTTTTCTCATTATATAACTCCAGATTTATTAAATAATTACTTTTCGTTTTTAAAGCTGGGCCGGCCGAACCGGCCCCGGATTTAAGTCAATTATTTAACGATTGCAATCGGATAGCTTGAAGTTGCTGTACCGGAAACCATCCTAAGCATGTAAGCACCGCTCGGAAGTTCAGCACCGCTTGCATCAAGTCCGTTCCAGTTTACATTGTAGATATCAGCAGCCTGGAGGTTGCTGTCTACAAGAACCTTAACGACGTTGCCAAGCATGTCCACTACTTCTATCCTCACGTTGTCTGCTTCGTCGAGTGCATATGTAATCGTAGTATTTCCATTTACAGGGTTCGGATTTACCGAAACTATTCCTGTTGTAATATCAAAGTTAGTTTCAGTTGCGCTTGCAATGTCAACGAAGATTATAAATCCTTCTAGGTTGTCATCAAGAAGCGTAAGAGTCATTGCATCGCCGTTTGTTTCGAGTTCTGCAATACCAGTCTTGATATTGGCTTCACCTGTCTTCATGTTAACCTTGAAGAGGTCGCCATCCGAGGAACGGTCAATAATATAGTATGTGCTTCCTTCCGGATTCTTAACGTTGTCGTTAATATCGGGAATTTCGCTTGCATCCCATTCAACCGTTACCGGGAAGTTAGGTGCACCACCGCCAAATACACCTCCTGACTGAATATTTGCCCTGTACCTGAGGAAGCCTGAACTTGACCTTGTCGGGTAAACATTCCTGTGTGTACCGTTAACCAGTGGAATAGTCCAGCGGGAATCGAACACATCGTTGTGCGGTAATGGCGGAATTTCATATTCGCAGAATTCCGGATCAAGTTCGCCCTTGTCAAGTCCGTCGGTACCATCGCCGGTAGATGCGTTAACTGCCGCCATACCCCATTGCAGATCCTGCCATGCACCAATACTGTTAGTAACTCTGATTGTGCTTATAAAGTTAGTCGGGTCAGAAAGTTTGAGCCTGTAAATATACTCATAACTCTCCTCGCCATCGTTAATTTCGAGTTTGATAGTAATCCTGCCGTCAGGATCCCTCTGAATATTAGTTAGGTCAGTGGCTGAGATGACAACCGGAATTGTATCTTTTGCCATTTGGCCTGTTATTGTGCTTGGTGTAACTTCGATACCTGCGTTAGCCGGTTCAACCACCCTGATTGTAATTTCTTCTACTTCAGTCGGGTTACGGAGCAGGTCATAATCAATAGCAAGGACTGTATCAACATATTCCTCGTCTGCATCAACGCACCTTACTTCCAGAGCTGAGAACAGCTTAGGCGGATGGTTTGTCGAATCGACTCTGAGTGGGAATTGTTTAAGTACCCAAAGGCCGTTTTCGTCAGTTACGAGAACTGAAACCATCTCGTTCTTTGGTGCATCAGTTACACCCGGTGTACCATAGAGGAGGCCACTTTCGCTGTTGATCATCAACCAATCAGGAGTTGTCTTGTAAGTTGTCAAATCAACCACACCTGCTTCTTCGAAGCATGGGTCAATTTGAAGCTCTGTCCTGCTGTCATCAGTATAGATCAGCTCGTATGTATGTGTCTGTCCATAGTTCGGGTCAAAAACATGAATCATACGGCTTGAGTCAATCAGGTTCCTGTCAGGATCTGCCTGTTCGTTGTTATAATCGAAGTCTTCCTTTGCCGGTGGTAATGATTGATTTAATATTTCAGGAGGAACGTTAATAAAGACACCATATGTTGCCTTAGTCATTCCGCCATGACCGTCATTAATAATAACTGTAAATGACGTATCAGTGTTAAGAGCACCTGCATGCTGAACTGAAGGCCTGAGAATCTGACGGGCAGTTGCCTCGTCAATCCTGACGTTAATCTGGCCTCTTAATGTAAATTCAAGAGCATACGGGTCATCCTGGTCATCTGTGTCAAATACCGAAAGGTATTCATCTGACAGCCAGACCGGACGTGACTGATTAATTAATTCAATCGATTCGCCATCTTCATTTTCGGTTACTGTTGTATCAACTATAATCGTATCCTGCCAGTTGATGATTTCGTTTCTAAAGCCATATGATGTCCTGCCGTAACGGAAGTCCCATTCGGTATCGTTATTTTCAGCATATTCATCTTCAAGCTCATCATCAGTGTTAATATCCATCTGGAAGCGGAGCTTATTAGTAAGGTTGGCAATCAGCCTGCCATCTTCAGTCCTTCCGCATTTAATCACTGATGGCCTGTATTCAACAATTGGCCTGATGTTATTACCTTCGCTGTCTGTCCTCCAAATTGTTTCTTCAGGAGAACCTTCATCAAGAATTCTCGGGACACTGTCAACAACAAACAACTGGAATGTGTACTGGTTTTCGTAATTCGAACCAAAGTTGATAGTATCCTGCTGGAGGAATCGTGCATTTGTTTCATCATAAGCAGGAGCATTGAAGTAAGGACCGAATGTTTCGATTGCCTTATCAAGTGTATCCTGGCCAACTGAACGAACATTGCCAAATTCATCAACGTAGTTTTTGAGAGAATCTATTGTCCTCCAGTGCGGTGGGTAGTTCCTTGCCCATACCCAAACAGTTTCGCCACCTGGCACAATGTATGGGTTAGTAGGACGGCCACGGAAGATGAGATATCCAAATGCATTGTCGCGTGGATTCTGATATTGATTATCACCTGCTTTTACAGTATCAACCTGAAGCCATCTGTAAAGGCCTGCGTTGTCCGGTACCCACCAGCCATAATCGAGCTGAGCGTACTGGTCAGGATTCATATATGCACGCGGGTCGTGGAATTTATTGGTATCCATTGCAGTAACTGAAAGTATAGAGTCGCGGCCCCTTGCATCGCCAAGTGCTACACTGTAAACACCCGGAGCAACCGGATAAGTCCTGTCCTCAGTTACCCAAAGCCTGTTTTGCTTATAAGTTGTAATGATTGTATCAAGCAATCCCTGATCACGTTTCCACGGGTATTCTGAAGCCCTGTAAATAGTGTCAAGGTGATTCTTGAGGTAATCAACATTACCGGTATAAACCGGAGGTTTGGTTGAATTAACAATCTCAAATGCAATACCGTCTTCAAATGCCGGCACTACACCTTCTTTCCAAAGTACTGTACGTGAAATAACCCTGACACTGTCACCGATGTTAACCGGTAGTGCGCGGAATCTTTCACCGGCATAGAATGTTACAAAGCCATTGTTTGAAGCAGGCATTGAAGGTCTGTTCGAGAACAGGGAACCCTGGGCGCCACCAACTGAAGCTGTTGCAGCATGGTAGCGGCGTCCGCCCATTGCAGCTCTGTCTTCATTATAAGGATTGTCTTCAATCTTACGGAGGAGGTTTTCACCAACACCAAAGTTTGCGAGTCCTTCAGCTGTCCTTCTCCAGAGAGTATTCTGGGTTCTGTTTGTTGAGTCAGGTACAAATTCTACCCTTGTCCTGAATATCTCCCTGAACGGAGCGCTTTCATCGAACTGTGAAAGATTGACCCTGATAAAGTCACTTGTTATTGTATTAATTACAAAGAACACTGTTTCATTGAGCACCAATTCATCGTGGTTGCTTCTTTCAGCAAGGCCTTCATAATTGATAAGTGCTTCGAGGAACAACGGATATCCAATCGGATGGTAATACAATCCATCTTCATCCGACCTGTATTCATCCTGTGTTTCAACAAGGAATCCATATTTCGGATTACCCTGATCATCAGTTTCTTCAACACAGAAAGGATCACGAACCCAACGTCTTACATACTTACCGTATGATGGCATTGAATCGTCATCGTATCTTCTGATTTCATAAGGAATACCGACTGCAAAGTCTTCAATCGGCGACATCCTGCGCTTGCTGTAGTCAGCAGTCTTGATATCAGTACCCTTGTCATAGATATCATATACACCACCGGCGAAGAGAAGGCTTGCCGGAATAGAGCCGGCTGCAGGAGTGTTGTCATCAACACCATTCTCGAATGGAACCGGGTTGTATGAATAACCACCGTTGAATTCGAATGGGCCTTGTTCATTAGGTTGTGTAGCCTGGAACATAAATTTCAGGTATGATTCTGTTTCATCCCCGCCGTTTACGAAGAATGTTTCTTCGATAACACCCTGGTTGCTGTGGTCATTTTCAGAAAGCAGGTTAACATTCGCTTCTGTCCTGCCCCAGTAGTTACCACGAAGTGTGTCAGTTCCGCCAAATCCGATACCAGTAGTGCCTGCAAGAACACCCTTGGTGTTCGGTGCATCTGGCAGCCTGATAAGGAATCTTGCATTATTATCATAAATTGAGTTTGCTGCTTCAGAGTATAGATATGAAGGAAGCGGTCCTTGAATTTCAGCATAAATTGCTGCATTGGCAAGATCGCTCGAAGCTTCATTAGCTTCGATTGCGCCACCATTATCAAACTGAAGCGGACCGTAGATTACATTCTGAGCTGTACCAATTTCTGAGTAAGCTGTGTTAGAAGTAATCAAAGACCTGTTTACAACAAACTTAAGATCATAGTTGTCTGAGTAGATTGCAGCGCCGGTATAAGCAGTGTTGCCCTGAATTCTCACCCTGTTGAAGAAGAGTGAATCCTGGCGGCCAACCCTGTTAATTGTTGCACTGTCAAGAACATATATAGCACCACCGAGACCAACGCCGTTTTCAGGGAGCATTATCTCCTGGTGATACCTGTTAACGTCAAGATAACTCATATTGGCAGGATTAAGTTCGCTCCATGTTGTGCCACCGTCAGTTGACATAAGCACGAGGCCATAATCGCCAACAATCAAACCAAATGAAGGTGCCGGGAAGAATACATCGTAGAAGCTGTAATTTGTACCTGCATCTACTTCAGTCCATGTTTCGCCACCGTCATTTGTCACCATTAAAGTACCAAAATTACCAACTACAAAGCCCCTGTCCTGGTTAACGAAGTAAGCAGCTTTCAGGTCGTAATTTGTACCTGTGTTGATTACTTCCCAAGTATCTCCACCATCGTCAGTGCGGGCAAGGATACCTGCGTTGCCAACAATGAAACCTGTGCTTGCGCTGATAAATTCGATTTCGTTAAGATGCGTGTTGAGTCCGGGAACAAACTGCACTGACCAAGTTGATCCGGCGTTTGTTGTTTTAAGAATCATACCCCTTTCACCAACTGCAAACCCTGTTGTAGAGTTAACAAAGTCAACACCATTCAGATTTGCAAACTCAGGCTGCATGTTTGTCCATGTTTCACCTGCGTCAGTTGTTTTAAGGATATAACCACCGTCTGCAACGGCGAAACCATTTATGGTATTAATAAATGTTATATCGTTAATCTTCTTGCTGATAGAAGTTGACTTCATGAGCCAGTCGATACCGGAGTTGGAAGTCTTGAGGATAATACCTCTGTCGCCACCAACAAAACCTGTGTTACCGCTGACAAATTCAACTGTTGTAAGCCTGTAACCTGTACCGGAACTCTGGTATTCCCAATCAGAACCACCGTTAGTGAACTTAACGATAGTACCATTGTAACCAACAGCATAACCCCTGGTACCGTCAACCCAGTCAGTTGCGTGGAGCAGGGCTGTTGTCTGCCATGTTCCGGAGCCGCGCTGTGTAGCGCCTGAGCCGCTTTGCGAATCAAGGATTTCCTGGTCAACGATAATCTCGTTGTTTTTAAATACAGTCTGCATCCTTGAATCGGGAGGATAAACCACATTTTCATCATAGATGAACGGGCCGTTGAATGACTCATAACTTAAGGGGATACCCTGGTGATTATAATAAACGTTGTCAAGATCGGTAACGAAGAAGCGCCTTGAGGATGAGAATGGGTTAACCATGCAGATACCTGCGCCGTTACCATTATATACAGTGTTGTCAATAAATTCAGTGCCTTTGACAAGGTTAAGGTCAGAGTGCAATGTATAAACGGCACCACCACCGCGAATTTCCGGCTTGTTGCGTTCTGCAATGTCAAGACCAACTACGTTTTCACGGAATGATGTGCGAACCAGGAATGTTGCCCTCTGATGCGGAGGAATCGGAATACCATTTGGCAATGCAAGGTGAAGTGCACCACCACTGTAACCAGCGCTGTTGCGTGTGAACCTTACGAAGTGCTTGCCGCCGTATCCTATCATTTCGCCGGCTTCAACACCACCTGAACCCCAGATGCATGCATTCCTCTTTGAGTAGATAGCTCCACCAAAGCTGATTGCCTGGTTTTCTTCAAATCGTATGTCAAAACCATAATCCCTTGTGTTTAGTGTTTCATCAGAACCACCAACAATCGGCGAAACTGTCGGGTCAGTATTACCATCAACAAATATAGCGCCACCTGCGCCGGCTTTGTTGCGAATGAAACGTGTTTCATTATCATAAATTTCACGTGCAGGTCCGCCGCGAAGCTGAAGCCTGCCAAGTGTATTCTCATGGAAAACAGCACCACCCATTGAGAAGTAGCCGCTATTTGATCCGGTCAGAGAATCCTGGAGGAACTTGGCATAGCACTCATTGGACTCAAATTGACCTGCTATGATAGCAGATGTGTATCGTCCGACGTAAATAGCACCGCCACGTGCACCTGGTGTGCTCCCTGAGCTTTGATAGTTATTAGCTTTGTTTCCGGTTGCTACGAAAGAATCATATTCCGGGAAGCTAACTTCACTGCCATTGATTGTGATGCTGTGGTTAATACCAAGGCCGACCTCAATCTGTCTGTCTTCTTCGCCAACACGGCCGGACATGTAGATAGCGCCACCAAAAGCGCCATCGCCGTAACCCATTGGGAAGTAAGCCGGGCTGTCTGTATCATCAACGATTACAGTAACAGGGCCAATCCTTTTTTCAACCACATTTGCAATCTGTACATAGTTATTATCAAAAGTTAAATTTCTCATACGGCCAAGATAAAGAGCAAGCCTGCCATCGTCGTAGTATTGGCGGGCATAATCCGAAAGAGGCTCGGAGTAGTCTTCATCAATCCTGTCAATCAACGGAATCGGGTTGTATTCGTTAATATCTGACAGGCTGCCGTCTTTATTTGTAATGTTCGGATTTTTATCAAGTGGATAGTATTCATTAACTGACATGTAATGCGGGTAGCCTCCCGGTGCTTGTAAAAGCTGGAGAGCACCGCCGCGGAAGCGAGCCATATTGTTAGTAAATTCGCAATTCAGCAACCATGTCCTTGATGAGAAAGTAGTAATCGCACCACCTGAACCATTTGTAAGGTCGAGTAGGTCGCGGTTAATTTTTGTCCAGTCAGCGCCTGGCATACTTTCGTCGTAAATCGAAAGGCGGTCAACTGTTGTATCCTTGCGGAAACCTTCGAAGCTTACATTCCTAAAGAATGCAGCTCTTGCACCCGGGAGAACAATAATATGTCCCCACTCACGGGAGAAGTTGTTTTCCGGCTGTCCGATAAACCTGATTTGGCCTTCATTAACATTTACAGGTTTATTACGATACCTACTCCAAGGAAGGAGGTAAAGGTTTACGTCGAGGTCAGGATCTTCATTCAGGCGAGCGGCTTTGAACATAAGAGCAGCTTCAAACGGGATGCGAACATGGCCCGATGGAACAACACCGGGAGTTGTCATGTTAACAACACGCCTGTTTGCAGTATCGAGCAGCACATTGTAGATGTGGTCGTACTTGCTTGAATGAACTGTAATATCGCTTGTGGTATTCCTGTTAACAGTTTCCTGTGAAACATCATGAAGGAAATACCTTAAGTCAGAATAACCCTGGTAACCATAGGGGTTACGTGATGTAAACGGTGTTGCAAGCGGGTCAATACCGTCAGGGTTTTGTGTATAGCTTGCTGAGGCGTCGCCGTCAGCAATAATACGCCCGCCGGTTGAGTCTATTAACCGGCCGTTAGGGTAGAACAAAATGTCAGTGCCGGGCTCAATTATAAGAGTACCGCCGATGACATATTCGTTATTGATTACATAGGTGGAGTCGTTTTGGAAGATCCTCACTTCTCCGGGGGCAATGCGCCCCGACACCTGTACTTGCGGCTTCTGTGCGACAGCCTCGCTTAAGGCGAGTATGCCCAACGCAGCCACAAATAAGCTCAAACGAATCAATCGTTGCATAATACCTCCAAAAAATAACTTAATTATTAAAGAATCTATTATTTTCATTTTCATGCAATAAAATACAAAAATGGCTATGCTGCCATCTGTTTGTTAGTCAATTTCCGTGCCAATGCGGTACAATCCCGTCTTAGCAAAATTTGCAAATTCTGAATACTCATCCTCGTTGATTATGTCGCTGTAAATTTTCTCTGCTTCCTCTTTATTACCGGCTTGTTCAAAGCACAAGGCGGAGTAATAAGAATAACGGGCTTTAGTCCCGGGCTCTGTAGTCAGAGTAGCAGCATTCATATAGTGTTCAGCTGCTTCTTCGAGTTCTCCTTCCATTTCGAGGCAGGCTGCAACACCTGCATTGGCGCCCACTTTGATAAGTTTGGAATCTGAGTCGAGAGCTAAATCATAGTACTCTTTTGCAGATTCGTAATCCCCCGATTTAAAAAATGCATCTCCTGCCCAAAGTGCAGCCCTTTTGCCGGGGGCTGTGCCGCCGTATTCCTCAACAATTGAAACCAGTCCAAGGGATTCTTCGCCAATTGCGGCCAAAGTGGAATCGCCGTAAAGCGCCTTGTTGTAATCCCCTGAGACATAAAAATCACTGATTTTAGCAAGAGCAAGCGAAGCTTCGGCAGTTTTTTCTTCTTCGCCGGAACTCCAAAAAAAATAAAGAGCAATTACGGCTACAACTGATACAATAGCAACTCCACCGTAGAGTGCCCATTTTTTTAATTCACTTTCAGATTCTTCGTCTATCTCTTCTTCGTATTCTTCAAATTCTTCTAAAATTTCGTCTTCTTTCTCAACCTTTTTGTCATTCCTTTTTGCCATATAGCCTTCTAAATCATTGATAAACAAAAGTTTGCACGCCCGAAGGGAATTGAACCCCCAACCTTTGGAACCGGAATCCAACGCTCTATCCAATTGAGCTACGGGCGCACGTTTTCCATGCTCCTTAGCTTACAAATATATAATAGGAAACCCGAAATTCCAATGCTTTATTTCGGGTTTCGCACTTATCTTATAAATATGTAAGGCGTTTTTGTGTGGTGTATTTGACAGTGTCAGGAATATTGCACACAATTGTTTTTAATATTCAGTGATTTTCCTGATTGATTTTTTAATATCTTCTATGCTTAGTAATATTTTGCTTTCATACTCTTTAGCAAATCCCACAGGTGTGTCCTTTGATCCGACTCTGAGCACCGGTGCATCCAGATAATTAAATGCTTCTTCAGCAATTACGGATGCAATTTCACCTCCGAATCCACCGGTTACTTTGTCTTCGTGGGCAATAATCACACGGTTTGTTTTACGGATTGAATTCAGTACTGCCTCCTTGTCCCAGGGGATAAGCGAACGAAGGTCAACTATTTCAACAGAAATTCCTTCTTTCTTAAGTTCTTCAGCGGCAAAATTGCTCATGTGGACGGCAGAGCCAAAAGCAACTATTGTGACATCATTACCGGTTCTCCGAATTTTTGCTTTGCCAAAAGGAATAACAAAACCCTTTGGTGGTGTTGGACCGGTTGCCTGTTTGAAATTATATAGAAATTTTGGTTCGAGGAATAGCGTAACACCTTTTGAACGTATAGAGTTACGCATCAATCCTACAACATCGTCGGCAAAAGCAGGCATAACTATCCTTAGTCCGGGCAATGTTGCAAATACACCTTCGAGTGTCTGCGAATGGTAAAGGCCACCTTGAATATAACCACCGCTTGACAAGCGGATAGTTACATTTGGTACATTCTGTCCCATCGTTCGCCAGTACTCATGTGAAAGTTCCACAAGCTGTTCCATTGCAGGCCAGAAATAATCGGCAAACTCAGCACCTTCGATCACTACCCTGATATCATCACGGTAACGGCTGAAACCATTTGCAGTACCAACAATCATGTCCTCGGCAATTGCAGCGTTAAAAACTCTTTCTTTACCAAATTCTTCGGGCATACCCTTGACAATATTAAACACCCCGCCTTTTCCTATGTCCTGCCCCCAGAGAAAAGTGTTTTCATTAGCGCGGAATTCTTCTTTCAAAGTACGATTCAACGCTTCCAGGTATGTAATCTTATCAGCATCGGGATCAATTTCAACTTCAGTATTATCCTCGATTTTAACGTAAGGCTCAGGGAGA
>CAYVVD010000006.1:29152-155552 GCA_964454975.1 uncultured Hyphomicrobiales bacterium | reverse complement strand
TTAGCTTTTTCAAGGAAATCCGCTTCTCCTTCTTTAAGCGAGATTGAATTTACTATACCTTTGCCCTGTATGCACTTAAGCCCGGTTTCAAGCACATCCCAGTTTGAGGAGTCAATCATTACGGGTACTTTGGCAATATCCGGTTCCGAGCCAATCAGATTTAAGAACTTACGCATAGCATTAACAGAGTCAAGCAAACCCTCATCCATATTTATATCAATAACCTGAGCACCGTTTTCAACCTGCTTGCGTGCAACATCCAGTGCTTCTTCGTAGTTGCCTTCACTAATTAGCCTGCGGAATTTTACGGAACCGGAAACATTTGTCCTTTCTCCAACATTAATGAAGTTGGAATCTTTCCTCACAACAAGAGGTTCAAGCCCGCTTAGTCTCATTAGTGGTTCTATTGCTGGGATTATTCTTGGTTTAATCTTTTGTGCTGCTTTAGAAATTTCTCTTATATGCTCCGGAGTTGTGCCACAGCATCCACCAATAATGTTGACAAATCCTTCTTTACCATATTCCAAAGCAACATCAGCCATGAATCTTGGCGATTCATCATACTCTCCGAACTGGTTTGGCAATCCGGCATTGGGATACAAGCTTGTAAACACGGGTGCAATCCGGCTTAGCTCTTCTATATATGGCCTCATTTGTTGGGACCCAAGTGCACAATTTAATCCTACGCTTAACAGATTTGGAGTATGTGATACTGATATCCAGAATGCTTCCGTGTTCTGGCCGGAAAGCGTCCTGCCGCTTTGGTCAACAATAGTGCCAGAGAGCATTATTGGAATAAACCTGCCTGTTGATTCCACAAGTTCTGAAGCTGCATATATTGCCGCTTTGGCATTCAAAGTATCGAATATAGTTTCAATCAGGATTATATCAGAACCACCATCAATAAGCCCGCGTATTTGCTCATAATAAGAATTGTATAAGTCCTCAAAGCTGACTTTTCTGTATGCCGGGTCGTTAACATCCGGTGAGAGCGATGCTGTCTGGTTTGTCGGGCCGACTGCTCCTGCTACAAACCTGGGTTTTTCCGGTGTATTTAATTCCAGTGCAGCAGCTTTGGCTAATTCAGCTGCAGCTTTGTTTATTGCGTATGAATAATCTTGAGTGTCATAATCTGATTGTGAGATTGTGTTTGCATTGAAAGTATTTGTTTCGATAATGTCTGATCCGGCCTCAAGATACTTAATGTGAATTTCCTTTATTATAACCGGTTGGGTCAGGCAAAGTAGGTCGTTATTACCTTTCAGGGATTTGTGATGCGATTTAAAAGATGCTCCACTGTAATCTTCTTCACTGAGTTTATATTGTTGAATCATTGTTCCCATAGCGCCGTCGAGTACGAGAACACGTTGTTTCAGCAATTCTATTAATATTTCACCGTTGTTAATCATATCAGCCTTTTCGAATATAAAGTGGCCGCCAGACAGTTATCTGATGCTTTTGAAGCCATTCTATACCATCCGCAGCGGCCCTTGCAGCAGCCAGATTAGTTATACATGGGATGTTCCTCTCTAGAGCGTTTTTCCTGATGAAGAGGTCATCCTGATATGCCTTGCGTCCGAGCGGAGTATTTACAATCAGGCTTATTTCACCATCCTGTATCCTTTTGCCAATGTCTGGGCTACCCTCTCCAATCTTGTGTGCCAGATTTACTTTTATTCCGGCAACATGCAAGGTGCTGTATGTTCCAAGAGTTGCGAAAATGTTAAATCCCAGTTGTGCCAAACGCTTTGCAATAGGAACCATCTCCTGTTTGTCATCGTCATTGACGCTTATAAAAATATTTCCGCTTACCGGAAGATTATTCCCGGCTGCTATCTGAGATTTAACATAAGCTTCGCCAAAAAACTCGCTGAGGCCCATTACTTCACCGGTACTACGCATTTCCGGACCAAGAACAGTATCTACTCCGGGGAATTTGCTGAATGAAAACACTGGTGCTTTAACTGCATAATGCGAAAGCCAGCCGGTATCCGGAAGGTTCATATCTTTGATCTTCTCTCCAAGCATTGCCTTAACAGCAATTTTAGTTAAGGCAATACCAATTGATTTTGACACATATGGTATTGTCCTGGAAGCCCTGGGATTTACTTCAATAACAAATACATCTTCGTCATGAACAGCAAATTGGATGTTAATAAAGCCAATAATATTTAATTCTTTTGCCAGGCTGTAAGTGTATTCCCTTATTTTATCTATGATATTAGGTGGAATCAGGTAAGGAGGCAGGACACTGCAACTGTCACCTGAATGAATTCCTGCTTCTTCGATATGTTGCATTATACCGGCAATCAATGTATCTTCACCGTCAGAAACCGCATCAACATCAAATTCATACGACTTTTCGAGGAATTTGTCTATTAGCACAGGGTGGTCTTCTGATATTTTTGCAGCCTGAACAATGTACTGATTAAGGTCTTCATCGCTGTAAACGATTGCCATTCCTCTGCCACCGAGAACGTATGAGGGTCGGACAATAACAGGATAAGAAATCTTAGATGCTATTTTAAGCGCATCCTCTGCAGAATAAGCAGAGCCACCGGGCGGATATGGTATTCTCAGTTTGCCAAGCAACTCAAGAAACCTGCCCCTGTCTTCTGCCCTGTCCATATTTTCCTGTGATGTACCGAGAATGTTTATGTTTTTGTCATTCAGAGCTTTGGATAATTTCAGAGGCGTCTGGCCGCCAAGTTGGAGAATAATTCCTTCCGGTTGTTCAAGCTCTATTATGTTCAGTACGTCTTCTAAGGTAACAGGCTCAAAGTAGAGTTTATCAGATGTATCATAATCAGTACTGACTGTCTCGGGGTTACAGTTCACCATGATTGTTTCATAATCCAGTGATTTTAGCACCATAGATGCCTGTGAAGCGCAATAGTCAAATTCAATCCCCTGGCCAATCCTGAATGGCCCGCCACCAAGAACGATAATCTTTCTTCGCTCTGATTTCCGGCTTTCATTTTCGTTGAGATAAGTCGAGTAAAAATAAGGGGTTACTGCATCAAACTCGGCAGCGCAAGTATCTACTTTCTTATAAGTAGGCTTGATTTTTTTCTTATTTAGTAATGCTTCTATTTCACTTAATGAAACATTCCATATCTTAGCTAATTGCTTGTTTGAATAGCCATTTAGCTTAGCCAACCTAATATTTTCCAGCTTAACATCATCAAATGATATATTTTCCAATGATTTATCAATTTCTGAAAGCAGTTTAATATTATCAAGGAACCATGGATCGATCTTAGACAAATCAAAAACTTTATGCAGGTCCCATCCTCTGTTGAATGCCTCTTTTATATAAAATGGCCTGAGTGGGTTGGGGACTTTCAACATAGTTTCTAAACTGGAATCTTCTTCTGTAACAAGTCCCGGAAAGTCAAGCCCTTCAACTCCAATCTCAAGAGATCGGTAAGCTTTTTGAAACGCTTCCCTGAAGTTAGAAGCAATACTCATCACTTCACCCACAGACTTCATCTGTGTTGTCAGCACAGGATCGACATTGAACTTCTCGAAATCCCAGCGCGGTATTTTGACAACGATATAATCCAGCGCCGGTTCAAACGATGCCGGAGTTGTACCTGTAATTTCATTCGTTATCTCATCAAGCGTAAGCCCGACAGCCAATTGAGCTGCTATTTTTGCAATTGGGAAACCAGTTGCTTTAGAAACAAGGGCTGAACTGCGAGATACACGAGGGTTCATTTCAATTACCCGAACCTCGCCGTTTTCTGGATTTACGGCAAACTGAATGTTTGAGCCGCCGGTTTCCACACCTACTTTTCGTATAACAGCAAGTGAAAAATCACGCAGTTGTTGAAATTCTTTATCGGTAAGAGTTTGTGCAGGAGCAACAGTAATACTGTCCCCTGTGTGTACACCCATCGGATCAAAATTCTCAACTGAAGCGACAATTACAGCATTGTCGTTTTTATCGCGGACAACTTCAAACTCGTATTCTTTCCATCCGATAAGCGATTCTTCGATGAGTAATTGGGAAACTGGTGATAGTTTGAGGCCATTTTTCACAATTATCCCGAATTCATCTAAATCATTTGCAATGCCGCCACCTGTGCCGCCAAGAGTATAAGAAGGCCTGATAATCAATGGGAAATCCAGCTTAGCAGGGATTTGCATTGCCTCTTCAAACGAATCAACAATATAACCCACTGCGCTGCTTAAGCCGATTTCATGCATCGCAATTTTAAATTTTTCACGGCTCTCGGCAAGTTCAATGGCGTCCGGATTTACTCCAAGAAGCTCAACATTATACTTTTCAAGAATGCCTTTTTTATGTAGTTCAAGCGCAACATTTAATGAAGTCTGTCCACCAACAGTAGGAAGGATTGCTTCTATTTTATCCCTTTGGATTATCTGCTCAATGATTTCAGGTATTATTGGTTCGAGGTAGACCTTGTCAGAAAGCTCAGGGTCTGTCATTATAGTAGCAGGATTGCTGTTCAAAACTACAACATAAAACCCAAGTTTCTTCAGGGATTTAACTGCCTGGCTGCCTGAATAGTCAAACTCGCCTGCCTGGCCAATTATAATTGGGCCGGAGCCAATTACAAGAATTCTGTTGATATCATCTCTAACGGGCATTTTTATTATCCCGTATTAGTTCAAAGAACTCCCTGAAAGAAGGATTGCAGGCCTCATTAGGTCCTGGGAATGCTTCCGGGTGGAATTGAATCGCTGAAATTGGCAGTGTTTTATGCCTTATGCCTTCGACGGTGTTATCATATAAATTCAACCAGCTAAGTTCCCAGACTTCATTGTTTTGTATTGCATCCAGTGAAACAGCATAATTATGATTTTGTGCTGTTATATGCACCTTACCGGTTTTCATTTCCTTAACCGGATGATTTCCCCCGTGGTGTCCGAACTGGAGCTTGTAAATATCAAGGTCAAATGCTTTACCAACAAGCTGGTGGCCAAAACAGATTGCAGTAATGGGAATTCTTTCATTTGCAATGGATTTGATAAACTCATCGCTCTTTTTAACAATCCGCGGGTCGCCCGGCCCGTTGGAAAGGAAAATGCCATCATAATCCAGGCTTTTCAAACGGTTTTCATACTTATTATCAAACGGAATTAAGTATATCTTCTCAAAGTGATTCTGCAATTCTTTAATAATGCCTTGTTTTATACCAAAATCAAAAGCAGCAATCTTAATTCCACTTGGTTTACCCTCAAAAACCAAAACATCATCATTTATCACATCAGCAAATACATCTTTATCGCTTATTGATCCTTTTTGCCGGATTTCTGCAATAAAATCTTCAGGATTGATATCCCTCGATGTAATTCCACCCTGAACAGCTCCCTTTTCCCTTAGCTGTCTTGTTAAAGCACGTGTATCAATTCCCCTGATACCGGGGATCCTTCCTTCATTCAAATAATCAGGGAGGCTGATCCGGCTCCGGTAATTATTCGTGACCCTTGAGCATTCCCGAACCACTACCGCCTCACATTTAATACCATCCGACTGTCCATCCTCTCTCGTTACACCGTAATTACCAATCAATGGGTAAGTAAAAACTACTACCTGAGCTTTGTATGAAGGGTCGGTGATAATTTCTTCGTAACCGGTCATAGATGTATTGAATACAAACTCACCAAATGCTTCACCCGGATCAGTGAAGTATTCACCGTAATCAAAGTATCCGTTTTCTAATGCTATTAATGCTTTCATAAAATAATTGAATTAGTAATAATCCAGTTGTCATTCCTGCGAAATCAGGGATCCAGTAATTCTTCTTCACATTCCTATACAATCAAGTTATATATATCTTCCCAATTAGGATTCATTTTTTCAATCAGTTCAATTTTCCAATTCCTTTTCCAATTTTTATCTGATTCTCCCTGCTTATTGCAGCCTTAACATCCGAATTATATTCATAATAAACTAAGTTGTGTACTTTGTATTTCTTTGTAAATTCCTCTGCCAAATCGTTCTTGTGCTGATAAACTCTTTTTATAAAATCATTGTTCATGCCATTATATAATGTGCCGTTTCCGGAACTTGCCATAATATAGACATAGAAATTATTCACAGCATTCATTGGATTCCTGATTTCGCAAAAATGACTTTAGAAAACATAATAGTTGCAACTACAAGTGATGAATTTATTGTAAATTAACCCCTAAAAAAAAGGCTGCCACTATTAGACAGCCATTTCGAATTATTTCTGCTTTTGCACATCGTTTTAATTTAAAGATTTTCATTGTTAATTCATAGCTAAATCAAACTAAATGAAAACCATCGAGCACATCTATCACACTTTGCACTCTTCCGAATGGTGCTGATATTTGTAGCCCACCGATAGAACCAAGCATTTTTTCAAGTGTTTCCCTTGCAATATCAATTCCTTCCTTTCGACTCGAATCTTTGTCACCCTCATATCTTCTCATCCTTTTGAGTATGTCATCCGGTACCTGGATACCTGGTACTTCATTGTTCATAAATTCCGCATTTCTAATAGATGTCAAAGGCCACAACCCGGCAATCAATGGAATATTAATCTTCTGAATTTTATCCAGGAAGTTCTCAAATACTTTTAAATCAAAAACCGGCTGTGTTACTATGTATTCAGCTCCCGCATCTACTTTCCAGTCAAGCCGGGATAATTCATGTTCAAGATTTACTGCACCGGGATTTGCACCAACACCAACAAAGAATCCGGTGGGCTCCCCAATAGGATTGCCTGCAATATCCATTCCGTGGTTTAGCCTGCTTAGAATATTCACAAGACCAATTGAATCGACATCAAATACAGCGGTTGCATCCGGGTAATTGCCAAGTTTTGGGGGATCTCCTGTTATAGCAAGGATATTCCTTAAACCGAGTGCATATGCTCCAAGCAAGTCGGACTGCATTCCAATTACATTGCGGTCACGGCAAACATAATGCAAAACAGTCTCTATCCCCACTTCTTTTTGCATCTGTACAGCAAGTGACATTGCAGACATCCTGGCACTTGCACGAGGCCCATCCGGTATGTTTATCACATCAATTCCGTAATAGTTCATATCCCGCGCTTTTTCAAGTTCTTTTGCAGGATTCACACCACGAGGGGCAAGAAGTTCAACAAAAGTAACGAACTTCCCGTCATTAATTCGTCTTGCAAGGCGGGATTTTTTCGCTTTGGGAACCACAACTATATCTTCAGGCGGATGGATATTTTTAATTAAAATTTTCGATTCTTTTTTTCCGGGCTTAACTGCGCTAATCATGTTGCGCATTTTTGCGATATGCTCCGGCCCTGTACCACAACACCCCCCAACAATTGATGCTCCGGCCTGGATGAAATGCTTTGCATATTCACCCATGTATTCAGGGGAAGTCAGATAGATATTTCTGCCTTCAATATTCTTTGGCTTACCGGCATTAGGCATAATGGAGATTGGTAGACGGGTAAGGCTTCTAACCTTTTCAAGCCATCGCAACATTATCTGAGGACCTACTGTACAGTTAACGCCAATCACATCTGCCTTCAAATGCTCTAGTTCAGCAATCATAATTTCCGGTTCTGCGCCGGTTATTGATGAACCATCCTCATCTATTGTCATCTGTGCTATTAACGGAATGTCAGTTATTTCCCTGACCGCTTGGACTGCTTGCTTTAATTCATCTGGATATATAAATGTTTCCAGGATTATTAAATCAACTCCTCCCTTTACAAGTGGATTGATTTGCTCAGCAAAAAAATCTTTTGTTTCTTTTCTTGAAATTGGGCCGAGGGGTTCAATCTGTATACCTAAGGGACCGATTGAACCGGCAACGAGTACATTATCACCTGCTACTTCCTTTGCAATTTCGGCTCCTCGTTTGTTGATATCAAAGACTTTTTCAGCAAGACCATGGGATTTAAGTTTAAACCTGTTAGCGCCAAATGTGTTTGTTTCCAGTATATCTGCACCCGATTCTCTGTATTCCTCGTGAATACTTTTGACAAGCGCCGGATTGGTTAAATTTAATTCTTCGAAGCACTGATTAATAAAAATCCCCTTTTTATATAGTTCGGTGCCGAAACCGCCGTCAAAAAGCAGAACATTGCTTTCGAGTGTTTTAATAAATTCGTTCCTGTCTTTGAATTTCATTTTATTGTATTAAACCGTGAATGTTTAAAACTACTTAACCAACGACTTTGAAAAATTGACTCATAAGGTTTATTTTTGTTACTTATTCACCTTTAAATTGCAGCATGAGAAGGATAATTGTAGTATTAATTTTAACAGCGATTAATTTCGTTTACCCTCAAACTGATTTTGTTAAGGTAAAACCTAAGCATGGCGATGGTATTTATTCCCTTCTCAGAAAATACAAAATAAAACCAACACCGGAATCAATCCAAATTTTCAAGAATTTAAACAGGGAAAAACTAAAAAGTAATAATCTGTTTACTCATGTTGAATACTATCTTCCAATAAAGATATATGAATATAATGGAATCAGTATCCGGTCAACAATTAACAACGAAGATTACGAATACGCTAAGTCCATTCAAGACTATAATTTAGCTTTATTTGTTGAAAAACTTAAACCCGCGGATTACCGGGTCGACAATGTGCTTTGGGTTCCGGACTTATCATTTAACACAGAAAAGACTGCTGAAATAAGGAGCGATGTATATCAAATATTTGGAAAAGATTATCAGGATGTAGAAATTACCGGAAACGAACTCGAAGGGCATATCTATTATCTGGTATCAGGACACGGCGGTCCGGATCCTGGAGCAATCAGCCAAAAAAACGGCAGGGAACTCCATGAAGATGAATATGCATATGACGTCACTCTGCGATTGGCAAGAAAATTAATTCAACATAGTGCTACGGTTTATATTATTGTTCGCGATCCTGATGACGGCATACGTGACGGCATTTATCTGGACAATGATTATCATGAAGTTTACCTGGGCAATTCAGAAATATCCCCCAGGCAAAAGACAAGATTGCAGCAAAGAGTGGAAATAATTAATGAATTATATGCCAAAGAAAAGAATTCGGCAGAAAGCCAGCATGTAATAGTCATTCATGTGGACTCTCGCTATACAGGCAAGCAAATCGATATATTCTTTTATCATAACCCAAACAGCGGTACTGGCAAAAATTCAGCAGAAACGCTATTAAAAACAATTGAAGAAAAATATCACAAAGCCCAACCAGGCCGCGGTTACAAAGGCACGGTTTCAGACCGAAACCTCTATATGCTTCGTAACACACACCCACCATGCGTTTACATCGAACTTGGAAATATTAAAAATCCAAGGGACCAGCTCAGGATTGTAGAACCAAACAACCGCCAGGCTATTGCAAACTGGCTTACCGATGGCCTTATAATTATTGCAAATACCAAATAATACCACAGTACGATTACATAGTTATTTAAAATGATTCTATCTTTTTATATAGGAAATTAAAGTTCCATATATTTGTAATGCCTATGTTGTGTCAGGTCTTAAATACTTGAAATAAATAGGTTTATGAAAGGATATTAATAATGATTTATTAATTAATACGGGTTTTGAAATGAATATCTTTGTGCTAAACTGCGGCAGTTCTTCACTCAAATTCCAGATTATTGAAACTGACCTGGAACTGATTGAGCAACATTCTGACAGAACATTAGCTAAGGGCCTGATTGAAAGAATTGGTAGCCAGGCTTTGATTACATATAAAGTAGAAGGTAATACAACATTGAAAGAAGCTTTGCCAATAAGGGATCATAAAGCTGCTCTGAATTATGTTGTCAGGCTTCTACAAGACGAAAAACACAAAATCCCGGGTATCGAAGGGCTTGAAGATATACATGCAATTGGGCACCGCGTTGTTCATGGAGGCGAACGATTCAAAAGGTCTATCAGGATTGATAAAGAAGTTATCCGGGGTATTGAAGATTGCATAGAACTGGCGCCATTGCATAATCCGGCAAATCTCAAGGGTATTTTTGCTGCACAGGAAGTATTTGGTCCGGGTGTGCCACAGATTGCGATATTCGACACTGCTTTTCATTCTTCCATGCCGGAAACATCTTACCTTTATGGCATACCTTACCAGGTATACAGAAGGTTTAAAATCAGGAAATACGGGTTCCATGGGACATCTCACAGGTTTATAGCTTACATGTACCGTGAACTTACCGGTAAAACAAGAGAAGAAACAAATATAATTACAATGCACCTTGGCAACGGCTCTTCAATTTGTGCGATAAAAAACGGAAAGTCCCTCGATACTTCAATGGGATTTACACCTCTCGAAGGGCTTATGATGGGTACCCGTTGCGGCGACATAGACCCTGCAGTAATTGAATTTCTGTCTCACAAGGAAGGTGCAACTATTGATGAAATTTTTGCCATGCTTAACAAACGTTCGGGTGTATTGGGTATTTCAGGATTGACTAACGATATGCGCGACCTGATTGACGAGGTTTCGGAACACCAGGACAGGCGGGCACAATTAGCAATTGATATGTTTTGTGCAAGGGTAAAGAAGTATATTGGCGGATATATATCCGAAATGAATGGCGCTGATGCGATATGTTTCTCTGCAGGTATCGGTGAGAACTCCCCTTATATAAGGGAAAGGATATGCAGTAACTTAGAAAATCTTGGTATCACAATCAGCCCTGAACTTAACAATCAGGCAGTTGGGGGCAAATCTCTCATGATTAGTCCTGTTGACAGCAATATAAATGTTTATGTTATACCTACAAACGAAGAACTTGTTCTTGCAAGAGACACAGTCCGAGTAATTTTAAATGCTAAATTAAATTAAGGGGGTAAAATGTCAGGGCTTGGTTTTATTGATGACATAAGGACAAAAGCTAAAAAAATTAATCTTAAAGTAGCTTTCCCGGATGCTGAGGATAAGCGTGCAATTGAAGCTGCATCTATTTTAGTAAATCAGAAAATCGCAATTCCTGCATTGGTTGGAAAGAAATCAGCAATCGAAAATATTGCTTCAGAAAATAACATCTCTTTGGAACAAATTACAATTCTGGACCCTTCTGCATCTGAACTGAATGATGAATTTTCCGGAATTCTTTATGAGAAACGTAAAGAAAAAGGTATGACCAAGGAACAAGCTGATGAAACAGTTAAAGATCCTCTATATCATGCCGGGATGCTTCTTGAAACAGGCAGGGTTGATGCTGTTATTGGTGGAAATGTTTCCTCTACCGGCAATGTACTGAGAGCTGCAATCCATACTGTTGGTGTTGCAAAAGGAATTTCTGTTGTCAGCAGTTACTTCATTATGGTTTTTCCTGAAAAATTATATTGTTTTGCTGATTGCGCCGTAAACCCGGATCCAACAGCTCCGCAATTGGCTGACATTGCAATAAGTTCCGCAAGAAACTTCAAGGCTGTAACAGGCGAAGAACCAAAGGTAGCAATGTTGTCGTTCTCAACAAAAGGCAGCGCTAACCATCCGCATGTTGATAAAGTTATTGAAGCAACAAATACGGTTAAACAAAAAGCTCCCGAACTTCCATGTGACGGGGAGTTGCAACTTGATGCTGCAATATTAAAATCTGTAGGCGAAAGAAAAAGCCCGGGTTCACCGGTTGCAGGCAATGCAAATGTTCTTGTCTTTCCGGACCTTGATGCAGGTAACATTGGGTACAAGCTTACTCAGCGACTTGCAGGCGCCGAAGCGGTCGGGCCGATTGTCCAGGGATTAAACAAGCCATTTTGTGACCTTTCACGCGGCTGCTCAACAGATGATATGGTAAATGTTGCAGCAATTTGTACATTAATGGCTTAATCAGGGACATTTTCTCTAAGAAAGGAGTTAATATGGCAATAGAACTTAATGGTAACGGATTAACTATCGAAAAGCTTGTAGCTATTGCCCGCGACAATGAGCAGGTGCTTGTCAGCAAAGAATCCATCGAAAAGATTAAAGCCTGCAGGAAGATGCTTGAGCAAAAAGTTGCCAACAAAGAAATAATGTACGGTGTGAATACCGGCATTGGGGAATTTTCAGAAATTGTACTTGATGATGATAAACTACGAGACTTCCAGAAGTACCTGATTTACAATCACTCTGCAGGCATTGGGGAACCTGCGCCGGTTGAGTATGTTCGCGGCGCAATTGCCGGAAGAATAAATGTGCTTGTACAGGGAAAATCAGCTTGCAGGTCTGAAATCCCGCTTACTATGGCTGCAATGCTGAATAAAAGTGTAACTCCGGTTGTTTGCCAGAAAGGTTCTGTCGGAGCCTGTGGCGATCTTGCACCCATGTCCCAGGCAGCTTTGCTGATGATGGGCGAAGGTGAAGCATTTTATAATGGAGAAAGACTACCGGGAAATATTGCTTTTGAAAAGGCCGGTATCGAAATCCCGGGATTAGAAGTCAGGGACGGACTTTCTTGTATTAATGGCTCAAACCTCCTTACTGCTATGAGCGCAATTCACCTTTATGATTTTAACCGGCTGCTCAAACAGGCTGAAATTGCAGCCGCTATGTCCCTTGAAGCTCTCCTCGCAAACATGAAGCCATATGATATAAGGCTTCATGAATTAAGGGGGTTCAAAGGTGCTCAGCGTTCCAGCAGGGCAATTAAAAAATGCTTTGAAGGAAGCGATCTTCTTACTGGTAAGATGAAAACTAAGGTACAGGATGCATATTCAATGCGCTCAACACCACAGGTAATTGGCGCTGCCCATGACGCTGTCGCTTACGCAAGATCGCAGGTAGAAATAGAATTGAATGGGATAAATGACAATCCGGTATTCTTGTATGAGGACAATGAGGTTCTCTCAGGAGCTAATTTTCAGGGTACTCCGGTTTCGCTCCCAATGGATTTTGCCGGTGCTTCGATTACAATGGTAAGTGTTTTATCTGAACGCCGGCTCAACAGGATGCTCAACCCTGCTCTTAGCCAGGGACTACCTGCTTTCCTTACAAAGGGTGCAGGTTTGTTTTCAGGTTTGATGCTCAGCCAGTACACTGCTGATTCGCTAATCGTTGAGCAAAGAATACTCTCTAATCCCGCATCCGTGCAATCAATTCCTGCAGCTGCAGACCAGGAAGACTTTGTATCAATGGGAATGAATACAGCTATTAAAAACGGGCAAATTCTTGACAATGCCTATGGCATTTTAGGAATTGAATTTATGGCTGCAGCACAGGCACTTGATTTCAGGGAATTTAACTACGGCAAAGGTGTTAAAAAAGCACATGAGATTATCAGAAAACATATTGATTTCCTGGATATCGACAGGCCTCTTTATAATGACCACAATACCATGAAGTCTCTGGTCAAATCATGCGAAATACTTGACGAGGTTGAAACAGAAATTGGTCCACTTGAATAAACAGGCAGGAAAATGCTTACTTCTTTGAATGAATTTATTGAAATAGCAAAACAAAAGCCGACAAAGAGAATAGCCGTTGTAGCAGCTGAAGACAAACCGGTTCTTCTTGCAGTTAAAGAATCACAAAGTCAGGGTATAGCTGAACCTATTCTTGTTGGTAACTCGAAAAAAATTAAAACAATAGCTGCAGAAATTGGATTTGACCTTTCAGATATTGAAATCATTGATGAAAATGTTCCTGCGGAATCAGCCAGAATCTGTGTAAGGCTAGTCCGAGAAGAAAAAGCGCACATCCTTATGAAAGGCCTGGTGGGGACTGCTGACTATCTCAGAGCAATTATAGATAAGGAAAACGGATTGCGCAAGGGTTCTCTATTGAGCCATGTTGGCTTTTTCGAGTCCCCAAATTATCACAAACTTATAGCTTTAACAGATGCTGCACAAAACATATCTCCCGATTTAAACGACAAAGTTTCGATTATAAGGAATGCTGTTGATATGTTTCACAGGCTTGGCATAGAGTATCCCAAGGTGGCACTCTTAGCAGCTATAGAAGGCATTAATCCTAAGATGCCGGCAACAACTGACGCAGCATTGATAACAATTATGAACAAGAGGAAGCAATTAAAAGGATGTATAGTCGACGGGCCGTTGGCATTTGACAATGCTGTTTCTAAAGAAGCAACCGAACATAAGGGTATTGTAAGTGATGTTGCAGGAGATGCTGATTTACTGGTTTCTCCTGATATAGAAAGCGGGAATATTCTTTATAAAAGCTTTACTTACTTCGGTAATGCCTTAGTTGCTGCCGTTATTCTGGGTGCAACAGTGCCTGTTGTATTAACATCACGTGCAGACAGCGATAAAAGCAAGTTACTTTCTATTGCACTCGCTGCAGCATACTAAATGATAATTTTTCTGTTGTTTCCGACAGAGAAATATCCAGTCAGAGTTTCTTAAAAATAATCAAGATTTCAAAACTTTGAAATAAATTGTTATGAAAATACTTGCCATTAATCCGGGTTCAACTTCAACAAAGATTGCAATTTATGAAGACCTTGAGCCCGTTTTTACAAAAACACTTCGCCACAGCACAGAAGAAATCTCTTCTTACCCTTTGATTTTTGATCAGTACGATTTCAGGAAGAGAATTATAATCGAAGCGCTGAAAGAAGCCAAAATAACGCTCTACAGCCTTGATGCAATCGTCGGCAGGGGCGGACTTATAAAACCAATCCCCGGTGGGGTTTACAAAGTAAACAATGCTATGATTGAAGACCTTCGCAAGAGCCCAATCGGGGAACATGCATCAAATCTTGGCGGTATGCTTGCGCGGGAGCTTTGCAGAGACAGCGGAAAAAAAATCGATGCCTATATAGTTGACCCTGTAGTCGTTGACGAGTTTGATGATATTGCAAGGTATTCAGGAAGACCTGAACTACCGAGAATAAGTATTTTCCATGCATTGAATCAGAAAGCAGTAGCCAGGAGATATGCGAGAGAGAATAATAAACGTTATGAAGATATAACTGTAATTGTGGTTCATCTAGGTGGTGGAATTACTGTTGGTGTTCATAAAAACGGCCGGGTTATTGATGTCAATAACGGCCTCGATGGCGACGGCCCGTTTTCGCCTGAGAGAACAGGTGCTCTGCCTGCAGGGCAGCTTGTAAAGCTATGTTTTTCCGGTAAATTCCAGCTCCATCATGTCAGGAAAATGATTAGCGGCAAAGGAGGGCTTGTTGCTTATCTCGGCACTAACAATGCAACAGAAGTGGAAGAAAATATCGAAAAAGGCGACAGGAAAGCCCTGAAAGTATATGAAGCAATGGCATATCAAATAGCTAAAGAGATCGGTTCTTGTGCTACAGTAGTTAACGGTAAAGTTGAGGCAATCCTATTAACAGGGGGATTAGCTTTTTCAGATCTATTGACAAAGTGGATCGCCGAAAGAACTGAATTTATAGCACCGGTAAATGTATTTCCCGGCGAGGATGAAATGCAGGCTCTTGCTGAAGGTGTGTATTATGGCCTGAAGGGTGAAATTCAAATTAAAGAATACACATAAAAAAAACGGTTATACCGGCTTTTCGTTATTAAGTATTTTCTGAATCATCAGGAATTTCATACTTTAGCTTAAGTTCAGTAATTTCCTTCATTGCCATAAACGTAGGCTTAGGTAATTTATCGAAATCCCTGCTAATTGAAATCTGGTCAAAGTTTGCGCCTTCGGTATCGTCGCTTGTAGTTATTATATCAGCCATTCTTGCTGTAAGTTCAGCTTTAATATCGTCATTAATTTGCCTTGCACGGTATCCCATAGCTACAATAGATTCATAAATTGAACCTTTTTCGGATTCACGAACTCTTACTTCAACAGGATTTACAACGTAATTTTTCATGCTGCTCAGAATATGTTAATTATTCAAACCTTAAATTTAACTAAATTTTCAGTTCTACTCAAGAAGAATATTTTTTAATTTTATTTCATCATTCTTGAATATTACAGCTAAATATATTAATTTTCAATTGCTTTCAATTTTAACTTAATAATTCAATGCCCGATAATGGCTCATAAGTTGTATTATTCTATCAGCGAAGTTAGCAGACTGATAGACGAGGAACAACATATTCTAAGATACTGGGAAAAAGAATTCTCTCAGTTAAAACCCAAAAAGAACAGGGGCGGCAACAGGATATATTCTGAAAAAGATATTAATGTAATCCGGGTAATAAAAGGCCTCCTAAGGGAAGAAAAACTATCGCTGAAAGGTGCTAAGGAGAAAATTGGAAGTGTTCTGGTTAATGAAACATCTCGCAACATGAAATTGGAAATTGATTCATCCGAATTGGAATTAAACACACCAAAAGTTAAAGAACCTGAGATAATTTCATTCACTTTGTCTGAAGTAAAGGAATTAATTTCTTTACTTAGGAAATTAACCTCGGTATTGCGAAAGTAGAACCTTTTGCATCATTATTCGTATTTTAGAATTAGAGGAAAACAATGAGAATTTGCATATTTACTTTTCTACATATAGTATTTAAATTTTTTCACTACAGTTTCCTTTATTAATTTTGGTTAATTTTGCTGATTAAATTGGCTTTACTTAGAGGAATTTGCTTATGAAGGCCTTATTAAAATTAACAGCGCTTTGCTTTGTGGCGGTAATAATAACACAATTGAACGCACAATCGCCTAAATATGAAATGAAAACCATTGGCAGCCATGGTGACGAAGTCCTGGGTGTGTTCGTAAACGAAGATGATACAAAGGTGGCTACCTGCAGCCTGGACGAGACGATTAAAATCTGGACTATCCCGGATGGCAAGGAATACCGTACCTTTATCGGCCATCTTGGCCAGGTAAACAATATATCGTTCTCAGGTAATGATAAATATATCGCAAGTGGTTCCAGTGACCAAACAGTGAGGGTTTGGGATGTTGAATCCGGTGAACAGATAAAATTACTAAAAGGCCATACCGACCAGGTTATTGGAGTATATTTCAGCCAGGATGACAGCTCTACTTTTGTTGCGAGCACAAGTTTTGATAAAACTGTTAAGCTTTGGGACTTGAGGCTTGGACAGGAAATCAAAACACTCAGAGGGCATAAAGAACCCACAAACAACGTCGCCTACAGCTACGACGGCGAGTACATTGCTTCCTGCTCCGATGATAAAACAATCAAAATCTGGTCAACAGACCTTACAACTAAAGAGCCTATTATGAATCTGCTTGGCCATGAAGCCGGTGTTTTAACAGTTTTATTTAGCTTCGACAGCAAACGGCTGGTTTCTTCAGATATGAACGGTGTAATAAAAGTCTGGAGCATGCCGGACGGACAACTCTTAAGAACTATTAACGCACATGACGAACTAATCCAGGACGTTTCTTTCGCGGGGGATAACAAGACTATTGTAAGTGCAAGCCTGGATAAAAAGGTTAAGCTTTGGAATTCGGAAACAGGTAAAAACCTTATGACTTTTGATGCCGAGGTTGAAATTTGGTCTGTTGACCTTATTTCAGATGCAAGCATCATTATAATCGGATGTGCCGACGGTACTGTTAGATTTTTAATTAAAAAGCGTAAAGGAGGAGGTTAAATGTTAAAGATGAAAATATTGGCATATGCGCTTTTGATATTTGGATTCACAGGCGTTTCGTACGCTCAGTTTGCTCAGACTGTAGTTTCCCTTACCGGAAACGTGTTTAATGAAGTTACTCGCCAGCCCGAAACTGTGGCTATTTTATGCTTCGATATAGAAGGCAACCGTGTAAATGCTACCAGAAGCAACATTTCTGAAAATGGTTATTATTACCTGACAGGTTTAAGGCCGGGCATGGAATACATAGTTGAGTTAAAAAAGAAAGGATTTTTTAAGGAAACTTACAAAATACAGGTTCCCGATACTAAGAAATATCTTGAAATTTCACAGGATTTCCTGATTAAGCCTCTTGAAAAGGATATAAAAATCCCAGTGAGGGTCCCTCCTTTTGAGTTGAATAAATCCAAACTTCGTTTTGGCTCTGAATTTTTCCTGGAGGACCTTGCCAATACTCTAAAAGAAAACCCTGATGTCAAATTTGAAATAATCAGCTTCCCTGACAATGCAAAGGATAAAAACGAAAACAAAGAACTTACACTCGATCGTGCCAAGTCTTTGATGCAATATTTTGCTTCACAGGGGATTTCTCAGAGCAGGATGACTATTGAAGGCTCTGCTACTGTTGATCCCAATAATCCCCCGCCTGTTGGAAAAAGAGCTAAAGGAAAACGCTATATCGGACCTTCATACATAGTTGTAAAGAATTTCTGATTTGAAAATGAATCCATTAAACCAGCCGGGAATCTCATTCCCGGCTTTTTTTGTTTAATAGCAGTTGGTTTTGAGTTTCACTATTATTAATTTACTTGATTAAATTTATAGTTGTCTTAATTGGAATAACGGGATGGCAGTTGAGTTAGTTAATGTTAGAGGATTGCACAAGTATTTTAATTCTACTCATGTTCTGAAAGGCATTGACCTTAAAGCACAAGACGGTGAATTAATTTCTATAATCGGACGATCGGGCTGTGGAAAAACAACATTGCTCAGATGCCTTAACTGTCTTGAGATTCTTGATGCCGGGTATATGGAAATCGCCGGAATAGTCCTCGAGGTAAAAAACAGAAATGAAGGCTTCAAGTCTGAGCTGCAAAAGAAAGCAACTGCAATAAGACATAAAGTTGGTTTGCCTTTCCAGGGCTTTGAGACTACTCCTTCCTTGGATGACGACTTCCAGATTAGGGCACATAAGCTACGATCTAAAGTGGGGATGTTGTTCCAGAGCTTAAACCTGTTTACAAACATGACTGTTATCGAAAATATAACTAAACCCCTTGTGATTGTTAAGCAGGAGTCAAAAAACAATGCTGTCAAGATTGCCAAGAATGTACTTCAGAAAGTTGGACTTCTCGAATATACTGAAAGATTCCCGCACGAATTGTCCGGAGGGCAGGCGCAGAGGGTTGCAATTGCACGCGCCCTTGCTATGCAACCCAAAATAATGCTTTATGACGAGCCTACATCTGCGCTTGATCCTGAGCTTGTTGATGAAGTAATAAGCGTAATGAAAAAGCTCAATGAGGAAGGAATGACGCAAATTGTCGTTACCCACTCAATGAAGTTTGCCAAAAGCGCCTCGGATAAAGTTATATACATGGAAGACGGGGAAATTATCGAAGTGGGTCCACCGGATAAAATATTTAACTACCCGGCTGATGAACGTACCAAGAAATACTTGAAAATTCTGGATGCGTGAGCTCATGAAAAGCACTTATTATATTTTGCTGTCTTTACTTCTCCCATTAGCTTTATTATCACAGGAGAAGCAGTTGAGATATGCTGCTGATGCTGAAAGTGGTGCTCCCTATGTTTTCCAGAATCCTGCTGACCCATCCCAATTAATTGGATTTGAAGTTGAAATAATAAATGCAGTTTGTGATAGAATCGGATATGAACCGGTTTTTGTTCAAAATCAGTGGGATGGACTTATTGCTGGCCTTGACCGTGAAGATTACGATGTTGTTATAAATGGATTGGAAATTACTGATGACCGAAAACAAGTTGTAAATTTTTCGATACCCTATTACATGACATTCGAACAATTGGTTGTTCATAAAGATGAATACACAATAAATCAACTTGCCGATTGTGTCGGGAAAAAAGTAGGTACGCTCAAAAATTCTCTTGCAGAAAGGATATTACGAGCCAAGGGTGGTATCGAGGTCAGAAGTTACGACAGTGAATTCAACTCTTACGAAGACCTGAAAAACGGCAGACTGGATGCTGTTCTGATTGATGCTCCTGTAGCACAGTATTATGCAGGTTGGAATCCTGAATTAAAGCTCGTAGGACAAGCAATTGGTGAAATCTCATACGGTATTGTTGTCCCCAAAAATAAACCTGAGTTGCTTGCTGAAATAAATACTGCTATTAAGGAGCTAATTAAATCCGATGAACTCAGAGAAATCCTGGAGACATGGAATCTTTGGAACCCTCTTTTTGCAAAATTCCTAAATGATGAGACTGAATCGAATATACCGCCCACAAAATATTTGGATTATATTGAGGAAAAAGGCGGCGGAATTACTTTTGAGAAACTACTTTACAGGTACCTGGGTTTCATGCCTACTCTCGGCAAAGCAGCTTTGATAACCCTCGGATTGAGTATCCTTTCGATGATTATTGCGATAATTGTTGGTTTAATTGTTGCACTAACGAAGGTGTATGCTCCCAAACCATTTTCCTACCTGGCAGTTATATTTATTGAGGTAATTCGCGGGACACCTTTATTAATCCAGTTGTTTTTTATTTTTTACGCATTACCCTCAATTGGAATTAAATTATCTCCTTTCCTTGCTGCAATAATAGGGCTCGGGTTAAATTATGCAGCTTATGAAGCAGAAAATTACAGGGCGGGATTGTTTTCTGTTCCAAGAGGGCAGATGGAAGCAGCTATATCGCTTGGCATGACAAGGTTCCAGGCTTTGAGACATATAGTGATTCCACAGGCTGTCAGGCTTGTTCTTCCACCTCTTACCAATGACTTCATTTCTCTTTTAAAGGATTCTTCACTTGTTTCCGTAATTACTATGGTGGAACTTACTAAAGAGTATGGTCGGCTCGCTTCAACATATTATGACTATATTGGAACTGGAATTATAGTAGCAGCGATTTACCTGTTACTCGGATTACCCTTTGTGAAACTTTCCAAACTTGCCGAGCGTAAATTTACAGTCGACAAAAGAAAACCGGCTTAGAATGATTTTTAAAAAAAATATTACGATTCTTCTGATTTTTGGCGGAATCCTTTTTATTAGTTCTGAAGCTATTTCCCAGGGAGTGAAAAGAACAAATTACGGCTATAAATCTCTTGAAGAAGCACTCAAAGACACTGCAGATTTAAAAAGCCTAAGCTTAAACGGTATTGGAATTAAAAATCTCTCCCGGGAAATAGCCAAATTTAAAAAGCTTGAAAGCCTGGATTTATCCAATAATAAATTATCGTCTCTACCTGCTGAAATTTCGGAATTAAAAAACCTCCATACTCTGAATTTATCCGGAAATGAGTTTAGTGAATTCCCACAACTAAGTGGAATGGGAAAACTCAGTACAATTCACCTGGGCAATAATAAAATCACTCAAATCGGCAATTCTGTTGCAAACAATAAAAATCTAAGCACATTAATCTTAATTAGCAATAAGCTAAACATGGTTTCATCTGAGATATCCAAATGCAAATCACTCAAAAGCTTAGCATTAGACAACAACAGCCTGGATTCTGTACCAATAGAAATATTTTCAATTCTTTCCCTGGATAAACTGTCCTTATCAAATAACCGACTTAAACAAATACCCGTTCAAATAGGCAATCTCAAAAATCTTACAACACTAAATCTGCGTTCTAACAAGCTAACTAATTTACCTAATGGTATCGGCAGGCTTAAAAAACTCGAAACAATTGATTTAAGAAAAAACAGTTTGAAATTTATTCCCGAAGGATTTGCAGGCTTGACTTCATTAAAAGAGTTAAAACTGGCGGGAAATCAATTACAAAATCTACCCGATAATATCAGCGATTTGAAATTACTTGAAACGCTGGACATTTCATTTAATAACTTATTAATTTTTCCAAGTGAAATTGTTTTTTTGCCTGAATTGAAGTCTTTGGACATTACAAGCACAGGAATAAGTAAGTTTCCTGATGAATTTATTAATCTAAAGGAATTACATACTTTAATTGCAAGGAATAATAATTTTAACTCGTTCCCGGTACAGTTAACAAGCTTAAGAAAGTTGAAAATGTTGGATATTTCGAAAAATCAAATATCCTCTCTCCCACCGGAAATTGGGAATATGGAGCAACTATTAAACTTTAAAATAGCTTACAACTCTCTCTCCAGGATACCTGAATCAATTGGTGACTTAAAAAAATGTAAAATTCTTTTGCTAGCCGGAAACAAATTAAAATCAATTCCGGAAGGTATTTCAGGGATGGAAAACCTGCGAGTACTCCAACTTGAGGCCAATCCAATCAGTGAGAAGGAAAAACAAAAAATATCAAAGATGCTTCCTAAGTTAAGAATCTCGTTTTGATAGCGCCCATTTCCAATTCATTATTTATCTTTGAAGTTTATTTTCCATAAACATCATTAACAAAAAATGGCATCCAGAAATAGTAAGAAAATTGACTTATCAGCCCCTGAATACTACCTAAACAGGGAATTAAGCCTGATAGAATTCAACCGGAGAGTTTTGCTGGAAGCAGCAGATAAAAGACATCCGCTGCTTGAAAGATTAAAATTCATCAGCATTTTCAGCTCGAATATGGATGAATTCTTTATGATAAGGGTTGCAGGGCTAAAATCCCAGATTTCTGCAGGTGTTGTAGAGTTATCATATAATGGAATGACACCTGCTGAACAGCTAACGGAAATACGTTCCAGATTAATTCCATTATACCAGGAACAAGAAAGGATTCTATATAATGAGATATTGCCTGAACTTAAGCTAAATAATATTGAATTACATGAATTCAGTAATGTAAGCAAAAAAGAAAAAGAGTACCTGGAAAAGCACTTCAAAGATAAGATAATGCCTGTATTAACTCCATTAAGCCTGGATCCGGCGCATCCCTTCCCACGTCTGATTAACAGGATACTTAACCTTGCATTTGTATTAAAAGATACAAGCACATCCATTATTGAAAGAAAGATTGCTTTTTTACAGATTCCTGCAGTACTTCCACGTTTTATTCAACTTAACAGTAAAACAGGCAACCACTATGTATTAATTGAGCAAATTATAAAAGAATACGCGGGGCTTTTGTTTCCGGGACTTGAAGTAGAAACAACAAATACTTTTCGGGTTACCCGTGACGCGGATGTAGAAATAGCTGAAGATGAAGCTGAAGACTTGCTGTCAGAAATCGCTGAACAGGTAAAGAGGCGACGATGGGGACGTGCGGTTGTAAAAATCGAAGTAAGTGCAAATATGCCTGATTACCTTGTTAATTTGCTTATGAACGCGCTCGATCTTGAACCAAGTGATGTTTATGTGCATAACCGCCCGCTAAACATGCCTGATTACATGGAGCTTGCAGCTTTGAATATCCGCCGCCTTCGTGATATTCCATTCAAAACTTACACATTGCCGGAATTTGCTGAAAGTGTAAACGTTTTTGATGCAATAAAAAAATCCGATTTCCTGGTACATCATCCTTTTGATTCCTTCACTAACAGCACTCTGCGTTTTATTACCGAAGCTTCAGAAGATCCCAATGTGCTGGCAATCAAGATGACTCTATACAGGACAGGGGTGAATTCACTAATTGTACGTGCATTGAAAAGAGCTGCGGAAACGGGTAAAGATGTTACTGCCTTTGTCGAGCTGAAAGCAAGATTTGATGAGGAGAAGAATATTGTTTGGGCGAGGGAGCTTGAACAAGCAGGCGCCCATGTGGTATATGGAATACTGGGTCTTAAAACTCATTGCAAAATTGCAATAGTTGTAAGACGTGAAGATGAAACTCTTAAAACTTACCTACATTTATCAACAGGGAATTATAACCAGGTTACTGCAAGATTATATACTGATATCGGATTTTTCACATCTAACAATGAATTTGGATTCGAAGCTATGTACCTGTTTAATTATCTTACCGGGTATTCATATCACAAGAACTGGAAACACTTCCTTGTGGCTCCGATAAATCTGCGGGAACGGGTTGTTGAATTGATACAGCGGGAAGCGGAACTGCACACACCTGAAAATCCCGGATTGATATTTGTGAAAATGAATTCACTCGCTCATAAGGAAGTAACACAAGAGCTTTATAAAGCTTCCATGAAAGGAGTGGAGATCAAGATGCTTATACGTGGTATCTGCTGTTTGAAACCCGGCTTGCCGGAGATAAGCGAAAACATTGAGGTCAGGAGTATCCTGGGACGTTTTCTTGAACATACAAGAGTATTCTATTTCAAGAATGGAGGAAAGGATGAGGTTTACCTTTCCAGCGCCGACTGGATGTCCCGCAATCTGCATCGCCGTGTTGAACTTATGTTCCAGGTTTTGAACACAAAATTAAAGCACTCTCTTATTAATATGCTTGAATTATATTGGAAGGACAACACTAAGTCCTGGTCATTATTACCTGATGGCAATTATAATAAAATTAAGCCGGCAAGTGGAGAAAAAGAATTTAATATTCAAAATTATTACCTGGATAGACTAAGAAGGCAACAATAATGTACCTGCCTTTCAGGATAGCAATCAGATACGTTTTCACCAAGAGAACATTTAATTTTATTTCTGTAATCACACTTATTTCGATTATTGGAATTGCAATCGGAGTAGGTGCATTAATTGCAGTCATTTCAATTTTTAACGGATTCAGGGAGCTTACTGAGAAACAAATCTCTGCTATTGACCCTCACATCAGAATTAGCCATAAAAATGAAGCATGGTTTAAACCCCCTGAGGAATTATTGAATCAAATTGAAAATATTCCTGATGTTGATCGTTTTTTCCTCGTAAAGTCTGGTAAAATAGCCATACAGAAAGAAGACAAAATCCAGGTTTTAAACCTTGTTAGCGTTGATAAGCCGATAAAGCATCACCCAGTTAGCAAACACTTGTATGCCGGCAATATTCTGAAAAATGAAGAATCCGTAAATTACCTGCTTCTCGGAGGAATCTTAGCTGACATGACTGGTATTTTTCCCGGAGACGAAGTGATTTTGTTTTCACCAGAAATGATAGAGTCCGGTATCAGAACAGCAACGCACCCGGGTGGAGTAAAAGCAACGCTTGATGCTATTTTTATAACCAATATCAAGGACTACGACAGTTATTATGCGTTCTGTAGCCCTAACATTGCCGAGAGGTTATTTGCGGGCTCCATAAATCAAATTTCTTCTATCCACTTAATGCTTGAAGATTACAGAAAATCAGAAAAATTGATGGAAAAATTAGGTGGATGGCCCGGTAAGGGATTCAGAATTGAATCTTATAAAGAAATTAACCGGGAACTCTTTGAAATTTTGAATTTTGAGAGGATGATTGCCTCTGTTATTTTCAGTATAATTATTCTAATCGCAGTTTTCAATGTACTGGCATCCCTGACAATGACTGTAATAGAAAAAAAGAAAGATATCTCAACCCTAAAAGCAATGGGAATGAAAAACAGGGATATTTCTGGTTTGTTTCTTTTTGCAGGATTAATTATTGGCGTAGTTGCATCGTTCTCGGGCGGAGCTCTTGGTTATTCATTTTATTACTTACAAAAAGAATTGAAATTATTCCGCTTTGATACAAGCAGCTATATTATAGACTCTTTGCCTGTAAATATTGAAATTCAAAATGTGATTCTAATAGTTATTTCCTCGATACTTATAACCTTAATTTCGTCACTCTACCCTGCCTTCAGAGGGATTAAACATTCCATACCGGGCGGCTTAAGAGCTGAATAAAGTTAATTTGTTGTTTATTATTGATTTAATTAAATTGCAAAGCTCTGAGCAGACTGTTCGGAGTATATTTAATTCATGATGCATTTAAGCATCGTATGTTTAACATTTTAATCAAAATTTCGATTCGGAGGAAATTTAATGTCCGAAACAAACATTAATGAACAATTGGAAGCTGAAGTGGAAGAACAAAACCCTATGGAAAACTTCAGACCGGAAAAAAAAGAAAAAAGCAAACTACCTTCGGTAGTTGAAATCATGGAAAGAGGGTTTGATTCTTTAGAAATGGATGATTCTACATTTGAAGAATTATCACTTGGCTCTGTCCAGGAAATCAAAGAAGATGAACTGGTTCAGGGAAAAATTGTTAAGATTACAAAAGATGAAATTCATGTAGATATTGGTTTTAAATCCCTTGGAGTTGTACCTAGGGGAGAATTGATAAATGCCGAAACCTATAAAGTAGGCGATGAAATTGATGTTTTTATTGAAAAAATTGAGGATTCTAACGGCAAGCTAATCCTTTCGCGCAGGCGTGCTGACTTTATGAAAATCTGGGAGGACATCCTTAGATTGTTTGATAAACAGGAAGTTACAAAAGTTAAAATTCTGCGCAGGATTAAGGGTGGTATGGTTGTTGACCTCCATGGTATCGAGGCCTTTCTTCCAGGTTCACAGATTGATGTAAGACCGGTCCGCGATTTTGATGCCTGGGTCGGTAATAATATTGACGTAAAGGTAGTAAAGGTTAACCACCCGAATGAAAATGTTGTTGTAAGTCATAAAGTCCTCCTCGAAGAACAGTTAGCAGAGCAACGGCATGCAATTATGAGCAAACTCGAGAAGGGGCTTGTTCTCGAAGGTACTGTCAAAGCAATTGCCGACTTCGGTGTATTCGTTGACCTGGGTGGAGTTGACGGCCTTGTGCATATTACAGACCTTTCATGGGGCAGGGTTACACATCCTTCCGAAATAGTAGATCTTGACGAAACCGTTAAAGTGGTTGTTCTTGACTTCGACGAGGGCAAGAAACGTATCTCTCTTGGGATGAAACAACTTACGACACATCCATGGGATGAAATCGGTGCCAAATACGAGCAAGATTCCAAGGTAAGCGGAAAGGTTGTCAGCCTGACTGATTATGGTGCATTTATCGAAATTGAGAAAGGTATTGAAGGCCTTATTCATATTAGTGAAATGTCCTGGACACAGCATGTTAAGCATCCTTCACAGATTGTCTCAATGGGACAGGTTGTAGAGGCTGTTGTCCTGAATATTGATAAGGACAGCAAAAAGCTCGCCCTTGGAATGAAGCAGCTCGAGCCGGACCCATGGGAAGACCTTATGAAGAAATACCCTGTTGATTCGGTTCATGACGGTATTGTTAGAAACCTTACAAACTTTGGTGTTTTTGTAGAATTGGAACCGGGTGTTGACGGCCTTGTCCATATCAGCGACCTCTCCTGGACTAAGAAAATCCGTCACCCCGGCGAATTTGTTAAGAAAGGTGATGATCTAAAAGTAGTAGTTCTCAGCATTGATCCGGAACAAAGGAGGATAGCTCTTGGTCACAAACAAATCAGTGACAATCCGTGGGATGTTTTCTCAGATAAATACGCCGTTGCACAGGAAACTGAAGCGAGAATCGAGAGAATAATCGAAAAAGGTGTGATTGTAGAGCTACCTGATGGTGTTGATGGATTTGTGCCGGTATCTCAGTTGTCTTTTGCACCAATTAAAAATATCAGCGAGTACTTTAAAATCGGCGATATGTTGCCGCTAAAGGTTGTTGAATTCGACAAAGACTCCAAAAAGATTGTTCTGTCTGCAGTTGAAGCCTTACGTGGTAAAGACCCTGAAATTGTCAATACTTATAATACTAACCATCCGGTTCCAAACGCAGACAAATACGCAAATGAGCCGATTACAATGTCTCCTGAAGATTTCGAAATCCCAAGCGAGTATTTAGATCAGGGATTTGATTATGATATCAAAGAAGAATCATCTAAACTTAAATCCAAAAAAGAAGAAGAAGCCAATGAACAAAAGGTTGAGCCTAAAGCAGAGGCTGAGGCTAATGAAAACAGCTCTTCAGATGAAGAACCAAAGTTAGATGAAGAAAAGACTGAACCTGAGAAATCTGAAGCCAATGCTGAAGAATTAACAGCGAAAGAATCTAATGTAGTGGAAGCTAAAACTGAATCTGAAGTTGTAGAAACGGAAGAAGTTGCAAAAACTGAGGAAGAAAAGACTGAACCTGAAGAAATAGTTGAAGTTAAGGAAGAAGATACTTCAGAGGAAAAAAAGGAAACAAAAGAAGAAGTTGAAGAAACTGAATCTAAAGAAAAATAGTACTTGCATATTTCCTGAAAAGGCAGGCATATTGTATGTCTGCCTTTTTTTGTTTTCGAGGTATTAAAATGTATAGAATTGCTGTACTAACTATTGGTGATGAACTCTGCATTGGTCAGGTAATAAACTCCAATGCTGCGTGGATAGCAACAAAATGTACAGAACTTGGTGCAAAAGTCATTCTTCAGTCTGTCGTACCTGATGACAAGCAAATAATGCTTAATGAACTTGACCGTTTGTTTGGGTTTGCTGATATGGTAATCACCAGCGGTGGACTTGGACCTACTCATGATGATATTACAAAATCAACTGTTGCAGAGTATTTTGGGAAAAAATTAGTAAGAGATGAAGCAACATATGAGTATTTAAAATATTTCTTTGAGTTGAGAGGCAGAAAATTTCTTGAAAGGCATGAGAAACAGGCAGAAATCCCTGAAGGAACTGTTGCTCTCCCGAACACAGTAGGAACTGCTCCAGGTATTTACATAGAAGGAGTTAGTAAAACACTTATTTCTTTACCCGGTGTGCCAAATGAGATGATCTCTATTTTTGGTGAAAGCGTAAGACAGATTATAATATCAAAACTTGAGAAAGCGGATACTGTCGTAGCTTACAAAACATTGATTACAGCCGGTATCCCGGAATCGGAGCTTGCAGAACTAATTAGAAATCCGGAAGATTTTCTTTATGGCTCTTCATTGGCATTCCTCCCTTCATATCGTGGCGTCAGGTTAAGAATCGGTGTTGAAAAGGAATCATTCATTAAAGCAAAGGAAGAAATAAACAGAATTGAAGAAATAATTATTGAAAGGGCTGGTGACCGAATAGTAGGTACATCTGAAACAACACCGGAAGAAAGATTAGCAAGGAAATTAGTTTTAACCGGCAAAACAGTTGCATTAGCAGAATCATGTACCGGGGGAATGCTTGGGACAGCATTGACTTCTGTTCCCGGAAGTTCTGAATTTTTTCTTGGTGGTGTTCTCTCTTACAGCAATGATGTCAAGATAAAGATTCTCAAGGTTAATAAAAAAGACTTGGAGGATTTTGGTGCTGTTAGCAAGCAGGTAGCTGTTCAAATGGCAAAGAACGTAAGAGAGTTAATAAAATCTGATTATGGTATTTCAATTACTGGTATTGCCGGTCCCGGTGGAGGGACAGTCGAAAAACCGGTTGGTACAGTATGGATTGGCATTTCTTCTAAGGAATACATTTTTGCTGAAAAACACATTTTTGGAAACGAAAGAAGGTTGAACAGGGAATTATCGGTAACCTATGCGATAAATATGTTGATAAATGAACTGAACAAACATAATTGAGTATTATCAATCGTCTGATAATTGTAACTTCGTTCTTCATTACTTTGTCATTGATTTTAGGTTCATGAAATTCAGAAAACACAGTACTAAAACATGAAATTTATCACACCTGTATTGATTCTATTTTTTCTTATAATTTTTATTTCTAACGCAGAGAGTTATTTAGTAAGGATTGATAACCGCTCAACTTCGAACCTGCTTAATTCATCAAAATTGAAGCCTGCTATTCCTCAATTACAGAATCTTGAAAAAAATATAAGTAAGATTCAAAGGCTGGATGATTCGCTAATTACAAGACTTTCCTCATATTTTATTATTAGGAATGACCAGGACTTAAGATTGTTGGTAAAAGAATTCGGGAGTGAAATTCTTGAGCTGGTTGAACCTAATTATTATTATAAAATCGAAACTTTAAACTCTCCACCAAATGACAATGACTTGCAACTGCAGTGGGCGCTTAAACAAATAAACGCTCAGCGTGCATGGAAAACAGCTACAGGAAGTGGTGTAATAATCGGACTGATTGACACAGGTATCGATTTTGAGCATCCTGAATTTGAGGGACAGCTTTGGATAAACACTCCTGAAGACATTAATGGAAACGGGAAGTTAGATCCGTGGCCCTCAGATTCAGTCAATGATGATGGCATTTCCGGTGACTTCAACGGAATTGATGATGATGGCAACGGCTACCCGGATGATATAATCGGTTATGATTTTGTTGACCAGAGCGTTTTTAATATTGGCGATGCGACAGATCCTGATGGTTATCCATTTGATGATGCCAACCATGGAACATCAGTCGGGGGCATAATGGCAGCAAAAACAAATAATAATTTGGGAATAGCAGGATTAGCATTCGATGCTAAGATTCTGACAGTCCGCTGCTTTGATGTTTCCGGCAATGCAGAATCTGATGACATTGCAGCAGGGATTGTTTACGCAGTAATGAATGGCGCTAAAGTTTTGAATTTCAGCTTTGGAGAGCGTTATAAATCTGCAATTATAGAAGATGCAGTTAATTTTGCTCATGCTATGGGTTGTTTTATGGCATCATCTGCCGGAAACTCCAATTCCATTGAACGCCATTTCCCATCAGGCCTTTCTAATGTAATGACAGTTGGTGGCACAAGTGAAAACGGAAGCAAATATGGAGATGGGAACTATGGCTCAATGCTTGATATTTGTGCACCTGCACTTGGAGTTTACACTACTGAAGTCGGCGGGTACAAAAAAACAAACGGTACTTCTCTCGCTGCACCCTATGTATCAGCAACAGCTGCGCTTCTTCTTGAAATCAATCCTGACCTTACCCCTGATGAAATAACCGGAATTTTACTCTCATCTGCAAGAGATGCCGGTGAACAAGGGTGGGACAAGTTTTTTGGAAATGGTATCTTAGATGCCGCAGCAGCGCTGGAGGCAATCCCAACTGCTGACATTACTATCTCACATCCCGGAAGCGAGGTATCGGTAAACAAGGATAAACAAATTGAATTAAAACTACGAGGCACAATATCAACTCCTCTTATGGAGAGTTACAGGATATACATTGGAGAAGGGATTTTACCTAAGGTTTTCCAACCGGTTAGTGATGTTGTCAGCGACGCGAAATTTGACGAAGAAATCGGAGTAATAAAATTAAAAGACTTAAAAGATACTGTTTACACAATCAATATTGAAGTTACACTAAAAAACAGGAATACTATTAATCGCCGAATTTATCTCTTTGTTAATTCGGATAATTCAAAGTTGGCTGTTAAGATATTCAAAGCAACTCCAATTTGGGTAGAAGGAGTTAGGTCATTACTTGTTACTGTGGCTACCAACTACGAGACAAAAGCTTTTGTCAGCCTTGAAGTTTCTGAATTTATAAAGGATGATTATATATTCGATAAAGACCTGCTTTCTGAATATCATTCATTTGTTTTGCCGTTTTATAATAAGTTCCAAAAGCCTCAGAAAGGTAAGGTTCATGTTTACAGACCCGGAATTGATACTATAGTTTCCGAGTTTAATGTAACATTCGATGACGAATCTTTCCCTGTAGACGGTTTTAACCGTAAGAATTACACTTTACCACTTTCAAATATTAACAACGAAGTTGGTGATTTGTATGGCAACAGTGGAGAATACTTTGCCTTTAATGATCTATCCACACTTGCAATAGGCAATACATTTACATGCAAATTTGATAATGGGAAGATAGCAATCGTTGACTCAAGTGAAGACCGCTGGATTCCGGTCGGATTTGGTGATTCAAATGGTGACGGAATAAGGGAAATTCTCGGAACCGGAAATTTCGAATCGATACTTACCCAACGAGAAGGTGACTCCTCGCCTTTCAGCAATGTGTTATTCAAAAGTAACCCTTCTGATATCTTCTGGGGTGCAGGGATGGTTGATCTCGATGGGGACGGCCGGGAGGAAATCATTGCCTATTCCGATACTTCTTATTTCGCGTATACATTTAATAACGGGAATTATGAATTCCTGGCTGTAGCTGAATTGCCTGAAGATTTAAAGCGGTTTGGTGTTGATAAAGGCTTTGGTGCAGGCGATTTCGACGGTGATGGATATATAGAAATTTCCTTTACCAACGCACGTGGAAACATTTTCATTTACCAATTCAAAGATGGCAAATTCAACTATGAATATTCTTTCGAGCAAACTGTTTCATTCAGCAACCAGTATATGTGCACTCCGGATGTTGATGGCGACGGCAGCCCTGAGATACTTTCAGCAAATTATGGGAATGTTGAATTATATGGAATAAGCTCTCCACTAAACCAGATTTGGAAATTAAGACTTATTAAAGCTACTTCTATTGACAGGTATGACGAAATTTGGGATGACCATTTCAACGGTGTGCGGGCAGGCCTTGTCCCTCGTCTTAATTTGTCTTACAAAAACGGGGTTTCATGTGGAAACATTGACGGAGAACCCGGTGATGAAGCGATATTATCAACTTTCCCAAATTTTTATGTATTCAAATGGGATGGTGATTCTAAAATACTTAAGCCATTCTGGTATTTCCCCGCTGCATACTCAAACTCCGCACTTGTTCACGATGTGGACGGTAATGGTCAGGCAGAGTTAGGATTCAACACATTCAACAGTACAGAATTCTATGAGTATGAAAAAACTAATGCACCGCGAACGCCAACCAAGCTTTTGGCTGAAGTCTATGACAATAAAACTGTAACTTTAAGCTGGCTGGATGTTCCGGGTGCTGATGAATACGTCATTTACCGACTTATCAGGCAGGACGGACTGGCTCTTATCGGTGAATATGCGAGAACAAATGATGACATCTTCGTTTTTGATACACTCACTCCCGGAATCAAATACCAGTTTGTTGTACAGGCAATCTGGAATAGTCCAAGTTCTGAGAGTGGATTAAGCAATATTGCGGACGCTTTCCTTCATAATCCATTCAATGCAACTTCTTTAATCAATATTAACAAGACATATTTAGAAGTTCAGTTCGATGGCGATTTGACCGGTGCAGTTATAGCACCCCAGTATTTTAAAATCACTGAAATAAACTCATTTAAACAATTCAATCCCGCAAATGCTTTTGCAGGCAGGAATTTCGTAACGCTTGTACTCGGAGATACAATCCCGTCCGGCACTTATACTTTGCTAATTGAATCATTTCGTGACCAGTATGGCACTCGTGTTAACGACACACTCCTGGATTTCACTGTACAATGGGAAGCCCCTGAACCTGAAATTGTTTTGCGCAGTCTCGATTTTGTTCCCGGATCAGACCTATTAAAGCTTAGATATTCAGAAGAAGTGGATTCATCTGCATTAAAAATCGAGAATTACACTGTCTGGCCTATTGGCAGGATTGATTTTGCAGAATTCGACCCTTTCGACAATGAGGTAGTAACGCTTATACCAAGCAATGCTATCAGGCATGGTGCAAGAGGCAGGAACTATATTCTCTCTGTCGAAAATGTCACTGCTCCAAATGGCCATAAGATCACAACGGGGGCGGGAAAATCACTTGGTTTCGTGTTATCAGCTAACAACCTTGAAAACCCTTTTGTTTATCCCAATCCAATCAGGCTTTCAGAAAACAACCAGGCTTACTTCGGCAATATTACCAACCGGGCAGAGGTTACTATATATGATGCAAACGGTAGCACATTAAGAATTCTGGATGAGCTTGACGGAAATGGCGGACTTGAATGGGATCGCAGAGACTCGAAAGGAAAAATCCTCGAACCAGGGATATATTTTTATGAAGTTAGGGGAACAAATTTAGAAGGGATTGAAGTAGAATCAGAATTGCAGAAGTTTATGATTACACCGTAATTACATTCACCTCTCTTTCGAGGTTAAAACCAAATTTATCAAGAACGGATTGCCTGATTTCCTCCGAAAAATTGTATATCTCTTCGCCGGTAGCATTGCCATAGTTTACAAGTATTAGCGCATGTTTGTCATAAACTCCGGCATCGCCTTTTCTTTTACCTTTCCAACTGCATTGTTCTATCAGCCATCCTGCGGAAGTTTTCACTCCCTGCAAAGCTTCATATCCCGGAATACCGGGGAATTTTTCTTTTAGTTCATTGTATTTTACTTTAGAAATGACAGGATTTTTGAAAAAGCTTCCAGCATTGCCAATTTTATTGGGATCGGGAAGTTTTCTGTTTCTGATTCGGATAACGGCATTGTAAACATACTCTAAATCAGGCTCTGCGACTACAAATTTATTCACTTCATCCTGGAGGGCTTTGTAACTGAGATTGATTTTTTCCTCCTTGCTCAGCTTGTAATAAACTCTTGTGATTATGATTTTATCTTTAAGCTCATTTTTGAATATTGAATCGCGGTATCCAAATCGGCAATCATCCTTTGAAAATTCCAGTTCCTCCCCCGATTCGATGTTGATTCCCTTCAGTGATACAAACATTGAGTCCTGTTCCACACCGTAAGCACCGATGTTCTGCACTGGCGCCGCACCGACTTTACCAGGAATCAGAGCCAGGTTCTCAACTCCATAGTATTTATTCTTAACACAAATTGTAACGAAATCATGCCATATCTCCCCTGCCCCAACTTCGAGCAGCACCTCTCCTCCATCTATCTTCACCATGCGGATACCTTTGATATCCACCGATATAACAAGTCCGGGGAAATCTCCTGCCAGCAAAATATTCGAACCGCCGCCGAGAATGAGCTTTCGATTATGCTCTAATTCACCACTATCCAGCAGCCTTATAATTTGTTCCGGGTTTTTAATTGAAACAAAGCGTTCCGCTCTGGCATCCACGCCAAAGGTATTCAGCTTTTTGAGGGAGTAGTTCTTCAGGATTTTCATAACTGCCGTATAATCATCATCAGCATTTAAGAAGGCTTAAAGTGTTAAATATTATAGGTTTTAGTGTACAATGATGCGATTTTAATTTTTGTATGGGCGGATCGCAAATCGCCCCAATTTGAAAGAATATTTTTAATCTGATTGTTGCTGATGCAAATTCTCGAGCAATCACATCCTTAGTCTGAATACCATCGGTATTGCAATGACAAAACCGCGTGCCGGAATGAGGAAAGAAACAGAATAATTTTTACCTGAAGCACAAAGAAAATCCAATAGATGGAGCCGGGATAAAATGGGTTATTTGGTCGTAGTGATTGTATTGGAGTATACAGGGTAATTCAATATTGGCCTCAAGGTAACTTGAAAACCTAATTGCTGTCCCGATTGAGAATTGAGCGCCTACTCCCCACTGACCAACTTCGAAATTATGTGTACCATATATTGGTCCTGTGCTTGCGTAAGGAAATAAGATACCTTTATTTGGAAACCAAAATCCAAAGAGAAAAGCATATCCCTGGCCGTCAATCCATCCACTAATAGAACCATCACCAGCCATATAATTCGCGGATGGTATAAGAACCCAGTGATAACCTTCGCCTAGATCGCTCAAATTTATATAACCGGTAATCGAAATTCCTGTACGTCTTGGGTCAAACTCTGCAAGCAGGTAATTATCAAACCAGATTTTTCCCTGAAGAGCAAAGTCATCCGAAATACCGAAGGTAACAAATGCTTCGACACCAAGATTAGCGTATCTGCCCTTTTGGCTGGGCCTGGTTTCAGGAAAAGCGCCGAGACCGGCATGAGTAATTATTTCGTTCTTTTTAATTGGTTCTGAGGGCAGCTTTGTACTCGGGCTGTATATAAGGCTGGTTGCACAAGAGGAAAGCACTATTGCGCAAATTACTAATAAGATGATGTGTTTCATTGCGATTTCCCGCTGAAGTGAGATATAAACAAATAACAAAAAAGCCTCTATTAATTTACAAAATAGAGGCTGATTTTGTTACGGTAAATATTCACTTCTACTTTATATTCGGGCCAAGCATGTTCTCGGGTCGAACCTTCTCGTTGAATTCCTCTTCGCTGAGAATTTCAAGCTCAATGGCTGCCTTTTTAAGTGTTGTATCATTCTTGTGTGCGTGTTTAGCTAATTTAGCAGCATTGTCATATCCGATATGAGTGTTCAACGCTGTTACAAGCATAAGTGTATTCTCGACATAATGCTGAATTTTCTCTTTGTTGGGCTTGATGCCGCTTACACAGTGCATGTTGAACATGGTGCAAGTATCAGTAAGCAGCCTTGCGCTTTGCAGGAAATTGTAGATAATTACCGGTTTGAATACGTTCAACTGGAAGTTGCCGGATGCACCTGCCAGATTGATAGTAGCATCATTGCCCATTACCTGTGCGGCAACCATCGTCATTGCTTCTGATTGTGTCGGGTTGACCTTGCCGGGCATAATGGATGAACCGGGCTCGTTTTCAGGTATAGAAATTTCACCGAGGCCGCAACGCGGTCCTGATGCAAGCCAGCGGACGTCGTTTGCAATCTTCATTAATGCTGCTGCAAGCGTTTTGAGCGCACCATGTGCAAAGACAAGCGCATCATGCGATGCAAGCGCCTCAAATTTATTCGGTGCACTTGTGAATGGAAGTCCTGTCAACTCAGCAATTTTTGCCGCTGCTTTTTCCGCGAACTCAGGATGTGTATTCAGACCGGTTCCTACAGCTGTTCCACCAAGAGCAAGCTGGTAGAGCCCGGGAAGAACGAGGTTTATCCTGTCAATCGAATTATCAATTTGCTGGACAAAAGCCGAAAACTCCTGTCCGAGCGTAAGCGGCACGGCATCCATCAGATGTGTACGCCCCACTTTGATCACATCTTTGAATTCTTCTGATTTTTGCTGTAAGGCTACTCTCAGTATAGCAAGCGCGGGCAGTAATTTGTTGTTTAACTCTTCTGCGGCAGCAATGTGCATTGCTGTCGGGAATGTATCGTTCGAAGACTGCGATTTATTTACGTCATCATTTGGGTGAACAGGGTCTTTACTTCCTAATACACCACCTGCAAACTCAATCGCTCTATTGGCAATTACTTCGTTTGTATTCATGTTGGATTGCGTCCCGGAGCCGGTCTGCCATACGGAAAGCGGGAAGTGAGCATCAAGCCTGCCTTCGATTACATCGTCGGTAGCACGTGTGATTAAATTGCATTTATCCTCCGGCAGCTTTCCAAGTTCAGCATTTACAATGGCTGCAGCTTTCTTTAGAATACCCATAGCTCTTATCAGCTCGCGTGGCATCCTCTCATTGCCAATTGCAAAATGAATCAAAGACCTTGCCGACTGAGCGCCATAATAAACATCTGCCGGCACTTCAATTTCGCCCATTGTGTCTTTCTCGATTCTTGTCTTCATCTTAATTACCCGTGTTTGTTGTACATTTTTATCAATAATCCGGTTGATCTATAAATTGAGATAATATATTGTTCCCCGGTTCTTTGTTTCTGCTTGTTAGAAGCTTTTCGACATATTTGCCGAGAACATCGAACTCAAGGTTTACCTCTGTGCCCGGCTTCAGCTCTGCAAGTGTTGTCACTTTCCAGGTATGCGGGATGATTGAACACATGAATCTGCCCTTCTCCACCCTTGCAGACGTAAGGCTTACTCCATTGATGCAAATTGAGCCGGAGTTGACGAGATATTTGCCAAATTCAGGAGGATATTCAATCCACAGCAAAATACCGGTCTGCTCGGGATGAATTGATGATACTTTGCCCTTGCAGTCCACATGTCCTTGGACGAAGTGCCCCCCAAGCCTGTCGGCAGGACGGACAGCCCGCTCCAGGTTTATCTGCTGCCCCGGACGGAAGCTTCCCATTGTGGATTTGCGGAGTGTTTCCTCCACGGCTTCTACCTCTATATGGGCACCGGCAATGCTTACAACGGTCTGGCAGACACCATTGATAGAGACAGAATCATCAATATTCAGGTCGTCAAGGATTTTTGAGGCGTTGAATACAATGCTTCTCCCTCCGCCTATGTTACGTATGGAAACAATCTTGCCGACTTCTTCTATCAGGCCAGTAAACATAAGTTTTAAATTAAGAAATAATGGGGAGAAAATATGATTAACCTAAATGATTATTAGATTACCTCTTTCTCTATTAATTTTTTGCTTTTTTTTTTACCTTTTCTTTATTTAGTGTATCCCATTCCTGTTCAATACTTCCTACAATATAATCTTCATAATCGTAATTTTAGATTTTCCTTTCTGAATGAATTATTTCTGAATTAGAAATCTCTATTGATTATTGTTCCATCTACCTTTGTTCATTATAGAATTGAAAATATTCTGATCCATAAAGATTAAACCCTTTTTCGGTCATCATATTTTTTCCCATTGCCGCAAGCAAACCAAATGATTTGATATCATATCTCAATACTAGCTTTCTATTAATTATTTCGAGGATGTTATTTTCGCTGAAGACTACATATAAAATAAGCCGGTTTTCTTTGTCAAAAGTTAACTTCATTGCATCGAATAAGGCGGATGTATTTATTAAATCAGGAATAATCTTTTTATCAATTGAATTATCAAAGTAATTGTAAATTATATTTTCAGTTTAGTTTATTTCGCCATCAGGATTTTGCATTTGATAGATTGCAGTAGTAAACCTGTTTTGTCCATCGTATTACAGAGGGAAAATATAAAGAATTGCCAGGAGCGATAAATTCTTCAGCTATTACATTGCAATAAAAAACTGGCGAAAATCTCGATTTGTGACTTTTGCAAGACATTCTTTTAATTTAAAGTGAATGAATTTTAATTATAGAAATAATAACGTTGATTTACAATTAATAAAATATTACAAAACATGAATTATTGTCCTGCACTTCCCACATAAGCCAAATCAATTTCTCGCTTTTTAATATTTACCTTGATTATTTTTACCCTCAGGCGTGTACCAAGAGTAAACGTCTTTTTGCTGCGCCTTCCAATCAGACGGTAACGCTTATCATCAAAATAGTAGTAATCCCCGATTAAATCACGTATGTGAAGTAAACCCTCGGCGTAAATTCCGTCAACCTGTACAAACAGCCCGTACGATGTCACACCTGTAATTGTCCCGTCGAATTCTTCGCCGATTTTAGTTTGTGACATAACGGCCTGAACAAGCTTATTCGATGCACGTTCGGCTTCAATCGCAAGGCGCTCGCGGTCTGAAGAGTGCTTCGCGTAGAGGTTCAGCATACCTGACAACTCCTGTATGCGCTTCGCTGTGGGCAGCTTTCCGGAATATTCCTTTATCAGCCTGTGGACTAATAAATCAGGGTAACGGCGGATAGGCGATGTAAAATGTGTGTATTCCTTGAACCCCAGTCCGAAATGGCCGACATTAGTTTTAGAGTAAATCGCCTTGGGCATTGAGCGGATTAGTATCTGGTTGACAATATTTTCTTCAGGTTTTCCATTGATTTCATGCAAAAGTCGGTTAATATCCCTAGACTTTATATTTTTCCTGTAAAATTTGTATCCAATAGAATTGATAAATTCTGCCGTTTCTCCAATAACCCGCGGATTGGGTTCCTCGTGAACACGGTAAATAAATGGCAGCTCAAAGCCAAGTCCTTTCTCCTTTGATATTTTTGCAACGTGCCCGGCAACCACCTGGTTGGCAAGCAGCATACATTCCTCAACCAGTGAAGTGGATTTAGTCGTGGTTTTTAACCGTGCCTCAACCGGGAATTTATTTTCGTTTAGAATGTATTTTACTTCGCTGGTCTTGAAGTCAATCCCACCCATACGGAACCGACGTTCCTTCAATTTGGAAGCCAATATATGGAGGCTCAATATTAATTCTGAGTAATCACCTTCCTCATTATCTATTATATCCAGCACCTCTTCGTAAGTGAAGCGACGCTTGCTCCTGATTACTGTCTCTGAAATTTTATAGTTCTTCGGGACTCCACGTGGCGTTACTTCTACGAATACGGAATGTGCAAGTCGAACTTCATCAGGCTTTAGAGAGCAGATTTCATTAGAAAGTTCTTCAGGCAACATAGGAATTACTTTATCAACGAGATAAATACTCGTGCCGCGGTAGCGGGCTTCGTTGTCAATGTCTGAGTTTTCCGGAACGTAATGACTCACGTCGGCAATATGTACCCCAAGATAGAAGTTTCCATTGTCTAATATCTCCAGCGATAGGGCATCGTCGAAATCTTTTGCATCTTCAGGGTCAATGGTGATAATATCAATGTCGCGTAAATCTACACGGGATTTGTAAGTCTTCCTGTTTTGAGGCAGGCGGGATTTTTTTGCATGCTTTATGACATCAATTGGAAACTTCTGGGGCAGGTCAAATTCTGTGACGATAGATTCATATTCTACTTCGGGCACACCTGCCTTTCCGATTATTTCTTTAATTGATGCAACGGGGCTTTTGTGTTCATCCACCCACTTCAGGAACTTAGCAACAACTTTGTCACCGTCTTTTGCTCCTTTTAAAGATTTGGAGGGAACAAGGAAATCCACCATGTATTTTTCCTCATCGGGTATGAGGAAATAATAAGTACCATCATGCTCAAGGGTACCAACGATGCTGGAATTACTCCTCTTGAGTATATCAATAATCTCGCCCTTAGGCTTTTTACCTCTTCGGGCTCCAAGCAAATTAACCCGGACAAAATCACCGTCGAGCGCAGTTGACAGGTCGCGACGTTTGACAACAACTTCCCTGAAGCCGTCAATCCCGGTTTCAACTATTCCCCGGCCATTAACAATTTTCAGCATGCCTTCAATTTCAGATGGCGGGATGTGGTCTTTTAGGCTAAAACGTTTACGGGAGTGTTTCTCAATTATATCGCTTATAATCAGTTCCTGCAGGACTTCCTTTATAAGCGTGTATTCATCATCTTCCGAGCGTATGCCAATGTTTCTGGCAATTTCGTTTATCCGGAGAGCTTTATCACTTACTGCAAGCAGCGAAATGATATTTTCGCTAATTTGTTCTTCATTCATTAGTCAAGGATACAATATTAAACTTCAAGATACTATATATCCGAAAGAATCTACGACGAACTTATCAACAAGCTATGATTGAAAAGAAAAAAAGGTTGCTGGCGTTCTCATCTCCCAGTGGTGGTGGAAAATCCACAATATCGAGACACCTGCTTAAAGTAATTCCCAACCTGCGATTTTCAATATCCGCAACAACACGACAAAAAAGGCCAAACGAAACTTGGGGTGTGGATTATTTTTTTATTTCACATGAGGACTTCGAAGAAAAGATAAAAAACAACGAATTTATCGAGTACGAAGAAATCTTTGGGAACTATTATGGTACACTGAAAAGTGAGATAAAAAAAGCTATTGAATCAGGTGAAAACCTTGTCTTTGATATTGATGTAAAAGGGGCACTATCAATTAAAAAAGCATTCCCTGAGCACAGTGTTTTAATTTTTATATCACCACCCGACGGTGAGACCCTGCGCAGGCGCCTGGAATCCCGCGGAACGGAATCTGAAGAAGAACTTACCAGGCGGCTTGCCCGCGCCGAAGAGGAGATGGAATTTAAAGATCAGTTTGATTATGTTATCAACAATGAAGATTTGCAAAAGGCGTTGCAAGAAGCAGAGGCAATTGCTCGTAGCACACTTGTATAATTGTTTGTAATTTGATTTCGAATAAGTTAATTTGGAAGTTTACGGCGTGTGGCGCAGCCCGGTTAGCGTACCACTTTGGGGTAGTGGGGGTCGCCGGTTCAAATCCGGCCACGCCGACAATATCCAACCCTTAACCCTTAATTATCATTCACATGTGTTTTCTTTATTATAGCACAGATTAATATCTGTGACGTTTTCTGAATTCAATTCCATTATTTTTTTTTGATTTAACATTTTGTTAAATTGATACATCTGTAAATAATATGGGCGATTGTTATGAAAACCGTAGTTATCTTGATATGTTATATCCTGTTAACTAATTACGCAATAACCCAAAACTTAAAATCAAATGGTTCAACACTTCAACGCCAACCTGTAGGTTTTTTTGACCTGCAGAAAAATACTGTAGGTAACATTGACTTCATTACTTCTAATTACGGAATATTTGGATTAAATATTCCTATAACCAAAGGAGGAGTTTTCTGGCCCAGAAACTCCCAAAACCAATATATATTTGGTAGTGGATTATGGATAGGTACAATGAGAGAACATGGAGGCTTATGGAGAAAGTATGTTTCTGTTACATATAATCCAAATAATGGCCGTTCATGGTACGTACCTGGAAGAATTGAAGATGGCTATCAAGCAGTAGAATCAGACCTTTTTTCTTATCGTACTTTCTTTTCTACTGATTTCCAAGAAAATGGGGAACCATTAAATCCCGAAGATGGATCAAATTGGCCTATTTGGGAATTCGGAGGTAATAATCTACATCAAGAAAATTGTGGGATACCAGGATTCTTCATTTATAACAATGAAAAGAGAAAATTTGAGAATTATCCTTTTGGACCGGTTTTTATCTCTGAAGAAGACGTTTTTACAACTTACAAAGATACGGATCTCGATTATTATGACGGCGGATCTGACGTTAGAAATCTGCAAGGTTACCCTCTCGGATTACAGATTGAGCAATTCATTTATTCGTTTGGATTTTCAGAACTTTCAGATATTTTATTTATCCGTTATGACATAATCAATACATCCGAATTTGAACTTTCAAACACATGGATCGGATACTTGATAGATACTGATTTGGGCAAGGAACACCTGTCTCAGACCGGAGCATCTAATGACATTACTTTTTATTATAAATGGGACGAAGATTTAAATTTGGCAGTTGCTATGACTAAAACAGATAAAGGTGAACTTGGAGAAGGATTTGGTTATTTAGGTGTTTCTGCGCTTTTGACTCCTGCAATTGACCAAAGTGGTTACCTTCTTAATGATTCTTTTAATAACAGGGAGAATCAAATCGGAGTAGTCACTTTCAGTACTATGCCTTTGTATGAAGATGTTTTTGAAGATAATACAAGGTATAATTTCATGTCAAGCGGAATTATTGATGACAGAACTGATGAAGGAGACAAGCGTATATTTCTCTCCACCGGCCCATTCAATATGAAGTCAAAAGACACTGTTTCCGTGATTTACCAGATTACCTTTGCAAACACATCAAAGGGTAGTGAAGCAGATGGAACGAAAGAAGACCTACAGGAGCTTGTCCGCAAAGTAAAGGTTGGAAGGGACTTTTTCTATGAGAACAGGTTAACTGATCTAGAAAACGAGGATAACACCGCAGGTCTCGATATTAGCCAAAACCCGGCAAATGGTTTAATTAAGCTTACAACGGACTTGCCCGGCAAGAAGCAGGTAAAGCTTTATGATATGCGTTCGAATATAGTTCTCGAGCTGAATACACTCAACCTGAAAGAAATCATAAATATATCCCATCTCCCCAACGGCTTATATTTCATAGTTGTTTCCAACAGTTACAGCGCACAGAGTGGGAAGATGGTAGTGGTGAAGTAAATTTTTTACATTAAACTCTTGAGGATATTTATTTTTTCAATTTCACCGGCTATGATTAGCGAGTCGGTTTTCTGGAAGCGGTAATCCCCGTGGGGGATAGCTTTAATGTCATGTCCCTTATCCGTTACGTTTTTGATGCTCAGAACATCCACGCCGTATTTAACCCGTATTTGCAGTTCCCTTATCGAGTGACCTGCAAACTGAGGCGGCACGGGAATTTCTGTGATTACATAACCTTCAATGAAGTGTACATCCGCTTCTGTATTGGAATGAGTAATTTTAGTAGCGAGGTCGGAGGAAAGTTCAATGAGGTTCACCTCCTTTTGGTATGCGGCGTCAATATCCCTGCGCCAGATAATACCAATTTGCCTATTCTCATTCTCTGGATCCAACACAGGCAGTCCATCGTAATCGCAACTTTGCATTAAGAGCAAAACTTCTTTGCAATTGTTGTTGAAGCTACAAGTTTTTATCGCAGGGTCAACTACATCGCCTGCAATCACCACGTAGTTTAGAGAATCCTTCTCAAACAGCAACTCCTTGATTGTGTTAATTGAGATTACACCCATATACTCCCCTTTCATGTTTACAACAGAAAGATATGGAAGCTTCTTTGTGATGAGCCTGTTTACCACTTCATTAAAGGTAGTATCTTCTCGTATAGTCTCGAACTCAGGAGAGTAAACATCCTTAACCCTTAGCGATTTGAGTACATTTACCTCTGCCCTGTCTTTAATCTTTATATTTCTCTTCAGCAGCTTCAACGTGTAGATTGATTCCCGCGAAAGCTTCGAGGAGAGAATCATGCTGATTGTGCATGTTACCATAAGGGGCAGTATAATAGCATTCTCCTTTGTAAGCTCAAATACGATAATAATGGCTGTAATCGGGGCCCTGGTTGTTCCGGCAACCATGCCTCCCATGGCTACAAGCGCATAAGCTCCTGGTGATGCTGAAATTTCAGGGAATAGCATATGTACAAAATACCCGAAAAATGCCCCGAGCATAGCTCCCATAAACAGGGACGGTGCAAAAATACCTCCTGAACCACCTGAACCGAGTGTAATTGATGTTGCAAGTATTTTTAGAAATATAAGAATTAAAGCAAGATCCCAGATATGCTCACCTGAAAGCGCCAGTGTGATAGAATCGTATCCAACACCCATTATCTGGGGGAACAAGAGGGCAATCCCACCTATTAACAACCCACCAAACATTGGCTTGATATAAGGTTTAACCCTGATATTTTCATCCCATAGCTCCTCAAAAAAGTAAAGGACTTTTATGAACAGCCATGAAATCAGACCGCTTAACAAGCCGAGGACTGCATAAAAGCCCACTTCGTATGGACTTACAAGCGAATAGTGTGGAACGGTAAATGCTGCAAAATCCCCTTCAAAAGTGTGCGAGACAACTGTCGCCATCACTGAAGCAATTACTATTGGCACAAATTGAACAGCAGCAAAATCCATAAGAATAATTTCAACTGCAAAGAGCGCACCTGCAACGGGTGCGTTAAATGCTGCTGCAATGCCTGCGGCAGCTCCACATCCCACGAGTGTTTTTAACCTGCGCGAAGGCACCTGGAAGAACTGCCCGACAGTAGATCCAAGGCTGGAGCCAATCTGAATTATCGGCCCCTCCCTCCCAACTGATCCACCCGTACCAATTGTTACTGCAGAAGCAAATGCTTTAACAAGTGCTACCCGGGGCCTGATTAGCCCCCCTTTTATCAGTACCGACTGCATTACTTCAGGGACACCGTGTCCTTTTGCTTCAGGTGCAAAATAGTAAATTATAGGACCGACAATCAGACCTCCTACTGCAGGTATCAATACTTTAATATACCAGGGGGCCGCCATAATATTTTCCAAGAGGTTGCCTTCACCGGGAAACGAAAGCTCAGAGATAAATTCAATCAATATTCTTATGCCTACTGCTCCAAAACCTGCGAGAACTCCTATTACAGATGCAATGATAATCATGAACAGGTGTTCAGTCATTTTTGCCCTGCTTATAAGATCGTCAACATAACCTGATGCAAGGTCGGTGAGAGATATAAATTTATCTGCGATATTTTTCATTATGTGCAACTGCATTCAGAACAGCATGCAAATTATTATAAGCAGATGAGTTATTAAAATTAATGGCAATAATTTAATCCCCTTGCCATGATACATAAATCAATTGGGAAGAACTGCACTCAGGTGTAACATTGAATCTTCCGGGTAAGATTTTCCATTTCCCACTTTCGAGAAGATGGGAAGGGATAATGCTTTCAAGAGGTATTTTAAATTCTGATGCAGGTCTGATTGTTTTAATTTTATCCAGTGGTATTGCAGGGTTTTCGAGATCCACCAGCTCAATGAGAGTGAACGTCTCAGAAACATCTGAATGAACAACTTCAGTCTCAAACTCTGTTCTTGTTATAATATTGCCTTTATTAGTTTCAAGGGTTAACTCTGCTGTGAAATCTTCCGGTTTTTCTTCAAAGTAATTATCTTTCAAGCTTATGCTTATCTCAACCGGTTTGCCAATTCCTGCCACTTCGCTAATTTCTCCTGAAGTATTTGTCAGCTTCAAGGTCCAGGATTTTACATCGTTTATATTGCAATCAACTTGCAGTTTAATATCGCTTGTTTGAGTTTTGAAACGGAATCTTTTATTTGCAGATTCTGATTTAAGACAGGAGAAATAGTCTCCGCTACCTATCGCAACATAAGTATATTTGCCCACTTCAATGAGTAAACTTCTATCTTCTGCATACAGATTAACAACCGGATCTTCCGGTTCCGTCTTTGAAGGAATTTCAAGGGTATCCTGAATATCAGACAATCCGAGATTATACCTAATGGAAAATCCAAGTGTAAGATTATATTTGCGCCATAAAATATCATTATACAATGAATTAAATGGAATATGAAAGCGGAATTTAGGGACTATCTCAAAACTGCGAATATTATTTAGCGGAAATGCATACTCGATCCCTCCTGCCAGTCCAATTACCATTCCGATAGAATCTGTCAGTCTGCCGGAGTATCTATTCCTTGTACGAGTTTCTGTATCGATAAATACACCTCTGTCTTCAGGGTAGATAATCCTCTCATATTGGCTGAATTGTACATGGTTTGAGAAATATAGCGTTGGGCCAAGGCTCATATTCATATTTTCAACAGTGGAATAATCTGCAGAAACACCTGCATAATACCCGGTATAATTAAAGTTCATCACATGTTCGAACTTGCCGTTGAATGGGAGCCCCCCCACGTTCAATACTTCGGCTTCTGTTTCACGCATTTTAATATCATCAAATTCAATTCCGGCATAAATGCTGATTCCGAATTCATTAGAATGCTTACGCCCCACAGTCCCCTCAAGTGATTTAAGAAATCCTGTGGATTGTGAAAACTCAGGACAGCAGTTCGGAATTCCCGGTAAATCAGCAAAACTGCCTGAAGAAGTGCTTAATCCTGTAGCAATAGAAATATCTGCAGAAAATTCTTTTTGGGAAATTGCCGGGAAAATGATAAATGGCAGTATTAGAATTAAAACTGATTTCAAAATAAATTGTAATTAACTTTTCTTCATCTCAAGTGTTAATTAAGAGATTTTAAAAACAAATTAAGGATTAATATGCACACAAAGTTACTTATTTATCTTGTCTTATTCTCAGTTTTGGGAATAATTGAATCTGTGGATGCCCGTTCATTCAGGCCTTTCCAGATTCCGAACGGTTCAGTAAGAGGTTGCTTAAATTGCCACGATAACTCAACAGGCGGCCTGCCTCTAAACGACTTTGGTAAAGAAGTTGGAGAGAATTTTTTAGCCGGTGATAATGTGAACTGGAATGAAACCCTAGCAATGATTGATTCTGATGGCGATGGTTTTACTAATGGAGAGGAGTTACTCGATCCTGAGGGAACATGGAAAATTGGCGACCCTCCCCCCGGAGATCCCGGAAGTGTAGGAAATCCAGGTGATGAAAATGTAACACCTGTTCTTTCCAACATATTCGACGAGATTGCAGTAAAAATTGAATCAATATCTCCTAATCCGTTTAATGAAACAGTTGAAATTAAATTTAATGTCAAACATGCCGGTAAAGTCCAGGTTGATATTTACAATCTGAATGGCGAATTTATAACTAGTTTGCTAAATGATTATCTACCTGAAGGAAACGCCGGCCTGGCATGGAACGCCACGAGCTATTCCGGAGCTACTGTTCCTCAGGGGACATATTTAATTCGCTTCTGGGTAGACAACAATGCGAGGTTCGAGAAAGTATTTTATATTAAATAGAAATTTAAAAATAATCGCTTATATTTAAGGCAATCATAATGATTGCCTTTTTTTGTTTGAAACATATGTATAAAATAGCCTAATCCGTAAACCGTTTTATTAATCGATTTTATCATTTGAAGCTACTTGTTATCATATTATCTCTAATTTTAAGCTTTGAATCTGCATATACGGCAGATTCCCTGGTAAGTGTTGAAGCACTTCCATTTTATAATAAATCCGGTAGTGAACAAAATATTAAGGTGGCTTTCAGATTTATGATTAAAGACGGCTGGCACATATACTGGCGCAATCCCGGCGATGCAGGATTGCCTACTAAAATTGAACTCCTCAATCCCGGTGATATTCAGGTAAACAATGTTAACTGGCCTATACCCCAAATATTTACTACTGATGATATCACCAATTTTGGTTATGCAAAAGAAGTAACCTTGTTTGCCGAGTTAAAATCGAACAAACAAATTGTGCTTCCGCTTGAAATTAAATTCACAGTCAGTTGGCTAGTGTGCAAGGAGATATGCCTTCCCGGAAAAGATACTCTGACAGTTGTAATTTCAGAAAATACCGAATCTGGCAGTAATATAAATTATCTAAATGAATTTTTCACTTACCAGGCAAGAATTCCGGATTATAATCATAGTCTTAAGACAGAATTAGAAACTTTTAATGGGCATGTTGTTTTTAAAATATACGCTGTTGAAGAAGCATACACCGGGGATGTAACATTTTTATCATATCAATCCGGATATTTAAGCAATGGAAAAAAGCAAGAGATTGATTATGAGGATGGAGCTCTAATAATCAAAGTTTGGGAGGATGACTTTGTAATTGAAATGCCTGAGATTATTGAAGGTATTGTAATCAGCACCAAAAACTGGAAAAATTATAAAAAAGCTATTTATATTAAAAACTCTTTGAAGATGGAGGAAAAATAATGAGAAAAGCAATTGCAATTGTACTGTTCGCAATAATTCCCATAATCTCTTCTGCCGAACATCACAAGGCAGAAATTAATAAACCTGCACCCGGATTTGAACTGAACAGCAGCAAAAACACACTTCATAAACTTTCTGATTTCTTAGGGAAATGGGTAATTCTTGAATGGATAAATTTTGATTGCCCGTTTGTTAAAAAGCACTATGATTCCGAAAACATGCAAAAGCTACAGAAAAAGCTGACAGCCAAAGGTGTAGTTTGGTTAAGTATATGTTCATCTGCCGAAAGCAAACAAGGACATTTTGATGCGAAAGAAATTAACCAAATAATCAGCGACTATGAGGCTGCAATGACTGCATACCTAATTGATGTATCCGGAAAAGTAGGCAAATCATACGGAGCTAAAACAACACCGCACATGTATGTAATTAATCCCGAAGGAAAGCTTGTTTATGCAGGCGCAATTGATGACACACCTTCAACAAATGTTGAGGATGTTAAAAATTCAAAAAATTACATTGATGCTCTTCTTAATTCATATTTGAATGGCACAAAACCTGATGTAAAGAGTGTAACCAAACCCTACGGATGTTCTGTTAAGTATAAATAAATTGTCAGTAGTTTATTAGAAAACAAACGCAAAATGCACAAATTCAATCGTAACGATAGATTGATAACAAAACAATATTGACCAGAATTTCAATTAAAAGGAGCTGCACAGTCGTGTGGCTCTACCTATTAATTCTTCATTAACCTCTAATTAAATTCCCCGAAATTTGGAAACTTTCTCATCAATTGATATGTTTATTTGTTATTCCAATATCAGTCAATTGAGGAAAACATGCTTTTACTTATTTTAATCTTTATAATTATTTCTTCCGGATTTTCTTATTCACAAGAAATCGAGATAAAAAACGATAATGGCAACCCGGTCGCGAATTATTCATATAGGTCGGATTATGAAGAAACTGTAATGCTAAAGCCTGACGGGCCATGCGATATTAAAAAAATCAGGATTTACCTGGCAGGAAACCAGGCAGCAAAAGACACAATCTATATTGTGGGCGATCCTGCAGAAGGCGCTGTTGCACCTACGATGTGGGTGCTGGACTACAATACGATATACGAACCAATAGAAGTAGAATACCCAGGGAATCCCGGATGGTATGAGTTTGAAACACCCGGCTTACGATGCGATGGTTTTGACAGGATATTAATTCAACACAGAATGAAACCAAACGGGCCCTTCTTTGGATATGACGATAATTCTGCCGGCGATCCATTAAATTCCTGGTGGATGGACCCGAATAATAATAACACACTCGGGTTCCCCGGTGTTTATTACCGCGCCCCCGGTGACTTTCTGATTAGACTTTTTGTTGAATATGATTATCCCTTTTTCGAATCTTCACTCAAGCCGCCTTATCCACAATTTGAGAATGTCACGGTTGATGCAGGACTTGTTAATGATGATGGCAACCCTATATCCGGTGCATTAATCAGCGTTGCCGACTGGAATGGAGATGGATATGATGATGTTGCCGTCGGTTCTTCATTTTTCCAGAATAATGGTGACGGCACATTTACTAATGTCTCATCACAATTCAATATAACAGCTCAAAGCACTGTCTGGGCTGATATGGATAATGACGGCAGTCTCGATTGTTTTGCTATGCGCGGTGGGGGTAATGATAAAATCTACTGGGGCAATGGCGATGGTACATTTACCGAAGAAACTGACGGGGTAATTGTACTCGACCAACCTACTGTAACACCAATGTTTTTTGACTATAACAGAGATGGCCTTCTTGATTTGTTTGTCGCTTATGGCCGTAATTCAGTTAATGGCAATGAAACGTACTATCCTGATAAACTCTTTAAGAACATTGGTAATAGAAAATTTGAAGATGTTACGGGGACATCCGGTATAAGTGCTGCTGAACCAGCTCCATATTATGACACATGGGGTGCAAGTATATGTGATTATAACAGCGATGGTTTGCCCGATGTATTTGTCGCTACTTACAGGTTAGCACCGGACCTGCTACACCGAAATAACGGAGACGGCACATTTACAGATGTCGGACAGGAAACGGGTGTTCGAGGTGTTCCAACTTCTGCACCGCAGTATTTCGGGCATGGCATGGGCTCGGACTGGGGTGATTTTGATAATGACGGGGATATGGACCTTGCTGTTGGCAACTTAGGCCATCCTGATTGGCGCGGTGCTGTATCTAACCCATCACTGATTTTTAAGAACACCGGACTTCCCGGAGCAAAATATTCAAATTATACTGCAATTTCAGGGCTAAAATTCTTTGAGATGAATTCTGGAATTGTATGGGGTGATTTTAACCAGGATGGATTGCTTGACCTCTTCCATTGCCAGTATTCTTATGATAAAAAAGGAACCGGTGCAGACCGGTTCTCCCGGCTATACTTTAATACCGGCAAATCAAATGAATATGAACTTGAGGATGTTACATGGAAATTCATGGAACCCATTCACGGCGCATGGTCGCCTGTCAGGATTGATTATGATGGAGATGGAGACCTCGACCTTTTAATCGCAAGCAACCAGGAATACACAAAGCTCTATAAGAACAATCTGAGCGAAAAGGGAAACTGGATTACTTTCAGGCTTAAAGGTTCACCCCTTGATAATGTAAGTAATGATGCTTTTGGTGCATCGGTCAGATTTAATATTGGCGCAATGCAATTTGTAAGGGACTTGCCGGGTACTGTTATAACTGCCCGTGCATCCCAGGCAACAAACGAGCTGCATTTCGGTATTGGCGATGCAGAAACTATTGACAAAATCATTGTCAGATATTCAAACGGGAATGAATTTGAATACAATAATTTAATGTTTAACACTAAATATCTTCTTGAATATGGCAAAGAGCCAGTACAAATTTTCCCAACACCCCCACAACTATTGGAGCCTGCTAATTTAATTACAGGACTTGGTACAACAGTTACATTTAAATGGCTGCCAATACCCACAAGCGCCTATTCAGTCACTGTTTTCAAAGACGGTGATTTAGAAAACCCCGTAGCTACCGGCAATACAAATAATACAGAATCAATAATTGAAGGTCTTGAAGATAATACGCTTTACCACTGGAAAGTTATGACAGGCATTTCACACCAGCAGGTTGAATCTGAAATATGGTCTTTCTTTACAGGTGTCCCCATTCCTAAAGCCCCAAATTTTATAATACCTATGGAGAATGTGATTGACGGTGAAGCTCTGGCTTACTTCGCCTGGACCGGAGCAAAGTATCAATATGAAATAAATCCGGTTTCCTCATATACATTGCAAATTTCTGCAGAAGATGATTTTTCAAATTTATTTATTAATGTAGATGGACTGCTCGATACAAAATACCGGGTAGATTCACCATTAGCACCCGGGAGCGTTTATTTTGTAAGAGTACGTGCTGAGAACTACAAGAACCCTGGGCCCTGGTCAGATGTTATTGAGTACAAAGTAAGACCTCTGCCGGGAACAATTTCATTAGTCTCGCCATTAGACAATGTGGAAAATATACCTACAAGACCAAATCTGGAATGGAAGGATGATAGCTATAGTGAATATTACCACTTACAACTATCGACTGATAATGGCTTTAACGAATTAGAATATGAAAAAGATAAAATCTCCAACACGAAAATCAAACTATTGAATAAATTAGATCCAGACACAGATTACTATTGGAGAGTCCGTGGATGGAACGATGGAGGTTACGGAGATTGGTCTCAGGTATTCACATTCAGGACAGAGCCTTCTACAAGCGTTTCTTCTGAAATTAAAGGCATTGTATCTGCAACCCCGGTGCCGGCAGTTGATAAGCTAAGGTTAAACATATTTGACGTGTCTTTACTAGGTAAAACAGCAAAAATATCAGATGCAAGCGGGAAACTGATAATGACTAATATCCTTGTTTCGGAAATACAAGAATTTGATATCAGTGGTTTTAACGCAGGTATTTACTTCATAGGTATTGAAAATGGAAAGAATAAATACACTATTAAATTCCTGAAAAAATAAGAAATGAAGGATATTACTCCCCGGGTTTCTTTTTCTTGAATGTGTAATAGAGCTTACGAAGGTTGATCGCCCTTTCTTTTATTTTCAACATGAAGCTCTCGGCAGAAGTGAACCTTTCCGTAATGCTGTAAGACTCGTTGTCATATAATAATGTGATCCATATTCTTTCATAATTTTTAAGATATTCATCCCATGATGCCTGGGATTTTTTAAGTAATCCGATATTAGTGGAGTCAAGGCTTGTAAGAAGCAACTCATAGTATTTATCAAGTTCATTCTGCCACAAACTTCTATGAGAAATAATGCATTGCCCCCACTCAAGTTCATTAACCCAGTTTTTTGTACACTCTTCATACGATGAATCAATCGGATGAAAGCTAAAAACATCAGATTGTGTCAATACTGTGTCTTGCGCAATCGAAATCGAATAAGCAAGAAAGAAATATATTATTATTAGCATCAATTCTTCCTTGTGAAACTAGCCAGCCTCATGCAGATTAAATCCTGCAAATTAGTTGCCAAAGCAGGCGGACCTGTAAAATTATTTATCATAATAGAAAATGCAAGCATCTCTTTATCTCTTGTCATTACATAACCACATAGGCATGAAACACTATTCATAGAGCCTGTCTTTGCATAAACATTAACCTCTGCCAGTGAATTTTTCATCCTGCGTTTTAAGGTTCCTTCTTTACCGGGCCTTGCCAAAGAGTTCAAAAATACTTCTTTATTTGCACCTCTGTATAGAAAAGCAAGCAGGTCTATCTGGTATTTTGGTGCAAACAGGTTCAGCCTCGACAATCCCGAACCGTCTGCAATAAATACCTTTTCTTTTGGAATTCCTGCATTTTGCAAATATTCTCTTATATAAATCAGTCCATTGGCAAAGTTTCCGTCACCGGTCATTTCTTTGCCTATAGTTTTTAGAACCATTTCAGCAGCAAGATTATCACTTCTAGAGTTTAGCAGCTTTATTATTTCAGACAGTGGTGGTGAGATATGGTCATATAAAGGTGTAAGTTTATACAGGTCAATTTTACCAAAATAATCGCTTCCGTCGATTACAAGTCCCCTGAAATATATGTTTCTCTTTTCAAATTTTTCTTTCAGTACGTTTAAAAGAAAAAGCGTTGGGTTCTCAATTGTTGACCTTAATGTTATTTTGTTTTTTTTCAGAGAGTCATAAGCAATATCGCCAACAATCTCGATTAGGTTTGTATTGTATTCACGCAAATGGTTTATACCGCTAACTTCATTTTTTTCCACGGTGTTTATGAGATTAACAATTGCAGCATAACTATTTTCAGGGTAAATGTCCAGCAAGCCTGGCAAACCAATCGAATCGCCCGGTGAAATGGTAATATCGATGGAATTACCGTTAACAGACAGAGCATTTACTTGTGATGAATATTCGTATTGCAGGTCATCTAACGCCCAACCGGATGGATAATAAGCCTCATCAAAATACTCATCGTCTCCGATTAAATTGCCTCTGATTGATTTGATCCCGAGTGAATCGAGTTTATCAATAAATTTATCCATGAATGAAAAAGGATCAGAATAAAAAGCTTTGTTTAGTGAAGGATCGCCGTTACCCCGAAGGATAACATTTCCCCTGAAAACACCACCCTGGTCAATTTCGCCATCCAGGTAAAATGCTGTATTAAATCTGAACTCGGGGCCAAGATATTTTAATGCCGCAGCTGAAGTTAAAATCTTTAGTGTTGAGGCAGGTAAGAAATTTTTATTTTCATTGTAATTAAAGAAGAATTCACCGGATTCTAAGGATAGAATTGAAATACCGATACCCGCTGAAGCAAGGTCAGGATTATTAATCAATGCTTTTAAGTCTGCCTGGAGTTCTTTTATCCTGTTTTGATTGACTTGTTTCGTCGTATCAATCTGTTGTGCCGGCAGAATATAAATAAATGAAAGTATGAGCAGTAGAATTTTCATAAGCTTATAAGAATGCAAACATCAGGAAAATATTGTAAATCTGAAAACGTCGTACTCACATCAATTTTCGTATAATTGAGACTTAATGGGAAAGTGATCTTTAAAAATCAAATTAAGATGGAGGATGGAAAAATGAGCAACCATGCTGAAAATAAGACGATGAAATACGAATTCAAAGCTGAAATGAAGCAATTGCTCAATTTGATTATTCACTCTCTTTACACTCACCCGGAAGTATTTCTAAGAGAATTGGTCTCAAATTCTTCAGATGCATTAAACAAAGTCCGCTTCCTGAAATTAACAAACAGCAATATCCTCAATAAAGAAGACGAATTAAAGATTGAAATAACTCTCGATAAAGAAAACAATACATTTAGCATTGAAGATAATGGTATCGGGATGACTCTTGAGGATTTGCAGGAAAAACTCGGTACAGTTGCAAGTTCCGGTACATTAGAGTTTCTGAAAACAGCAAAATCAAAAAATGAAAGACTCGATGGTAATCTGATAGGTAAATTTGGCGTTGGTTTTTATTCAGTATTTATGGTTACTGAGGAAGTAACCGTAGAAACCAGATATGCAAACACAGATTCCCAGGCTTTTATTTGGAAGTCTGACGGTAGCGAAACTTATATTATCGAAGAAAGCCCAAGGGAAAAACGTGGTACTAAAATCACCTTTAAACTGAAAGACGAGCATAAAGAATTTGCTGATGATTTATCTGTAAAAAGCACAATTCGCAAATACTCAAACTTTGTAGATTTCCCACTTTTTGTAAATGGTGAAAAGGTCAATACAATTACCGCACTGTGGCACAGGAAAAAAGAAGATTTAAAAGATGAAGAGCTTAATGAGTTTTTTAAGTTTGTATCAAATGATTATGCCGACCCGCTTGGACATTTACATCTGGACATTGAAGGAGCTGTAAATTTCAAGGCATTAATTTTCATACCTTCAGTTGCTCCTATGAACTTGTTTGCTGACAGGTTTGAAAAGTCGTTGCAACTTTATTCGGGCAAAATTTTCATAAAGGATGATGCAGGAGAATTGCTTCCTGACTATCTCAAGTTCTTAAAAGGTGTTGTGGATACAGAAGACCTGCCATTGAACGTATCACGCGAAGTGACGCAAAATTCACCTTTGATGGCCAAAATTAGGCAGATTGTTACAAACAAAGTATTAAGCTTGCTTGAAGAATGGGCGGAAAATGATAAAAATAAATTTGAGACTTTCTCTAAAAATTTTGGTTCGCTTTTTAAGACCGGAATTAACCAGGACTTTACTAACAAAGATAAAATTATAGAACTGGTAAGATTTGAATCAACTGCTTTTTCAAAGGGTGAGCTTACAGGATTTAAGGATTACATGAAAAGAATGAGGGACGACCAGTCAGAAATTTACTATATCTCCGGACAAAGCAGGGATTCTGTTGAAAAGAACCCAAACCTTGAATACTTCATGGAAAAAGAGATTGAAGTATTGCTTTTCACTGATCCAGTTGACTTATTTACAATACCTTATATCAACGAATATGAAGGTAAGAAAATAGTGTCAATAGAAAAGGCAGACTTAGATATTAATAAAGTAGAAAAAGAAGATTCCCCCGATGAAGATGCAACTAAGTCTCTAATTGACGTTTTCAAAGAAACGCTTGGCGATGAAGTAGAAGATGTTAGAATATCCAGGCGGCTTGTAAGTTCTCCTGCTACCCTTGTTGTCGGCGAACAAGGAATGGATGCTCAGATGGAAAAAATGATGCAGATGCTCGACAAGGAATTTAAAGGTAGTAAAAAAATACTCGAAATAAACCCTTCACACCAGTTAATTAAGAATTTATCCGGAATCTACTTGTCGGACAGTAAATCCACTTTATTACGGGAATGCATTCAACATTTATACGAGGGTTCACTCCTGATTGAAGGACAGGTAAAGTCCCCTGATGAATTTTTCAGGCACATGACCGATATAATGGTTCAGGCAACAAAATAAAATTATAAATATTCCGATTGAGGCCCCTAATTGATGAAGCTATCTGAATTCAAGTACTCTCTGCCAAAGAATGCGATTGCAAAGTATCCATTGGAACCGAGAGACTCCTCCAAAATGCTGGTTTTTGACAAAAATACTGAAGAACTTATTGACAAACAGTTCGCGGATATTCTAGATTATTTCCAGAAGGGGGATTGCATTGTTTTAAACGAAACTAAAGTTTTTCCTGCAAGGCTTTTTGGAAAGAAAGAAAAAACAAACGCCAGTATTGAAGTAATGCTTCTCAGGGAGCTGAAATCAGATGAAAGGATCTGGGATGTTCTTGTGGAACCTGCTCGCAAAGTGAGAATTGGCAATAAGATTTATTTTGACAATAGTAAGTTCTACTGTGAAGTTATTGATAACACAACTTCTCGCGGCAGGACCGTCAGGTTTAGTTATGAAGGCAATCTTTTCAATGTAATTGAACGAATAGGCCAGATGCCCTTACCTGAATATATTAAACGCGAACCTACAGAACATGATAAAGAATTGTATCAATGTATCTTTGCAAATCCTGACCACCTTGCATCTATTGCTCCTCCCACAGCGGGATTGCATATTACTCCGGAAATGCTAAATACCTTAGAAGAAAAAGGAGTCAGGATAGCTAAAGTTGTATTAAATATCGGGCAGGGAATATTTGAAAAAATCGAAGTAGAGGACCTGACAAAACACAGGATGTATTCTGAATACTTCGAGATATCGAGAGAAGCTGCCGAAACAATAAATAAATCGCTTAAAAACAAAAAGAACATATATGCAGTTGGTGCAAGTGTCGTACGAGCTCTTGAGGCATCTGTACTTACATCCGGTACGGTAAAACCAAATCGTGGGTGGACAGATAAATTTATTTACCCGCCATATGAATTTAAGATTGTATCTAGGCTAATTACAAATTTCCATCCACCGGCAACTCCATCCCTGCTTGTTGTATCGGCATTTGCCGGTAAGGAACAAATATTCCGTTCATACAAGTATGCGTTAAAAGCCAACTATCGCTTCCTCGCTTATGGAGATGCAATGCTAATCATCTGAAAACTTATACCCAGTAAATAGAAGGGTTTATTGTTTTAGCTATTTGTGTTTTATTTCAGCGCTAATATTTCATAAATTTGGTATTTATTTAAGTAATATTAAATACTATTAAAATGGATATTGAATCTATTAAAAGTCTTAAAGAGCAATTTCCTATACCAACATACGAGGGTTGGAAGAACGTTACAATAGATTCACTGAAAGGTAAACCCTTTGAAAAAGCAATGTTCACCGGAACATATGAAGGAATCACCATTGAACCAATCTATACTTCCGAAAAACACTCTTCTGAACGACTTAGCATTCCAATACTAAATAATGATTGGATAATCTGCCAGAAAATAAATCTCGATGAACCTGAAAAAGCTATAAAAAGGCTACAATCAGCTACGGTTGAATTTAAACCTGGATTGATATTCTCCGGCGATGTCAATAATCTTAGAAATGTTACAAATGGTATAGACCTCAACGGATGTCCTCTTTATATTGAACCCGGCACTAATCTTGAATCTTATGAACAAATAATAAACCTGCTGAAAAATCTAAATGTAACTCATGGCGAACTGAAATCTGATATATTCGGAGAGTGCTTAACAAAAACCACTAAACAAATTCCTAAAAAGGAACACTTCGAAAGCCTTTCTAATAATGTTAAATATATTGACTCAGAGCTTCCACAATTAAAATCAATAGCGATCAATGGTATTGCCATAGGCAATAACGGTGCAAATGCAGTTCACGAAATTGCTTATGTAATTGCACAATTAAATGAGTATCTCAGACAGTTAACTGATGTTGGACTCGATGAAGCTTTCGTTTCCTCTAAGATGAGGGTGCAAATATCAATTGGCCCTGATTTTTTTATAGAAATAGCTAAAATAAGGGCGCTAAGGGCGCTTTTTGGATATGTTCTGAGTGAATATGCCGTGGATGATCTTATTGTTCCCATTCATGCAGAAAATTCACTGATTAATAAACCAGGGCTTGATCCATTCAACAACATGATTCGCGGTACTTCAGAGGCAATGTCAGCAGCCCTTGGAGGTATAGACAGCCTATATATCCAACCCTATGATGCCCCGTTGGATTTAGATTCTGATCTTGGATTCAGAATATCAAGAAATACACAATTAATTTTAAAAGAAGAAGCCCATTTTCTTGACACAATCAACCCTGCCGACGGCTCCTGGTATGTAGAATCCTTAACTAAACAGCTCGCTGAGCAAGCATGGGAAGAATTTCGTGCTATAGAAAAAGTTGGTGGATTTCTTGAGTCGCTAAAAAAAGGTATCCCCCAAAAAAGGATTGAGGAAATAAAAGACCTTCGAATTGATAAATTAAACAAACGCCGGGATGTGCTGATAGGAGTGAATAAATTCCCCAATTTCAAAGATACTATTGATCAAAATTTCAAACTGCAAAAATCCCTGAATTTGTCTGCAGGATTTACCAGATTAAGATTCAATGCAGAAGAATACTTGAAAAAATATGGGAACCGGCCTCCCGTATACCTTGTTAACTATGGGAAATTGAACGATTTCAAAGCACGGAATGACTTTGCATACGACTTCTTCAGAACAGGTGGTTTTGAAACATTCAGCAGCCTTGCTTTCGATAATTTTATCGAAGCTGCAAGGGATATTCTTCACAACGATTATAGAGTTATCGTTTTATGTTCTTCTGACAAGCTTTATCCATCGTTTGCACCTATGCTTTCAGAACTGGTTAAAAAACAGAAACCACTCGTGAAGATAATTCTTGCAGGCTACCCCAAAGAGCACATCGAAGATTTTAAACGCGCAAAGATTGACGATTTTATTCATATAAAATCTGATGTTTACACATTTCTTGAGGATTTGCAGAAAGAACTGGAGCTTTTTTGAGATTTCTATGAAACATCCTGATTTTAAAAATATCAAACCGGATTTTAGCAAATTAAGATTTACTACTTCTGATTTTCATGGCTCAGACCCTGTTTCAACTATGGAGAAAGTGAACATAAAGCCATTATACTCAGAAGATGATATAAAAGATTTGGAGCATACATCTTATTTACCCGGAATTCCTCCTTATCTTCGCGGGCCCTACACTTCTATGTATGTAACCCGCCCATGGACTATCAGGCAGTATGCAGGTTTTTCGACTGCCGAAGAAAGCAATGCTTTTTACAGGCGCAACCTTGCTGCCGGGCAGAAAGGACTTTCTGTAGCATTCGATCTTGCCACCCACCGCGGCTATGATTCGGACAACGAGCGTGTAATTGGAGATGTCGGAAAAGCAGGTGTTGCTATTGATTCTATCCTCGATATGAGGATTTTATTTGATGCTATCCCTCTCGACAAAATATCCGTTTCTATGACTATGAACGGAGCTGTACTCCCCGTAATGGCATTTTATATCGTTGCTGCAGAAGAGCAAGGTGTGAGCCCCGAACAGTTATCAGGTACAATCCAAAACGATATACTCAAAGAGTATATGGTGAGGAATACATATATTTATCCTCCCGGCCCATCAATAAGAATAATTTCTGATATATTCAGATATACTGCTGAGAATATGCCTCGTTTTAACAGTATTTCAGTTTCGGGCTACCACATGCAGGAAGCCGGGGCTACAGCTGAACTCGAGATGGCATATACACTTGCAGACGGATTGGACTATGTTAGGACAGGGCTAAATGCCGGGTTGAATATAGACGAGTTTGCTCCACGCATATCATTCTTCTGGGCAATAGGTATGAACTATTTCATGGAAATAGCCAAAATGCGTGCCGCGCGTGTTATTTGGGCAAGCCTGGTAAAACAGTTCGGACCTAAAAACCCCAAATCAATGGCATTGAGAACTCATTCCCAAACTTCAGGATGGAGCTTAACCGAGCAGGACCCGTTCAATAATGTAATACGGACAACAGTCGAGGCAATGGCGGCAGTTTTGGGCCATACGCAGTCTCTTCATACAAATTCGTTAGATGAAGCAATTGCATTACCAACTGACTTCTCTGCCAGAATAGCAAGGAACACACAAATTTACCTCCAGGAGGAGAGTGGCATTTGCAATGTAATTGATCCATGGGGAGGTTCATGGTACATGGAATCACTCACAAACGAACTAATTAAAAAAGCCTGGGAACATATAGAAGAAATAGAATCAATGGGAGGAATGGGAAAGGCTATTGAATCCGGGTTGCCAAAATTAAGGATTGAAGAGGCAGCCGCGCGCCGCCAAGCCAGAATCGACTCAGGCTCCGAAATAATTGTCGGAATTAACAGATACAAACCCGAATCCGAAGAACCAATAGAAATACTTAATGTTGATAACACAGCTGTTCTTGAATCGCAGCTTAGGCGGCTTAAAGAACTTCGCGAATCAAGAGATGAATCAAAAACCATGGAAACTCTTGATAAACTAACAAAAGCATCAGAATCAGGGGAAGGAAACCTTCTTGAACTTTCTGTTCAAGCTGCAAGAGCCAAAGCCAGCCTGGGGGAAATTTCCTTTGCAATGGAGAAAGTCTTCGGAAGGCATCAGGCTGTGAACAAAACAATCCAGGGAATTTATAGTTCGGAGTTTGCGAAAATGGATATTATTGAAGAAGTGAGGCAACTCTCAAATAAATTTTACGATTTAGAAGGCCGCAGGCCCAGGATTCTTGTTGCTAAGATGGGCCAGGACGGACACGACAGGGGCGCTAAAGTGATTTCGACTTCATTTGCCGATCTCGGTTTCGATGTAGATGTAGGCCCTTTGTTCCAGACTCCTGCCGAAACTGCAAGAATGGCAGTTGAAAATGACGTTCACATAGTTGGTGTTAGTTCCCTCGCTGCTGCTCACAAAACACTTATTCCAAAACTCTCTGAAGAACTTAATAAATATGGCCGCGATGATGTCCTGATTGTTGTTGGTGGTGTTATCCCTCATCAGGATTACGAGTTTCTTTATAATAATGGCGCTGATGAGATCTTCGGCCCCGGGACGGTAATCCCGGAGGCAGCAAAGAAACTATTGCTCGATTTAATTGCCGGAGTTGAGTAATTATTATTTATTCTTTAATCTCTTTACCTAAAATTTCATATCTTTTGCTCTTGAAATTTCAGTTTAATTGTTTAACTAATTCAAAACATTCAATGAAATATTTATTGATAATCCCTTTGTTACTACTTTTTATCGCTTGCGGCAAACAACAGAAACCTGTAGATAACAAAGCGTTGCAGGATTCTGTTGATGTATTCCTATCTGATTATAATGATTCTTTCCGTGAGCTTATGACAGTTGCTGCAGAAGCGGAATGGCTTCTTAACACAAAAATCATCGATGGCGATTCAACTGCTTCAAAGGAAGTGGAAAAGGCGAATAAAGCATTTGCCGATTTTACCGGAAGCGTTGATAATATTGAAAAATCCCGAATGTTCCTTGAAAAGAAGGACATGTTAACTCCATTACAGGTAAAACAATTTGAAGCCATACTTTACAATGCCGGCAGAAACCCTGCAACCGCAGATTCGATAGTAACTGAGAAAATCAAGGCAGATGCCAAGCAGACTGAATTGCTTTATGGCTTCGATTTCACGATTGAGGGTAAAAGCGTTACACCAAATAAGATTGATGAGATCCTTGATAAGTCAGACAATTTGGATGAAAGGTTTAAAGCCTGGAATTCATCAAAGGAAGTTGGGAAGACTCTTAAGGACGGACTTGAAAACCTTCGCGAATTGCGGAACAAAGCGGTGCAAGCACTCGATTACTCAGATTTCTTTGCGTATGAAGTATCAGATTACGGTATGACTACCGAGCAGATGCTTGCATTAAACAAACAGCTTATAGAAGAAATCTGGCCTCTCTATCGTGAACTGCACACTTGGGCACGTTACAAATTAGCAGAGATGTACAAGCAGGATGTTCCGGAAATGCTTCCTGCTCATTGGTTGCCTAATCGCTGGGGCCAGGACTGGACTTCGCTTGTTGAAGTTGAAGGTTTGGACCTGGATGGAGTACTCAGGGAAAAATCTGCTGAATGGATAGTTGAAAAAGGAGAAGAATTTTACGTAAGCCTCGGTTTTAAGGAATTGCCGGAATCTTTCTACGAACTTTCCAGCCTCTATCCACTGCCTCCTGATGCCGGTTATAAAAAGAACAATCATGCATCTGCCTGGCACATGGATTTAGACAAGGATGTCCGTTCATTGATGAGCGTTGAACCGAATACCCGCTGGTGGAGTACAACACTTCACGAACTTGGGCATATTTATTATTTCCTCGAGTATTCTAATCCAAAAGTCCCTTATGTGCTACGCAACGGAGCAAACAGGGCATATCACGAAGCAATGGGCAGTTTGATTGGACTTGCAGCAATCCAGAAACCTTTCCTTCAGGAAGTGGGTCTGATTGAAGGTAATCCCGAAACAGATGATATACAGACTCTTCTGAAAGAAGCGCTCGAGTTTGTGGTATTTATCCCTTGGAGTTCCGGTGTAATGACTCACTTTGAACATGCATTATACGCAGAGAATATTCCAAAAAATGAGTTCAACAGCACATGGTGGAATATGAAGAAAAGATTCCAGGGTATTGCACCTCCTTCAGAGCGAGGCGAAGAATATTGCGATGCAGCTTCAAAAACTCATATAAATAACGATGCAGCCCAGTATTACGATTATGCACTTTCTTATGTCCTTTTATTCCAGTTCCATGATTACATAGCCAGGTACATCCTGGAAGAGGACCCACACGCTACCAATTACTGGGGGAACAAAGGTATTGGCAATTTCCTTTCTAAACTAATGAAAACCGGAGCCACACAAGATTGGCGTGAGCATATGAAAGAAAACCTCGGAGAAGAATTATCAGCAAGGCCAATGCTTGATTATTTTATGCCTTTGATGGACTATCTGAAAAAAGAAAATGATAGCAGGGAATATACTTTGCCGGAAAAACCAATGTGAAATTTTCTTTCACATATCTGTAATTAGTATTCCTGAATTTATCAGCATGTGATATTCAAAATGAAGGGGCGTAAATTTTTGCGCCCCTGAGTTTTATTAAGGTTATTTACTTCTGAAGTAAATAGTTATTTAAATTTTAAGCTCAATTTTGAACATCTAAAATTCTTCCTTCACTTCAGAAAGAAACCTCCTTGAGCTATAATTTCCTAAAAATTTTGCTTTGTGTTCCTCTTGCAGTTCCGGTGCGTGTTCTTTTAAATAATACTGGAATTCGTCCTGTGAGGGACATGTGTAAATGATATAATAGGTAATCTTATCATTTTCACTTTCAAGCTTTTTCGAGATTTCAGAATCGTCGAAACAGCCTGTTTTCATAACATCAGGGATGTGTGTGTTTAACATCCATTCAATCCATTCCTTTTCAACCTCTCTGGCAATCTCTATTTCTATAGTGTATTTCAACATTATTTAAACTCAATCCATGTAAGTTCGGTTCTCATTATGACATTTCTTTCTTCGCTGATTGAATCGAGCATTACAAGCCCTGTTCCACGGTGAAAATAGTATCGCTTGTTTTGGCCTTCATAAACATAACAATCGTAGGCTCTTCCGAGAGGGACATTCACAGTAGTAATTTCACGTAAAATGAAATCATAAGTCTCATAACCAATAGGAGGAAAATCGCTTATTTCGAAATCAATCACATACCTGGAAGAATCGAAATTGAAATGCCCTTTGTAAATTGAATTCGCGGGGCCAAATGAATATGCTTCCCCTGCAAAAACATTGTTTTTTATCATTTTTACAGTAGGAAATATACCGATTCTGACAAGAGAAGTATCCTTCCACATAAACCATTCTGAATCTCCAATCCCCTCTGCCCTGTTATTATACATCGTTGGATCATAATCAGGAATAGAGTCTGAATATGTATGGTAATACCATACGTTCCCATGCTCTAGAGGTATTATCCTGTTTGCCATGTTTGCAGATTCGGGAACCTTTGCAGGTAATATGCGGTTTGTTCTTTCATCACAAGAGAGTAAAAGAAACAAAGAAATAATCAATAATGCTGTTCTCATATTCGTTTTTTAGTGAATTACTATTCTTTGCTAAAAATAAGAGGATTTGCCCTTGTATTCACTTACATTTAATGTATATACAATAATATTCAACTCCTCTCGATTTTACAAATAAACGGAGCAATTAACATGCTAAACAATTTTAATATAATAATTATTCTCATTGCGTTGTACTCTTGTACAGCACAAGACAGTCATAATGAGAATGAAAAACTCAATGAAAAGGAAAAAATGGAATTCACTATAAAAAAAACAGATGCTGAATGGAAAGCCGAACTCTCCACGGAACAGTACCAAATACTCCGAAAAAAGGGAACTGAAAGAGCATTTACGGGAAAATACTGGGACCACAAGGAAGAAGGCAAGTATGTCTGTGCGGGCTGCGGAACCGAGTTATTTACGAGCGAGCAGAAATATGACTCTCACTGCGGCTGGCCGAGCTTTTACACCTCAATCGGTGAAGATGAAAACATCAATATGGAAGCAGATAACAACTTTGGTATGCAAAGGACTGAAATTATTTGTTCCAATTGTGGAGGCCATCTCGGCCATATTTTTGACGATGGCCCTCAACCAACAGGAAAAAGGTATTGCGTTAATTCAGCTTCATTGGATTTTATAAGTATTGATGAGCAAGAAAAAGAATTAAAAGAAAATCAGGATGAAAAGAAAGATGGCAACTGAGATATATAGAAAGGAAAGCCAGGCTTATGGTGAATTTAACGGTGGAGAAATCATTGAAAACAAGCCTGTTGGATTCCCGCAAGATGGAGGAGGATTAAAGCCTTATTCTAATATTTTCTACTGGGCGAATGCTGCAACTGAAGTTGGAAGCACAATAGGACTGCATCCCCATCAGGGTTTTGAGATAATGAGCTTTGTAATTGAAGGCGATATCGAGCATTACGACACATACTACAAGGAATGGCGAAGCCTCGCTAAAGGCAGCGCGCAGATTATCCGGTCCGGAAATGGTATCTCGCACTCAGAACGATTAAACAAAGGCGCACAAATGTTTCAGATATGGCTTGATCCCAACCTGAAACAATCTCTTCAGCGCCCTGCAAGCTATGATGACTACAAGGACAGTGACTTCGATGTTGTTGAAAAGAACGGCATAAGATCAAAAATATATATGGGTGACGACGCTCCAATGCAAAAGGAAACGCCAGGTGTGGGAATAAGCGAAATGTGGATTGGCAAGGGAGAACACATGCTTGATATTGACAGGGAATCGTTCTACTCGCTCTACCTGATTTCAGGCAATGCTGAAATAAATGATGAAAAAGTAGTAGCAGATGATTTTATCAGGCTAAGCGAGGAGGTGAAAATTATAATTGATGCTAAAGAAGAAAGCCGCTTATTTATAATACGCTCTCCACTACATCTGCAATACCCAACGTATTCTCAATTGCATAATAAGTAAATCTGGTAACAAAGAAAAAGTGCCATACTAAATTAATTAGAGTATGGCACTTTTATCATTTGTATCGTTGATCTTTGTTCTATTTTATCAGCTTATCTATCTCCTTTGCAAGGCTTGAACCAGTGGAATGGCCGATACTTACAATCCTGCCATCACTGTTAATAAGGAATATTGTTGGTATCTGTCTAACCTGGTATTGGTAATATATATTGTCGTGGTTTTCAAAAACGTGTTCCCAGAAGAGGTCATTAGTATTCACATAATCCCTCCATTCCTTTTCTGTATGATCAGATGAAATACTTATTATTTCCAGATCATTTTCATCGTAATTTTTCCAGATTTCCCTTAAGCTGGGTAGGCCTACAATGCACGGTCCACACCACGAAGCCCAGAAGTCTAAAACAACAACCTTACCTTTGAAATCGGCAAGTTCAATATCCTTGCCATTAATGTCCTTGCTTTTAAAATTCGGGGCAAGACTTCCAATTTTGGGTTCGATTGCTGTAAGTTCACCGGAAGAATCAAGAGTTTCATTCTTGCAGGAAACAAAAACAAAAATCAAAAGAATAAACGTGCTTATTTTTACCATATTTATGTCCAAATTTTGATTAGTACTTATTAATTAACGAAATAATTATTCCAGGATTATTTACTATTGTATGAATGAAAATAAATTTCGGAAAATGAGACATTTTCAGGCTTCATGTGTCATTACAGGAAGGAATAGCAACACCCTGTAGGCCGCTTGAAATTATCGCTGCTTTATTTGTATCAGGAGAAAACGGCGCAATCAAGTGCGGCCTTCTTTTTTATCATGCAGATTTCATATTTTATACTTTAGCCTTAATATGGTTTTAATTAATAAGGAAATTTAAAATGATTCGTTGGTTAGCGTTAATAATTGGCCTTGTTGCCATATTTTATTCGACAATTTGCAGGGAATATGAAATGCTGGAAGAAAATGCCAAAACAAATAAAATGACTGAAAGAAATGAGGTTGAAGATAAATACAAATGGAACCTCGAGGATTTATTTAAATCTGATATTGAATGGGAAAATGAATATTCAAGAGTAAAGAATCTGCTTGTGAAAGTTGACTCTTTCAAAGGTAAACTTGGAGATTCAAAAGAATCGTTTTTCGGATACTTTCAACTGGAGGAAGAACTTTCACTTTCGTTTGAGAAACTTAGAATGTATGCATCAATGTCCAAGGACCTGGACCTGCGGGAGCCAAAATACCAGGCTATGTTCGACAGGGTTATGAACCTCGCAAATGAAATATCTACAGCAATATCATTTGTAAACCCGGAAATCCAGGCTATTACAGAAAGCAAGGTTTTGAGCTTAATTAATACAAACGAACCAGTGAAAATTAATGGAAAAGAAATCAATCCCGGCCATTTCAAACAGTATGTGATGGAAATTCTAAGGACCAAGAAGCACACTTTAAGTAAAGAGCAGGAGGAGATCATGTCCCTTGCCGGCAGCGTCACTTCTTCTTTTATGAATATCTATAGGATGTACACAGGAGCAGATATAAAATACCCTCCGGTAATCGATCCTGACGGAGCAGAGATAGAAATGTCCCCTGCAAGGTTCTATGCAGGAATGTCATCAAAAGACCGGGATTACAGGGAGAGAGCATACAAATCAATGTACGTGCCTTACATGAGCCATCGTAATTTTCTTACTGCTAATTACAACTCGAGCATAAAAGCAAAGATATTTAACAAAAAGGCCCGTGGATATGAATCAACACTCCACACAGCCCTCGACCAGAACAACATCCCTGTTGATGTTTATCACAACCTTGTAAAAACAGTCAACGAAAACCTTGAGCCCCTGCAACGTTGGGCTGAAATAAAACGAAAAATGCTCGGAGTAAACAGACTTCACGCCTATGACACTTATGTGACCATTTTCGAGGCGGAAGAAAAAAAATATACACCTGACGAGGCAATGCAGCTTTGCCTCGATGCACTCAAACCTCTTGGCGAGGATTATATCCGCGATTTAAAGTTTGCTTTTGAAAACCGTTGGGTGGATTTTATCGAAACTCCGGGCAAACGCTCAGGTGCATACTCAACTGGAGCCGTAAAGGGCGTTCACCCTTACGTGCTTATGAACTGGGGATATACATTAAACGATGTATTCACTTTGGCACATGAAATGGGGCACAATATGCATTCATGGTACACTGCCAATACGCAGGATTACCCCTATGCTGACTACCCAATCTTCCTGGCTGAAGTTGCCTCTACTACAAATGAAGCGCTTCTGCTCGATTACATGCTTAAAAATGCGAATTCAAAAGAAGAAAAACTGATGTTGATTGAAACTGCGCTTAATGGTATTAAAAGCACTTTCTACCGCCAGACACGCTTCGCAGAGTTTGAATTAACTGTACAGGAGATGATTGAAAACGGCAAATCGTTGACACCTGACGATTATGCCAAAGTCTTTGGCGACCAATATCAACGTTACTGGGGCGAGGGTATGGAAGTAGATGAGGAAGAAAGAAACTCCTGGCCGCGCATTCATCATTTTTACTACAACTTCTATGTTTACCAGTACGCCACCAGTTATGCAGCTTCCCAGGCAATCGCACAGATGATTAAAATTGAAGGCCAACCTGCAATCGACAGATACCTTAATTTCCTGAAATCAGGCAATTCGGATTATGCGATTCCTACATTGCAGAAACTGGGTGTTGATATGACAACATCAAAGCCAATTGAAGCAGTCATCGCAAAAGCGAATAAACTTCTCGATGATTTGGAGATGATGATAGAAAATTAAATAATTATTAAAACTATCGTGTAACCTTTCTGTCGTAATTCATTCTTATAAAGAAGGGTGGTTATGAAACACATTATCTTATTCATAGCGTGTTTTTCTATCATTTATAGCCAGAATGAAGGTAACAATTGGTATTTCGGCAGAAACGCGGGTATAAGCTTCAACAGCGGCTCCCCTGTTGCAATTACAGATGGCAGCATGAACCAGGATGAAGGATGTGCATCTATCTCTGATGCTGCCGGGAATTTATTGTTCTACACAGACGGAATCAGGGTTTGGAACAAAATCCATGCACTGATGGACAATGGCGGGGATTTACTTGGCAACCCTTCAGCAACGCAGTCAGGAGTAATAATACCTTTTCCACGAAATCCCGGGAAATACTTTATTTTCACCGTAATTGATGCGGGCAAACCCGAAGGTCTGAATTATTCTATAGTAGATATCATGGAAAACAATGGGCTTGGCAAAGTAATTGAAAAAAACATTTTCCTTCACTCGCCCGTTACAGAAAAAATAACAGCAGTTAATCACAGAAACGGAAGGGATATTTGGGTAATAACCCAGGAATGGGAAAGTGACAGATTCCTTGTTTTCCTTATTACTTCGGAAGGATTAAACAAGGACCCCGTGTTTTTTAAAACTGGGATAAATTTTAGTAGTGGGTTTGCATACTCCGGTTATCTGAAAGCTTCTCCAAACGGCATTAAAATCTCAGCTGCGATAGGTGGTACAGGGAGATTTCTTATATGTGATTTTGACAATATTTCCGGCATAATTAGTAACTGTGTAGTTGTTAATCTCGGAGATGAATCAAGCCCTTATGGTATAGAGTTCTCACCTGATGCTACAAAACTCTATGTTTCGAGTATTTCAAATCCTTCAGGAATTTTCCAATTTGATATTTCCAATAAGTTTCCAGAAGATATTGAAGCGAGTAAATCTGAAATTGTTACAGTAGGCGAAGAACTAAGATATGGTGCGTTACAATTAGGTCCGGATGGGAATATATATTGCACAAACAGGGAAAAGAACTATTTATCAGCAATATTAAACCCGGACTCTTCGGCCAATAAAATAGAATTTCTTGAAAAAAGTGTTAGCCTTGAAAATGGGTTTTCAGTCTGGGGATTGCCAACATTTCTTCAAAGTTACTTCTTCGTAAGGCCTGATTGCCACGAATCAGCATTCAATTATGATTTATTTGAACCCGGATTGAATCTTGAGTTTAATGGCCATGCAAAAGTTGAAAATAATGAGCTTTTTCTAACTCCCTCTGTTCAGAATATTGCTGGATCTTGTTTTCACAAAGACCTAATTCCTGTTGCAGAAGGATTCAAATGTGAGTTTGCTTTTAAAACAGATTCCGCAAAAGCAAATATCCCCGAGGCTGACGATTCCGAGCCCGGTGGTGATGGCCTGGCTTTTATTATTAAAGGGCCGGGGACTAATAAAATTGGTAATGGCGGAATGTGGCTTGGATACGGAGGCATTGAAAATTCGCTCGCAATTGAAATTGACCTTTATAATAACAGTGGAAATAATGCTAACCGAAACGACGCTAATGGAAATCATATAGCTGTTATGACAAGAGGTTCTGATACAAACAGCAGTTTTCATGATGAAACAACAACACTCGCTCTTGCTTCAGACATCCCAGTGATAAAAAATGATGGTTCAGTTTATTATTGCAAAATTGATTATATCAGCGATACACTAAGGGTTTACTTAGAAGAAAGTCCTGATTTTATTAGTCCTGTAATTCAGGTTCCCGGTTTCAATCTTACAGATTATCTAACTCTTGACAATGGTACCGGAGGACATATAGGCTTCACAGCCGGTACCGGATTGTCTTCTCTCAGGCATATAATTACATACTGGTCAGTTTGCCCGGCATATAGTGATTATATTAATTTTGTCAATTCAGAGATACAGAGAAAGAATGAATGCTTTGCTTATCCAAATCCTGCATTAAATAAAATTTGTTTCGAAATCCTAAATTCAGATTCAGGATTTAATGAAATCGTTGAATTATATACCATCCAGGGTGAGTTTATTAAATCAATTTATAATTTAAAAACTTCTGATAGTAATATTTGTGTTGAAATTAATGATATTCCACAGGGAATATATATATTGAAAACAGGAACCATTACTGAATTGTTCACGATTATCAGATAAACACCTCTGTACTCTGCCGAAAAAAATACAGATACGGAAAAATTAAAATCCGGAATACTGAATAATAAGCTTACAGCTTTATCAAAGGCAATTACACTGGTAGAAAGCAATTCGTCAAAGCATTTTATTCAAGCTCAAAACCTAATTCAAGATTTACTCCCTTATGCCGGAAATTCTGTTAGAATCGGTATTTCAGGCCTGCCGGGAGTTGGTAAGAGTACTCTAATAGAGACAATAGGATTGAAGTACTGCGAAAATGAGAAAAAAGTAGCTGTGCTTGCAATTGATCCATCGAGTACTAAATCAGGTGGTTCAATATTAGGTGATAAAACGCGCATGGAACTGCTGTCCAGGCACCCAAATTCTTTTATCCGTCCAAGTCCTACGGGGGGAATTTTAGGGGGCGTTGCCCGCAAAACACGTGAAACAATTCTCCTGTGTGAGGCAGCCGGCTATGATATAATAATAGTTGAAACTGTAGGTGTGGGACAGAGCGAAACCCATGTTCGCTCTATGACCGATATATTTCTCCTCGTTTTGCTTCCCGGTGCAGGAGATGAATTACAGGGAATCAAGAAAGGCATAATTGAAATATCTGATGGTTTGATAATTAATAAGTCAGATGGAGATAATAAAGAAACTGCAAAAATCACACTGCGCGATTATAAAAATGCACTGCATCTGCTCCCGCCTTCAACTGAAGGTTGGGAAACAGGGGTGATATTGTCTTCAGCGCTAAATGACGATGGTATTGATAAAATCAGGCAATACATCGCTGATTATATTTATTTTACTAAATCTAACGGCGTATTTGAAAAACGCAGGAAAGAACAGGAATTAGATTGGATGGACTACCTGCTTCGGGAAGAATTATTGTTAAAATTCTTCTCTGATAAAGCTGTTACGGAAAGGCTTGATGAGTACAGGGAAATGATTCGAAAAAATAGAATAAACGTAACTTCTGCAGTCAATGGAATGCTTGAATTATTCATGAGTATAAGATGAAATTGCTTCTTGGGTCGAACAATGAAAATAAATACAAAGAAATTGGCAATATGTTGTTGCAGAAATACAGTGATTCGTTTCAGCTTCTAACCCCCGGAATGATTGAAACTTATCCTCTTTCACCGGAAGAAACAGGTAAGTCACTCGAAGCAAATGCGTTACTAAAAGCCGAATATTTCTTCGATAAATATTCAATCCCTTGTTTTGCAGATGATACCGGACTTGAAATCGAAGCTCTTAACGGCGAACCCGGAGTTCATTCTGCACGTTACGCAGGAACAGAATCAAACGATGCAAAAAACAGAAAGTTGGTAATTGAGAAATTGATTGATTTAGAACTTTTAGAATCTCCGGCAAAATTCAGGACTGTTTTTTGCTTTTTTGATGGTAAGGACATTGAATACATTGTTGGAATTTGTCCCGGAAAGATAATAAATATTGAGCGCGGTGATTATGGATTTGGCTATGACCCGCTTTTTATACCTGAAGGGTATGATTGTACTTTTGCAGAAATGACCATGAGCGAAAAGAACGCAATTAGTCACAGGGCAAAAGCCACAGAAAAGTTGATTAAATTTTTAGGCAAACGATTTAACCTTTGAAACCAATTCGGGGTACAATCCCAACAAAGACAATATACTTTCAATATCAAAATCATGTGAAAGCATTTCGAGTTGTTCCCCGAAATTACTAATTAATATTACATTTGAAGATGTACCAAGTGCTTTTAATTGTTCCGCAAAAGTGAGAATATCGTTTATTATATTCTCATTACGGATTTTTTTCCAAAGAATGTACAAGTTATTATCGAGATTATCCAATAGAGAAATGGCGGTCTCTCTATCCAAAGTTAGGTTGTCTATTTCAAGTCCTATTGAAGTAACAGGATGGATAGGAGAACTCATAGATCCGAATCCATCGACACCTTCCCCTTGTGGAGTTGTCTTTCCATTAGATGATTCAACAACTTCATCGGATTGGATTTCAGAATATTCTACCTTGTTTCCGGCAAATTTTGCTATCTCAATTACAAGATCGGGCTTGCTGACCGGTTTAGTTAAGAAACCTTCTGAACCGATTCCTTCTGCTCTTTCTTTACTACCTTTCATAGCAGAAGCTGTCAGTGCAATAATCGGTATGGGAGCAGTTAATTCATCATCTTTAATAATTTTGATTGCATTATATCCATCCATAACAGGCATTTTCAAGTCCATTAGGATTAAATCGGGTTTTTTACTTCTTGTTAGATCAACAGCTTCTTTACCATTCTTTGCTTCAAATATCCGAATATTAAAATCCGACAAATATTCTTTAATCAGGTTTCTGTTTATCTCTATATCGTCAACAACCAGCACAGACATATTGTGAAATTTTATACCTTTTATTATCGAAGAGGCTACTTTTCTTTTTAATGTTGCAGCGCTTGAAATAGCGATGTTCTCAATCTGAACCTCAAACACAGTCCCTTTTGCAGGCTCGCTATCAACGCGAATGCTGCCTCCCATCATCTGTACAAGGCGTTTTGTGATGGCAAGACCCAAGCCTGTACCTCCATACTTCCTTGAGCTAAGTCCGCTTTGCTGCCTGAAAGACTCGAAAATAAGCTCTTGCTGGTCAGCCGGAATACCAATTCCGGTGTCTTCCACAGCAAATAAAAGATCAATTTTGCTCCTGTCATCTTCCCTGAATTTTTTTCTGACTGATATTCTGACAAAACCACTGCTGGTGAACTTCACGGCATTTCCGACAAGATTTATTAAAACCTGGCGTAATCTTACTTCGTCAAGAATAAGGGAACCGGGCAATTCATCCTCGATATCAATAATGAACTCTAACCCTTTCTCCTGGATTTTATACGAGAATATCTTTTCAACTTCTTTGAATAAAATAAATGGATTCACGGGTTCATATTTCAACTCCATCTTTCCTGCTTCTATTTTGGAAAGGTCAAGAATATCATTAATGATATTTAACAGGCTTTTCCCGCTGGAAATGATTGCATCAATATATCCTTTTTGCTGTGGATCGTTTATTTTGCCATTAAGTAGATTTGAAAACCCAATAATAGCATTCATAGGTGTTCTAATTTCGTGGCTCATGTTAGCAAGGAACTCAGTTTTTGCCATATTTGCAGATTCAGCGATTTCCTTTGCTTCTTTCAGGTCTTTTTCACTTTTTCTGAGGGCCTGTTCAGCTTTTTCTCTTTCATTCACTTCGCGAACAAGCGCATCGTTGGTTGATTTTAATTCTGCATTCTGCTTATCAAGAGATTCATTGTACTTTGTCATCTCCTGGATGAACTCCCTTTGAGAGTCGAGCACCTGCTGAATCATAATATTAAAAGAACTGGCGAGATTCCTAATTTCATAACCACCTTTGTCTTCAGTCGCACGGATGTGGAGCTCACCGCCGGCTATTCGCCTGGTCACTTTGTCCAAATCTCTTAGGGGTCTTGTAACAGAAGGAGCAAGAAATAAAGCGAGCAAAATTCCGATTACAATTGTAATTGCTGCCCAAAGAGTAACGTCTTTTGCTGTTTTAGCTGCGTTTTTCTTTATGTGTTCAGTAGAAAAGCCTACATAAATATTTTTTTGACCTTCTTCATTATCAAGATTAAGTGGTTTTCTCCAAACTATAAACTCACCATCGAGATTTTCAATCTGTGTTAAATTAATAAGCTCTGTTTCACTGTATTCAATATTTTCAGGGTATGATGCATATAACGAACCTTCTTCATCATATAACGCTACAAATTCAACCCGGTTAGTTTGTTTAGTCCATTCCAGTATTTCTCTTATCAGGTTGTAATTTTCCTCTTCCATCCCGTACTTAAGGCCCAGATGCACCAATTTCATTGTTACATCGGAATTATAGAGAAATCCCTCCTCGAATATAGTCCTATGCCTGTTGCCGGAATAAATATAAAACACAGCAATTGTTATCAAAAGCACTAAAGTTATCAAAAGTTTAAATTGATTCCTGACGCTAAGACGTGAAAATAAATTTGCTTTCATAGCTTAATCAAAAACGTATAGTGTAATAACGTCTGATGGTTTAGTGTCTGATTTGATATAACCAATTGCGTTTTTTGTATTTTTTACTAAAACAAGCATTTCTTCTTGTTTTGAGCAAGTTATAGGAGGCATGGCAGAACCGGTAAATTGCTTTTTCAGCCAAAGCTTTTTAATTTTTTTAACAGTTAGGTCCAATCCTGAATAAAACTTATTCCTGGTATCATTTTCACCGCTGTAATCAATTACGGTAATTCTGTCGGAGTTATCCCAGTGTTGCTTGTTTAGCAGGTAAATCTCAGCAAGCGTAATACGGTCAATACCGGCTTGCTCAACAGAACTGTTAGCAATTACGTAAATCTTATCCTTATTTGCATTAAGCACCGTAAGGCTAAAGATTAGAAAAAATATTATTATAAGCTTGTTCATCAGAACAAAATGCTAATCCCGGCGAGTATAAATATAATTCGGTGATTTACTCTGAATCTATCATTAAAGCTTTCCGCATTCTGGTCATAAACAACACCTTGTGCCTTTGCTACAATCTCAGTAGTAAATTCATAACCAATACCTGCGCTGTAAGCATCAATGGAATAATTATCGAAGTCCCCGGATTGCCTCTGGTAATATGAATAGATATAAAAGTTGTCCAGGATACTATATTTTAAAGTTGAATAGAAAAAGAGCATTTCGAGGTCTTCAGAAAGAACAGAAGGTTCCTCGTAAAATAAGTGTATCAATTCACTTTCAAAATAAAAATCACTTATTTCGAATTTCAAGTCGCCACCCAGTCTGTACCTGCGTACATCACCAAGATTTGGGAATTTTTCACCAAATAAATTCCATTTTTTTTCATTAAAATTATCATAATCCATTGTAGCGGAAATTCCGGCTTTAATTCCCTTAAGCTCATTCAGGATACCAACTCTTGCACCATAGAGTTTGATATTAAAACCTTTTGTGTCGAGTCCGCTCAACAATTGGAAGTTATTTACTGAATCGCTGTTTGTCCTATGGTAAGATCTTTCACTGTTACCGGTGTATGCAGCCATTTCAAGTTTATAATTTTCAGTTATATCTACCAATCCATGTACCTGCAGAAAAGCAAGTTCCGGTACATAATCTTCAAGTGGTAAAATATCAGACAACACTGTTTCATAGACTACAGGCCTGAAAAGATAGGGCAACAACGCCAACCTGTTTTTGTATTCATTCAGATTATTAAACTGCGGGTAGAGCAACCCGAATTTTATGTCGAAATTGTCTCCGTGGTTGTATTTTACCCAGCCCTCCTGGATACTCAGCCCCCCCCAATCTCTTTCGGAAGAATAATTCAGTTTCAATTCTATATCAAAAAAAACTGAAAATCCGTTCATAAAATCACGGCCTATAAATAAATCCAGTTTTTGTAGAGCATAGGACGCATTCTCGCCTTCCATTACAATTGAATCTCTCCCGCTTTCAATTTCGGTCAAGGTCCATGTAATGTTCTCATAAATCAGGTTAGATTGCATTGAACCAAAGATGTTAATATCACCGGGCCCTGCTGACAGACACATGCTGGAAATGATTACGATAATGGTAAATAATCTACACATCAATCATTCTGAAGGTTGAAACACATTTAATTAACGTTTTGAGTTAAATTAGATTATAGAGAGCTTATTTAAAGATGGGTAATTCAAAGATGAAAATTGCTCCGTGGCCATATTCGCTTTCCACCCAGACTTTTCCGTCCATGCTTTCAACATATTTCTTCACTATTGACAAGCCTAATCCTGTAGAGTGCTCATTGCCGGTAGGTTTAGCAGAAAGTTTGGCAAACTTCTGGAATACTCTTTTTAGATCTTCTTCTGTAAGCCCCTGGCCTTCGTCCCGAATCTCGAAACGAACGAATTCATCTGAGCTTGAGAGTTTGATAAATACATTTTTCCCGGGAGGTGAATATTTGATAGCGTTTGACAGCAAATTATCGATAATCTGGTTGCAAGCCATTTTATCAGCTAAAGCGATTTCCTGGGAGGCAGATGAGTTGTAATTCAGCTTAATTTTCTTAGATTTAGCCTGGTCATTGAAATTGATGATTGCTTCAAGGGCAATGTTTCCAATATGAACAGGTTCGAATGTTAATTTTACTTTGCCTTGTTCAAGAGCATTCAAGTCTAATAGGTTAGTAATCAATTCAAGCATCCTGTCAGAACTCAGGACAATGTCATTTGAGAAATCCTTTGCCTCTTCGAGTGGAATTTCATTGTCCCTGATATATTTGGCAGCCATCGAAATGTTAAACAGGGGATTTTTCAGGTCATGAACAGCAATGCTGAAAAATTCATTCCTGTCCTTGCTCATTCTTAGCAATTCATTATTCTTTTGTTCAATTTCATCCCTGTAAAATTTAATCTTTAGATGATTCTTTACACGGGCGACGAGCTCTGAAGTATTGAATGGTTTTGTAATATAATCAACAGCGCCTGTTTCAAGGCCGAGTATAATATCATCTGTTTCGTCTTTAGCAGTAAGGAATATAACCGGGATACTCATTGTCTCGGGCATGCTTTGCAATTCCCTGCATACGCGGTATCCATCCATTTCAGGCATCATGATATCAAGTAGGATAAGATCCGGTTTTTCTTCTTTTGCCAATTGGATTGACTCTCGGCCGGTAGTAGAAACAATCACCTGCATGCCAAGGCTTTTTAAGTTTTTTGCCGCAACATTAATATTTGCGGGATGGTCGTCCACCATTAGGACTTTTATTTCCCTTCGAATTATAACGCCTTTCTCCTGTGTCATCAAAACTTTTACCACAAATTGTATCCGGAGCGAGAAGATAAAAAACAAACATAATAAATTCTTTATTTTTCTCTAAGCGTGAATTTAATTATTCTTTTATTTATTCACTATAAATGTCTATAAAAACGGGTAATGACATAACACGCTTTCCGGTGTAGTTATATATAGCCATCTCGCATGGAATGTTTGTAGATATAATTAACTCTACACCATTTGTGTTCATTAATTCTGAATAATTCAAGAGTGCAGAGTCAGACAAACCAGGCAGAATAATTGCCTTATCGCCGGCAGCTCCGCAACATTCCGGATTTTCCGGTATGCAAATATGATAACTGTATTTTTGTATTATCTTATTTAGGCTGCTGTTGTTGCCGGATTTTCTGAATGAACAATTTGGGTGATACAGGGTTTTAGGAATAGGTTTTTGCTTAATATTATCAATTATGAATTCTGAAATGAATTCTACTGAATCAACTACTTTTATGCGTGTATTCTGAATGCAGCCTTTTTCTTTTACAAATGAAGTGCATGAACCGGAATCCATCACGAGGGGTATTTTGCCTTCATTCGTAATTTCAAAAACGTGGTCCCGGAATCTTTGCGAACATTTTTCATAGGATTTGGTGTATCCTTTAGAATGAAATGCCATCCCACAGCAATTATTATTAGATTCTGTACTTATATTTAGATTTATACCTGCTTTGCGGGAAATATTTATCATAGAACTGATAATATCGTAACCATTCGTATCTCCGCCCATTAGCCTGCTCGTACAACAAGGGAAATAGGCAACATCCGGTTTGTCGAAATATTGCTTTTTAATTTTGGAGGACTTATAACTTATTCTGTTAATATCTGGTAATTGACTTCCATTTTGTGTGGATTGCTTTTTTTGAAAAAAGTCCAGCCCTAATTTTTCTGCGATTTTAATTGCAGGAATTCCGATTTTCAATAAACTCTGAGTAATGCCTATGTTTCCGGCTACAAAATCTGCGAGTTTGTTTTCATTTTTAGTTTCTACAGCCCGTTTTTCCTTAACAATGTTCCCCGTATTTATATCTACAGGGCATTTAAGCTCACAAAGTCCGTCGGTTGCGCAACTGTCAAGAAAATTGAATTCAAAGTCAGGCGATCCATTTAAGATTGATTTTTCACGGAGAGCAAGTATCCTTTGCCTGGGTGTTATTGTGAAATCGCGGCTTGGGCATACAGATTCACAGAACCCGCACTCTATGCACTCATCAGCTTTGCTTCCCAGGACAGGGATGTTCTTTATGTTTTTAAGATGAATTCTTTCATCATCATTGATAATTACACCCGGATTAAAAATGTTGTCCGGGTCAATCAGCTTTTTGATTCTTCTGATTATATCATATGCATCTTCTCCCCACTGTTTTCTGACAAATGGAGCCATATTACGCCCTGTGCCGTGCTCAGCTTTTAATGAACCCTCCAAATCATCAATAACAAATTCAGCAAGTTCATGCATAAAGCGGCTGTAATTGTTGATTTCACTTTCATCATTTACATCAACAGGTAAAATAAAGTGCAGGTTTCCATCGAGCCCGTGGCCATAGATTCCTGTACCTTTAAAACCATTCTTGTCAAACAACTCGTTTAATCCATAGAATGCTTTTGCCAGGTCTTTCCGCCTGACACAAATATCTTCAATCAAGATACTGGTTCCGGGCAGCCTTTTTGCACTTACACTCGTAAGCAGGCCTGAACGTACTTTCCAGATATTTGCCTGTTCTATTGGATTTGTACTGAAAATTAATTTTGATTTTGATTTTAAGCCCGAAATTATTTTTTTGAATTTGCTTTCTTTTCCATCAAGAACCTCTTGGGATTCTTCTTTGAATTCAATCAATAAGGCGGTATCATTAAGCAATAGGGATCTTACAATAACCGGTATGCCCGGATTTTCTCTAATACTGTCAAGACAAGTTCCATCAATTATCTCCATTGCTGCCGGCGAGAGAGGAAATATTGCATTTAATGCCTCGCATGCCTCTTTCTCACTTTTAAAAATAACAAGAATAGTAATCTTGTATTGTTTTAATGCAAACGTTCTGAATTTAGCTTTACATATGAAACCCAATGTTCCTTCAGAGCCAATCATCAGGTGTGACAGAATATCAAGCGGACTTGTGTAATCTATAAAAGCATTAAGTGAATAGCCTATTGTGTTTTTTACTTCATAGGATTTCCTGATTTTTTCACTTAATGCAGCGCTCTTTACAATATCTTCCCTTATTGATTCAATTCCTTGAATAATTCCCGGCTCAAGGTGTAACAGCTTTTGTGGTGCATCATTATCAGCTGTATTTATTCTTGTCCCCGAAGGAAGAATAAATTCTATTCTTTCCATTGTATTATAAGGATTTTTATCAATCCCGCTGCTCATTCCCGAAGAATTGTTTGCAAGGATACCTCCAACTGTGCAGGATGCAAGGGAAGCCGGATCAGGCCCAAAATACCTTCCAAATGTTTTGAGTTTTGAGTTAAGCATTGCGCCAATAACAGAAACACCTGCTTCTATGTACTGCCCGTTCTCATGGACAGTAACTTCTCTCCAGCCTTTTCTTATATCTGCCAGGATGCTGTCTGTTAGCGCTTGTCCTGACAGGCTTGTTCCTGCTGCCCTGAAAGTTATGGATTTACCGGACTCCCTGGCATAATAAATGAGCTTTTTAATATCAGTTATATGTTCCGGAAAAGCCACTTCTTCCGGAACATACCTGTAAAAGCTTGCATCCCTGGAATAAACCAACCTGTCAAACAGATTAGATTTCACTTTTTTATTTAGGAATTGCTTATCCATATTTAAAGATATGAATTATTATTAATTCAAGATATGAATTATTATTAATTCATTTGGAGTGAATGATTTATTTATATTTGCAACAATTTACTTACAAAAATTAATATGCAGCGCTAATTGCTGTTTATTTTTTGGAATTAAAGTAAGGTATTGTTTATTTTTAATTTAGATATAGATTATGCTTAGGTTAATTGCACTTTGGGGTGCAATTATTTTTATAAAGAACCGAACTGTTTTTTCAACAATATTTTAAGGCTTATGAATACGCTTCTATATCTTATCCCGGTAACAGGCTTGATTGCCCTGTTATATACTTACATCAAGTTTGCCTGGGTATCTAAACAGGATGCAGGCAATCCAAAGATGAAGAACATAGCGAAGTTTATTTCAGAAGGAGCAATGGCTTTCTTGCGTGCCGAATATAGTGTTATCGGCATCTTTGTAATTATTGTTGCCATACTCCTCGTAATCCAGGGCAACAGCCAGGGTGAGGCTTCTTCACCATTAGTAGGACTGTCCTTTGTCATCGGTGCTTTCTGCTCCGGTCTTGCAGGCTACATCGGCATGAAAACAGCTACTAAAGCTAATGTCCGAACAACCAATGCTGCAATAACAAGCTTGAATAAAGCTTTGGTTGTAGCCTTCTCAGGCGGTACAGTTATGGGAATGGGCGTTGTTGGCATGGGTGTTCTCGGTCTTAGTGGTTTGTTTATAATCTACAGCCAGATGTTTGGACTTGAATCGATCAACAGTGTTGGAAAGGTTATCACTGTTTTAACAGGATTCTCTTTTGGCGCTTCTTCTATTGCACTCTTCGCAAGGGTTGGCGGCGGTATTTATACCAAAGCCGCAGACGTCGGCGCTGACCTCGTTGGTAAAGTCGAGGCCGGTATACCCGAAGATCATCCGTTGAATCCCGCTACAATTGCTGATAACGTTGGCGATAATGTGGGTGACGTTGCCGGCATGGGAGCCGATCTATTTGAATCATATATCGGTTCGATTATCGGAACAATGGTACTTGGCGCTGCATTCTTTGCAGTACCTGAATTTGCAGGAACTCCATTTGGTGGACTATCTGCAGTCATCCTGCCATTGCTGCTTGCAGCATCAGGAATTTTAGTTTCAATTTTCGGAACATTTTTTGTCCGTGTGAAGGAAGGTGGCAACCCTCAATCTGCACTAAACGTTGGTACTTTCCTTGCTTCAGGAATTATGATAGTAGTCTCCTACTTTATCATCCATTGGGCATTGCCTTCTTCATGGGTATTCTTTGATCCATTATACGGTGCTGCTAAAGAAATTACAGCAAACGGCATATTCCTATCAACCATACTTGGCTTAATAGCAGGTGTTGGTATTGGTATGATAACAGAATATTATACCGGCCTTGGCAAACCGCCTGTAAGGAATATCGCACAACAGTCAATAACAGGAGCAGCAACGAATATCATTGCAGGTCTTGGTACGGGTATGATTTCAACCGCAATCCCGGTTCTCCTGATTGCTGCTGCTATTATGGGCGCTTTCTACTTTGCAAATCTATATGGTATCGCAATCGCTGCTGTGGGTATGCTGGCAACAACAGGTATTCAGCTTGCTGTTGATGCTTATGGTCCCATATCCGATAACGCCGGCGGTATCGCAGAAATGTCTGAATTACCCCCGGAAGTACGCAAAAGGACTGACAAACTCGATGCCGTTGGAAACTCAACAGCTGCAATTGGAAAAGGATTTGCAATTGGTTCCGCTGCACTAACTGCTCTTGCACTCTTTGGCGCGTATATGACAGCGGCAAATATTTCCAGCATTGATATTTCTAAAGCTGATGTTATGGCAGGATTGTTTATCGGCGGTATAATGCCGTTTGTTTTCTCAGCTTTGGCTATGGGAGCCGTAGGACGGGCAGCAATGTCAATGATACAGGAAGTGCGCAGACAGTTTCAAAACATTCCGGAACTCAAAGCTGCACTTGAATTGATGAAAAAATACGGTGGTGAAGAAGACCACAGCAAATGGTCCCCTGAAGACGTTAAAACTTATGGAGAAGCTGAAGGTAAAGCTGAATATGCCAAATGTGTGGCCATATCAACTTCATCTTCAATCAAACAAATGATGCTTCCGGGATTGATGGCAGTTATTGTTCCTGTTCTTATTGGATTCACATTCGGCCCTGAAACACTTGCCGGATTATTGGCAGGCGTAACTGTAACTGGTGTGCTGATGGCTATTTTCCAGTCGAATGCAGGCGGTGCCTGGGACAATGCAAAGAAGATGTTCGAGGAAGGTGTTGACATTGACGGCCAGAAATACTACAAAGGCTCCGACCCTCATAAGGCAGCAGTAGTAGGCGATACAGTTGGCGATCCTTTCAAAGATACATCAGGCCCATCAATTAATATTCTTATTAAGCTGATGTCAATCGTTTCTCTCGTATTGGCTCCGCTACTTTAATTGAGATATTAGATCTTCAAATTAAAAAAGCCCTCAATTGAGGGCTTTTTTATTAAATTTTGGGGAACTTTAAATTGTGGCAGCAGTGGGCTCTACTGGATTCGAACCAGCGACCTCATCCGTGTCAGGGATGCGCTCTAAACCAACTGAGCTAAGAGCCCTGAATTTTAAAATTATAAAAGAACTGTAATAATATCAACTGTAATTATTCTTCCATGAGTTCTTTTTCTTTACGGGAAAAAACGCTATCAATCTCTTTTACAAATTTATCGGTTAGCTTTTGAATTTCATCCTCACCACGCTTTTTCTCATCTTCGGAAAAATCTTTGTTCTTTTCTCCCTTTTTTAGTGCTTCCATACTATCACGCCTGATATTACGGACTGCTATTTTACCCTCTTCAGAATATTTTTTGGAGAGCTTAACAAACTCTAATCTCCTTTCTTCGGTTAGCGGGGGAACGGGTATTCTGATAATATTTCCGTCATTCTGTGGGTTGAAACCAAGGTCTGCCTGTCGAATTGCTTTTTCAATGTCCTGAAGTGTATTCCGGTCCCATGGTTGGATGACAATTGTGCGGGCATCGGGAACTGAAATAGTGGACGCCTGTGATATTGGTGTCTGCTGACCGTATAAATCAATCATCACACTATCAACGAGCGAAGTAGATGCTCTGCCTGTTCTTACTTTATTTAACTGCCCTTTAGTAAAATCAAGCGATTTACCCATTTGCTCATCTGTTTTCAAGATAATATCATCAACCATAATGATTTATTCCGTTTATTGATTAATAATTGTCCCTATTAATTCACCGTTGACAAGACGTTTAAGGTTTCCGCTCTTATTTATATTAAACACTCTAATTGGAAGAGAGTTTTCTTTACACAATGTAATGGCAGTCTGGTCCATTACTCTTAAGTTTTGCTCAATAATATCATTATAGGTTAACTTCTCATACATCCTTGCGTTGATGTTTTTTTCAGGGTCGCTGTCATATACTCCATTTACACGGGTAGCTTTTACAATGATTTCAGAATTAACTTCAATTGCTCTTAATACAGCAGCTGTGTCAGTTGTAAAGTAAGGATTCCCTGTTCCTGCACCAAAAATTACGATTCTCCCTTTTTCAAGATGCCTTATTGCCCTTCGCCTTATAAATGGTTCGGCAATTTGTTCCATCTTAATTGCAGTTTGTAACCTGGTCTGAATGCCTAACTCTTCAAGTGCATTCTGGAATGCAATGGAATTAATTACAGTTGCAAGCATCCCCATATGGTCCCCGGATACTTTGTCTATACCATGAGCAGCAGCCTGAATGCCTCGGAAAATGTTACCACCTCCAATTACAATTCCTATTTGTACACCAAGCTGATGTACCTCTGCAATCTCAGCTGCAAATGATTTGAGCGCTTCGGTTTCAATGCCGTATTGGCTTTTCCCCATCAGGGATTCACCACTCAACTTTAGGAGTATTCTTTTAAAACGACTTGCCATAATTACGAAAATAATAAATAATTTGTCTCAATTCCCCGTCCTGGACGTGGCTTAGTGTATCACAAAAATTTCTTTTCTTATAGATGTTCATGCTAAGCGATCAACCCTTACAAAGGTGGAAAGTCAAAGAGTAACACAATTTCCGGAGCTAAGCATGTATTACCGGATTCAATGAATTTAATGTTTATTAGTTTTCGCCAAGGAAGTACCTGGTGAAACTGTTAACTTTCACATCCTTGCCTGCATCATCACTGATGTCCTTTACAACATCCTTAATGTTTTTATTACCGTCCTTTACAAATGCCTGTTCAATAAGGCAATTTTCGGTATAAAACTTCTCAATCCTTCCCAGTGCAATCCTTTCAGCTATTTCAGGCTTCTTTCCTTCAGTCTGTGCCTGCTGGGAATAAATCTCTTTTTCTTTTTCAATTACATCTGCCGGAACCTGGCTTATGTCGATAAATAGCGGGTTCATAGCTGCTACCTGCATTGCAATATCCCTTGTAAGCGATTTGCCGGTATCGGAGAGATCTTTTTCGGATACTTCCAAAAGAACGCCCAGCTTATTTCCTGCATGAATATATGCTGAAATAAAACCATTAGAAATAATTCTATTAAATCGTTTGATTTCGATTTTTTCGGAGAATTTAGCCAGGATTTCATTGTGCAATCCTTCCACGGTATCACCGGCAACATTAACCTTCATCAATTCATCAATTGTGGTTACATCACTATCAAGGATAGCATCGGCGAGCTTGTTTGCATATTCAACAAACTCTGCATTTATAGCCACAAAGTCTGTTTCGCAGTTAACTTCAACTATAGCAGCCTTGCCGCCATCGGCGTTAGTTTTAGCGCAAATAGTGCCTTCATTTGCAGAACGGTCAGCACGCTTTGCGGCTGAAGCAGCTCCTTTCTTACGAAGATATTCAATAGCTTTTTCCATGTCGCCGTCATTTTCAACAAGGGCCTTTTTGCAATCCCCCATCCCGGCGCCGGTTTTTTCCCTCAGCTCTTTTACCATTTGTGGTGTAATGTTGGCCATTATGGTTCTCTTGGATTATTAATTAGTTAAACAATTATTCTTCTGATTTTTCTTCAGTATTATTTTCATGTGTCTCAGCTTCTTTTACAGATGCATCAACTTCCTCTGATTTATTAGTATCGCTCCTCTGTTCCTGTTTGCCATCAGGTTTTTTCCTTGGCCTCATTTTACGTTGAACTTTCGCAGCATCCTCATCAGTTGTAATATCATCTTCCTTTGCAACTCTATCGTCATCCGCCTCAAGTTCAGCCTTCCTGTTGCGTGCAATTTCAGTTCCTTCCAGTACAGCGTCAGCCATAATACTTGTGATAAGCTCTATAGTGTTTATCGAATCATCATTAGCCGGAATTGGAAAATCCACCTCTTCGGGATCGCAGTTTGTATCAACAATTGCAAAAACAGGTATCCCGAGAATTTTAGCTTCCTTTACAGCAAGGTGTTCTTTTTTGATATCAACTATGAACAAAGCACCGGGGAGGCGTGTCATTTCTTCAATACCACCAAATACCCTGCGTAGTCTGTCTTTTTCACGGTGGAGCATCAGGCGTTCTTTCTTGGTGATTTTTTCAAACGTACCGTCAACTTCCATTTTGTCTATCGTTGCAAGTCGTTTGATACTTTTCCTGATTGTGGCAAAATTTGTGAGCATTCCACCGAGCCAACGTTCAGAAACATAATTCATGTTGCTGCGTTTGGCCTGCTCCGAAATAATATCCCGAGCCTGTGTTTTTGTACCTATATAGAGTATAATCTTGCCTGCTGTGGCAATATCAAATAATTGCCTTCGGGCAATATCAAGAAGAATTTGAGTTTTACGAAGGTCAATGATGTGAATACCATTGCGCTCGGTGAAAATGAATTGTTCCATTTTAGGATTCCAGCGCCTGGTAAGATGGCCGAAATGAGCACCTGACTTTAGCAGGCTTTCGATCTGAACATAATGTTCCATATATAACTCCTTGTGTTAATCAACTGTACCTTTCAACCTGTTTGCTCAACGCTGAGCGCCACACACAAACAGTCCCGGTACATGAATATTCATAAAAATTGCCGGAAAAACCGGCAAATAATAAATTTTTATCTCTTTGAGAACTGGAAGCGTTTTCTAGCTTTTTTCTGGCCGTATTTTTTCCTTTCGACCATTCGCGGATCTCTCGTAAGAAGACCTGCACTTTTAAGAGAATGCTTCAAATTTTCATCGAATTCTACCAAAGCACGGGCAAGACCAAGCTGCATCGCTCCAGTCTGGCCACTCTTGCCCCCCCCCCTGACATTTACAACAACGTCGAAATTACCTTCCTGTTCAACAACTTTCAGCGGGCTAATTGCAATTGTTCGCTGAAATTCAACCGGGAAATAATCAATAAAAGGACGGTTGTTAATTGTAACTTTTCCATTGCCGGGGAGCAACCTTACCTGTGCTACCGATGTTTTTCTTCTTCCTGTCGACTGGTATTGTTTCATTTAATCTTATCTCTTCTTATTAACTTGCGTTATAAGGTAAATTGAATTCTTTAGGGCTTTGTGCAACGTGCGGATGCTCTTCGCCACGATAAACTTTTAACTTTTTGATTATTTGCCTTCCAAGCCTGTTTTTAGGTATCATGCCTTTTACAGCATTTGAGACAATAAATTCGGGTTTTTCAGATTTGGCTTCTTTGTATTTAGTAAACCTGCCGCCTCCGGGATATCCTGTATGCCTGAAATATTCTTTTTGCTCAGCCCTTTTCCCTTTTATTTCGATATCACCCGCGTTGATTACTATTACGTAATCTCCACAATCTACATGGGGAGTAAACCAGGGTTTATGTTTTCCACGGAGCAAAGCTGCTACCTGGGAAGCAAGTCTGCCGACAGTTGCTCCTTTAGCATCAACAATCCACCAATCCCTCTCTACATCCTCTTTCCTGAATGACTTAGTAATTTTAGCCGATGGTTCCATTCTATTTTTTCCCTATTCAGAGTCATTTGTATTTATACAGATTGCAAAGATAAGGGGATTCTATAATTTACACAAGTAAAAAGTAAACAATCTAAGAGGTCCTTTTAAAACGCCGATCAAGTTCTGCTAGTGTGTATTCTAATACTACAGGCCGCCCATGGGGGCAAACGTAAGGCATATTACATTTCAACAGATTATTTACAAGAGCAACCATTTCCTCAAGACTCAAATCATGCCCGGTTTTAATTGCAGCCTTGCAACTAAATGATGCTGCTATATTATCACGTTTTCCTGTATGCCTTACTTTACTAAACTCTTCATAAATATCGAGGATTTCTTTGAGGCTGTTCTCTTCATCCCCGTGAATTAAGTCCGGCGGAATTGATTTTATGGTTACGCGCTTATCGTTGATTTCATAAATAAACCCCAGGCTTTTTAATTCTTCGTCCAACTCCTTCAATAGCAGCAGTTTTCGCTCTTCTAAATGTATTGTAATTGGAAAAAGCAATTCCTGGGAATTAGAAAACTCCCTGTTCATCGTCTTTATAGCATTCTCATACAACACCCGCTCATGTGCGTTATGCTGGTCAACAATCATCACACCAATGTCTGTTTCCACAAAGATATATTTATTATGTAATTGCCAATATCGAGCGTGAGTTAGCGATTCCCTGCTTATATTAGGATTTTGTTGTATTTTCTCCCCTGGAGAAAATAAAGCGTCAAAAGCTGATTTATCAGGAATTGGTTCTTTATTCTTATCCCTTCTTGAGTGTTCATTATAGTTATAGGTGCTTTTCCCCTGAACGAACTTTTGCTCTATAATCTCACCGGTTAATCTGTTGACAAGAACATCATCTTGTTCCGGCCTTTTTAAAACTTCAAATGGAGCCTCTGTTAATTTTTCCCTGAAATTAATCTCCGGAACTACTTTGTTTTCGTTAAGGCATTTGAATGCTGCTTCGCGAAGTGTGTTATAAACAAAGCGCTCATCATCAAATTTTACTTCATGCTTCTGTGGATGAATGTTTACATCAACTTTTTCAGGATCCGTATCTATGAATATCACAAAGAATGGGTGTTGATTCTTATCAAGCATGTGCTCGAATGCCGAAAACACTGCATGACTCAATGCTCTGCTCTGAATGCTCCTGCCATTAAGATAAAGAAACTGTCCGGATTTCGATAGTTTGGCAAGATGTGGCATTCCCAGGTATCCACTTATTTTTAGCTGTTCATTTGATAAATCAACCTTGAGCAAGTCTTCCTGCTTAGCATTGCCAATTACTGAAGTAATTCTTTCTATCAATTCTTCAGGATAAACATCAAATATCTGTCTGTCTTCATCATAAAATACAAAGCGGATAGAAGGATTTCCCAAAGCAAATCTCAGCATGGTTTCAGATATGTAACGGAATTCGGTAAGGTTAGCCCTAAGGAACTTACGCCTTGCGGGTACGTTAAAAAAGAGGTTGCGGACAAAAAGCTGTGTCCCCCTTACGGTGTTGAACGGCTTTATTAATACTTCCTTTGTCGGGTCTGAATTAAGCTGCCAACCATGTTCTCCACCTTCAGTCATTGTTCTGATTTCTATTTGAGCAACTGATGCGATGGATGCAAGAGCCTCACCTCTGAATCCAAGTGTCAGAATACGCTCAAGGTCTTCCTGAGTTCTGATTTTACTTGTTGCATGTCGCTTAACGGATAATTCAAGGTCTTCCTTGCTCATACCTCCGCCGTTATCAGCAATATGAATTAGCTTCTTACCTGCTGAATGTACCACAACAGAAATTTCTGATGCGCCGGCATCGAGTGAATTCTCTACTAATTCTTTTACTACAGACTCAGGCTTCTGAACAACTTCGCCGGCAGCTATCTGGTTTGCAATAAAATCGGGTAATATTTGAATGTTATTGGGCAATTGTATTGGTTTATTTTTATTTTTTGATGAGCTGGAGGATTTAACAACTCAGCTTGTTATTGTCCACACTCAATATTTAGTTCATTCATTATTTTTTCTAATTTCCACGCTCCAATTCCACCGTCGTTGTTAACTGCTATAAAAGCTCCTTCAGGAAATCCCGGAAATGATTTCTGAGTTAGCCAAACTCCATCTGTGTTTTGCACACCTTCTGATTTGAATGATTTGATATATTTCAATGATTCCCTGTTGAACAGATGAAATGTATTGTCACCAGTGAATTGGTCAGTGCACACATAATATCCCTTACCATTCCCACAATCAATCAATGCTATTCCTTCTGCTTCGTATTTGAATATACTATCTCCAATAGAGTTGCCTGTGTACCTTCCCTCGTCAAGTGAGTACACTTTTATTGAAGTAATCCCTTTTCTTTCTTCTGAAATTAATAATCTGTTGTGAAATGAATCGCAAAACACCGATTCAGGGACCCGTATAACCCCTTCTCCGCTTGTTTCGCCAATAAAGCGGATAAATTCAAATATCATTTTGTTACCATCAAAATTGATGGAGTATTCTTGCACTCTTTTGTCAAGCAAGCTGTCCGGTGGAATACTTTCATCGGGCATTTCGTAATTATCACTGATAAATAAACGATAGTCTTTATCCTTGATAACTGAAATCCCATATGGCCGTTTAAGCCTTTCTTCACCAATGGATACAATGAAATCAAAATCAGGAAGTGACAGTACTTGTACTCTGTGATTATCTCTTTCAACAACAAAAAGGATATCATCAATAACCCAAATTCCGTTAGGCCGGGCAAATTCTACCTCTCCTGAACCGGGTTCTCCAACAACAAATAGTTGTTCGCCATTTTTTGCATCATATACATGAAGTTTATGAGACGATTTTCCGGTTGCAATAACCCATGAAGTATCATTTCGAGTCCAAAATGCAGGTGAATCAATATTGTTTGTATCATTCCACTCACTCAGGTAATCCTCTGAAATTATTTGAAACGTATTTAATTCAGCAGAATCAGAATTGTTATTTTTTGTGTCTGAGTGCTTTCCATTACATGAAATCAGCAGCAGCAGCATTGCAATTGAAATGATTTTCATATATACCTGATATTTAAAATGTAACAATTTCGAATTCAAGATACTGAAAATGTTGTACTTCGTGGACTTGATATTTCAACATCTTAAAAAAAATTCAGCAAGTATTTTCTTGTAAAAGCGTCTGCTATCTTGCAATATAAAAATGAATATGCTATACGAAAAAATATCAGATTTGCTCCTTTTCCGTCCAATAGAGGATGATGATGGCGATACCCCCTCGATGACAACAGGTTCAATCGTATGGGGAGTACTGCTCAGAAGTGCAATTATAATTGTGATAAGTTTCCTTTTACTTGACCAGCTTCATTTGCATGAGTACTGGTATATCATCCTGTTTGCTGTTTGGTTTTTTGCTGTTTACCCCGGATATCAGCAGTATCAAAAGTTTAATCAAAAGATTGAAAAAATGAAGGAATCAACTCTCTGCGGCAGCTGCAGGCATTTTGACCCTTCCGGCCAGCTTTGCACTATTCTGGATGAACATGTCAGTTCAAATTATATTCCATGCGAAGGTGAAAGCTGGGAACCCAAGCCCTAAGATTCATCAACTTCTATAAGCATATAAACACCTCCTGATACAGCTTCAAATGTAAATTTCTTACCATGTTCTGGGTATTCCCAAATTTCAATCGGATTGCCGTTTTTCTTTCCTGATTCAATGTTGTCCGGCATTCCAAAAAGTATGTAAATCTTTCCACGGTCAGTTTTGGAGCCATCTTTTTCTACAATGGACTGGTAGTTGAAAAATGCATAATCCACGCGCTTGAAATATTCAGCCATTGCTTCATTAAATGGTGTTGATGGAGTAGGGTCTTTTTTCTTCCAAAATTCAATCATCTTATCAAATTGTTCTTTCCTGGACCCGTCACGCATCAGGTCATATTCATCGTCTGTAAGGATATAATACATGGATTCAATTGCATACTTTACATCGCGCAAAGAAAGAGGCTGGTCATTCCAGTGAACATTAAATTCTTTTTCAATGTAATCCGCATTTCTGAATAGCTTGAGCTTATATTTACCCGGCACAAGTTCAGCCCCGGGAATATTTACTATTAGAGTTGTATTATGCATTGATTTCGATTTTTTAACTTCAAAACCGCCATTGTTATTGAAAACATACATCCGTGTATTTTCTAATATTTCTACATTCCCATTGAGTTTTATTTCGCTATCCCATTCCCAGTCACCCGGTATGTCTGTCTTTTCTTTATTTATTTCATATTTTACCCCTTCTTCATCGCTAATATTTGAGCTAATAACCATATAAGTGTCGTTAGATTGAAATGGCAATTTCCCATTCATGATATATGGAAAATAGAATTCACCTCTCTTTCCAATTACATTTCGAAACGAAATCATATCCATGAAAAAAGCGCTTTCAAGTTTCCCGTCAGCTTTAATAGCCAATTCTTTACTTCTGCTCTCCCCGGTACCGTTTTGTATTAGCTGGACTCTTGCTTCATATAGATCATTAGCTAAAGTTCCTGAGACAGCGCCATACACAAAATTAGTCTTAGAACTGGTTTCCTCAAACCGGCTTACATAAACTGTATCTAACCAGCGAAGCCTTTTACGTATAATACCCTCTGAACCTGTAAAAGAGACCTCTATCTCGGGAGTTGATATAAAAATGCCTTTTTCATCTGTTGTAAATACGAGGGCATCGTTCATAATCCTGAAGAACACAATTATTTCCGAAGAATCAGGAGATGACGAAGCTTGTATAAAAGATTCAGCATACAACCTCTCGCCATAGCTGTAATAAGACCTTTTATCTATCTGTGAATAGACGATTACCGGAACAATTAAAATAATAATCCATTTAAGCATAAAATCCACCTTCTCTTTGCTGAAGAAAATCTCTCAAAATTACTGCTGCTGCTACCTGGTCTGTACTTCCCTTCTTACGCCTTTTCGACTTTTTTGTTTTATTGTTTATCATAATTTCGGTTGCTTTTTTTGAAGAAAATGATTCATCCTGTTCAAAACAAGGCAACCCTGTTGTTATTTTTAACTTGTTTATAAAATTCCTTATTTCATTAATGAAGTCCGCATTTCTCTCATCGTCCCTCAATGGCAGTCCTACGACCAAAGCCCTGATATTTTCATTTTCAACAAAATCTCTGATATTAGATAACACATTGCTATTGTTAAGAATTACACCTTTGGGTGAAATAGTTATATGAAATTCATCGCAACTTGCAATACCAATTCTTTTTTTTCCGTAATCAATTGCTGCAATTCTCTTCCGAAATAGCTCATCCATCAAGATTTACCACCTTTCAATGGAAATATGAATGTCACTTCGGTTCCTTTTCCTTTTTCAGAATTAATTATGATTTTACCACCATGAAGTTCAACAACGTGCTGCATAATCATTGTTCCAATTCCGGTCCCCCCTTTTGTACTAGACGTAGTAAAATAAGGAGTAAGTATTCTTTTCCTTTGGCTTTCTTCTATCCCGACACCGTTATCCTTCACGCTGAAATAAGCATTTTTGGAATCATTTGAACAGCTTAGCTCTATCGTGCCATTTTCACCTTTCAGAGCCTTTATTCCATTTTCAACAGCATTTCTAATCGCCCTGACTACCTTTGGACGATCGCATTCAAGGTTGAATGAGCTTGTTTGTACAATAAAATCAACATTTGGAAACATTGTATCGTCAAACTCATTTCTCACTTCCTTGCATATATCAGGAGCAAACACATTTTCGTAGCGTAATTCATCACTTCTTCCGACAGTTACGATATCCCTGATACGTTTTATCAGGATATCTACCTGGTGTAATATTTTTTTCTTCATGCTTTTCAGCTCAGGAATTTCCTCTGACTCTATCCTCTCGGCATTTAGACGAATTGTCGAAAGGTTGGTTTGCATATCGTGAGCGAGCTGAGCCCAGTTATAGAGCCTGTTTTTTGCCAGTTCTTCAGTAATATCAATGCCTGTAAATATTAGCCCCCTGAAATTACCGGTTATATTTCTGATCGCCACAACATTACAAAGCCATTCTTTTGAATCCCCGTTTAGAAATACATTGATTTTCTGGGTAAAGTTTTCCCTGCTTTCAAAGGCTTTATCTAAAACATTTTGGACCGGTTTTGTATATTTAATTTTAAAGTAGTAGGAATATTGCCTGCCCAGAGGTACATTTTCTTTAATCGAAAGTAACTCTTTGGCATGTTGATTCAACCTAATGAGTTTTCCCTTGTTATCAATATGCAATACTAACCCTGAAGCGGGTAATTCAATTAATGTTTGGAGGACTCTTTTCTGATGCCTGTATAATTGAAACAAAACTAAAGCAACAAACCCAAGCAATCCCGGGATTACAAACTTTCCGGATTCAGAATAGTATTTATAAATACGCCAATAGGGATTAGGCTTCTTTTGCAAAGTTATCGCATTGCTTCCATTTTGAATGATAAGAAGGCCATCAATAGATTCCAATGACATTGTATTACCATCAAGTTCGCTGAAATCAACAAGGTCAAATGAGATGGCTTCTAAATCCAAATTGAATGAGACTAGGCCATTCCTGAAAACTGCATAAAGTGTATCATTGGAAGGAATCAGGGCCATTGGTTCACTCAAATACTCAGGCAGCTTGTTTTTACTAAATTCATTAGGATTTAATGAATTTACAAAAGTGAGGAATTTTCCGTTTTTATCATTCTCAATGCCACAAAGTTTCCCTGAATACAAAGCAACATTTGAAAACTTAGAATTTAACCAGCCTTTGTTAAGTGTTTCGTTCTTATAACTTGTTGTAAAATAATAAGTTTGATTGCCAAGATCTTTCAACATAATTAATTCGTTTTCACCTGACAGCAATTTAGTGCTTGAAACTAAATCATATCTTGCAACTGATGATTTATTGAATATGTCATCCAGGATAATTAGAAGCTGGTTTGATTCGAAGTTTTTCAGATAAGCTATGGATAAAGAATCATTGCTGAGAGAAATAACAGTAGAAACATTGTTGTCAATTGACATCAAATTAAATCCCGAGAGTGTATCAAGGAGCAGAAGCCTTGAGTTTACAAGAATAAGATAATTATCCCCGATTCTAATCAAATCAACTTTGTTTTCAGCCTGTGAACTGTCGATATGCAGACGAAATCTGCTATTTAACTTCTCGTCTATGTGCTCAAGAAACAGAATTCCTTCCTGTTCAATCACTGATAGCAAGCCATCAGCAAAAGGGATACTCTCATAAAACCTGGTATTTTCGAATGAAAAGGCATTTCTGCTATGCGGTAATTCTTTTTTCCAGGTGTAGATGTATTCAGAAAAATTTGCCCAATCATCCTTTACCTGGAAAAAGCGTTCAGTTTCTTGACTATAAATAATCCTGCTGTTATTGTAAAAATCCGAAACAGAATACTCAACAGGGTAAGTATCAGCAGTAAATAACCGCAATGTGTTTAAAAGGAGTAAAAGAGTTATGTATCTATTTTGTATCAATGTAGTTCAAGCTGGCAAACTGAATAAACAGCAACTGCTTCACCTGCTCCAATGACTCCTGTTTTTTCATTGGTAGTGGCTTTTACATTAACAAATTTTTTTTCAATCGAAAGCAAATTAGCGATATTTTCTTTAATGAGCGATTTGTACCCATGTAGTTTAGGTTTCTCCAGCACGATAGTTGCGTCAATATTTAAAATTTTATACCCATTTCGATTAACAAGCTTAGAAACTTGTTTAAGCAATTCGCCACTGTCAGCATCCTTGTAATTATCATCTGTATCCGGGAAATGTTCGCCAATATCCCCCATCCCTGCAGCTCCAAGGATTGCATCGCTGATTGAATGAAGCAGCACATCGCCATCGCTGTGAGCGACAGTACCGAAATCAGATTCAATTCTTATCCCACCCAGTACCAGACTTTCCCCCGGAGCAAGCCTATGCAGGTCATACCCAAATCCTATCATTTATTTCCCCGTTGAGCAGTTTTGTGGCTAATATTAGTTTTCGTAATATCAATTTTTAATATAGGCATATTTAAGAAAATTCATATAAATAATGCAAAGCAATGTTAAGCAAATCTAAAGCAATTACCGTATCAGAAATAACTTCACAGATTAGCAGAACCCTCGAAACAGGATTTTCCGACATAACAGTACAGGGGGAGATTTCTAATTTCAAACAGCACAGTTCCGGCCATCGCTACTTCTCGCTTAAAGATGCCGCCGCACAAATAAGCTGTATTATGTGGCGTTCGCGGATGTTGAGTTTTGAGCCTGAAGACGGTATGAAAGTGGTGATACGCGGAAGTGTGACAGTGTTCCCACCCCGGGGAAATTACCAAATTGACTGTATTTCCATGTCGCCACTTGGGATGGGAGATTTATACCTCGCATACGAAAAGCTAAAAAAAGATCTTGCCGAAGCCGGATATTTTGCAGAAGAAAGAAAAAGAAGAATACCACTAATACCAATGAAAATCGGTATATCAACTTCGCCTACAGGAGCTGCAGTAAAGGACATGTTCAGTACACTGCAAAGGCGGCTGCCCTTTGTTGAAATAGTATTCAGGCCGACACAGGTACAAGGCGATAATTCAGAGTACGACATTGCAAATGCAATTAGTGAGCTGAATAAATCGGATGTAGATTTAATTATCATTGGGCGTGGCGGCGGTTCGCTTGAAGATTTGTGGGCATTCAACACAAGGACCGTAGCTGATGCAATCTATAAATCTGCGATTCCAATTATCTCCGCTGTGGGGCACGAGACAGATATAACGATTTCTGATTTTACTGCTGATATTCGTGCTGCAACACCCACGGCTGCTGCAGAAATAGCTTCATCATTCCCGGTTGATGACATCTGCGAAACACTTGATTTGCTGATGATAAATATGAAGAGCTCGCTTGGCCGGAGGCTGGAAAATGCAGAGGAAAAGCTGGTTTACATGACAAAAGGCGGCATCGCAAAGCGACTTGTTGAGAAATTGAAGCTTGCCGAACAGCAAATTGATGAATCCGAGATGAGCATGAAAAGAAGCGCCGGAAGGCTTGTTAAGGACTTCTCCGAAAGGGTAAAATACCTTGAAACCAATTGCCGGGCTTTAAACCCGCTTTCACCCCTTGAAAAAGGATTTGCAATTCTTTACTCCGACAAGGGAATAATCAAAGCCGGGGAATCCCTCGCAGGACACAAGAAGGTACTTATGCGCAGGTTGTACGAGGAGGCAGTTGTTCGCGTACAGAAAATAAATCCGAATACATTATTTGAATAGGGATGGTTCAAGATTTTATTGGGGCGGCTCGCGAACCGCCCATATCAAAAATTGCAATAAACCAAAAACTCATCCATTGCATTTAAACCGGAGTATATTATTTTGTAGGCATTATTAACAAATTTAATTTAGAATGTCTGAAAAATTCGATTTTGAAGGGAAGTTGAATAGGCTGGAAGAGATTGTTCAAAAGCTTGATGACAGCGATGGAAATATTGAAGAACTGCTCGATCAATACAAGGAAGGCATGAGCATCGCAAGCGAATTAAAGAAGTTTATCGAGACTTCTAAACAGAAGATAACAGAGATTGAGAACAGCTTTAAACCGGAAAGTGATGATTAATGGCAACAGTCTGGTTCTTCTATGTTCTGGTGTACTGATGCTTTCAGCTTAGGACTGATATACGGAATACCAAGCGACATTCCTCTGACAATAAGCAGCACAGCAACTACCGCAACTCCATAAGGCAGCAGTTTATTTATCTTCCTACGAATATTAACCGTGATTAAATGTCTCGCCTGGAAAACTGAAAACATTGCAGGTATTGTTCCAAAACCAAATCCCGCCATAAACAGGGCAGATTCAAAGATATTACCGTATGCTGCGGCCGGCGCAAGCGCCATGTAAACAAATCCGCAAGGCAAAAATCCATTTAAAATTCCTACAGTCATAACAGAAGATGAAGACTTTGATTGCAGCACACTGCCAAAAACTTTCCTGTATGCGGCACTAATACTGGCAAAAACAGGTATGGAAGTTATTTTTAACCTATATCTTTGGGGAATAATCAGGTAAAGTATCAGTATTATGCCAAGTGCAATTGAAAGCCCCTCCTGGTAGCCCGCTAAACTGATTTTCTGTCCAAGGTAACCTACAATTACACCAAGAATCGTATATGTAAGAACCCTGCCGATGTTGTAAAGGAGATTGTCAAAGGCTATTCCAAGCTGGCCTTCCCTTTTGTGTGGAATAGACAATGCAATCGGCCCGCACATCCCAATGCAGTGCAGGCTTCCAAGAAACCCAAAAACCAAACCGAGATAAAGTGCCGTCAAAACATAAACCGCATTTCGTTATAATAAAGTGAGTCGTTTGCTGACCAGTCCATCTTCATAGTCCATAACCCGGGTTCTGTTCCGGATACATCCACTGCCGCCTTTAATTCCTTATCTACTATAAGGGGGACTTTGAAGTCTTTCTTTTTGTCAGAAGGCCTGTAAAACTCAATCATACCTGCAATTGTGCTTCCGGTAAGCTCTGCCGGGAATTCTATTAGAATGAATTCACCCTTCTTTATTATTACAGGCTGCTCGGAAAGGCTGAGTGTACGGTTGACTTTTGAAATGTGTTCCTGGTAAACCAACTCCTTGCCGTAGTAATCTTCTGTTACAAGCTGCACATCAAACTGAAGAGTCCAAATAAAAAAACCGATAAGAAGCATCAAAAATGCAACCAGGAATATAGTTATTCCTGTTCCCCATGTGAAATTAATTTTCATTTCTTTCTTCTGACAGGAGCTGTGAATACTGTTTCAACTTCGTCAATTTTTCTCACACCTTCAAATATTCCAATTTTGAGTTTGGTTGAATTTGTGTTGATATTTCCGGGTGGAATTTGAATAAAAAATGCAGTGGAAACCAATTTACTTGCAGGAACAATAATTTCATCGCTAGCAACAAGTTTAATCTTCCCCTTAATGTTCATCAGCTTCATTTCTAAAGGCAGCACTTTGGCTGTTTTATTAACCACTTTCAAAGTATAAAGATTTTGGATATCACCATTTTCAAGTTCTTGATATAGCGCTCCCTTAGCGCGCAGAACATTTGTATCAACGTCAGTCCTGCCGATAATCATTACCGCTACAAGCGTAACCAGCAGCGCCAGAAAGATGGAATAGAGAATAATCCTAGGCGTAATCATGAACTTTCTATTTTCAGCGATTTGATTTTCCGTGGCATATTTGATTAGCTTCTTGGGCCTGTCGATTTTTTCCATTATTTCGTCACAGGCATCGATACACGCTGTGCAGTTGACACATTCGAGTTGGGTACCATTCCTGATATCAATTCCCGTTGGGCATACCTTCACACATGCGCTGCAATCAATACAATCTCCTGCATTCTGTGTTTCCTGTGCTTTGACCTTCTTGTTCCTCGGTTCACCTCTTACGTGATCGTATGTGATAACAATTGAATTCCTATCAATCAGGGCCGATTGCAGCCTCCCATAAGGACATACGTAAATACATGCCTGTTCCCTGAACCAGGCAAACACACCCCAGAACAGGAAAGTGAAAATAAGCATTACAGTAAGTCCTGCTATATGCTCTGATGGTGGTGCTGTAATAATCTTCCAGAGCATATCATAACCTATAAAATATGCCAGAAAGATATTGCCGATAAGAAAGGAAAGGCCAAAGAATATAGTTTGTTTCAGTCCCTTTTTAAAAATTTTGCCAGCATTCCATGGACGGTTATTTAATTTGCGTTGCTCGGAAGCATCACCTTCAATCCAGTATTCAATTTTCCTGAAAACCATTTCCATGAAAATCGTCTGGGGGCAGGCCCAGCCGCACCAAATTCTGCCAAATACAGCAGTAAAGAGAATAATGAAGACCATCAGGGCGAGGAAAGCCAAAGCAAGAATGTGGAAATCCTGAGGCCAGAACACCATTCCAAAAACCACAAACTTGCGGTTGATTACATCGAAAAGTATAAAAGGATTGCCGTTTATTTTAATAAATGGAAGACCGACCATAACAGCAAGCAATATTATTGCTGTTACAACTCTCCAGACGTGAAATGTGCCTTTGGGCTTTTTAGGATAAATCCAGACACGCTTGCCTTTTTTATCTATGTTGGAAACCCTGTCTCTGAATGAGTCCCCGGTTTCAGTTATAAGTTTTTCAGTGTCTATAAACTTTGCTTCGCTTTCTTCCGAATCGAGCATTTGCCCCTCCCCAAACTATATTGCCGAAAAGCAATGTAATTTAAAATTCCTCCAATTCAAATCAATTACGTTTCATAAAGTAAACATTAATCAGCGGGCTACTCAGGTTCGCCCTGCGGTTCTTTTCCGCCCGTTACATTCGTTCCTTTCATCGTCATTAAATAACTAGTAACCTGGTGAATTTCTTCGGTTGACATCAGCCCCTGCCAGGCAAGCATCCCCTTTTCAGGAACACCATTCAAAACGGTCTTGACAATATCAGCATAGCTGCCACCATTTATCCAGTAATTATCAGTTAGGTTTGGCCCTACACTTCCTCCGCCGTTCATAAGATGGCACTGGGCGCATTTATCAATGAAAATATTCTGCCCTGCGACAAGGCTGGCTTCATCCGTTAACGGTTCTTCCGGTACAGATACCTGGATATCACCGGCAGCTACGGCAGCAGCAATTCTCTCCTCAGCAACCTTGTATTCTGTTGCCATTTCCTCAAACTGGTTTGGCGCAAAACCTGCGATATGAAAAGCGAAAAGATATATCGCAGAATAAATAATCGTAATAATAAACAATATCACCCACCAGGACGGCAAAGGATTGTCGTATTCCTCAATTCCGTCATAATTGTGGTCGAGCAGTTTATCTGTTTCCTGTGCCATAAAAACCTTTTATTTTAATTCATGATATTTATCTGAATCTTCGAGGGGCAGATTTTTCATATGGTTAACTACTCCTTTGTCAAGAGTTAATGCGAACCAAACTATCGCTATAAAAAACAGAAGGAAAAACACCAGTGTTATTTCCGGAAGCCAATTAATCTCTTCTATATTTTCGAAAATCTTCCTGAACATTTTATTTTGAAGCTGTTTCCTTTTTTGAACCTTTTATATCAGTACCCAGCCTCTGTAAATAAGCAATCATTGCAATGATTTCTTTCTGTGGCTCTACCATAATACCTGCATCCTCCAGGCCCTTGCTAATCTTCTTAGCCTGCGTCATTACATCCTGGTTTGCTTTTTTGGCATAGCCTTCCGGATAGGGTACTCCAACAGTCTGCATAGCACTTATTTTACCGGGAGTGGCATCAAGGTCTAAATCGAATTCAGCCATGAATGAGTACTTGGGCATTATTGACTTCGGCGAAATCGACTGTGGATCAATCATGTGGAAATAGTGCCATGAATCCGGGTATTTACCACCCACACGATGCAAGTCCGGGCCTGTGCGTTTTGATCCCCACTGGAACGGATGATCATAAACATACTCACCAACCTTGGAATATTCACCAAATCGCTCAACTTCGTGCCTGAATGGCCTCACAAGTTGTGAGTGGCACGTATAGCAACCTTCACGGATATATATATCTCGCCCGTGTAATTCAAGAGGTGTGTATGGCTTAACACTTTCAATGGTAGGCACATTGGAAGGTATTACCTGCATGGGAATAATCTCAAGTGCGCCACCGATAAGTATCATAACGAGTGTAGCGACATAAAAAGGTATTGGCTGACGTTCTATCCAGCGTACTTTTGGCTGTCCGCTGCCATTATATTTTTTGGTAAGCGGAGGCGCCATTGCTTCTTCTTCTTTTTTGAAACTGCCCTGCCTGGCTGTCATAATCAGGTTATATACCATAAGCAGAGTACCCACAAAGTAGAATACTCCTCCTACTGTCCTCACAACATACATTGGAATAAGCTCAGTGACTGTTTCAAGGAAGTTGGTATAAAGTAATAGTCCTTCCGGTGTGAACTGGCGCCACATTGCCCACTGAGTAACACCAGCCCAGTACAGCGGAATGGCATAGAGCAGAATACCAAGGAATCCAAGCCAGAAATGTGCATTTGCAAGTGGTTTTGAAAACAGCTTTGTATTGAACAGCTTAGGTATCAGCCAGTAGAAAATTCCGAAGATAAGGAACCCGTTCCATCCGAGTCCGCCAACATGTACGTGGCCTATTGTCCAGTCAGTAAAATGAGATATGGCGTTAACAGTTTTTGTTGAAAGCATAGGCCCTTCGAATGTCGCCATACCATACGCCGTAATTGCCACTACCATAAATTTTAGTATCGGATCTTCTTTTACTTTGTCCCAAACGCCTCTTAGTGTAAGCAATCCATTCAACATTCCGCCCCAGGAAGGAGCTATGAGCATTATAGAAAATACTGTACCCAGAGATTGTGCCCATTCAGGAAGAGCTGAGTAAATCAGGTGGTGAGGCCCTGCCCAGATGTAAATGAATATTAGCGACCAGAAGTGAATAATAGACAATTTATATGAATATACCGGCCTGTTTGCTGCTTTTGGCAGGAAATAATACATAAGCCCAAGAAAAGGAGTAGTAAGAAAGAAAGCAACTGCATTGTGACCATACCACCATTGCACAAGTGCATCCTGTACACCTGCATATACAGGATAACTATTTAAAATATCAGCCGGAATTTCTATTGAATTAACTACATGGAGTACAGTTACCGTCACCCATGAAGCAATGTAGAACCAGATAGCAACATACATATGCCTTTCGCGGCGGTTGATGATTGTCATCAGCATATTGATTCCGAAAATCACCCACACAACTGCGATCATTATATCAATCGGCCATTCAAGTTCTGCATATTCTTTACCGGTTGTGTAGCCGAGAGGAAGTGTAATAGCTGCTGAAAGTATAATTAATTGCCAGCCCCAAAAGTGAAGCCTGCTTAGAAGGTTACTCCAAATATTGGTTTTACACAGCCTTGGGAGTGAATAATAAACTCCCATAAACATAGCATTTCCAACAAAGGCGAAAATAACAGCATTCGTATGTAGCGGCCTTAATCTTCCAAATGTCAGATAGCTTGGAAAAGCGAGGTCGGGCATATAATATTGCAGGAAGAGTTGAGTTGCAATAAAAATTCCCACAAGCATACCAATGATACCAAAGATTGTTGTTGCGTATGCGAAATCCCTTACGATTGAGTTATCGAACTTGAATTTTTCCAGGTTTTGTTGATTTGTTCCGGCAACATCCGCCATAGAAACCTCGTTCAGTTTTTATTTATGTCTTTATTTATAATGTCCTCGTTCAATGCTCTGATGGAGGGAGTATAAGTATCATCGTACTGGCCGCTTTTCACCGCCCACAAAAATGCCAGGAGGAATCCTGTGGCTACAAATAAGCTTGCTATTATTAAAACAATTATTACAGTCATTTAATCATACTCGCTATTTTCTGCCCGGATTACAAAGCAGTTATTTAGCTCAAATAGACCAGTAGCTAAATTAATCAATTTTGATTTATTATCGTAGTATTATAAGAATAAGAGAATGAAATGTCTGTTTTTGTCTTATGAAAATTGATTAATTGTTTTGATTAATCTATTTTCATTTTTAGCTTTAATGAAATCAGTCTGATTGATAGTACTGTAAACAAAACCACTGATATAGAGCTTAATGGCATCAGTATTGCTGCTATTACAGGTGACAATAAACCTTGTGTTGCGAACCAAAACCCCAAAATATGATAAAGAAGAGATATAAAATAACTTGTTAAAACAATGAATATTGATTTTTTTGAAATCTCAAGAAACTCGGGCAGGTTATGTAATGATTTAGAATCAATGATAGCATCGCTTCCGGGAGTGAAACCGGATGTATTGTCTGTAACAGCAATTCCAACGTCGCTGTTATTTAGTGCGCCCGCATCGTTCAGCCCATCCCCTACCATTAAAATAAATTCACCATCGGCCTGCTTTTGATGAATAAAATCAAGCTTTTGATTTGGCAACTGTCTGAATTTTGTCTCTAAGACATTTGAAAACCGTTTTATAATTTCATCTGCATCAGACTCTGAGTCTCCTGAAAGTATGCTTGTTTTATATTTAACGGAAATCCTGTTAACTGTCTTGTCTATCCCGTATCGAAAGCCGGATTTTAATTTAAATACCCCTTTATACTTATCATTAATACTTAAAGCTACTGACGATTCCTTTGGTTCAACATCTTTGGTAGTGCCGGGACTTACCCATGAATATTTGCCAAGTTTCACATCATATCCATTGATTTTAGCATGTATCCCGAGACCGGGTACTTCTGTGTAATGGTCAGGAGTATGAATCTCTTTTTCAAATAATCCGGAAATTGAAACGCTGTGGGGGTGTGTCGAGTTTACTGCAGCGCTTTTAACAAGCGACTCCTCAATTTCTGATAGTTCTTCCCCTTCATAAATAATTTGGCCCTTACCGGAGCTTGTGAGCGTACCTGTTTTATCAAAAATTACAGAAGTGATTTTTGATAACAACTCGATTATCTTGTCATCTTTAATAAAAAAGCCGGCTCTGGCAAAAATGCGCATTGCAGTACCATATGTGAAAGGAATTGACAAAGCAATTGCACATGGACATGCGATTATTAATACTGCTGTTACTGCATTCATAGCTGTGTTGATATCTTTTCCGGCCCAGTAAATAAAGGTGATTATTGAAAGCAGCAAAACAACTATTGTGAAATACTTTGCTGCTTTATCTGAGAGTTTAGATACAAAACTCTGTTTATAATTTGAAAAAGAGCCTGAATTCCAAAGTTCAGTCAGGTAACTGCTGTCGAAATTTGATTTAGCCCTTACAATTGCTCTCTTTCCTATCAACTTAGCACCCGAAAAGATACCATCCCCTTTCGAAACTGCAACAGGTTTTGATTCACCGGTAACAAAGCTGTAATCAATTTCGGCGTCTTCGCTTTCGAGAATAGAATCAACTACAATAACTTCATTGTTCCTGATGCTAAGCATATCGCCCGGCTCAATTTTCTCTACCGGAATATATTTTTTCAACTCACTTTCAACTTTTTGCACTGTAAGGGGAAAATACGACTTATAATTGCGGGAAAATGTGATATTGTGAAATGTTTTCTGCTGGAACACTCTGCCAATTAACAGGAAAAACACAAGCCCCGTCAGCGAATCTACATAACCGGATCCGGCTCCCGTTAAAATTTCGTAAATGCTCCTTCCGGCAAGGACAAAAATGCCAATGCTTATTGGTACATCAATGTTTATATGTTTTATTTTCAGGCTTTGCCATGCAGATTTAATGTAACCGCTACCGGCATAAATCCCTGGAGGTATAAAAAGGAGTGCCAGGTAATTAAGAAATGTTTTTATATCCCCTGATACATTACCACCGGAAAGATATTCCGGCAAGGCAAACAGCATAATATTTCCAAATGAAAATCCGGCAACACCTAACTTTAAGTAAAGGGATTTATCAATGCCGGTTTTTGGTTTGGAATCAATATCACCAAGGTTCAATTCCGGCCTGTAGCCAATCCTTGTAAGAAGCTCGGCAATTTTTCTTAGTGAAGTTTTCTCATTGTTATATTCGATACTTATCTCTTTTTTGAGGAAATCAACCCTGGACTCAAATATTGCTTCATCAATTTTGAAAAGGTTTTCCAGGAGCCAGATACATGCGGAACAATAGACCTGTGGCAGATAAAAAATTATTTTAGAACGGTTTCCAATTGTGTATTTGAGCAACTTTTCGCTAACTGAACTATCTTCAAGAAATTCATATTCTCCCGGATCGAAATCTTTTGGTGTTATCCCCGCTTTGTCAGCGATTTCATAATACTTGCCCAGGTCTTTTTTATTTATAAGTTCAAATACAAACAAGCAGCCGTTGCAGCAGAAATATTTACCATCTTTTTCTATAGAGTCATCAGGACATATGTCACTGCAATGATAACAAACAGGCTTACCGCCTTTAGTAAACTCCTGGATTTTTTCATCTATTTTGTCAATTACCTTGCTCATTTTTTAAGACTTCTTAAAATTTCTTTTATCTGGTTTAACTTTACGATTCCGGATGCAAACAAGACAATTATAAATAATGCAGATAAAGCAATTTTTATGAAGAAATCAGAATAAGAGATACCAAAATCAAGTAGATACTCAGATACTGCCGAAATCAAAATGGCACTAGTAAGAATTGATAGAACCTTTCCCCATTCGTATTGCAAAGGATATATCTTGTTCGAATAGAAATAGATTATAACTGCGCTAAGCATGTAAGCGGCAAGTGTTGCCCATGCAGCACCCCAGTACCCAAAGTCAGGTATTAGCAGGAGGTTTAACACAATGTTTAGTATTGCTGCCGCACCAATTGCAAGTGGGAAATAGCTGGTTTTTTTGGTGATATTAATTCCTGCAGCAAAATTCGAGAATAAACCATTGAAGTAATAGGCTCCCAGGATAACAGGGACAATTGCTAAAGCCTCGTAATAGTCGGGATTTATCAGATTGCCACCAAAAAATGGCAACCGGACTATATAATCAAGGAACAGTGTTGCTGCAAGAAATAACAATGCTGCAGCAAGTGTGAAATACGTTAATACTCGGCCGAATAGTCTTTTGGCGCCTTCCTCTTCGTGGTTGTTTAAATAAAACGGCTTCCATGCGTAATCAAAGGCTGTGACAAGGAGCATCATCGGAATACCGAGCTTATATCCGGCGCCGTATTGTGCGAGTTGCTCCAGGTCGCCTGTGATAAATTTAAACAACGGCTTATCTGCTACCTGTAACACAATTGCAGAAAAACTTGCAGGAATAGTGGGCAGGCCAAAACGAAGCATTTCTTTTAACAAATGAGAATCTATTTTGAAATTTAAATGTCCAAGGATTAGTTTAGAGAAGTATAATACTCCCGCAATATTTGCGATCAACTGTGCTTCCAGGACGCCTACACTTCCCCTGCCCATGGTGACAACAAAAACGAAGTTCAAAACGACTGCTATCAGTATCAACCCGAATTTTGTCAGGGCAAACTGCCCGGCTTTGTTTGTCATACGAAGCAGCCCGTATGGCACCATCATCAGGGCATCGGTGAGTGGGATAAATATTCCGATAGCGATTAACCTTTCTGCATGCGGCTCACCCGAGATATAACCTGCCATGGCGCCTGTGTTAAGCAATACAAGAAATGTAGAAATACTGCTGATAAGAAATATTAACAGAAATGAATGTGAGAATACCTTCCGGGATTTTTCGATGTCATTTTTATCATAGAAACGCAGGAAAGTGGTTTCCATTCCGAATGAGAAGAGGATATTGATGAAAGCAAAAAGCGGCAGGATAAATGTTATCTCGCCAAATTCATTCATCGAAAGATAATTTGTATATAGCGGAGTAAGCAGAAAGGTAAGGAATCGCCCGACTATCGTGAGCGTACCGTAGATTAGAGTCTGGCCTGCAAGAGCTTTGATTTGTTCCTTCAATACACCGCCATGATTAATGGGACAAATATAAGAAAAATGGAGCGGTGGAATGAATTAGTAACCGGCAGATTTGTAGTGGTGCAGTAATTTGGAGATGTACTCCACTTTGGAAGTTGAGTACATCTAATAATAATCACCGGATATATCTCTATTCTACTGAAAAACGGTTGAAGTATTCTTGCCCCCGGCATTTTTGCCAGGGGATTAAAGTCAGCCCCTGTAGAGGCAGATTGCAACGCAAAGGGCAGTGGGGACTATGATGTTATTTACATTTTGTTCTACTAAGTTAACGCACCTAAGGGGCTATTTCTTGGAATTGTCCAAATTCAACTTCAGGGCTAAGACCCTGCGCTTTTTTCAGTCTATTTCCCCGGCCTGAAGGCTTCATGTCACTGGTATATGCGCGAGGGTTAGAACATCTTCCACGATTTAAGCAGAATTTTTTTTCTTTTCGGGCAGACCGATTATCAATCCAAAAACAGCGCCATAGACAGTCATTATAAGCCAGTTGGAGGTTAACGGGCATGAACCGCTTGTACAGCCAACGAAAAAGTAGTAGGCGTATCCGGCAATAGCGCCAAGGATTACAAAAAGTGATATTTTAAAGTATTTGTTCATTCTCTTAAAGATATACACCACGATGAAAGTGTAGTAAATCTCAATAATTCAAAATTCTTAATTCTTCGAAGGGTGGTCAACACCAAGAATATCTTTTATAGCTTCTATATACCCTTCTTTGGGTAGCGCACCTACTGTCATCCTCGGCTTATCTGCCATCGGCACAAAAAGCACCGAAGGTATACTCCTGATACCAAAAGCCGAAGCGAGTTCTGTCTGGGCTTCAGTATCAATCTTGTAAATATCCACTTTGCCGGAATATTCCTGCGAAAGCTCTTCAAAAATAGGTGAAACCATCTTGCACGGCCCGCACCAGTCTGCATAAAAATCAATAACACATGGCTTATCGCCTTCAAATTTCCACTCGTTGTTCAATTCGAAGTTGAAAACTTTTTTGAGGAATGATTCTTTTGTTAAATGCTCCATTTTCTCTCCGTAATGTTTGTCATTTAATGGTAATAACGATAATCATACATCTGTATTGCTGAGTAGCAATGTATTTTATCACAATCTATAGCGCAAATTAATTTATGCTAATATACGTGCTTATTCAGCAGTATATTTTAGTAAATTAAGTTTATTTTTAGACGCATGATAGAAACAGGCCCAAAACAAGAGCGAGCGCTCGCAATTTCGGCAACCAGGAAGGGAGGCGACAGGGAGGTAACGATTCAACACCTTGAAGAGCTCGCCTTTCTTGCCAAGACTGCCGGCGCTGATGTAGTTGAGCTTATTTACCAGGAGCTTGCCACGTATAATAAGGCAACCCTTATTGGATCCGGTAAGGTTGAAGAAATATCTCAAATTATCGAAATAGAAAACATTGATTTAGTGATTTTTGACAATGACTTAAGCTCTGTTCAGGCGAGAAACCTTGAAAACAAATTAAATATTAAAGTGCTTGACAGAAGCGGTATTATCCTCGATATTTTCGCAGAACGGGCAAAAACCCTTGAGGCGAAGACCCAGGTAGAGCTTGCCCAGCTCCAATATATCCTCCCCCGTCTTACGAGAATGTGGACACACCTTTCAAAACAATTTGGTGGTATTGGAACAAAAGGCCCCGGTGAGACTCAGATAGAAACCGACCGCCGTATTATCAGGGATAAAATTGGAAGGCTAAAAGAAAAGCTCGCAGATATTGATGTTCAGAAATCGGAGCAAAGGAAAAACCGCGAACGTTTGCCGCGTTATGCGCTTGTTGGCTATACAAACGCAGGTAAGTCAACCTTGATGAAATTGTTGACCAATACCGATGTATATATAGAAGATAAGTTATTTGCCACTCTTGATACGACAGTCCGTTCATTTGAATTACCATCGGGCACTAAAGCGCTTATTTCTGATACCGTTGGATTTATCAGAAAATTGCCTGCTCATTTGGTAGCATCATTTCGAAGTACATTGGCTGAAGCCCGTGAAGCAGAATTTCTGCTGCATGTTGTTGACATTAGCCAAAAGCAATTCAGGGAACATATCGAAGTTGTAAACTCAACATTAAAAAGCCTGAATATTGATATTAAAGATTCACTTATAATATTTAATAAAATTGATAATCTTGAGGAACTTGAAGGTATTCAAAAAATCAGGGAAGAGTATCCCGGGAGTATTTTTATTTCGGCAAAGCGAGGAATTAACATCCGGCAATTGCTTGATGAAATGCAGCGCCAGTACGAAATAAACAGCAATGAAATGAAAATAATGCTACCCTGGGCAAAATCATCGCTCGTCAATATCTTATATTCGACTGTTGACATAATTAATAAAGAAGATAAGGACCAGGGAACAATATATAATGTCAGGGTATTACCTGAGAAACAGCAACTATTTGACCATTATTTCAGGGAATTCAGGATAAACTGATGGAAGAAAGAAACAGGGTAAAAAATGTTATGAGGGACACGCGAAAAGATGTCAGGTATGTAATCTGGGCAAGCAGGAAATTGAACAGGCAGGAGATGCTCGACAGGATAAAGAGATTTAACTACGATCCCCTTAACATCAGGTTAAAACCCGGGACTTCAGTCGAAATGAATTATGAAGAAGAGGAATAAATGGAATTAATTATCGGAACAACTGCAGCGATATTAACAACTATTGCTTTCCTGCCACAAGTTGTCCTTGTTTTAAAAACTAAGCAGACAAGGGACATTTCCCTCGTTATGTATCTGATATTTACAAGTGGAGTTATTTTATGGTTGTATTACGGGATATTGATTGAGCAGGCGCCTATAATATTTGCTAATATTGTAACCTTGATATTTGTTTCGATTATTCTGGTGATGAAAGTAAAGCACGGGTAAGCCCACCCCCTTGTTTTTATAGAAAATTGGAATTATTGAAGTATAACAACAAGCCTTTTAAGTTATTTACCACACTCCGACTTCGCTTAGTGTGATAAAAAAAGGGAAGATTCAATTTTTGTTTCATGCTGAGCGGAGTCGAAGCATGAGATCCGATTTGCTTTTATTTGCTAATTTTAATTATGAAATGAAAAATCTAAAAAATATAAATCAAGGACACATTAAAACTAATTTTTAATTGCATTCATTGCACTCATTACTCAAAAATATCGCAGAAACAAAATTCACAAGGGAAAGCCTGGCCTTAATCGAATCAGGGAAGTCTCATTCAATCAAGACTCTTCACGGCTCTCTTTTTTCCGTTTATGAAGCAGCTGTTTATAAGTCGTCCGGTAAACCGGTTTTTATAATCTGCCCTGATAAAACTAGCGCCAAAGACCGTTATCACGACCTGAACGGACTTCTTGAGTTTAATAATTGCTCGTTGTTAATTGAGCCCCACCGATCTGTTAAGTCTTATGGTTCTGATGATAATCATTATTCCTGGTTGATAGACGGGCTAGAAGCAATACTTGAAACAAATGATCCAATTATAATTTCTACAACTGATATATTCAACGTGTCGTTGCCAAAACCTGAAAGCATAATGCAAAACCGGATTGTGCTTGAAAAAGGCAGTAGCGTTGATTTCGAAAAATTCCGTACTGAACTGGCGCTCAATGGATTTGAAAAAAACGATTATGTATCCGAGCAGGGACAGTTTGCTGTTCGCGGTGGTATTATTGATGTTTTTCCAACCGGGCTGGATAATCCTGTACGAATAGAATTCTGGGGTGATGAAGTTGAGTCAATACGTGAGTTTAGTCCGGGCTCACAGCGCAGCATCAGAGATTTTGATAAAATTTCATTCGTAGCGAAAATCTTCCATGCTGCAAATACAGAAGGTGTTTCATCTATCTTTGAATACATTGAATCAGACATCCTTTTTTTTATTGAAAACCCTGATGAGATATTTAGCGATAATAGCATAGAAGAGGATATTTTTGAAAATATAAATGCAAACTACCTGAATATTACAATCAACCGACTTGGTACAGCAGAAGTCAATGTAAAATCCCAGCCCCAGCCTAATTTTAATACATCAGTCAAGGAATTAACAAGTGCGCTTTATCAATATGCTGTAAGCTTTAAAGAATTGTCTCTCTTCGCAGAGGGCAAAATCCACCTTGAACGATTTAGAGATATTGTAGAAAACAATATTAGAGAATTTGATCCTGAACAATTTAACGGAAATGCCGGCTTTGCTGATAAAAAGCGTGTAGAATCGCTTGTCTCCTACCATAATAACAGCCCTGCATCAGGATTTTTTTTACCCGGTGAAGGAATAGCATGGCTCACTGAGCACCAGGTATTCGGCAGGATTCGCTTCCAGGACAGCAAACGGAAAAAAGGCACCGGTATTTCTCTAAGTGAGCTTAAAAAACTAAGCATTGGAGACCTGGTTGTTCACGATGATAAAGGAATCGGGAAATTTGAAGGGCTGGAAACTGTTAAAATCGGCGGCAGCAACCAGGATTGCGTCAAAATTACTTACGCAGGTGGCGACATTTTATATGTACATCTGAATTATATTCATAAGATTCAAAAGTATTCAGCTACAGAAGGTTCGCTTCCGCAACTTAGCAAACTTGGTACAAGCGAGTGGTCACGCAAAAAAGCGCGTACAAAGAAAAAGCTAAAAGACATAGCAAGAGAGTTGATTAAACTTTACGCCGAAAGAAGAATACAGCCCGGTTACGTATTCCCGGCTGATACCGTCTGGCAAAAGGAATTTGAAGCTTCATTCATTTATGAGGATACACCGGACCAGTCCAAAAGCACTGCTGAAGTAAAGCAGGATATGGAATCTGAGACTCCTATGGACAGGCTTGTTTGCGGTGATGTGGGATTTGGTAAGACCGAAGTAGCTATACGCGCTGCATTTAAGGCAGTTGAAGCCGGCAAACAGGTTGCTGTACTTGTGCCGACAACTATACTTGCAGAACAGCACTACATGACATTCCGCGACAGGTTGCAACGCTACCCGATGCTCATTGAATGCCTTTCCCGGTTTAAGAGCAGGAAAAATCAGAATGAAATCATTGAAAAAGTTAAAACCGCTTCTATTGACATTCTAATTGGAACACACAGAATTTTAAGCAATGATCTTGAATTCAAAAACCTCGGACTGCTGATAATAGATGAGGAACAACGCTTTGGTGTTGCTGCAAAAGAGAAGCTACGCCAGATGCGTGTTTCGGTTGATACGCTTACTCTTACAGCTACACCTATTCCCCGTACATTGAATTTTTCGCTGATGGGCGCCCGTGACCTGAGTGTGATAGAAACACCACCCCGAAACCGGCTGCCTGTTTATACAGAAATTATTCATTGGAACCAAGAGCAGATCGTAAAAGCTATCGAAAAGGAACTTGACAGAAACGGCCAGGTTTTCTTTGTAAGCGACAAGGTGATGGACCTTGAAAAGATTGCTATGGATTTGAAGATGCTATTGCCCAATATAAGGTTTGGCGTTGCTCACGGCCAGATGCAAACAAAAGAACTAGAAAAGGTGATGGAAAAGTTCATCAGCCGCAAGCTTGATGTGCTGGTGACAACAAAAATCGTAGAATCCGGTCTTGATATTCCAAATGCAAACACAATGCTCATTAACAGGGCAAATAATTTCGGCCTCGCTGAGCTTTACCAGCTTCGTGGAAGGGTGGGCAGGACAAACAAACAGGCATTTTGCTATTTGATAATCCCTGAGACACGCGGAGTCGGCCATAAGGCATTGCAACGTTTACAGGCAATCGAGGAATTTACTGACCTGGGAAGTGGTTTCCAGCTTGCGTTGCGAGATATGGAGATACGAGGTGCCGGCAATCTGCTCGGCCCTGAGCAGAGCGGATATATTTACGACCTGGGATTCGAGCTATACCAGAAAATCCTCGATGAAACTGTCCGCGAATTGAAAGTGCAGGAATTCAGTGAGTTGTTTAAAGAAAAGGAAGACGGCAAGCAGCAATTTGATAACGAGGAAATTGCCATAGAGATGAGCGAAGATGCCCTCCTGCCCTCAGATTATGTGAAAACCGATACCGACAGGTACTATTACTACAAACGTCTATACGAGGTGCGGGATCTGGCACAGCTTGATTTTATCAGCGACGAACTAAAAGATAAGTACGGTAAACTTCCGGTTGAAGCACAAAACCTTATATTTGCAGTTAAAATTAGGATGGCGGCAATACCAACAGGTTTCGAGCGCTTAATATTAAAGCAGAATAAGCTGTTAATTGAGTTACCGCCGGATACAAATGAAACATTTTATAATCACGCGTTTCCTGCTGTAATGGAATTTGTAAACGACCAGCCCGGTACTAATGTAATGCAGCGGAACAAAAAGATATTAATCGAAGTTTCGCTGCACAGCCGGGACGATGTTTTCGAATTCCTGTGGAAAGTTAAGAGAAACCTGGAACTTGTTGAAATTTAATATGTCTGTGAATATAATATCAATAGAAAGCAGCGGAAGGCCTTGCAGTGTGGCGCTTGGAATTGATGGCGTGCTTGCAGTCAATTACACTCACCATGAGCGGAATATGCATGACAGTCTGCTTGCAGAGTATGTCCGCAGGATGATGAATGAAAATAAGCTTGCGATTGAGGATATTGACGCAGTTGTCATTTCTTCCGGTCCGGGTTCATTCACTGGTTTGCGAGTCGGCGCTTCCCTCGCAAAGGGGCTTTGCTATGGAGAATCACCAAAGTTAATTGCAGTTCCTACTCTTGACGCACTTGCATTTTACGCATATAAATCAATATCAGGGATTAAATTCAACAAGATAATCGCGGCAATACCCTCCAACCGTGGAATGATGTTTTTTAAGGAGTTTAGTGGAGAGTATAAAGCCCATACAGAAGTAGAACTCAAAGACATGAAATATATTGCGGACATTGACAATTTGGGAAACCTAATAGTAGGTGAATTCAGTCAACCCATTGAAAAAGCTACAAGAATTGACGCACTTAATTTACAGTCTGCTGAAAAATTATTACAACTTGCATTCGCGAAATACGAAACCGATGAATTTGAGAATCCCGCAAAATTCACTCCCCTTTACCACCAGGATTTCACACCAAGAAATGAACAAAAAGAGATTAATTTAAAATAATTAGTCTAATTAAATCATCTTATACTTCCGCTTTGTAACCTTTATCGTTATCAAGTGTCTTGATTAATATTTAATAATAATTTAGTTGCTTCTAAATTTATAGATAATACCTTTTTAATCATTTAAGTGAGGAAAACGTGAGATACTTGATACTGCTTATACTTAGCACATGTTTTGGAACACTTCTTGGCAATGCTTCATTGAAAGTAGCCGCCTATTTAAACAAGGAGATTAACGTAATAGAAATCGGGAATCAATCTGACAAGATACAGGCTCCTGTTGATCTCGGATTCAATCCAGGTCCAATGAGGGAAGGCGAACTTTGGGTACTAAATCATGGAGGCTCAAATGGTGGCTCAACCGTCCTTTTTACAAATCCCGGAATGCAAAACCAATTTTCAGATTATCTGAGAGATGGAAACAGCTGGCATTTTATGGCAGAGGCTTCCGCAATAGCATTTGGCGACAATGAAACATTCGCAACTGCCCAGGCAATTTTGGACGCAAACAGACAGGGAGGTACATTTACAGGCCCAACCTTGTGGTCTTTGGACTTAGATATCTATGCCAAGATTGGGAATCCTCCAACCCAGCAAAATAATGGAAGCCATCTTGATATGGTCCATCAGAGCCCCTACTCCTCAGGAATTACACATGAAAAAGACAATATTTATTGGGTCAATGATGGCTATAACAATCATATATGCAGATATGATTTTAAAGAACCTCATTATCCTGGTGGCCACGACCATTCCGATGCGATTGTTTACAGGTACTTAGAATTGCCATATACAAGGTTGGCAGGAATACCCTCACACATGGAATTAGATAAAACTACAAATCTGCTTTATTATATTGATGGCGCTAATAACAGAGTTATAATAGCTGACATTTCTACAGGGACAATCGAAGAAGAAATACAACCAATGAATTTAGAACCGGTTACAGTAAAGGCTGTCCGAAACGTTAGTTGGTCCGTAGGAATTGATGATGGGCTTGGAACCCCGGCAGGCCTTGCAATTAAAGATAATATACTTGCAATCAGTGATAATTCTAACGGTAAGATTTATTTCTTTGATGTTAAAGAAGGAACTCCGCTAAAACTGGGAGAAATAGAAACGGGCGCTAGTAGCATTATGGGAATTGAATTCGGACCAGATGGAAATATCTGGTTTGTAGATAATTCAAGAAACTCAATATACAAAGTAATTCCGAATTTTGGTGGTTCATTGACTGCATTAGAAGATATTAAGCTTATTGATATTGATAATAATAAAGCTAAGTTCATATTTGAAAATGAATCTGATTCAGAAAAAACATTAGACGTACAGGTAGCCATCAATACTTCCTCCCCAGAAACGTGGAGCGCTGAAGTATTGGACGGGAAAAACACAATCAACGTTCCCCAGGGAAGTTCAGAAGAAATTGAAGTATTAATTAACACAAACAGCACTCAGGGAATAGGTAAATTAAGTATTGAACTTTCCTCTTCTGAAGATGAAAGTTACAGCTCTTTCACTAAACTCGTAACCGGTAACATTCCAGTTATGAATATTAATGATGCTGCTAATGCAAATAAAGAGTATTTCGACCTTAGCGAAATTATATCATCTGAATTCCAGCCTATTGATATTAGTCTAAGTGAGTTATTAGAAATCAGCAAGGTATTGAATGAAAACAATCCTGGTGTGCTTATATGGAATTCGGCAGCATTTGGTGAAATTGACAATACTGAAGCAGAATTAATATCTGATATAATTGATAACAAAACAAATTTACTTGTTATCGGTGATGGAGCATTATTCCGTCTGGCAAATTCACAGGATCAAAATTTATTAACGAGATTGGGTATTTCGGCCTTTGGAAGCATTGTGTCAGCATTAAATACATCGGGCAGAATGGATTTAAGTGGTGTATATCCAGAGATGATATCAATGGATTATGATAACATTTCTTCTTCATTGACTCTTTACAATGGCGGGTCTAATGCTATTCCATCGCCTTTGCTCGTTCCTGACTACATCAACAGCTTTCCGGTTTTGCATTACAAAGGTCAGCCTGACTCAGTAATTGCACTCAGGTATCACAACAATGATTTCAGGGCTGTTGTTTTGGGAATTAACCCTGTGAATATCCTGAATATTACAGCAAGAAATGCTATTGTCAATAATAGTATTGATTATCTTCTTAACAACGATTCGTACACCAAACTTATAAGTTTTACAGAAATTGATTATAACAATCTGGAATTTGAGGATATCAGGGTTGGAGAAACCTCTTCAAAGAATTTCAGCGTTATCAATAGTGGCAATCAACCAATTGAAATATTGTCAATTGCTTTGGAACAGACAAGCAATGATTTTGAAATATCAATTCCGGTTGACGTTGAATTTCCGGTTAATATAGGCCCGGGAGATGATGCAATTGATATCGAAACTATTTTTACACCTACCGAAGTCTCAAATGGGCTTAGCTCAGAAGTTTATATTTTTTCAGACGCAGTAAATGCAAAAGACGAAGTGAACATATTGATTCTAAATGGAAAAAGTACATCAATTTCTTCAATTGAAGCTTTTGAAAAGGATGATGGTGTTATTTCAATTAAAGCCCACCCAAATCCTGTTAAAAACATAGTAAACCTTGAAGTCACAAATAATGAGATTTCTCAATTAAATGGCACAGTCAAGATTGTTAGTAACACAGGTAGAAATGTCCATACACTGGATGTGGTTAAACTGAAGAACGGAATAAATAGCTTTAGTTTCGATTTGTCATCCTTTGCTTCCGGAAAATATTACATTTTCTTAAAATTAGATGACAGGTCCGTCTTTGTCCCTATAATTAAGTTGAACTAATAAATAATTTTAAAATCTTAAAGCCGGGTTGTGTAGCCCGGCTTTTTTATTCTATTATACTCATTGGCAAGCATTTCTTAAATTGCATGCTTATTATCTGAGGTATATAATGGTGGAACGTTATACACGCCATGAAATGGGCAATATCTGGTCGGAGCAGAATAAATTTAATATCTGGCTAGGAATCGAAATACTTGCCTGCGAGGCGCAGGCTGAACTTGGCATTATTCCAAAAGAAGCTGTTGAAAAGATACGCATGACAGCAAAATGCGATGCTAAACGCATCCTCGAAATAGAAGAAACCGTTAAGCATGATGTAATTGCCTTTCTTACGAATGTGGAGGAATACGTAGGCGAACCGTCCCGCTATATCCACATGGGAATGACCTCGAGCGATGTACTCGACACCTGTCTCGCAGTTCAACTTAAACAGGCCGGTGAGATTATACTCAAAGACTTGGAAGCACTTAAATCCATACTGGCAGCAAAAGCCATCCTATACAAGCGTACTCCATGTGTGGGCAGGAGCCATGGAATACATGCGGAGGCTATGACTTTTGGGCTGAAGTTCGCGCTGTGGTATGATGAATGTGTACGGAATATCCTTCGCTTCAAAGCAGCGCTGGACGAAGTATGTACAGGCAAGATAAACGGAGCTGTCGGAACATACGAACATCTTTCACCTTACGTTCAGGAGTACGTCTGCGAAAAGCTTGGCCTGAGTTCGGCGCCAATCACAACGCAGGTAATCCAGCGGGATCGCCATGCAAATTTTCTGTCTGCTATCGCTCTTATAGGCTCTATGCTTGAAAAAATTGCAATCGAGGTCCGCCACCTCCAGAGGACGGAAGTACGCGAAGCAGAAGAATACTTCTCAAAAGGCCAGAAAGGCAGCTCGGCAATGCCCCACAAGCGAAACCCTATCTCATCTGAAAATATCTCCGGACAGGCAAGGCTTCTGCGGAGCAATCTCCTCGCAGCCATTGAAAACAACGCCCTTTGGCACGAGAGGGACATTTCGCACAGCAGCGTTGAACGCGTTATAATGCCGGACAGTACAATCTGTGTGGATTACATTCTGAACCGGACAACTAAACTCATTGATAATCTTGTCACTTATCCTGATAAAATGCTGGAGAATCTCAACCTGACATACGGGCTCATTCATTCACAAAAGATTCTTTTGGAGCTTGCGCGTAAGGGATTAAAAAGGCAGAAAGCTTACGAAATGGTGCAGCGCTCTGCAATGCAGGCGTGGGAAGAAAAGCGAAACTTCCTGAATACACTTTCAGAGAACGAAGAGCTTATGCAATACATTTCAAAAGAAGAACTGGAATCTATGTTTTCCTTTGACAGAATCTACGAAAGCGTGGATTACATCTACGACAAGCTTGGTTTGGAGTAACTTCCTTGTCATCCTGAGCAAATTCGATGGAGCCACCTTGTCATTCCCGGCTTGAACGGGGATATTGTTTAATCACACCATATCATTCCTGCGAAAGCGGGAATCTCTTCATCTTAAGAGTTGCAAACCTGAGAGCATGCTTAACCGACGAATTCCCGGGTAGGGGTAAAATGGCGTTTTCTGGCGGCGAAACTATAAAATTCCAGAATATTTTGCTAATTTATGTAGGAGCTAAAATAACCGATTACAAGTTGGATATACCGAAGTAGTGAAAACAAAGCCAATCATTATAACAAATTAGTTTTATATGAAAGAAGAAATCAAGAAAAAGAAGAAAGGTTTCTTAAGCAGGTTTTTTGCCGGAGCTTTAGATTTTATCGAAGTTGTTGGAAACCGATTGCCGCATCCGGCATCAATTTTTGCGGGCCTTGCATGTTTGGTAATATTATTATCCGTAGCAGGCTATTTGCTTGATGTAAGCGCCCAACATCCTGTCGATGACTCAGTTATAAAAGCAAAAAATTTACTTGGCGCAGATGGTATCAGGTGGATGTACTCAAATATATTAAATAACTTCTTGTTTTTTCCTCCATTAGGTTATGTGCTGGTTGTAATGATCGGAATCGGGGTAGCCGAAGGATCCGGGTTATTCACTATTTTGATAAGAGCCTTGGTTTTAAAATCCCCTAAAAGATTTATAACTGCTGCAATAGTTTTTGCGGGTATAATCTCTCATCTTGCGAGTGAAGCCGGATATGTAGTATTAATTCCACTCGGAGCATTGATTTTCCACGCCTTGGGGCGGCATCCGATGGCCGGGCTTGCAGCTGCTTTTGTGGGTGTTAGCGGTGGTTTTGGTTCTAATTTCTTTATTGGCTCAATTGACCCCATTCTTGCCGGAATATCAGAATCTGCGGCTGAAATGATTCAACCCGGAATCAGCGTTAATCCTGCTGTTAATTACTACTTTATGTTTGTTTCCAGCTTTCTTGTAGTTATTGTTGGAACCTGGGTTACTGAAAAAATTGTTGAACCAAGATTGGGAGAATATAATGGTTCTGCAGAAAAAATTTCAATTCAGCAGTTAACCGGTTTAGAGAAAAAAGGCTTAATATGGGCTGGAGTTAGCTTTCTGATTACGGTTGCCTTGCTTGCAATATCAGTGATTCCCGAAAATGGCATACTGAGAAACCCGGAAACGGGGGATGTGCTCAATTCACCTTTCTTTGACGGAATTATTGTTGGAATAATGATATTTTTCTTTATTCCCGGTTTAGTTTATGGAGTTGTTGTAAGATCGATAAATAATGACAAAGATTTAGTAAAGCACATAACAAAGTCGATGAGTGGCATGGCCGGCTATATCGTGTTAGTATTTTTTGCCGCTCAGTTTGTTTACTTTTTTAAATACTCAAACCTGGGGATTATCTTTGCGATTAAAGGGGCAGATGGACTTCAGCAAATTGGTTTAACCGGCCCCCTTCTCATTGTGGGATTCATTTTATTATCAGCAATAATCAATTTGTTTATGGGATCAGCTTCAGCAAAATGGGCAATTATGGCACCTGTTTTTATCCCAATGCTCATGCTGATAGACCCTGCATATCATCCCGCTTTAACTCAGGCTGCATTTAGAATTGGAGATTCTGTAACCAATCTTGTAACTCCGATGATGAGCTATTTTGCACTGATAGTAACCTTTGCTCAAAAATATGACGAGAAGAATGGAATCGGGACCATTATTTCCATTATGATTCCTTATTCAGCATTGCTGTTTATTACGTGGTCGGCATTGTTGGTTATATGGATGCTAATAGGCATTCCTCTTGGACCCGATGGCCCGATATATCTGCCTTAAGCTTGATTACCGGTCTGTAAAACCGATAATAGAAGGAACAAATATTCGCAAATTAGTCGGAAGACTAAAGAATGGCAAGCATTAATATGCACGATAGCCAGATCGTTATGTAGCATTTTAAGTAGTCCGCTAAGAATTTAACACCGCAGTGAAGTAAGCAAACTAAAAGTTTAAAACATTTCTACTTTAAAAATCAAGTTTTACCTACCCTATAAACCGATTCTGTTATGCATTCACGGTAGTGTGGCACATTGTTATTGAATGCCTGTTAATTCGCTTTGCCGTTAAATATTTCGACCTTCAATCCGCTGGCATGACAGATTGCAGGAAAGACATTCTAACTTAGCCCTAAACTCTAAATATTAAATTATAGTAGTTATAAACGAGATAGCCGCTTTCGCGGATATGACAACTGTTAATCGCGGGTGGTGTTAATTCTCCGGTTGGAAATCCAGGATTTCCTTGTAAACTTCCTCGACGATTGAATCCTCAGCTACTGTCCGGACTACTTCGCCCTTCCTGAATAAGATACCCTTGCCCTTGCCGGCGGCGATTCCTATGTCCGCCTCCTTTGCTTCGCCCGGGCCGTTTACGGCGCATCCGAGGATGGAAACTTTTACCGGCTTTTTGATGTCTTTTACTTTTTCTTCGAGTTCGTTTACGATTTTGAAGAGGTCAACATCAAGCCTGCCGCATGTTGGGCATGCGATTATCTCGACATTCCTCTGCGCAAGCCCGAGGCTTCGCAGTATCTCTTTGCCGACTTCTACTTCCCTCTCCGGCTCGTCGGTAAGCGAAATGCGCAGTGTGTCGCCAATGCCCTCGGCAAGCAGCGTTCCGATACCGACAGCGGATTTAATTGTGCCGCTCTTGATTGTCCCTGCCTCTGTTACGCCGAGGTGCAGCGGGATATCGGTTCTTTGCGCTATCAGCCTGTATGCGCTTATCATCAGCGGGACTGATGTGGATTTTACGGAGATGATGATATCCTCAAAGCCAAATTCCCCGGCAATATCCGCATGGCGCATTGCGCTTTCGAAAAGAGCCTCGTCAGTTGGATAGCCGTATTTGTCGAGAATGTCTTTCTCAAGCGAGCCGGAGTTAACGCCAATCCTGATTGGGATACTTCTTTCTTTCGCAAGCGAAAGTACTTCTTCTATCCTCTCCCTGCTGCCGATGTTACCGGGATTGATACGCACTTTAGCAACGCCAGCTTCGATGGACTTTAAAGCAAATACATGATTGAAATGTATATCGGCTACAATAGGCACATTCACCTGTTTTACTATCTCGCCGATTGCTTCGGCAGCTTCCTTGGTATTAACTGTAACGCGGACAATATCGGCACCGACATCCTCGCATCGGAGAATCTGTGCGACGGTAGCATTTACATCGGCAGTTTTGGTTTTTGTCATTGTCTGAACTGAAATGGGGGCGTCTCCCCCGACGGGTACGCCGCCTACCATTACTTTTCTTGTTTTCCGCCTTTTGAAGCTGTTATTTATATTTATTTCAGGATTGCTGTTTCCGTTTACAATGTTGAGTCCGGGAATATTTGCTTCCATCTGCTCCTTAGTTTTTTGTATTAAATTTTCTTGCTTAATTCATTTAATATGTACTTCTCTTTTTCCGTAAGGTTCTGGTATCCCGATGCAGAGATTTTGTCGAGAATTGAATCAATCTTATCCTGGGTTATCTGCTCGCCATCAATGTTGTATGTCCTGCCGGATTGGCGCGGAGGTTCATAACTGTCTTCTAATCGGATTTTCATATGGGGCGGGTCGGCGCGGAAAATCCGCCATTCCTTCTTGCCACCACCAAAATCACTACTATAGCTGGTTGCGTCACCGGAGCCATCGAGTACACCCTGCGGGAAAAATTTATCAAAGAAGCTGTAAATACCCATACTGTCGCCGAATTTCAGGAGCAGGAAACCTGTAATAGCTCCGGCTATGTGAGCGAAATATGCTACTCCGCCGCTTGTATCAGAGAATCCAAGCAGCAACTGGATAGCACCGAATATCACGATGAAAAATTTAGCGGGTATAGGGATAAAGAACGGGAACATAAATATCGGCCTGTTCGGGAATGACAAGCCAAATGCAAGTAAGATTCCAAAAATTGAGCCTGAAGCGCCAACTGTTCCCCGGTCAGCAATAAACATCTGAAGCAGGCCTGCGCCTATACCGCAAAGCAGGTAGAACACCAGGAATTTCCGGCTACCCCATTTCTGCTCGAGCTCTGTACCGAACATCCACAGTGCAAATAGATTGAAGAAGATGTGCCAAAGGTCACCGTGCATAAATTGATATGTAAATATCTGCCAGGGCCAAAAACCTACTCCACTCAGGCTTCCACCAAGAGGTTGCAACGCAAGGTAATCGGCAAGAGTTATTTTCATCTGAGCCGCCATACCTGTTGAAGGGTCGGTTACAAGAGATGAACCAAATGAGATTTGCCCGAAAAACAGGAAATCGAGTATAAACATAGCAACATTGGCAATCAGTAGAAACTTGATTACCGGCGGGAATAAACTAAATCTGCCAAAACCCTGCATTCTTGTTCCAAATAATACTTAACACATCTAAATGACGATAAGCAGCCCCCGCGATTGCTTAATTCATTGAAAGATAGATGGAATCATCAGAACCGGATAATCTTTCTACCGATTTGGAAAATTTCTTCCAGCTTTCGTTAAAACGTTCCCATGCACCAAAAAATGAATTTGGAGACATCAGGTATTCCGACCAGGCGCCAATTACTTTATCAAGCGACATCAGCACTTCTGCCTTGTCTGGGTCGATGTTGTGTTTTGATAAAAGAATATCAGGGAAAGATTTTAGCAGATTGTGCATAAACCGGAATATCTCTGTTATGGTGCTGTGAAGGCTTTCGTCCAGCATTGGATTCTCTTTCAAAAGCGGGAGAAGTTCATTTGTTGATGAGCAAATGTCGTTTGCAATCTTTATCTGGTTTGATATGAGTTTTTGTTGGTCCATGAAGAAATTATCATTTAATTCAAAACCACAGTAGATGTACGAGCGAATCGAGATTCGCCCTAATAAATTTATCATTTCACAAGCGCATCGATACCTGGCAACCCTTCGCCTTCCATAAATTTTAGCCATGCTCCGCCACCTGGTGTAACATGTGTTACCTTGTTCATAAAATTCATCTTCCTGATTGCAGCACCGGAGTCGCCGCCGCCAATAATAGTAAGAGCGCCTTTGGCAGTAACTCTTGCGAGGGCATTAGCTATGGAGTATGTCCCTACAGCAAAATTTGACATTTCGAATACACCCATCGGCCCGTTCCAGATCACTGTTTTTGCATTCAGGATTACATCTTGGAAAATTTTCCTTGTTTCTGTACCAATATCTAAACCTAACCAGTCTGAAGGAATGGTTTCAACGCTAACTATCTTGCGATCGGCATCATTGTGGAAACGGTCTGCAACAACTACATCATTCGGTACCATTATTTCACAATTGTTGTTTTTTGCATTATCTATAAGCTCTTTTGCCAACTGAACTTTTTCGGTTTCGAAAATTGAACGGCCAATGTTATAGCCCATAGCTTTCAGGAATGTAAACATCATTCCCCCGCCAACCATGACGATGTCGCATTTTTCAGTAAGCTTTTTGATTACATTGATTTTATCAGATATTTTAGCTCCGCCTACAATTGCCACATATGGAGATTCAGCTTTTGAAAGGGTATTTTTGAGGTATTCAATCTCCCACCAGAGAGATTTGCCGGCAAACCTGTCTTCAAATAATAATGGTAGTTCATAAATACTCGAGTGATAGCGGTGAACCGTACCAAATGCATCGTTAACATACACATCGCCAAGAGCAGCAAGCTGCTTTGCAAATTCTTTGTCGTTTGCTGTCTCATATTCATAAAATCGGAGATTCTCGAGCATCACAATGTCACCATGCATTGCTTTATTCACAATTTTTTTGGGGGACTCACCCAGGCAGTCTTCAGCAAATAGAATATTATATCCAAATACTTCTTCCATGTATTCAGCAACAATTTCCATAGATAACTTCTTGTTCCACTGGCCTTTTGGCCTTCCGAGATGAGACAGAAGTATCGGGATTCCACCGTCGTGCATAATTTTATCAATTGTGGGAAGCGATTCCTGTATCCGGAGGTGGTCAGTTACTTCTTGTCTGCCATTTAAAGGAACATTGAAATCTACCCTCAGAAGCACTCTTTTTCCTTTAAAATCCTGGTCATCAACTGAAACAATATTATTAATCATATTCCTACAAGATATTTCAATGAATCGTAATTTTTTACGCTGAGATAAACTAAACAAAATGAATTAAAGATTAAAGCTAAAATGAAAATCTAAAATAAATTAATTCCCGTTTCGGAATTATTATATTAACGCAACCATAAAAGAATAAATGAATAATTTTAATAAATCCGTACTCGAAGCAATTGGAAATACCCCCATAGTCAGGCTAAAAAATATAGCAACGCACCTAAAGTCAGAAATATACTTAAAGCTTGAATATTTGAATCCCGGAGGTTCGATTAAAGACCGCATCGGGAAATATATTATAGAGCAGGCTATCAAACGAGGTGCCCTGAAGCCCGGTGGTACAATTGTCGAAGGTACTTCCGGGAATACCGGGGTCGGACTTGCCATGTATGCGGCAGTATATGGATATAAGGCAATATTTGTGCTGCCGGACAAACAATCCCAGGAGAAAATTAATAGCTTAAGGGCATTTGGAGCCAAGGTGATTGTAACCCCTACTAACGTAAGTCCTGATGACCCCCGCTCGTATTACAGCGTTGCAAAAAGGATTGCGGAAACAACACCAAACGCTTTTTATGCCAACCAATACTACAACCTTGACAATACAAATACTCATTACCATGAAACAGGGCCTGAAATTTATGAACAGACTGGTGGCGAATTCGATGTGTTTATTGCAGGAGTCGGTACAGGTGGTACAATATCCGGCGCAGGAAAATACCTGAAAGAAAAAATACCGGATTTAAAAGTTGTAGGTGTTGATATCGAAGGTTCAATCCTTGCGCATTATCATAAAACCGGGGAAATGACAGAGGCAAAAAGCTATGTATTGGAAGGAATTGGTGAAGACATTATTCCCGGAACATTAAATTTTGATGTGATTGATGATTTTGTAACGGTTCGTGATAAAGAATGCTTTTTGATGACAAGGGCATTGCTTACCAAAGAAGCTATTTATGCAGGGGGAAGTTCAGGTGCAGCAGTTGTTGGTGCTATAAGATATGCTGAGAAGATTGAAAAGCCAAAAAGGATATTGGTTATTATGCCCGATTCGGGCAACAGGTATGCAAGCAAAATATTCAACGATGACTGGATGAGGGATAACGGCTACCAGGACAGTAGCTTTAACGTCCAGGTAAGCGAGGTATTAAACCAACTCAAAAAAGGTTCTGAACCACTGATTACAATTTATGATAATTCGACAATCGGCGACGCAATAAAAATCATGCAGGATAATGATATATCACAATTACCTGTCTATAATAATGAATATCTCGTTGGGATTGTTTCTGAAAACAGGATACTGCGTCCATTGTTCGAAGGGAAAATATCCACAGGAGATGCAATTTCTGTTGCAATTGACAATAACTTAAAAATTGTTGATCCTAACGACTTACTGGAAAGGGTTACTTCAAGTCTGCTCGAGAAAAGGACTGTTTTGGTTTGCAGTGAAAACAAAGCGATAGCAATTCTTACTAATATTGATATTTTGAATTTTATGGCACAGGCAAAGGAATTTAATCAGGAAATCATTCACAACGGCAAATGATTAAAAAATCACGGTTTTCAACACGAATAATCCACATAGGGAATGAACCGGACCCATCTACCGGAGCTGTAATTCCCCCAATATTTCAAACAACTACTTATGCCCAAAGTTCACCCGGACAGCACAAGGGATACGAGTACACTCGTTCCCATAATCCAACAAGAACAAGGCTTGAGGAATGTTATGCCAGCATAGAAAATGCAGGATATTCAATTGCTACTGCAAGCGGAATGTCTGCAGTGATGTTGATATTGCATTTATTTAAGAAGGGTTCAGTTGTTCTAAGTGGCGACGACATATATGGAGGAAGTTACCGCCTTTTTACAACCGTCTTTAATGACTACCACCAATTCCACTTTGGCGACAGCTCAAACCGGGAAGTTTTTGTAAACCAAATGAATAGATTAAAGCCAAAGCTTGTTTGGATTGAAACGCCTTCCAATCCCCTGCTAAAAATTACAGATATCAAATTGATTGCTGACGAATGCAAAAGGCTGGGTTCTTGCCTTGTAGTAGACAATACATTTATGAGCCCCTATTTCCAGAACCCACTTGATTTGGGAGCAGATATAACCATGCACTCTGTTTCAAAGTACATAAACGGGCATAGCGATGTTATCGGCGG
>CAYVVD010000006.1:1495-29142 GCA_964454975.1 uncultured Hyphomicrobiales bacterium | reverse complement strand
TAATGATGCTAACTTATACAATGATCTATGGAGGCTTCAAAATTCAATCGGTCCTACACAATCACCTTTTGACAGCTGGCTTGTATTGCGCGGACTTAAAACATTAAGCGTCCGAATGAAACAGCATAATGATAATGCTTTCGAAATAGCAAGATTTCTGGAAAATCATCCAAAGGTGAAAAAGTGCATTTATCCGGGATTGAGCTCACACCCTCAATATGAAATCGCTAAAAAACAAATGAGCGGATCCGGAGGAATGATTACATTTTACATAAATGGCGGGATTAATGAATCGAGACGATTCCTCGAGAACCTAAAAATATTCCGGTTAGCAGAAAGTCTTGGAGGCGTAGAAAGCCTCGTTGACCACCCGGCGATAATGACACACGCTTCAATTCCTGAGGAGGAAAGAGAAAAAATCGGTATTAAAAACAACCTTATCAGGCTTTCAGTTGGTATAGAAGATCCAGTAGACATGCTCGAAGATCTGGAACAGGCCCTCGGAATGCTTTAATACTATTTTTTCTTCTTAAGGCTGCCGGAACCGTTTATCTCCTGGTTAATTTCAGTTGGATTTCCTGAATAAATTACATCGCCGCTGCCGTTGATTTCCACATTTAAAACACCGGAATTGTTAATCATAACATCACCGGTGCCATTAATTTCAACATAGCAGTCTCCATCAACTAATAATTCTCCCATCATAACATCGCCACTGCCGTTTATACCGATTTCGCCTTCTTTTGCGTTTCCTTTTAACCTGATATCACCTGAACCATTTATTTCAACTTCTAATTCACCATCAATAGCAAGGCTGAGCCCAATATTACCGGAACCATCAACTTCTGCTTCAAATTCATCGCAATTAATTGGATCTGCTGAAGTAATATCTCCGGAACCCTGAATTTGAACTCCCCGTATTGTTTCCATGCTTACATACACAGTATACTCAGATGGACAAATACTTTCTTCCGGTTCAATTATAAGACGCCCGTCAACAACATCAGTTCTGATAAACTTCTCGAGATTATCATCAATTTCAATAATAATACCCTCGTTGTCACTCTGGCCCAAAATCACTTTGCCACTGCCAGCAAGTAATATTTTCTCAGCGCCGGAAAATGTTCGCTCGAATCTTTGAATATTGCCATTTCCTTCTTCGCAATTAAAAGCCATGCATGAATAGAGCAGCATTAAAGCTGATGTGAGCATTGTTAAAAATATCTTCATTTATTACTCTATGAATTTTTAATAAGTTCCCTTGCAATAACAATGTGTTGGATTTCAGAAGTTCCTTCGTAAATCTCAGTAACTTTTGCATCGCGCATCATTCGCTCCACATGATACTCGCGTACATAACCGTAACCACCGTGAATCTGGACTGCCTCACGGGCGATATCGTTAGCTATTGTTGATGCAAAAAGTTTTGCCTCGGAGGCTTCGCGTATATGATCGCGGCCTTCTGCCCTTAGCCAGGCTGCTTTCAGGACAAGGGCTTCCGCAGAGCTAATGCTCATGCTCATCCTCGCAAGTTTCTGCTGAATCATCTGGTGCTGGTTAATTGGAATACCCATAGTCTTTCGTTCACCGGAATATTTTAATGCTGCTTCAAACGCACCCTTGGCTATGCCGAGGGACTGTGCAGCTATACCAATCCTTCCTCCATTTAGGCCACGCATAGCGATATAAAAACCATCACCAACTTTCCCAACAAGGTTATCATCTTTTAACCTGATGTTTGTCAACCCCAACGAACATGTTTCCGAAGAGCGCAACCCCATTTTGTCTTCCTTTAGTCCCGGTTCGAGTCCCGGAGTACCTTTTTCCATAAGGAAACAGGCAATTCCTTTGTGTTTCAGTTCAGGATTAGTTTGGGCAAACACTATAAATACATCAGCATGTTGCCCTGTGGAAATCCAGTTTTTTGTTCCGTTAATTATCCATTCATCGCCTTCCTTAACAGCCATAGTCCTTATGCCCCTGGCATCGGAACCAGCTTCCGGTTCACTTAGGCAATACGCACCAAGGTACTCTCCTGTTGCAGTTTTTTTCAAATAATTTTCTTTTTGTTCCTCTGTGCCATAATGTTCGAGAATCCAGTTTATAAGCGAATTCTGCACGGACATAATTGTGCTTACAGATGCATCAACTTTAGCTATTTCAGATAAAGCCAGCACATAACTAATCGGTTCGAGGCCGCTGCCGTTATATTCAGGTGGCACCATCATTCCCATAAATCCCAGCTCACCCATTTTTTTTAATATTTCAAGTGGGAACTCGCTGTTAATATCCCTTTCAATGACACTCGGTGCAATTTCTTCCTCAGCAAATTTTTGTGCCATATCCCTTATCTGCGACTGAATCTCTTCAAAATCAAGTGCATACATCTTCGTTCCTCATCAATATTTAATCAAGCTTTTATGTAAACAAACGTCGAAATTTGTGTTTAATATAACAATTAGAGAAATTAAAAGTATATATAATAAAGGCTACCGGAGGAATAATTGATGAAAAGGCTATTATTTATTGCATTCATATTTAGTATAGGAATAATGGATGCCCAGCCCAAGATGGTCATTGAGGGTGGATATGAAAAAAACTGGGGGATTGTCAAACCCGGAGACGAGGCTCTTAAACATGTTTTCAAAATTTATAACAGGGGTAATGATACACTTCGTATCTACTCTGTCAAAAAAACATGCGGATGCACTACTGCACCACTCGAAAAAGACAGAATTGAACCCGGTGGGTATGCAACTCTGCCTGTAGCTGTTGAAATTGAAGACTCATTTGGAAAGCAAAAAAAAGATATATATTTATCTACGAATGATCCTGAAAACAGGCGCAAAACACTCTACCTTAAATTCGAAGTCTTTGTTCCGTTAAGAGCATTTCCATCTTATTTTGGTTTTGGAAAATCAAATGTCGGCAAAAAAGTGATCTCCAATGTTACATTAACAAACAACACAGATAAGCCTATTAAGATAATTAAAATTGAATCAACTCTTAAAACATTGAAACTCAATATAAAAGAAGGGATGGTCATTGCACCCAAAACTAGTCAGAGTGTAGTTGCTGAGTACGTAGCCACTTCACCGGGAAGAACTAAAGGGACGGTAGCAATTAAAACAGACAGCGAGGAAGTCCCCGTTATCGAGCTAAGAGTATGGGGTGAGTTTTACCCGAACCAAAACTAATGCAAATACCTGAATTCAAAGATGTTTTCAAAGCCCACGAGCGTATTGCGGATTTTGTGCATAAAACACCGGTCATTACATCAAAAAGTATTAATGAGATTGCCGGTTGCGAGATATTTTTCAAATGTGAAAATTTCCAGAAAGTCGGAGCCTTTAAATTCCGCGGCGCCACAAATGCAGTTCTGAATCTAAAGGAAAATTCCTCAATAAAAAAAGTAGCTACTCATTCTTCTGGAAACCATGCTCAGGCGCTCGCATTAGCTGCAGAAATGAACGGGATGGAAGCACATATTGTGATGCCTTCCAACTCACCAATCGTCAAGAAAAATGCCGTTGCCGGTTATGGGGCTTCAATCTATTACTGTGAGCCAACTTTGCAGGCAAGGGAAGATACGCTTGAGGAAGTTATCCGGGATACGGGCTCGGAGCTTGTACACCCCTACAACAATTCTTATGTTATTGCCGGTCAGGGAACTGCTGCTTTAGAATTATTGGATATCATCAGTAATCCTGATTTTATGATTGCGCCTGTAGGCGGAGGTGGTTTACTAAGCGGTACAAGCATCTCGACCAGGAAATTATCTCCTCACACTCAAATAATTGCGGCTGAGCCTGAAGGAGCCGATGATGCTATGCGCTCTTTCAAAACAGGCAACATTGTTCCATCTGTCAATCCTGATACTGTATGCGATGGCCTGCTAACTTCACTCGGGGATTTGAACTTTGCAATCATTCAGAAAAATATCAATGATATACTAACTGCACCGGATGATTTGATTATTAGCTCTATGAAGCTGATCTGGGAGCGAATGAAAATCATTGTTGAGCCTTCATCGGCAGTTGCACTCGCTATCGTGCTTAAATACCCGGGCTTGTTTAAAGGTAAAAAAGTTGCTATTATTCTTTCCGGTGGAAATGTTGACCTGGAAAAACTCCCCTGGGATAACAAATGCAAAATAAAGAAGGTATCACAATTGCCGGGAAAACCGGCCTGGCGCTTGGTATAGCGCTTTTTGTTTCAATTCTTGCTTTTCAACCGATACCGAACCCGACAGCCAACAATATGGCAGCAATTGCAGCGCTTATGGCTGCACTTTGGATGACAGAGGCAATCCCCCTTGCTGCTACAGCTATTTTTCCGGTTGTCTTTTTCCCCTTGCTCGGAATTCTTAGTGTCCAGGAAACAGCCGGAGTATATTTCAACAGCATTATTTTCCTGTTCCTCGGTGGCTTTATGATAGCAATTGCAATGGAAAAGTGGAATCTCCACAAGAGAGTGTCACTTCTGATTATTAAATCTATTGGTGGCAGTCCCGGTGCAATTATTTTCGGCTTTATGATTTCCTGCCTGCTGATGTCCATGTTTATATCGAACACGGCAACGACGCTAATGATGCTACCGATAGGCCTTGCAATCATTTATAAACTTGAAGAAATTTTCGATAATAAAAAGACCCACGCATTTGCAGTTGCATTGATGTTGGGTATCGCTTATGCTTCATCTATCGGCGGCATTGCAACATTAGTCGGGACAGCTCCGAACCTGGCTTTCCTAAGAATATATTCGATTTCATTCCCCGATGCTCCTGAAATAACATTTGGCCAGTGGATTATTCATGGATTCCCTCTTGCTCTTGTAATGATGTTATTCTGCTGGTTCCTGATTACAAAACTACTCTACAAACCGGACCCATTGCTGAAAATTGATAAATCAATAGTTGATGATGAATACAAATCGCTTGGGAAAACCAAATATGAAGAGAAGGTAGTTTTTGCAGTTCTAACATTAACAGGATTACTCTGGATTTTCCGTAAACCTTTGAACTTTGGTTTTATTGAAATTGATGGTTGGTCTTCACTCATTCCAAATGAAGATTTGATTGATGACGGGACTGTGGCAATATTTTCAGCATTATTGTTATTCCTGATTCCCTCTAAAAATAAAAAAGGATTTATCCAAGATAATACAGCATTTAATAAAATTCCCTGGGATATTATCCTGCTTTTTGGAGGTGGTTTTGCTATTGCAAAGGGATTCCAGGATTCTGGCTTATCAGTTCAGATTGGCAACTATTTTGAAGGTATGAGCGGCATACCGGTTTTTTTAATGACTGTTGCAGTTTGTATTGGCCTGACATTCCTTACAGAGTTGACATCCAACACAGCTACCACGCACACAATACTGCCGATTCTTGCATCAATTTCAGTAACATTAGACATAAATCCCTTGATATTAATGATTCCTGCAACTATATCAGCTTCATTTGCATTTATGCTGCCTGTAGCTACACCACCTAATGCAATTGTATTCAGTTCCGGCAGAATAACAATTGGTGAAATGATAAGAGCGGGGATTATTATGAACTTGGTTGGTGTATTGCTTATTAGTGCAATTTTTTATATTCTCGGTACGTTTGTATTCGGGATAAATTTAAATGAAATTCCTGCATGGATGAATAAGTAGGGGCGTAATGAACATAATCATAACCGGCGCAAGCAAGGGAATTGGCAAAGCTGTGGCCGACAGGTATGCAAAGCAGGGAAACAAGGTACTGATGCTTGCCAGAAATGAAGAACTCCTTAATGCACACCAGGAAAGATTAGGCAAAGAAGGATTGGAAACATTTATCAAAAAGTGCGATGTTTCTATAAAGAATGATGTCATCAACGCAGTTGAATATGCCAGGAAGAAATTTAAAACTATTGATATTGCTGTTTTAAATGCCGGCGTGGGCGGGAATCATTGGTTTGAAGAGCCTGATTCAATGCTCTTTCACAAGATATACGGTGTAAATATATTCGGCGTTGTTTACTTCATCGAGGCTCTTGTACCTATAATGAAAGCTCAGGGTTATGGAAAAATAGCAGGAGTTGGCTCGCTTGCTGAAGCAAGAGGTTTTCCCGGCTCTGCTGTGTATTGCTCAAGCAAAACAGCCCTGTCCCACATCCTTGAAGGAGCAAGGATAGAGCTAAAATCAACAGGTATTGAAATAATCACAATTAAACCAGGTTGGGTTGATACAGACATGATAAAGAAAAACAACTTCTTCATGCCTTTTGTTCAGAATGCAGATAGAGCAGCAAGAAAAATTACAAATGGAATCGCACAAGGCAAAAAGAGAATCAGCTTCCCATGGCCTATTGTAATTCTGTCAAACCTTGCACGCATCACTCCAAATTTCATATATGAAGCTATTGCAGGCTCAAAGCCGGGGACAATGATTAACCGCAGGCCTAAAGATGCATGACACCGGAGCTTACCAGCTCGTAATCAAAGTAAAAGAAGATTGCAAAATCAAAATCGGTGCGCTTGGGGAATTACAATTTGTTAAGGGATTGTACATTTACACCGGAAGTGCAATGAGCAACCTGGGTGCCCGTGTTGCCCGACACCTTCGCAAAGAGAAAAAGCTACACTGGCACATTGATTACTTGCTGGCTTCCCCACATACTGAAATAGTCGAGGTCAAAAGATTTCAATCCGAAAAACGCATAGAATGTAAACTTAATGAAGCTGTAGCATTGCAGAATGGAGCAGTATTCCCCCACTCCCTCTTCGGATCGTCGGACTGCGGGAGATGTGTATCGCATCTGGTGATGGTAAAGTAAAACATACTTATGCTGCGAAATAGTTTTCTCACTAAATTACTTTCGCAATTTAATTAAAGATTCTACTGACTTTTTTATATCGTTTAATGAGTTCCATTTTGCATTATATAGAATTTTATTTTGAGAGTTTAGAACAAGAAAATCTATATCTGAATCAAACTTATAGTAGTCTTTAATGGTGAAACCTTTATCGGCTATTACATCGTGCTTCCAGTTAAAATTCTTCCTGAAAATCTCTAATTCCCTGTCCCTGTTACATCCTACAATAGCAAGCAATCTAATTCCAGGATTTGTTTCAGATTTATCTAAATCCTCCCCAAAAAGGGCATTATAAAAACACTTCTCGCATGAGCCAAGTTTATAATATAAAACGCATAATAACTCCCCCTTTTTCAGCCCTACTTTTTTGGGTAAGTTAATATTTTCGCTTCTTTGAAAAGCAACTAATAGAACGAAAATTATAATTACTGAATATTTCATAATTTTACTTCCATGTAATAAAGGCCATCTTCCTTATTATCTCTTAAGATAAATTGTATAGCATCCTCTTGTTTGGAATATGCGCTGTATATTACACATTGATTTCCAAAACAGGTTTCTATTTCTTCTGAAGAAATTACTTCTCCGGAAATTAATTTATATTCTTAATGAATCAGATTCTTTATTTTATTCCCTACCAATTTTAAGAAATGAACAATGGCTGTGGTTTCATTTTTTGCATAGATGCCTTTGATTATTATTGACTCTTTATCATCTGTCAATTCAATTTCATCAGAGCCAAAATCATTGGCATTGACTTCTTTAAGCAAAAGATACTCTTTCTTGTATTTGCTACCTTCCAAGCTGCATATAATTATTTTTGGAGATCCAGGGTATGCCACAGCAAATTTACCTATACCAAGTTCTGTCACAGATGGAAACGTTGTTTTCCCAAATTCGCGAATCTCGTCCTCTGTCATACTAAATAGCGTATATAAATAGTTACCATTATTATCATACAAACCAACTTGCATAAATTCAACAGTTTCATTGTAACCAATTGGCCCATAATTGAACTTGCATGTAAATACGTCATTTAATTGATGATACTTTATTTCAAATGAGCTTGCACAATAGTAAATACTGTCTGTTAAAAGCTCGTCAAATACTGTTTATTTAATTAATATTTATTCACTAATTAATACCTCTTTTATAATATTTTTTATGCTGAAGCTTCAAACGAATTCAATTTCAATTTAGATTATTCTCTCTAAACCCAAAATGAACATTTGATTAAATAAATCCTTGACTGATAAGTCTATTAGCCTTTGAATAAACCGATTGTTAAAGAATTCACTTAGATAAATGGCCCAAAAGAGAAAACCCGGATTGATGAACAAGTTCCTTGGAATTATTGAAAGACTGGGCAATATGCTGCCAAATCCTGCTACATTGTTTGCTCTCTTTGCAGTGCTTGTGGTATTTATTTCCTGGATTGCAAGCATGGCGGATCTCTCGGTTGTTCATCCCGGTACAGGCGAAACGGTTACACCTGTTAATCTTCTATCCGAAGAAGGCCTCCACCTGATGCTGACAAAGATGGTGGATAATTTTACCGGATTTGCCCCCCTGGGTACTGTACTTGTTGCCATGCTCGGAATAGGAATTGCCGAGGGAAGCGGTCTTATAGGAAGCAGCCTTCGTTTGCTGGTACTTTCTGCTCCTCAGAAGCTCCTTACATTTGTAATAGTATTCTCAGGTATTTTGTCAAATACTGCCAGCGAGGTTGGGTATGTTCTGCTTGTTCCATTAAGTGCAGTGATATTCCTTGCGATGGGCAGACATCCAATAGCAGGTATGGCAGCGGCTTTTGCAGGTGTATCCGGCGGTTACAGCGCAAATCTGTTGCTTGGGACCATTGATCCGCTACTCGCTGGCCTTTCCGAAGAAGCAGCAAGAATTATTGACCCGGAGTATATTGTCAATCCTGCAGCAAATTACTACTTCATGTTTGTTTCGACCTTTTTTATTGCTATAGCAGGTACATGGGTAACTGAAAAAATTGTTGTTCCGAGGCTGGGTAAATATGAAGGTGAGACCCGGGGTGAGGATATAGAGCAGTTAACTTCAAAGGAGAGAAAAGGCCTTATCTGGGCTGTTATAGCAGGAGCTTTGTTCGGACTCTTCCTGCTTGCCGGAACTATATTTGACACAGGATTCCTTCGAAATCCGGAAACGGGCAGTTTGCTACGTTCACCCTTTATGGAAGGAATAGTTGGTATAATTTTCCTTAGCGCCGGGATAATGGGAATTGCATACGGACTGGGAGCGGGGACATTCAAAAACGACAGCGATGTAATTAAGGGAATGGGCAAATCAATGGAAACGCTTGGGATATACATTGTCCTGGTGTTTTTCGCGGCACAGTTTGTTGCCTATTTTAAATGGACGAACCTGGGATTGATATTCGCAATCGAAGGTGCAGAACTGCTTAAAGCATCAGGGCTTGGCCCGATTCCACTCATGCTTGCATTCGTAGTTTTGTCTGCTGTAATTAATCTTGTTATGGGAAGCGCTTCTGCAAAGTGGGCAATAATGGCTCCGGTTTTCATTCCGATGTTCATGCTTCTGGGCTATTCGCCTGAATTGATTCAAGCGGCATATCGTGTAGGCGATTCAACGACAAATATCATTTCCCCTATGATGTCGTATTTTGCTTTGATAGTTGCTTTTATGCACAGGTATGACAAAAAATCCGGAATTGGGACATTAATAGCGACCATGCTTCCATATACATTCACATTCCTGATAATTTGGTCTGTTCTTTTAATAATCTGGTTCCTGCTTGGAATCCCTGTCGGCCCGGATTCGAAGATGTTTATTGAAACAGGCGGGTTATAAAAGTTAGTATTAGTAGAGACGCCAGTATTTGCGGCTCTACTAATTTAAAAGACATTTACTTCACATTCTCAAGCAATATCTCAGCTATATCCTTAACTTTTACATCTTCTTCTTTTTCTTTGGCCTTAACGCCATCATTAAGCATAGTCATACAGAAGGGGCAGTTAGCTGCAATAGTATTAGCCCCTGAATCAAGTAGTTCTTCTGTACGCTCTATGTTAACACGCTTGCCTTCCGTTTCTTCCATGAACATTTGCCCGCCGCCTGCGCCGCAGCACAATCCGCGTGATTTTGTCCTGTCCGGTTCTTTCAGCTTTAACCCGGGGATCCCGCTGATAACATTACGCGGTTCATCATAAACTCCGTTGTACCTGCCCATGTAGCAAGAATCGTGATATACGACATCTAATAATTTTGATGCCTCTCCCTGAAGGGTCAGTCTTCCGGCTTTTATTAGCTGCATCAGAAATTGGCTGTGATGGACAACATCGTAATTTCCTTCGTACTGAGGATATTCATTCTTCAATGTATTAAAACAGTGTGGGCAAGTTGTAACAATCTTATTCACATTATACCTTGACATTGTTTCGATATTCATTTTCACCATTGCATCGGCAAGGTATTCGTTACCAGAGCGACGGGCCGGGTCGCCTGAACATTGCTCTTCAGTTCCGAGAATAGCAAAATCAATATTTGCTTTTTGCATTAGTTTTGAGAATGCGACGGAGATTTTCTTAGCCCTGTCGTCGAAACTGCCAAAACACCCCACCCAGAAGAGAATGTCAAAATCAGGATTTTCAGCTGCTGTTTTTACACCTGTACTCTCTGCCCAGTCGGCTCTTTCCGCAGATGAAAACGCCCAGGGCGTTGAGTTTGTTTCAAAATTGCCAAACGGCGCTTGAAGCTCATTCGGGAAATCGGCTTCCATCATAACAAGACTACGGCGCATTCCGACAATAGCCGGCACATGTTCTATATTTACCGGGCATTCCTGCATGCAAGCCCCGCAGGACGTACACTGCCACAGCGCAGCCGTGCTAATATAATCGCCAATAAGCTTTTTGTTTATTATCTCTTGTTCCTGCTCTGTGTAATTCAGCTCACGCGGTTCGCGTCCTTCCTGCGCAGCAGTTTCTTTTTCCTTTTGCTGTTTAACAAGGATTGGTGCCATTTCCATGGTACGGTTTCGAATCTGTACTATAATCTCGCGAGGAGAGAGAATCTTACCTGTCTGGTTTGCCGGGCAAACACTGTCGCAGCGCCCGCAGTGCGTACAGCTATAGCCGTCAAGTATCGTCTTCCAGGAGAAATCCTCTATATCTACAACACCAAATTTTTCTGCAGTTTCATCTTCAAAATCTATCGGTTCAAGTTTATTTGAAGGTCCCACTGGTGAGAAAAAGACATTCAGCACAGAAGTATATACATGGAGATGCTTGGAATAGGGCAGGTAGTTCATGAATACTAATATGAACAGGATATGCAACCACCAGCAGATATCAAATATCAGTTGTGCTGAACCAACAGGGATAATTCCGGCTAAAATCTCACCTATTGGGTAAACTGCCCAAGATGAATCAGCTTCCATCCTCACTGCAGCTGCATTTTGAACCAAAAGGGACGAAACTATTATTGTAATCATCCCGAGGATGAACAAAGCGTCGAAATTTTCAGAATTGTCTTTATGTTGAAGGCGTGGTACTTTAATTACAAAACGCCTCATCAATGCGCCAATTACAGCTATTATTACAAACAAACAGAAGAGGTCTGTGAGTATTGTTATCGTAGAAAAAACCGGTCCGAGCCAATTAAAGGGATGAATGACTCCCAATCCTTCAAATACAGATTGCGCTGCTGCAAAGAGCAGAATAAGGAACCCCCAGAAGATGAAGGCATGTATCATTCCGGCGCTTTTCTCACGCAGGATTTTCGATTGGAATATAGCAACAGATAATGTGTGGATTATGCGCTTTCCAATATTTTCAAAACGGTTATCCGGTTTTGCAACTTTGATATAAGAAATCAGTCTTGAAATGTTTTTTGCAAGAAAAAGCGATGCTGCAATAAATAATACTACAAACAATAAATTCCCTGTTCCAAATTCGAATTCCATATCCGCCCCTGAATATTCTGCCAATTAGTGAAAAAAGAAGATAATCAAGCAAATCAAAAATTCAAATAATAAAATAAAAAACCATATCTCCGAAATAATTGTATTTATTAAATTATTTTTCATAATTTAATTTAGTTAAGAAGCACGCCGGGAATATGGATGGAAATAAAAGAAGTTCAGCAGGAACTCAGGGAAAGGGGTATAGACGGATGGCTCTTTTACGACTTTCAGGAAAGGGACAAAAGCGCTTATAAAATCCTTCGACTTTCCAAAAGCAAGATATTTACCCGACGATGGGCATATATGATTCCGGCAATGGGTACTCCTTTGAAGTTGTGCCATATGATGGAAGCCAGCAATTTGGATCATCTTCCTGGTAAGAAACTACTATACCTTCCATGGCAGGAATACAACGAACATCTGGCAAGCATGGTAAAAGGTAAGAAAACAGTAGCAATGCTATACTCCCCTGACAATTCCATCCCATATTTATCTGTAGTTGATATAGGTACAGCTGATTTTATACGCAAGCAAGGTGTTAATATAGTATCCTCAGGTTATTTTGTTACAAAGTTCGAGTCTTACCTAAATTCTGAAGGAATTAACAGCCACCTCGAAGCACTTCAAGTTGTAAATGAAGCTAAAGACCTCGCTTTCCAGAGAATAGCTGCAAGAATCAGGAATGGAGATTACCCACGGGAGTATGAAATACAGCAATTTATGATAGGTTACCTGATTGAGAAAAAAATGACATTCGACATCGGTCCGATTGTTTCTGTAAATGAACACAGCGCCGACCCTCATTTCATACCTAATCCGGAAAACAGCACATTTATTAAAGATGGCGACCTGGTTCTTATCGACGTTTGGGCAAAAAATAAAAGAGAAAACAGCATTTATGCCGATATAACATGGATGGGTTATGTTGGTGACAAAGTTCCTTCAAAACATGAGAAGATATTCCAGATTTGCTGCAAAGCAAGAGACGATACATTTAGTTTTATCAGGAAAAAGTTTGTTAAGAAGCAGGAAGTTCGTGGGTGCGATGCTGACGATGTAGCCCGGAATGTTGTCAAAGATGCTGGCTACGGTGAATACTTCATTCACCGAACAGGACATAATATCGGAACAGAAGTTCACGGGCCGGGTGTTCACCTTGATAACCTTGAGTCCATGGATGAACGTGAGTTGATAAAAGGTTCGTGTTTTTCAATTGAACCGGGAATATACATAACCAAAGCTAAGGCAGGATACAGAACAGAGATTAACGTTTACATCACCGATGAAGGGAGTGTAAATTCAGGCCTGGAAAGACAAAATTCAATCATCCCAATAATGCGGTAATTTTCAAACCCATCCTTTTTCGGCGATTAATTCAGCAATCTGAACAGCATTTGTGGCTGCCCCCTTTCGCAGATTATCCGCAACAACCCACATCATACCGGCATTTGAAACAGAATCATCAACCCTGAGCCTGCTTACAAAAACTTCGTCCAGGTTTTCGCTCATTGCAGGGTGGGGATAATTATCATTTTCACAGTAAACAATTCCTGGGAATGAATTTAGCTTGCTTTTTAGATTTTTGATGTTTAGTTGAGTTTTAGTTTCAAAGTTTATTGATTCACCATGGCCCCCGAGAATAGGCAGCCTTACACAGGTGACTGAAATTTTAAGTTCCGGCATTGACATAATTTTACGGGTTTCATTGCGCATTTTATTCTCTTCCACCGTCCATCCATTGTCCTCGAAGGGATGAAACATTATGTTGTAAGCGATTTCCCTTTTACCGGTTTTTAGATCATTCTCGAGTAAATAAATACCCTTCTGCCCTGCCCCGCTTATGGACTGGTAAGTTGAGACTATCACTCGTTGAAGCCCGAAATTATCTTCTATTACTTTAAGCGGCAATACCATCTGGATTGTTGAGCAATTTGGGTTAGCAATTATGTATTTATGCTTTTTGGCAGAGTCAGGATTTACTTCAGGCACAACGAGAGGAGTATCAACATCCATACGCCAGGCGCTGCTGTTGTCAATCGCCAGGCAATTGCTTTTAGCTGAGAATGGTGCATACTTCAGGCTAACGCCTGAACCGGCTGAAAACAGCGCTATATCAATTCCTTGAAACGAGTATTCATCAAGCTTTCGGAGTTTTAATTTTTCATCTTTAAATTCTAACTCCTCTCCTGCAGAGCGATCAGATGAAAACAATTTCAATTCAGAAACAGGAAAATTCCTCTCCTCGAGCACTTTAAGCACCGTCCTGCCAACAAGGCCGGTGGCGCCAATTATTGCAACTTTATACCCGCTGCTCATATCCTGATTTCCCTTTCAAAAGCCGGAATGATAAACGGCTCAATTTTCTCCGCCTGGTGAGTTAGAGTGTCAATGCATACATACACGCCACTAATTTTAATATCACCTGAAGCCATCTCGTATTTGTGCGGCGTCTGGAGTGTAAAACGTTTGATAGCAACATCCTTTCGCATTCCTACAACTGAATCATAAGGCCCGGTCATGCCAGTGTCTGATATATAAGCCATTCCATTTGGAAAAATTGAGGCATCAGCTGTCTGGATATGCGTATGAGTACCAATCAACGCGCTTACTTTTCCATCAAGATGCCATGCCATTGATATTTTCTCCGCAGTCGCGTCAGCATGAAAATCTACAATAATATTCTCAGTTTTATCCTTGATTATCTTCAGAGCACTGTCTGCTGCCCGGAATGGGCAGTCTATAGTCTGCATAAAAGTACGCCCCTGAAGCTGGAGCACAGCTATAGGCCCTGTTTCTTCTTTATCAAGAACGATAAATCCTTTCCCGGGGTTTCCCCAGGGATAGTTAAAAGGACGGAGGATTTTATCATTTTTCTGGAGAAGAGGCCTTGATTTCCAGTTATCCCAGATATGATTGCCGGTTGTTATTACATCAACACCCATTTCAAAGAAATGTTCAGCCTCTGGTTCAGTAATTCCTTTACCATGAGTTACATTTTCTCCGTTGAGAATGATAAAATTGGGATGGTATTTTTCTTTTAAAGTACCGAGGTATTTATCGACAGCTTCAATTCCCGGCTTACCGACTACATCCCCGATGAATAATAAATCTATTCTTATCGCCATATTTTTACCCCACAAAACGGGGCAATTTAAAGAATTGATTTGTGAAAAAAAATCTCGGTTTATTTACTTATTACCATTCTCCTGACAATTCGTTCTTTTCCGGAGTTCAATTCATAAAAATAAGCGCCGGAACTGTATTCAGAAGTTGATATTTGAAAATCATATTCCCCTGCTTCAAAAACACCATTCAGAACTTCATGCCTGATGTTGCCATAAGAATCATAAATCCTTAGTGTTATATCACTTTGCTCAGGGATTCCGAACATGATAATAGAAGTAGAATTAGTTGGATTGGGGAAATTCTGAAGCAGGTATGTATATGCAGGCACTTCGCCGACTTTTACACGAACCGGCAGATTACACCTGGATTCTGAAGTTCCGATATATTCACGTGACAATCCTTCAACAGGCACCGACATGTCAAGGCAGTTAAACTCAAGCGAAAATGTATCATTCAAGCCCTCATCTGACGTGAAGAAAGGCCTGAAACAGATCGTAATTGATGCAGAATCATTTGGTTCAATTTCGATAGGGAACTGTGACAAAGGCACAGAGAAATACTCATTGATAAACATACCTGGTTCTTTGAAGGTATGCTTTAAAGAGCCGTAATTATAAATCATCAAATCTGTACAGGTTTGTGAACCGATTAGGTTCTCATCAAACCTTACATAGTTATTGCCTTCAAGGCTAAGCATAACGACTGTGAACCCCTGGATTGTATCTGTGTGAATTACAGGATTCTCAATAAAGGCGCTGTCCACGGCACGTATTGTATAAAAACCGTCCTGATAGGGGTCAGTTAGCGTAAAAGCATATTTCACACTATGGGGATAATCTTCAATGGAAGTAAATGTACAATTTTCGGTACTGATGACTTCTACTTGCTTCAGTCCGAAATCAAAGGCAGTTGTATCAGTAACCATTGCATATTCACCGAGGAAACATCTTTCAGGGTAATCTTCAACAAATGGCGGAGAATCATCATCCTGGGCTTCAATCCTGATTACCATGACGTCTCTGTCCCCGCAAGGACCCACAATGTGAAGATTATCAACTGTCAACCCGGTATCCAGAGGATTGTAACAAACTTCAATTTTAACGCTTTCGCCTGGTAGAATAAAGTATTCAACAGAGGGATCTTTGATAAATAATCCACCGAGCCCCTGTTCAAGGTAAACTTCATCAACTTTTTGTGTAAACCTGCCATAATTGGAAATCTCAACTTCAAAGCAGTAGAATTTATTGACCGGCATCTGGTGGTCAAGCGTATCAAGCCGGTCTTCGAGATTGTCCGGCAGGATACCAAGTGTGAAACCGGGTATCCAAAGTGTAGTGTCAATTGTAAAGCCGATTGAATCAGTGGCAACGATTTCAAGCGAACCATCCTGGTATGGGTCAATAATATTCACTTCCAGCTCTACAGTATCCTGGTAAGGCTCAACACCGAAAGGAGTTACAACGACATTATTAAGGCTGCCCTGGACTACTTCCACTTTTTCGATTCCTGAGTCATAAGCAGCAGTATCTGTAATCATGATGTAATTAGGATTACATTTATCAGTTATATTCATTGTTGGCGGCCGGTGGTCAATTATAATAGTTGACATACCGCCAAGGTAACCATAGGAATTTGCACTTCCGTAGCCATAAATTGTTAGGCCTACTTTGTCTGAAGTCTTTAAAGTATGCACACCCTCAGTTACATTTAAATTAATGTAGGAATACTTTCCGGGAATATCATTTGCAGAGCTCCTGTTAATTTCAACTCCATCGAGCTCCATGGAAATTATATCATCCGGATAAATTATACTGATATGATGGGCTGTATAAACTCTTTGATAATTTATACCATTGAACTGGTATGCCTGAATATTAATAAACCTGAAAAAATTATGGTATTGGTTTATAGCCGGCATGATAATGAACAAAGGATCGCTTGTTCTGAAATCAACTCCGGCAGAAAATTTTGCAGATTTTTTATATACACCAACAATTGAGGGTGAGCTTGTATTAATAGAATATGCCCGGTCAAGTATATTTTCATAATATTGTCCGGCATCGAGATTAACAATGAATTGACCATTTATCCACACTTCAGTATTGTTTTGATGAGCCAATACTCTGAACAGGTCATAACCCGTAGATTCCTGATTTTGACCTGGAACGAACGGTACTACTATATATTCTCTACCAAGATATTTTGTGGGTAATAATTGCTCAAATAATAAATCCCTTGATACATTTCCGCCTTTAATATTATATGGTAGCCCGCTTCTTTGATGCCCGGCAAATATGGCAACAGGTTTATCTGACTGGACAAGGGTTCCCGTTAAATCTGCATCCTGGTAAAATTTTTCGATGTCTGCCTGCACAAGATAAACATCCCCGCGATTCAATGGGATAGTTTGTTCATCTGTCCCGTTTTCTTTTGTTCTGGCAGATAGCTTTATGAAAACATTGGTACTGTCTTCAGATGCGATTATAGCGAATTGTGATGGAGTTGAAGAGCTAATAAAATCTTCACTGTAAGTATGGCTGTTATATGCCAATACCCTGTACTCATTCCCCATAACATGACTCGGCAAAACTACACATCCGTCACTGGTTGTTACTGCCTGGCTATGGGCATAAACAGTAATTTCGTCATTTGATTTTACATAAAAGGATTTGCCTGTAATTTTCTCGTTATCCCTTTGAGGAACCTCAATACCGGATTCATTGAATCCCCTTAATTCATAATCCCAGAAACTTCTTTTGAAAATATAAATCTGGGTGGGGTCTGTAATCTGGAATGCCTCTTTAATCTCTAATCCGGGGTGGTTAAATTCAATGATACCGCTTGTTGGCACCTCAGATGAAATAAATATATATATCGAGTCCCCAAATTTGAGTCGGGGATCTGTATCTGCGATATTATTATGAAAATTTGGCAGAAAAGTCACCCAAAACTCTTTGCCGCGTGTGTCAAGCCCTTCTTGGGCAAAAGAGGTCACAGATGCGGATAGAATGAATAATAAAAGAAAGTACTTTGTTTTTTTCATTGTTTTGAAATTTAGTGATTAGCTATATTTTATTAACTTGACAGTTGATTCAATCAAAGGTTACAGCAATTCTAAAAAAACATACACATACCGAGTTACTTAAACTTCGCAAAAGCGAAGAAGAGATTGCCAAAATTGAGCGCCACCCGGTTTCATTAATGCTTCATAATGTGCGCAGCCTCTACAATGTCGGTTCTATCTTCAGGACCTGTGACTCCGGCCTTGCAAATGAGCTTATTCTATGCGGTTTCACTCCACATCCGCCACGTAATGAAATCGAAAAAACAGCCCTCGGCGCTGTTGACACAGTCCCCTGGCGCTACGAGAAAAGTATCTTCAAAGCTATGTCAGCAGAAAAAGCCAACGGAAATAATATCGTTGCTGTTGAACTAACAAATAACAGCAGAAGTTATGATTCTCTGCCCGAATCTGATTTCCCCTTGAGCCTAATCCTTGGCAACGAAATTACCGGCATTGAAGATGAAATTCTCAAAGAATGCGATATGGCTGTTGAAATACCAATGTACGGTGTCAAACATTCCCTAAACGTCAGCGTTGCAGCCGGTATCGTCTTATTCGAAGCCGTTAGGCTTTGGCTCAATTATAAATACACATCAAAAAGCAAATTGTCGCTTTAAATTCGATTCGAGAGTGAATTTATCTTATTTTTGTTAACGACAAGTGAATTAAATTGTTGGCAATAATATTTCCGGGTTCGTATGAAAAATCTAACCGAATTACCTGAATGGAGGAAGCTCGGCGAGCATTATTCTGAAATGAAAAATGTTCACATGAGAGAGCTTTTCCAAAATGATAGCAGCCGCTACCTTGCATTTTCGCTCCGTTTTAACGGCATACTCTTCGATTATTCCAAAAACATTATCAATGAAGAAACAAAGAAGCTCCTGATTGAGCTTGCTAATGCCGTAAAATTGGGCAAAGCAATCGAGTCAATGTTCAATGGCGATAAGATTAATATCACCGAAAAAAGAGCGGTTCTACATACAGCATTGAGAAAAAAACGTTATGAAGTTCTTAGGCTGGACGGTGTTAATGTAGTCGAAGAGATATATAAAGTAAAAGATGCAATGAAATCCTTTGTTGATTCTTTACGGAGCGGAAAATGGAAAGGATTTACAGGAAAAGAAATAAAGGACGTTGTTAATATTGGTATCGGTGGTTCACACCTTGGCCCTGAGATGGCCTGCAAAGCATTGAAACACTATTCGGATGGTAAGATAAGAGTACACTTTGTTTCAAATGTAGATGGTACTGACATAAGCGAGAAATTAAGAGAACTCAACCCCGAGACATCTTTGTTTATAATTGCTTCGAAATCTTTTACAACGCAGGAAACGCATACTAATGCAAAAACAGCACGCACCTGGCTGGTCAATAAATCATGCAACGAAAGCTCTGTTTCAAGGCATTTTGTAGCTCTCTCAACAAATATTGAAGCATGCAAATCTTTCGGGATTGACGAAGCCAACATATTCGGTTTCTGGGACTGGGTTGGCGGGAGGTATTCCCTCTGGTCTGCTATTGGCCTGTCAATTGCGGTTTATCTCGGATGGGATGCTTTCGAGGAACTACTCGACGGCGCCAACCAGGCGGATGTTCATTTCCGCGAAACACCATTTGAGCGAAACATCCCTGTAATAATGGCATTACTTGGAATTTGGTATTCCAACTTCTTTAAAGCTGAATCTTACGCGGTCATCCCTTATGACCAATATCTTTCTCGCTTGCCAGAGTACCTTCAACAGTTGGATATGGAAAGTAATGGAAAGAGCGTTACAATCTCCGGTAATCTCGTTAACTACTCTACAGGGCCGATAATTTGGGGTTCTGCCGGGACAAATTCACAGCACTCCTATTTCCAGCTTATTCACCAGGGAACAAGGATGATACCTGCAGATTTCATCGGATTTGTCAAGACGCTTAATCCGGCCGGTGAGCATCATAAAATATTCATGTCTAATTTCTTCGCTCAGACTGAAGCACTTATGATGGGTAAAACTGAGGAAGAAGCCCTTGGAGAGCTGGAAAAATCCGGCAAAAGCAAAAATGATATTGCTTTGCTCCTCCCTCATAAAGTATTTGAAGGAAATAAGCCCACAAATTCAATATTAATTGACAAGCTTACACCTGAGAAACTCGCTGTTTTGCTTGCATTTTACGAGCATCGAACATTTGTGCAGGGAATAATCTGGGGACTCAACTCCTTTGACCAGTGGGGGGTTGAGCTGGGTAAACAACTTGCTAAAAATGTCTTAAATGAACTAAAAGATGACTTACCCGTTACTATGCATGATGCATCCACAAATGGATTGATTAATTTTTTTAAGGAAAAATTACGGATTAATGATGGCTTATCTTAGAATACTTTCACTAATAATTATTTTTTCAGGAATTTCTCTTGCTGAAGACTGGACACTTTTTAAGACACCTGAAGGGAATTTTGAAGCTCTCTTCCCAGCCGAACCTGTAAAACAAAACCAGAACATTGGCAATGACAGTGCCAACTCAGCAAACGTTGTGCTTTATATGTATAGGGATGATAAAAAACCGGCAAGCCCTAAGGTTTATGTCGCCGGAAGTTACCCTATACCCGGGGGAGTAATCGGTTCTGCATCAGATAAAGCTGATATAAAATACTTCCTTGATAAGACCAGGGACGGGGCTTTAACCAAAATTCAGGGCAAATTAGTTAATGAGAAAGAGATTAATTATAAGGGAAAATTCCCGGGCAGGATTATTAAACTAAGCTATGGGCAAGGACAATTACTGCATTATAAGTTTATACTCTACAATTCAGAATTGTATTTCCAGCAACTTGTTACTAACGAAGAAAGCAATGAAGACTCAGACAGATTCTTCAGTTCATTCAAAATTTTGAAATAGAGAACAGCTTGAAAATACTCAGGTTTTACGAAGAAGTATTTGACGCAATAATTTGCCTGAACGCGAAAATCCCAAAGAAAAAAGTACTCAGGGAACTTGAGGGAACGCTACTATTTTCTGCGGATGGAGCTGCTGATAAACTCTTTGAAAAAGGATTCAGGCCTGACTATATTATCGGTGATATGGACTCGATAAATGTTAAAGCCAGGGAGAACAAATTCCCGGGTACCGAAATAATCCATATCAGAGACCAAGACACAAACGACTTCGAAAAGAACCTTGCAATAGCAAAGGAACAAGGGCATAACAGGATACTTGTAATTGGTTTTCACGGTGGCGAACTTGAGCACACATTGAATAACTGGAGTGTTTTTATGCGCTATTCCCGTGAAATGAACCTTTGTATTTATGACAAGGACAGATATGGGATCCCTGTATTTGAACCAACACGCTTTATGTCTTTTCCAAATGAGATTGTTTCTCTAATTCCACAACCTGAATGTGTGCTAACGACAAAAAACCTGAAATGGGAATTAAATCGCGAAACCCTGAAACTTGGTGTTCGTGAAGGAGCCAGGAATCGTGCAAGAGCAGCATATTTCGAGCTTGAGCTATATTCTGGTTCTTTAATGGTTTTTGTTGATTCCAGGCTACCGGGCGCTCCTGTTTTTGAAGAATACGATTAAATTCTTTAATCTATATAAATAGTTACATAAATTGCATTCGTTAACAATTCAAAACAAATGAAAAAACAAGTTATAGGCTGGAAGAGTGAACACTTGCACCGCGAAATGAAAATCGGGGTTTATGGGCATTTTGGTATAATCCTGATAATGTTCCCTGCATTCACGGACGAGTGCGAAGAACCTGAGAAAAACGGGTTGATGAAAGTGCTATCTCCAATGATTAATAGTGGAAAAATCAAGATTTATACAGTTGATACAATTAACCATGACAGCTGGCTCAGTGAAATGCAAAATGGAGAAGAAAGCTCACGCCTTCATTATGCATTTAATAATTTCCTGATTGATGAACTTGTCCCCTTTGTTCATGAGGATTGCGCCGGTCCGATTCCAATGCTTACGATGGGAGCTCACACAGGTGCTTTTCATGCAGCAAACACATTTTTCCGCCGGCCCGATTTATTCCTCGGTACAATTGCCGTTGATGGAAATTACGACATTTACCATCTGACAAACGGTTTTTTTGATGACAACTGCTACTTTAATTCACCGGTTCATTACCTTCCAAACCTGACTGACAGTTACTGGCTGGAATTCCTTACAAAAAGGCGCCATATATATATACTGTCCGGTTCCGGCGAGAATGAATACCCTCATGATTCAGAAAGACTCTCCAACATTCTCGGTGATAAAGGAATCACCTGCAACACGCAGATTTGGAGACCTGAGTATTCCCGCAACTGGAAAAGCTGGAACAAAATTTTTCACAAAATCATCTCTGAAAATCTCTAATATTAATTAGACTACAATCCTCTATTTTACGTAATAACTGCATTAGTAAAATGTATTACAATTCCATTGTTTTCATGCCTCAGTTAATCGGTATTCTTGACAGCTATAAAGAAACCAGAGATTTTACAGTAAAACTCTGTCAACCATTAAAACCTGAAGACCTTGTTGTGCAGCCAATTTTAGATGTTAGTCCTCCTAAATGGCATCTTGGCCATTCAACATGGTTTTTTGAGACATTTATTTTGATTCCTAAGTTAAAGGGATATAAACCATTCCATGAAGATTTCAGCTATTTCTTTAACAGCTATTATGAAAACGTCGGAAAGCGTGTTTTAAAGGCTGATAGGGGTAACTTGTCCCGCCCAACAATCGAAGAGATATTAAATTATCGTGAGTATGTTGACAATGAAATATTTGAATTTTTTAAAGTCAACCAGGATGAACATTCTTTATTTCTTCTCGAACTCGGGATAAACCATGAGCAGCAGCACCAGGAACTGATGATTTATGATATAAAGTATATTCTTGGAAACAACCCGCTTCAACCCGGATATGTTAAACATAAAGCCATAAACTCCCGGACATCAGGACTAAGGTTCGTTGAAATACCTAAGGGGATCTATGATATTGGTCATAACAAACCGGATTTTTTTTATGACAATGAAAAGGCTCCCCACAAGGTATTCCTTCAATCTTACAAAATTGCAGACAGGCTTGTAACAAATTGGGAGTATCTTGATTTTATTAAAGATGGCGGATACAAAGATTTCAACCTGTGGCTTTCAGATGGTTGGGATTGGATAAATGAAAAGAATATTTTATGCCCCTTATACTGGCAAAATTCAGAAGATGGATGGCTGAATTATAACCTAAGCGGCCTTCACAAGCTTGATCTGGATGCTCCTGTATCACATGTCAGTTACTATGAAGCTGAAGCTTTCGCCCGTTGGGCCGGTAAGAGGCTTCCAACAGAGTTCGAGTGGGAAACTGCCGCAAAGCTCCACCACCCTGAAAATAACATAGATTCCAATCTGCTGGAAAGCAAGATATTCCGACCAATTCCAAAATCAGGGAATAATATGCAATTTTGGGGCGACTGCTGGGAATGGACAGGAAGCGCATATCTCCCCTACCCGGGATACCGGAAGGACAAGGGCGCTCTTGGTGAATACAATTCTAAATTTATGATAAACCAGATGGTTCTTCGCGGTGGCTCATTTGCAACACCAATTTCACATATCAGGCACACATACAGGAATTTTTTCCACCCTGAAAAACGCTGGTTAATAAGTGGTATCAGGTTAGCGGAAAACGACTTATAATGGAAAAAAATAATGAATTTGCTTTAGATGTAGATAAAGGATTAAGCTCGTATCCTAAATACCTGCCATCAAAATACTTCTATAATGAAAAGGGCAGCCGCTTATTTCAAATGATTATGCAGATGCCTGAATATTATCTGACTGACTGTGAATTTGAGATATTGAGGAGTAGTTCCCGGGAAATGTTGGAAATCGCTTCAAATGGAATGGAACACATCAACCTGGTTGAATTTGGCGCGGGCGACGGTTTTAAAACTATTGAGCTTTTAAAGGCTTTTAATAGTAATGGTCAGAAATTTAAATATATTCCGATTGATATTTCGATAGAAGCTATTGATTCTCTCAAGGATAATATTAACGGAAAATTAAATGGGATTACTATTGAGCCAATGAATATGGAGTATTTTAAAGCTCTTGCCAACCTCAAGACAGACATTAACGGCAGGAATTTTGTGCTATTCCTTGGTTCAAACATTGGCAATTTCAGCCTTGATTCCGCTGTTAAATTTCTAAGTAATATTAATGATAATTTAAATGATGCTGATTACCTGCTTATTGGATTCGACCTTATAAAAGATCCTTATATCATAAAAGAAGCATATGATGATAAATATGGTATCACCAGGGCTTTTAATCTTAATCTCCTCGAAAGGATTAACAGAGAGCTTGGTGGTAACTTTGACATAGACCGATTCGATCACTACCCTTTGTACAATCCTGAAAACGGTGAAGCTAAAAGCTATATCATCAGCAAAAAAAAGCAGGAAGTATTTATAGAAAAACTAAGTAAAACATTTCATTTTGAGTATGCTGAACCTGTATTTGTGGAAGTTTCTCAGAAGTACACAATAACTCAAATCGAAAAGCTTGCCCAAGATTCAGGGTTTAGAATTACTGATAATTTTTATGACTGCAAGCATTATTTCACAGACAGCCTTTGGCAGAAATAAATTTCATTATACAATTAGTTTAATTTGTTGTTTTTGAAATAACCTTGATATTTCAAATATTTCAGTTGTATTAGATTTAAGACGTACTCCACTTCCGAAGTGGAATAAATCTCGTAAAGAATAACTGTAATCATCCGGTAGTACTTCATACTCCTCTTACCTGGGGGCCCCATATATATTTATGGATTTGTAATTGCAGCCTTAGCTGAATTTTGGAGTTAAGTATCCATTCCGCAAGCTCCTTGTAGTTTAGTTTTTCGAACACCGGTGATATGATTATTGCCCCGCATTTCGAATCGATTTTATATTTATTTATAACTTTTAAAGCCCAATCAAAATCTACCCTGTCTTTTACGACAAACTTTACTTCATCATCTTTAGAAAGCAGTTCAATATTCCTGTAATCATTGCTTTTGCTCATCCCTGAGCCTGGGCATTTTAAATCAAGTATTTTTATGGCCCGCATGTCGAGTTTATCGAGGTAAATATTACCGCTGGTTTCCACTGTTACAGTGTAATCAAGGTCTAATAAGTAATGAATCAAGGGATATACATTTTCCTGGAAAAGCGGTTCGCCACCTGTAAAACAAAGTAGTTTGCAATTATTTTTCTCAATCTCCCTTATAATATCTTCAGCGCTTATTACAAATGCTTTTTCTTTAATATCAAGCGCGTAGGGAGTGTCGCACCAAGTACAGCGCAGCATGCATCCCTGCAAGCGGATAAATGTGCATGGCAGCCCTGCTCCTGTACCTTCCCCCTGGATGGAATAAAATATCTCTGAGATATTATATTCAAGCCCGGCTATATTTTCCGGAATCTTCATTTTCTCTCCAACATTGCAATTGATTCAATATGAAATGTATGTGGGAACATATCAACTGGCAGAATTTCTTTGATATCATATTGCTCTTTCATGATAGCGCAATCCCGTGCCTGAGTAGCAGGGTTGCAACTTACATAAACAATTCGCTTTGCATCTGACTGAAGTATTAAATCTACCAGGTTCTTGTGCATTCCGGCACGTGGAGGATCAATTATAATAACATCAGGGGTTGGAATAGATTCTAATAGTATTGCAGATTCTTTAGAGTGAAGGTCATGAGCAAAAAAATCTGCGTTTTGAATACCATTTGCATGAGCATTAGTTTTAGCATCCAGAATTGCACCTTCATTCAATTCAATTCCATAGATTCTGCTGCATTTTTTTGCTGCCGGCAGTGTAATCGAACCTGCACCGCAATAGAGATCCCAAACAGTATCATCGTTTTTCAAGCCCGCATAGTCAACAATATTCCCAATGAATTTATCAAGTTGAAATGAATTTGTCTGAAAAAATGAAAAAGGTGAAATTCTAAATTTCACTCCCAAAATATCTTCTTCAAGGTACTCATATCCATTAATAAACTGAATTTCTCCAATTGCGACAGGTGATTTTGTTTCATTAATTGCATGGAATTGTGTCTTTATGAATAAAAATTCTTTAGAAAAATTTTCTCTAAACCAACTTATATACTTCCTTTCGTTTTCATTTCTATCAGAGTTAGTAAGCAGACCAACCATAAGGTTGCCATTTTTGTTAGAGCGAATTATCAGATTTCGAAGAAATCCCTCATGTTTCCTTGGATTATAAGCGCTAACTCCTAATTCAATCGCTTTATCCCTGATTGGATTAAGTAAACTGTTTGCTTCCTCGCTCTGTAAAAGGCAATTATCAATGTCAATTGCTTTATCGAATCGGCCTGGTGCATGTAACCCAAGCGCAAAATTCCTGTCCTCGAAATTTTCCCCGCTCTCAATTTCTCTTTGTGTAAGCCAACGGGAAGAGTTGAATGTAAATTCCATTTTATTTCGGTAATGGTATTGTTTTGGTGAAGGAAGTGTGTCTGACACGTTTGGATCATTAAACCCGCCAAGCCGCTCAAATGAATCAATTACATTCTGCTTCTTCCAATATAATTGCTTATTATAGTCCAGATGCTGCCATGTGCACCCCCCGCAATCGCTGAAAAACCGGCATGGTGGCTCTACTCTGTCTTCCGAGCTTACTAATATTTTGTTTACAATTGCTTCACGGTAACTCTTCTTTCTGCGTAGTTCATCAGCAACAACGATATCACCCGGCACACCGCCCTTAACGAAATATACAACTCCATTTTCACGAGCTACCGAAACACCACCAGTCCCAATTGATTCAATTTTTAACTCTAAACTTTTTCTCTTTCTTGCCATTGTGTTAAATTATATTAAAAAACGAAGCATGACAACAAAATTCAGCACACGTTCTCTCAAAGAAAAAATTATTACTATTCTAAAATCCGGATCCTGGCAAGAAGGAATTCAAGAAATTATCGAGGGGCAAGGCCACAAAACACAGCAGGTGCTGTTTAAGTTATTGCTACACCGGGAGGCAATGATAAAATGGCGAGCTATTGAGAGTTTCGGAATCTTTGCGAATTGGCTGCTTGATCAAAACGAAGAAAAATATGATGACCTTATCCGAAGGATGATTTGGATGACAAGCGAGGAATCGGGTAATATTCCCTGGGGAATCCCTGAATCTCTTGCAACAATTATTAGTATCTCTGAAAAGCATACCATCAAATTTGCAGGAATATTTTTTTCATACGTTTATGAAACCCCTGCACATGAAACAAACTACCTGGACCATCCTCCGCTCCGCACAGGTGCATGGTGGGGAATTTTAAAACTTTCACAAAGCTATCCTCAACATCTGACTGAATACAAAGGACACATTCTAAAAGCATTCTCTACCGAAGAAGAACCTCAGACAAAAGCCCTCCTATGTTCTATCTCAGGAGAGCTCAAGTTCAGAATGGCAAGGGAAAGAATTGAGAAGCTCGTTGAAGATAAATCACAGATTTCTGTTTATTCGGACAATGAGATAATAACGGATTCACTGGGCAAAATTGCCCAAAGGGCGCTTGATCTGATTGCAGGAAAATAATAAAAGGCGGCCCGGGACTAAAGGGAGGTATTGTTCCAGGGGTATTATAGAACAAGGCCG
>CAYVVD010000006.1:0-1485 GCA_964454975.1 uncultured Hyphomicrobiales bacterium | reverse complement strand
GCCGCCTTTTTTTTATCAATAACTTATCTTGAAATAACAAGTTGCTTAGCAATAATTCTACTTTCAGAGTTAATCACAAGGATATACTTTCCTGAAGCAAATTCACTAATATTAATCGTGCTATAGGCACTCTCCATTTCAACTGATTTCAATAAAGCTCCTGAAATATTGTAAATTTCAACGTAATTTATTCCACTTGCCATATCCTCACCTAAAGTTAATTCAATAGATTCAATGGCAGGATTGGGAGAGACTATGGATCGGCTCCTCGTACACATTCATATTGGTCAGGTGAAGAGCTATTGTTTGCATGGTTTTGCCTTCTGGGAGTGTGCCTTCTTCGAGGAGGTCGGGATCGCCTTCATAAGGTACTTTCGCAGTTACATCGAATTCTTCAGTACATTCTGCTGTTCCAATGGATTTGTCTTCAGCTTGAAAGAAAACTGTCACTTTATTTGAAAACATAAAATCCATGTTTGGATTTGACCATTCAATTACAACTGCATAGAGAGAATCGAGTATTTTATCACCAAAGTGCAAGAAAGCTATATTGTCTTTAATATTAGCTTATTCTCCTATAACCTGAGCGTTCACAAATCCTACATTATAAATGTTTCAAAGATTGAAAGTATTAACGGAAGCTATATTAAATTCAAAAACTATGAACTCCCTATCGGTAGAACATACAAGGAGAACGTCTTAAAAAGCATAGAGAATTTCAGGTTAGGGTAAGTTTAAATACTCAGAATTCAACAGTAAGGACGGGCTTGGTACCCGTCCTTAATATATAATTATTTACAATTTTATCAAAGCGCATCAATTATCGCGTTTAATGTTATGCTTGGGCGCATCACTTTGTTAGCCTTTTCATCATCGGGCATGTAATATCCACCCAAATCAACCGGACTTCCCTGCACAGCAAGCATTTCTTCGTTGATTTTTGTTTCGTTCATTTCGAGCTTTTGAGCTACATCCGAAAAACGTGCTTTTAATTCTTTATCTTTTTCCTGTGCAGACAGAGCCTGTGCCCAATACAAAGCCAAATAATACGAACTGCCGCGGTTGTCAATTTCATTCACTTTGCGAGATGGATACCTGCCATTTTCCAGGTACTTACCTATTGCCTGGTCCAGAGTTTCAGCAAGCACAGCCAACTTCTGATTACCTGTTTTCTCTACAGCAAGCTCGAGCGATGGAACAAGAGCACAATACTCGCCCAATGAATCCCATCGCAAGTGCCCTTCTTTGAGCATCTGCTGTACGTGCTTGGGTGCTGAGCCTCCGGCGCCTGTTTCAAAAAGCCCGCCGCCATTCAGGAGCGGAACTATTGATAACATCCTCGCGCTTGTGCCCAATTCTAGTATCGGGAACAAGTCAGTAAGGTAGTCCCTGAGTACATTTCCGGTTACTGATATTGTATCCAGTCCTTTGCGAATTCTTTCAAGCGTAAATTTCATTGCATCAAGGGGCTTCATAATCCTTATG
>CAYVVD010000005.1:55288-163649 GCA_964454975.1 uncultured Hyphomicrobiales bacterium | reverse complement strand
GATAAAGAAAAAAAGATGTACGACCGTTTTCAAGAAAACAGACGCATTGAAAATAAGTAAATTCAATCTCGCTTAAAGAAGGAGAAGCGGATTTCCTTGAAAAAGCTAAGAAAATCAGGAGATATGGTGCAGCAGTTATTGTGATGGCTTTTGATGAAGAAGGCCAGGCAGATACTGTCGAAAGAAAAAATGAAATTTGCGCTCGTGCTTATCATTTGCTAACGGAAAAGGCCGGATTTAAACCGCAGGATATTATTTTTGACCCGAATATTCTTACAGTAGGCACAGGGATGATTGAGCATAATGATTATGCAGTAAGATACATTGAATCTACGAGATGGATCAAACAAAACCTGCCCGGGGTTCTGGTCAGCGGCGGTGTGAGCAACATTTCTTTCTCTTTTAGGGGTAATAATCCTGTTCGCGAGGCAATGCATTCAGCTTTCCTCTACCATGCTGTTAATGCCGGAATGGATATGGGAATAGTTAACCCAGGCCAACTTGAAGTTTACGAGGAGATTAATAAAGAACTTCTTGAATTGGTTGAGGATGTGTTATTAAACAGGAGGGAAGATGCTACAGAAAGGCTCATTTCTTTTGCCGAACAACTGAAACCGGGGGAAAAGCAGGAAGCCATCGAAGAGGAATGGCGCAAACAAACAGTTGAAGAGAGGATAAAACACGCTCTTGTAAAGGGTATTACTGAACATATAATTGAGGACACAGAAGAGTGCCGTCTTCTTTCTGCTCATGCACTTGATGTAATCGAAGGGCCTCTCATGGCCGGAATGGATATTGTCGGTGAGCTGTTCGGCTCCGGTAAAATGTTCCTTCCCCAGGTAGTGAAAAGTGCAAGGGTAATGAAAAAATCCGTAGCCCACCTGATTCCATTTATTGAGAAAGAACAAAGCAAACAGGAAAAAAAATCGGCAGGAAAAATACTGCTTGCAACAGTTAAGGGTGATGTTCATGATATTGGCAAAAATATAGTAGGTGTAGTGCTTGCCTGCAATAATTATGAGGTAATTGACCTGGGTGTGATGGTTCCCGCTGATAAAATTATTGAAGAAGCAAAGAAGAATGATGTAGATATTATTGGCCTGAGCGGGTTGATTACTCCTTCACTCGATGAAATGGTACACGTAGCAAAAGAGCTTAAACGCGCTAAATTAGATACTCCGCTTCTGATAGGGGGGGCAACAACTTCACGAGCCCACACTGCAGTGAAAATCGAACCTGAGTTTGATAAACCTGTGATTCATGTACTTGATGCAAGCAAGGCAGTGTCAGTCTCTTCACAACTTCTGAGAAGTTCACAAAACGGCTCATTTGCTGCAACTATAAAAGAGGAGTATGCTAAAATCAGGGATAATTACATGAAACGTAATGCTTCAACTCAATATGTAAGCATAGGGGAAGCACGGAAGAATAAGCCAAAATATTTATGGAACAAGGATTTAATACATAAACCGAAGTCGACAGGAATATTTAATCTTTTTAATTACGACTTATCCTTGCTCAGGGAATACATAGACTGGACGCAATTCTTTATCACCTGGGAAATCAAAGGTAAGTACCCGGCGATATTTAAACACTCTCAAAAAGGTAGCGAGGCTAAGAAATTATTCGATGATGCGAACCGGCTTCTGGATAAAATAATCGCTGGAAATCTATTGCAGGCTAATGGAATCGCGGGTGTATTTCCTGCAAATTCTTTTAATGACGATATTGATATTTATGATGAGAATGGCAATGTTATAAGCCGTTTTCACACTTTGCGCCAGCAAACAAAGAAAAAGGGTGACTCACCAAATCTCGCTCTTGCAGATTATATAGCGCCAAAAGAAAGTGGTATTACAGATTATATAGGGGCTTTTACCGTTACTGCCGGTATTGGCTCAGAAGAACTTTCGGGTAAATATAAAGCCGAAAACGATGATTATAACGCTATAATGGTGAAAATTCTTGCCGACCGCCTTGCAGAGGCATTTGCAGAACACCTGCATGAAGTCGTCAGGAAGGAGCTGTGGGGGTATCAAAAAAGCGAAGTTATTAGTGTTGAAGAAATGTTTGCAGAGAAGTATACCGGAATCCGTCCCGCTCCGGGATATCCGGCATCGCCTGACCATTCAGAAAAACAGGCAATTTTCAATTTGCTTGACCCTGAAGGAAATTCAGGGATGGGATTAACGGAATCATTTATGATGACACCTGCTGCATCAGTATCAGGATTGTATTTCTCACATCCCGATTCAAGGTATTTCCCTGTTGGGAAAATATTAAAGGATCAGGCAGCTGATTACGGCAAACGAAAGGGTGTAGGCGTATCGGTTGTTGAGAAATGGCTGGCTTCTAATCTGGCTTATTAGATTCTTCGGCCTTGCTCTCAGTCTTTGTTCCCGAAATCTTTTCTTTCACTTTATCAGCTACAAACTGCTGGTCATGTTTCAATTCAGTTTCATTTTCAATATCACGTTCAATGTTTCTAACCTGTGAATCCATTTCAGACTTGATATTATTGAATTGACTCTGGAATTCCTGCTGAGCTTTCCTGATTTTACTTACTCCCTTGCCAAACATATTTGCAAGTTCAGGCAGCTTTTTAGGCCCAAACAGCACTACAACTGCAAGCAGAATAACAAGTAATTCCGGACCACCAACATCGAACATGGCTTATTGCTTATCCTCTATTTTCTTCTTTGGTTCTGATGTTGATTCATCGTTAGTGGCTTTTTTGAACTCTTTTATTCCCGAACCAAGTCCTTTCATTAATTCAGGAATTTTTTTTCCACCAAAAAACAGTGCGATTATTGCCACAATCAAAAGTAATTCCGGCAATCCAAGGCCAAATATCTGAAATGCAAACATATTTTACTCCTCAAGAGAAGGTACTAATAATAGAATCAAAAATTGTACGGCCGTCATCACAGCCTAGTAGATTGTCTGAGTAACGTTCAGGGTGGGGCATAAGCCCGAGTACGTTTTTGTTTTTATTTAATATTCCCGCAATGTTGTTAATCGAGCCGTTTGGGTTGACAACTTCATTAATTTCGCCCCCAGATGTGCAGTACCTGAATGCCACCTGCGAATTGGCTTCGAGTTCTTCAATTGTATCTTTTTCAGCAAAATAATTACCTTCACCATGAGCAATTGGAAACCTGAGAATATGCCCATTAATTTTTGAAGTAAAGGCTGATTCTGTATTTTCAGTTTTTAAGTAAACATCCTTACAAATAAAATGTAAAGAGCTGTTTCTAAGCAAGGCACCCGGAAGTAATTGCGCTTCAGTTAAAACCTGAAATCCGTTGCAGATTCCAATAACATAACCGCCCTTGTTTGCAAATCTAATTACTTCATTCATTACCGATGAAAACCTTGCAACTGCGCCGCAGCGCAAATAATCGCCGTGTGCAAAACCACCCGGCAAGATAATGCAATCAATATTTGAGGGCAGTTGAGTTTCCTTGTGCCAGATGTATTCTACTTCAGCTCCGGCATTTACGCCGACAGCATGATACGCATCATGGTCGCAATTCGAACCCGGGAAAACTATAATTCCGAATTTCAACTCATCACCTGCTTGGTTTCCTCAATTTCAATCACAAAATCTTCGACAATAGGATTTGCAATCAGTTTATTGCATGCATCTGAGACAATCTCTTTAGCTTGGACGCCCGAATCAGCATCAACGTTTAATTCTACATATTTGCCAATACGGACGTTGTCTATCATCGGGAATTCAATCGAATGAAGGGCATGCTCGACTGTTTTTCCCTGTACATCGAGAATACCGGCTCTGAGAGTGATTTTTATGCTTGCTTTGTAGTTCATTTTATCACCAATTAAATATCAAAACCTGTTTTTTCCGACTCAGCGGATTCGTCAATATCATCTTCAGGATTTCTGAACGAAAGAATCCACACAATGTAGTGCTTAATAAGATAAAATAAAATATAAATCATCATTACTGGAAATATAGCCACACCACTCGAAAAAACAACAAGTAAAACGGAAATAAATAAATATGCCATGAAAATTGGTTTCTGCTTTATTACTTGCCACTGTGGCTTTGGTATGCTATCATATTTTACTGTGGAAATCATAGCGAAGGAAACCAGAATAGTAAGCCCGAATACAATATAATCAGTGTAGCCATCATGGACATAATTCTTGTCTTTCACAAATACTACATACGAAATAATTGTCAACGCAGCGGATGGTATTGGCAGGCCTATAAAATATCTCTTATCGTTGAGGGCAGAAGAAGTTACATTAAATCTTGCCAGCCTTGTTATACCGGCAAGCGCCGGCATTGCAGCATAAAAGATTCCATTCTCTCCAAATTGGTAGAAGAATGCACTATAAAGCATATATGCCGGTGCGACACCAAAGGAAACAGCATCACTGAGAGAGTCCAGCTCAACCCCTATCTCAGATGTTGCATTTAGAATACGGGCAACCATACCGTCCAACAAATCAAATATTGCAGCTAATAGAATAAACAGCGCAGCACGTTCTATCATTCCATCGGATATGTGTATAATCGCTGTAAAACCTGAAAACAGGTTTGCAAGTGTTAAAAGGTTTGGTACGATTGATTTTGTTATTCGCTTTCCCATATTAATCCGTTATCAAACCTACGATCTCCTAATTAATTATTTTAAAGCAGTGCATTCCCGTTCTGTTTTAATCTGCATAAATATGTAATTCCTGCAACAACCCTTTGCCCCTTGTGTACAAGTATTTCGCTGTCATCAGGTACTGCAATATCCATTCTTGAACCGAATTTCATCATGCCGATTTTATCACCCGCTTTGATTATTTGTCCAGAATTAAGTTCGCAAACAATTCTCCTGGCAAGTACACCGACGATTTGCTTGAAAAACACTTTAGCATACCTGTTGTTTACTCCAATTTTCGTATGCTCGTTTAGTTCTGATGATTTAGGATGATAAGCTGCAAGGTATTTTCCGGGGTAGTAATCGAAATAATCTACTCTTCCAGAAACAGGAGACCTGTTCACATGTACATCAAGAGGAGACAAGAAAACACTTATTCTCTTTGAATTTGCCCTTAAATATACAGGTTCTTCCTCTTCTACAATTTCTACAATCGTACCATCTGCAGGCGCTAATATTATCGAATCGTCATCCTCAATTTCAGCAGGTACATTCCTGCATGGATCACGGAAAAACCATAGAGTGAATAAAATAAGGAGTCCTCCGGTAGAATATAAAACGATGGAACTCCAAAGAATATCAATAAGATAGGCAATCAGGACAAAAAGGATTCCTATCGAAATAAGAATCAATATGTTATCAGTTCCGTATCGGGTCAGCATGATTTAAAATGTGGAAAAATTAATTTAAATTAAATTTTGTTAAAAAATACTTACAATCTATTTTGCGGAACGCAAATCATAAAATTAACAAATTGTTTGCTTTATTCATTAGTTGCAGGTATCAAAGATGAAATTTTCAGTTTCGCTTTCAGAATTTCAGAAAGCATTGCAGAAGACACTCCCTGCTATTCCACCTAAGTCTACATTGCCTGTACTTGAACATCTGAAATTTACTCTTGATGGCAATAATCTTAATATAATTGCCACAGACCAAGACATAACAATTATGAGTACACTCGGTGTATCAGGTTCTGAAAATGGTTCTGTACTTGTCCCGGGAAGAAAACTAAGCGATATTGTTAAAGCACTGGGTCATACTGGCGAACTGAATTTTACAACTGACGTAGATAATTATTCAATAAGTATGAATACGTCCTCCGGTAAATATAATATGAAAGGTCTTAATCCTAATGAATACCTGGATTTACCGGAGCTATTCGAATCCGAAAAACCTGTGCTTGATGATACAGATCCTACTGTTGTAAAAGGGGAACGCGCAGCATTCCTGCATAAAGACGACGTAATAAGGCTTGCAGAGAAAACTGTAACGGCTGTTTCTACTGATGAATTCCGTCCTGCGATGACCGGTGTATTTTTCCAGTTCAGGAAAGATTACGTAAATGCAGTAGCAACTGATAGTTACAGGCTTGTAAAAGCAGTGGTAAGAAATGAAAAAGCTAATTTCCCTGATAATCTTGACCTGATATTACCAGCACGTGCTGTTGACCAGCTTAAAAAGGTTGACAGTGATGTCGTAATGTCTGTAATTGAATCTTCTGGAAAAATAACACATACCAGGTTTGACATTGGTAGCAGTACAATATTCATTACAAGGATTATTGACGAGAAATTCCCTCCTTATGAATCGGTAATACCTTCAAATAACGAACTTGTTGCCATAGTTGACCGCAGCCAGGTACTTTCTTCGATAAAAAGAGTGTCGATTTTCACCAGTAACATATCCAAACAAATACGTCTTGAATTAGACAATAACAAAATGGTTGTCAAAGGCCAAGATGAAGAAAGCGGCACCCAGGCAAATGAAGAAATAAACTGTGATTACAACGGCCAGAAACTGGAAATTGGTTTTAATTTTAAGTACCTTGAAGAATCAATACAAAATGTAAGTCCTGAAGAAACTAAGGATAACCAGGTTTTCTTTACTTTTTCCGAACCTAATCGCCCGGCGCTAATAAAACCAAATGAAACAGGTGATGAATTGTTAATGCTTATTATGCCGGTCAGGCTCTCTTAAATTGAATGCTGCTGCAAAATATATTAATTAACAATTTACGTAATCACGAAAAGACTAACCTGGATTTTACCGCTGGGTTGAACGTAATCTACGGCAGGAATGGTGCAGGAAAGACCAGTATAATTGAAGCAATATCTATCGGTGGGTTCAGCAAAAGTTTCCTGCCGGTTTCCGACCAGAACCTGGTAAAATACGATGCAGATTTTTACAAGATATTAGTACAGGCTAAAACAGATTTAGGTACTGGATACAGCGTTACTGTTGAATATAAACCCGGAAACAGGAAGCAAATAAAAAATAATTACGGAGACAATTTACTGCCAAAGGAATTAATCGGGGAAATGCCTCTGGTTCTTCTTTCACCTGATTTTAAACCGATTACATTCGGCCCCCCGGCAGAAAGACGTTCTTTTATAGATAAGCTCCTTGCACAAAGCAGTAAAAGGTACCTTGAGGAATTGCTGAGTTATCGCAAATGCCTCAAGCAGCGTAATGCTTTGCTTAATCAGTCATTAAGGGACAGGTATTTTGATTATTCGGTTTTGCACCAATGGACTGAGAAGTTAATTTCAACCGGTGCTGAGATTGTTTTCAGAAGGCATGAATTTACCGGAAAATTTGATAGCATCTTCAGAGACTACTATTCAATTGTCAGCTCGGATTATGAAGAAACAGGGCTGGTTTATCAACCTGATTCTGTTGATTCCGGAAAAATTCAGGGCCGTGATTCCGTTAAAGATATGATTACTGAATCATTTCTGAGCGTTAAAGAGAAGGAATATGAGAGAGGTACAACTCAATTTGGCCCTCAGAAAGATGAATTCATTATTAAAATAAATGGAGGAGTTGCAAGGGACAATGCATCACAGGGACAGCATAAGTCATTGCTTATAAGTTTAAAATTTGCCGAACTGGATTACCTTGCAGAATCAAGAAAAGAAACTCCAATTGTGCTTCTGGATGATATTTTTTCGGAATTAGATGATGAAAGGAAGAACAAAGTTTTGGAATTAATCACCCATAAAAAAGTACAAACGGTAATTACTCTTACAAATACATCAGTTTTAGAGGGTTATAATGCAAAAAAAAATGGAACCAATTTTATTAAAATTGAGAATGGTGCTGTAAAATCATGAATCTAAAAAGGGAACCCGAGAAAATAGGAGATTTATTAAAAACTATTTCTTCTGATAAAACACTCGGAAAGGAATTGCTTATTGTCGAGATTTTGAAAGCCTTGAAACATTCTTTAGGCAATTCATTCTCTAAAAACCTAAAAATACACAAATTTTCAAATGGAAAATTGTTCATTGAAGCATCCTCATCTGCATGGAGAGCAGAAGTTCTACTGAGGCGTGAAACCATTGTTTCGAGGTTAAATGAATACCTTGGTAAAGATGTCATTTCAGAAGTGATAGTTAGGTGAAAAATGTGTAAATTTGTTATTGGTATTTAAACTCTTATTGAATTTTCTAAGCAGCATAATTAATGGAAGAATCTAAGCTAAACAACACACCTCATTCTTACAGCGAGGAAAGTATAAAAATTTTGGAAGGCCTTGAAGCCGTCCGCAAACGTCCTGCTATGTTCATAGGTGATGTTGGAGAAAGAGGACTTCACCACCTAATCAACGAGGTAGTTGATAACTCAATTGATGAAGCTCTTGGTGGTTATTGTAATAACATTGTTGTAACTTTGCATGAAGACGGATCCTGCTCGGTAGAGGACGATGGACGTGGAATCCCTACAGGTCCGCATCCTGTTAAGAAAATTTCTACGCTCGAAGTTGTTATGTGCACACTTCATGCCGGTGGCAAGTTTGACAAAAGTTCATATAAAGTTTCCGGCGGTCTTCATGGTGTCGGCGTTTCTTGTGTAAATGCATTATCGGAAAAAGCAGAAGTAATTATAAAGCGTGACGGAAAAATTTATAGACAAGAGTATAAAATTGGTAAACCTGTTTCAGTTGTTGAAACTATTGGAGAAACTAATGAAACAGGCACACTTGTAAGATTCTGGCCTGACACTGGCATATTTAAAACAACTAAGTTCAGGTTTTCCAAAACATCCGACAGGCTTCGAGAACTTGCTTTTCTAAATCCAGAAGTAAAAATTGAACTGATAGACAAGATAGAAGGCTTCCGGGAGGAATACCATTTTGAAGGCGGACTTATTGATTTTGTAAATTATGTTGATGAAGATACAACTTCCTTTACCAAACCTGTTATGATTTCAGGTGCCGGAAGTGCTGATAATGAAGCCGAAACACAGGTTGATATTTGCTTTCAGTATAACACTGGCTACAGCGAAAATGTCCTTTCCTATGTTAATAATATAAATACAGTTGAGGGTGGAACACATGTTTCCGGTTTCAGGTCTGCATTAACAAGAACTTTAAATCATTACGCATCAAGTAACGGAAAAGGTGGAAATAAAAACAACAAAGTGCAGCTCACAGGAGATGACTTCCGGGAAGGATTAACAGCAATAATTTCTATTAAAGTTGCAGAACCTCAATTTGAGGGGCAGACAAAAACAAAGCTCGGGAATGGTGAAGTTGAAGGTGTTGTTCGAACAATACTCAATGAGAAACTTGCTATCTATCTTGATTCAAATCCATCTGAAGCAAAGAGAATAATTGAAAAAGCAACACTTGCCGCAGAAGCAAGGATTGCAGCCAGGAAATCCCGCGAGCTGGTCCGAAGAAAAAATGTACTCGAATCTTCGACTTTACCAGGAAAGCTGGCAGACTGTTCTCTCCGTACTCCTGAAGATTGTGAATTATTCATCGTCGAGGGCGACTCTGCAGGTGGCTCTGCCAAGCAGGGCAGGGACAGGCGCTTCCAGGCTATCCTACCCTTAAAAGGTAAAATATTAAATGTTCAGAAAGCACGTTTAACCAAAATCCTTGAAAATGACGAGATAAGGGCAATATTTACAGCAATCGGTGCCGGATTTGACGAAGACTTTGACCAGGAAAAAGCAAGATATGGCAAAATTATCCTTATGGCAGATGCCGATATAGACGGCTCTCATATCAGGACTTTGCTCCTGACGCTTTTCTTTGCATATCTGCGCGATTTAATCCTAAACGGTAAACTTTTCATTGCTCAACCTCCGCTTTATAAGCTAAAAAAAGGAAAGCAGGAATATTATGCTTATAACGAGCAGGAAAGAGAAGAAATTATCGAAAGAATCCGCAAAGAAATTGGAAAAACTTCCAGTACTGCAAAAGTAACAGATGATGGCAAATCTTTGATAGACGGTATAACGATTTCAAGGTTCAAAGGTTTGGGTGAAATGAATCCTGATCAGCTTTGGGAAACTACTATGAATCCCGAAACCAGAACTTTGCTTAAAGTTACTATGGAAGACGCAACCCAGGCAACAAAGATTTTCCAGACTCTGATGGGCGACAAAGTAGAGCCCCGAAGGGAATTTATTGAGAAAAATGCCCAATATGTTAAAAACCTCGATATCTAAATTAGTTTTTGTGTTCCTTCTGGCATCAGGTAACTTTCTGCTTGCTATTAATGAGCATGAACAAAGTGTAGAATTAAATATCGCACGAAATTTTATTGAGAATCTCAAAAGACATAATTACGAAGAAGCATGGGAAATGTGTGATAAAATTGTTCAATCTAAGATAAGTGAAGAGCAGATCGAACAAATCTGGGAAGGCATACTCGACCAATATGGTGATTTCAGCCGCATTAAAACGACAACTATCAATCCCTACCAGGGAATGACTAAGACTGATAATTTGCTTCAGTTCAGGCGAGGAAATCTGAATGCAAGAATAACTATTGATACGTCCCACAAAATTGCCGGATTCTTTTTTTCTCTGGCATCGGCAAGTGAATTTAAAGAACCTGATTATACAAACCGAAATGACTTTGATGAAATTGATATTAAATTTGGATTAGAGGAGTGGGAGCTTCAGGGGAAATTATGCATTCCTTCCGGCAAAGGCCCTTTTCCTGCAGTAGTACTGGTGCATGGCAGCGGCCCGCACGACATGGATGAAACGGTCGGTTCCAATAAACCTTTCAGGGATATTGCATGGGGGCTTGCTACAAGAGGCGTCGTTGTATTGCGCTATGATAAACGCACATACGAATATAACGATGAATTTGCTGAAGGCGATATTGAAACTACGCTGTATAATGAAACAATCCAGGATGCTGTAGAAGCTGCAAAATTTCTTTCAAAACAGAATAAGGTCAATAAAAACAGCATTTTTATTCTTGGTCATAGTCTCGGGGCAATGTCGCTACCCCTGATAGCTGAATTGGATAAAATTTCGAAAGGGTATATTGGCCTTGCAACTTCAGCCAGAACATTGGATAAATTGATAGAATCGCAGTACACTTATATTTTAAACCTGGATGGTATATTAACTGAAGATGAGAAAAATGAACTGGACGATATGAATAAAAAGCTGGAGTATTTGCGAGGGTCGGAATTTAATAAAAACTCTCCCGCAGATTCTTTACCCTTAAATATTCCGGCAAATTACTGGACAGAAATGCTGGAGTATGATATTCCTGGCAGCTTTAAGAGAATGTCACGCCCTGTATTGATCTTACAAGGGATGAGAGATTACCAGGTAACAACGGAAGACTACCATATTCTTAAAGAAAGCCTTTCTGGCAAGAATAATTTTGAATTTAACATGTTTGAAAAATTAAATCACTTATTTATACCCGGGTATGGCATTTCAAAGCCCGAAGAATATAACGAAGCCTCTAATGTAGATTTGGAAGTAATTATTTACATTGCAAACTGGATTAAAACAATAAAGTAGATTCATAATCCACAGGTACGCTATGAAGGAAAGAAACCGTGAAAATGCTGAGAGCATACCACCCTTGAAAAAAAACAGTTCAAAATTAGTAGCTGTTGTTGATGATGAGCCGGATATCCTTGAGCTTGTTGCTCTGCACCTTCAGAAAGCAGGTTTTAAAACCAGGCAATTTGAAGATGGCGACAGTTTCTTCAAATTTCTTAAAACAAATGAACCGGATTTGGTTGTCCTTGACCTGATGCTGCCGGATTCTGACGGATTTGAAGTATGCAAATACATGAAAAAAGAAGATAAGTTTTCCTCGATTCCTGTTATTATGCTTACTGCGCGCAGCGATGAGATGGAGAAAATTCTAGGTCTTGAACTTGGTGCAGATGATTATATTACCAAACCATTTTCCCCAAGGGAATTGGTTGCCAGGGTAAAAGCAGTATTGCGCAGGAATGATTCCGGGCTTAAATCTCAAAAAATTAAAGTTGGTGATTTGCTGGAAATTGACCTCCAAAAATACGAAACGCATGTTGACAGTCAGAAAGTAGACCTGACATCAACCGAATTTAGGATTTTGAAACTCCTGGCAGAAAGAAAAGGCTGGGTTTATGCGCGAGACCAGATTCTTGATTTCCTTGGCGCATACGACAAAGGCGTTCTCGATAGGACTGTGGACGTGCATATAAAAAACATGAGAGAGAAACTTGGAAGTGCAGGAGCTTACATTAAGAATATCCGCGGTGTAGGATATAAAATAGAGGAATAAGCCTCTATGCGCCTGCTTTCAACAAAAATATTCGCAGGATATTTAATCATTATAATCGTTCTCACAGGTTTGATTCTATATTTCTCATTTAAAACCATCAGGACTCACTATCTCGATTTTTTTGCACGCGACTTAAAAAACATAAATCTAACATTACAACCTGAAATTAGGCAGCTGATTCAACAAAAAAAGATTTACGAGCTGGATTCAACTGTTAAAAAAATCGGATCGGAAATTCATACAAGAATTACGATAATTGACAAATCAGGGGTAGTTCTTGCGGATTCTCAGAACGACCCTGAAAAAATGGAAAACCACAAGAAAAGGCCGGAAGTAGTAGAAGCGCTTAATGATAAAACAGGCCAGTCCCTCCGATATTCCACAACTGTTAAAGATGAAATGTTATATGTTGCCATTCCAATTAAAATTGATGGCAATATCGCAGGGGTTTCGCGTTCCAGTTATTTCCTGTCTGAGATAAATACACTCCTTTTTGAATTGCGATTCGAGATACTTGAAGTAGCATTTATTGTTGTGTTTTTGTCTTTGATTGGGGTATTAATTTTCTCCAGAAATATATCATCACCAATTAATAAACTTTCGAGTGCTTCAAAGAGAGTTGCTGAAGGAGACTTTGAAACAAAAGTAAAAATTACCAGCAGGGATGAATTAAAGGACCTTTCTGACAATTTTAATTTCATGACGAAAAAACTCAAAGAGCTGTTTCTAAAAGTAACCAGTCAGAAAGAAGAATTAACAAGCCTCTTTACTACGATTAGGGAGGGTCTTGTTGTATTATCAAAAGAAGGAATTGTACTGCATGCAAACAAGGGATTCAAAAAAATAGTCAAGCAAAATAATGTTATAGGCCTTAACTATCTCGACATAATTAAAGAGAAAAAATTCAAGAAGATATTTAAAGAGATTAGCAAGCGTAGATCAGCTGTCTCCCGTGAAATTCAAATTTCGGGACAGTTCTTCATTATTAGCTCTAATTTCATTGAAACGAAAGATGAAATCGTTTTGCTACTTCACGATGTAACAGAAATTAAAAAGCTGGAGGAAATCAAAAAAGACTTTGTTGTTAATGTCTCGCATGAATTACGAACACCACTTACGGCTTTGAAAGGATTTGCAGAAACTTTGGCTGACGAACTTACTGATGAGCAACATAAATACTATTCGAAAATTATAGTCAGGCACACAAACAGGTTGATTCACATTGTCCAGGACCTACTGACATTATCGGAACTGGAGCACGCTGGAACAAAACTGATGTTTACTGATATTGATTTAAAAGAAACATTCGATAATGTCAGCAAAATTTTTATACCAAAGCTTGTTGAAAAAAAACTAACTTTAAAATTGAATGTGAATAATGGAATCCCCAAAATTCAGGGTGACCAATTCAGGCTTGAGCAAGTATTTATTAACCTGATTGACAACGCAATTAAATATACTGATATAGGAGGTGTTACCATAAACGTTGATAGAATGGGTGAATATGCAAGAATAAGTATTAAAGACACCGGATTGGGAATACCTGAAGAAGACCAGAGAAGAATATTTGAGAGGTTTTATATTGTTGACAAATCCCGATCCAGGAGAGTCGGTGGTACAGGGCTGGGCCTATCAATTGCTAAGCATATTATTATACTCCATGATGGCGAAATCGAATTATTTAGCAAAAAGGGGCAGGGAACTGAATTTGTAATTACACTTCCAATTACTCAACCAACATAAACTTATATTTACGATTAGTAATTTAATTGGTTTCCAATAATTAATTATTTTTGTATTGGTTTGCCATTAATTGATTATTTTCACTTTCTATTCAGCGTTTAATCGTTTTCAATGCCTACAGGAAAAGACATAGCAGAGCAAAACCGTTCAAAGGATGAAGACAATGAGATTGTACGTTCTATTTTGGATGGGAACAGGAATGACTTTGCACAGCTCGAAAAAAAATACCGGATGCTGATTACTACTTTAACCAGGAGAATGATTAAAAACGAAGATGATGTGCAGGATCTGGTACAGGAAGCCTTTATTAAGGTTTACAAAGCGATTGATAAATTCCAGTTTGGTTATTCCTTTTCTGCATGGATATATAGGATTACATCTAATACTTGCATTGATTTTCTTCGTAAAAAGCGTTTTCAGACCATTTCAATCAATAACCCGGTGCCAAGTTCTGATGAAGAAATGGAATATGAAATTGAAGACAGGGAATATATTCCTGATATCAATGTGCTGTATGAAGAACGGAAGCTTGCAATAAGCGAAGCAATTGAAAACCTGCCTGATAATTATAAAGAAATTATCCGTCTCAGGCACGAAGTTGAAATGGATTACAAGGAAATTGCCGAAAAGCTTGGATTACCTTTGGGCACAGTAAAAGCGCATCTTTTCAGAGCACGTAAATTACTTTATGCCGCCCTTAAAAAGCAGGTTCACCTTTTCAAAGAAGATTGAGAATATATCAATTTGCCACAGCTGTAAACACTCTTCGCCTTCCCTGGATACTTATATAATAGAATTGAAAGCAAATCTTCTGGTTTTAGAATAGATTCCAAATCTTCAATATTAATATCAAACACTGCAAAATCTGCTTCCTTTGTTCTTTCCAATGAACCGATTTTATCATCTAACCCTATTGTTTTTGCAGCCCCAAGTGTCGAAAGGTAGAATGCATTTTCAACAGAGATCTCATTTTCACTGCCTCTGCTGAAGTGATTCAGATATTTTGAATTTTCAATTGCTTCCCTGGCTTCATTCAGGACTGAGAGTGAGTATCCTCCCGCAATATCAGTTCCCATTCCGATATTTAACCCCATTTCAATGTAATGTTTTGCAGACATTATTCCGCTTCCGAGAAACCTGTTTGAAGTTGGGCAGTGAGCAACGCCGGCTCCTAATTCAGCGAGGATTTTCAGCTCTGATTCATCAAGGTAGAGGCAATGTGCAAAGATGGTATTACTTCCGACTAATCCATTTGAGAAATATACATCGAGATAATTTTTATGATTCGGAAATATACTCTTAATCAATCCAAGCTCATCCTTATTTTCTGCTAAATGAGTCTGGATCATTAAATCGTGTTGTTCAGCAATACACGATGCAGACTGCATCAAAGGTTCCGAACAAGAACCGGCGTAACGAGGTGAAACGATATAATTCAATCTGCCCTCGTTTTTCCCGTGCCATTTTCCAATCATTTTAATAGCAGAGTCTCTATAATATTCTACAGGATATAACAACTCGCCTGGAGCATTCATATCCATCCAACTATTGCCTATATATGCTCTGATTCCAGCTTTCCCGGCATATTCAAATGCTATATCCGCAGTTTCAATGTTAGTGGCAGTGAATAAAAAAGCAGTTGTGGTACCGTTAGCAATTAATTCATCAAAAAACAACTTTGATATTTTACTCGAATAATCCATAGCATTAAATTTTATCTCTTGCGGGTAAATATATTTTTCAAGCCAGGGGAGAAGCTTACCTTTTCCTATACCTATTACCGGGAATTGCACCAGGTGCGTATGAAGGTCAATTAAACCCGGAATTATTATGTTTGTTCCATTACTATAGATGGAATCATTGCTAACATTCAGGATTATCCCCTTTTCGTCCCATACAATTCTTCCATTCATCATCACTTCAAATTTGTCCGGCCCTAAAGGGTTGATGATTATACCACTTATGCTTCTGTCCATTTGGCACACCAATTGATTAGATAACTTGAAATTAAAGGATAAATATGTTAAAGTGGTTAAACTATACAATTATTGGATTACTGGCAATAGCTCTCGTATTGCTGCTTTCATCATTCGTTTTCCAGATGTTTGTTATTGATAGGGTAGATCCGGAACTTGACAGGGATATACCATCCCAGACTGTAGAACGTGTAATCCAGGTAAATATAATGAATGCTTGCGGTGTTAATGGACTTGCGGCTAAAACCAAAAACTTTATGCGTTCGAGAGGTTTCGATGTTGTTGAAATTGGCAACTTTAGGAAGAAAACCGAACACTCATTTGTCATTGACAGGCTTGGTGATACACTTTCATCACAAAAAGTAGCTTATGTAATGGGTCTGTCCGAAGATATGGTAGAAACGGATATTGACTCAATGCTATTTTTAAGAGCTACTATCGTAATTGGCAGCGATTATAAGGAGTTAAGCCCTTTTAAAGAATAACGAATAAATGTTTTCCATGACCCGGGTTCCATAGGAGTTTGTTTTCCCGACCCTAAACAAAAGACTCTTATGGAACTTTTTTTTGTTTTTAGTGTTATTATGTTAGAAAGTGAATTTTGAATAATTCACTCTAAGTCATATATTAGCAGAGGGTTTAAAATAATTCAGGAGTATATTTGGAGCAAAACACTTTCTCGCTAACATCAGTAGAACTTGCGCATTTTTGTGCAAAAACCGCATCAGACAAACTCGCTTCCGATATCCTTATTCTCGATTTAAAATCAATTGAAACCTCGCCATGTGACTTCTTCGTCATTTGCGACTGTTCTAGCGACGTCCAGGTGAAGGCAATAGTCGATGAAATCGAAAAGCGTGTTCGTTTTGCTGAAATATCCAAGCCGAAAATTGAAGGTTTAGATCACAGGGATTGGGTTATACTTGATTTCTTCGATGTTGTTGTACATATTATGCTAAAAGAAACCCGTGAATATTACCGCCTTGAAAAGCTTTGGGGCGATGCCGATTTCTTTGGCCTGGATAGTGATGACAGCATGATTAAGGTTGGTTACGAAGAAATAAAAGTAAATTTCTAAGCGGAGCAAAAATGCAAAAAGAATACCTGGCCGGTATTTTTGAAAAAGTACTGGCGCAAATGTATGCGCCAAAGGCCGAACTTATCTTTGAAATTCCCAAAAATCCCCTGCATGGAGACCTTTCTACCAATATTGCAATGCAACTTGCCGGCAAGCTCGGCAAAAAGCCACGAGAAATTGCTACTGAGATAATATCAAAGCTTGAATATGATTCGCTTATTATCATTGATATCAATATTGCCGGGGCGGGATTTATTAATTTTAAATTTTCAGATTCATTTTACGGCAAATGCCTCAAAGCTATTCTCGAAAAAGGGGAAAACATCGGCAGGCAGGAGCTTGGAGCCGGTATAAAAACCAATGTTGAGTACGTTAGTGTTAATCCCACCGGATTGCTGCATCTCGGACATGGCAGGAATGCAGTTATCGGGGATACTGTTGCAACCCTGTTGGAATGGTTGGGCCATAATGTTACACGCGAATACTATTTCAACAATGCAGGTAACCAGATGAACAACCTTGCTAATTCAATTTACGCAAGGTATATACAGCTATATTTTGATGATTCCTTTGAATTTCCTGAAGATGGCTACCGTGGCGAATATGTAAAAGAAATCGCTGGTCAATTACACGAGCAACATTCCGATACACTTAAAGAAGCAACAAAGGAAAACCTTGATATATTCAGGATATTCGGTGAGAAGTGGTGTTTTGCAAAGATTGAAAAAACATTGAAACGCCTGAAAATTGAACAGGATGTATTCTACAATGAAGATTCACTTTATAGTGAAGGAAAAATAGAAGAGATTCTGAGTATCTTCAAAGAAAAGGGGATGTCCTATGAGAAGGATGGGGCTGTCTGGCTGAAACTATCAGAAATGGGTCTTGAAGATGACAGGGTTATTGTAAAATCAACAGGTGAACCTACATATCGCTTGCCTGACATTGCATACCACAGGGAAAAATTCAGGCGAGGCTTTGAGCTTATAATAGATGTATTTGGTTCCGACCATATTGCGACAGTCCCGGATGTACTCGCCGGTGTAGAAGCTCTTGGGTATGACAAAAGCAAAGTAGCAGTTCTTATCCATCAGTTTGTGACACTAACTGAGGGCGGCGAGCAGGTAAAAATGTCCAAACGCACAGGTAAGAATTATACACTTGACGACTTACTCGACGAGGTAGGTGAGGACGTAGTCCGGTTCTTCCTGATAATGCGGGCAGCATCTACGCACCTGGAATTTGACCTTACGCTTGCAAGGGAGCAAAGCGAGAAGAACCCGGTGTTCTACCTGCAGTATGCTCATGCGCGTATCTGCTCAATATTTGATATGGCACTACAAAGAGGAATAGAACCCAATATCGAACTGAATAAAATTTCATTCACACATGAAAGTGAATTTGCACTTATCAAGAAGCTAATAATTTTTGAAGAATTGGTCAGGGTTGCTGGAAGGAAGTATGAACCTCATATACTTGCCGATTACCTGCGGGAGCTTGCAGGCGCTTTCCATGTATTTTACCACAACTGCCGAATAATCGGCGAGTCTGACGAAGTGATGAACGGGCGGTTTGCACTTGCAGAAGCAACCCAAAAAGTAATAAAGAACGGGTTGACTATATTAGGTGTGACAGCTCCGGAGAGGATGTAATAAAATATGCTTTATTACACTTCGTACAAATACAAAGATGTTTTCATTTAAAAACCGGAGGGATGATGCCGGAATCTGAATTGCCAAGAAAAGGATATTACGAAGTTACATTGGAGCCTGGCGAGCATTGGTGGTGTGCATGTGGCGGTTCAAAAAAACAGCCCTTTTGCGACGGAACCCACAAAACAAAAGTTGGTTTTGAACCGGTAATGTTGGTATTAAAAAGGGAGAAAACATTGCGTTTGTGCGGTTGCAAACGCACCCAACATAAGCCATACTGCGACGACACACATAAAGAGCTTTAGTTATAGGGGGCAAAGCCCCCTTTTTTTATTTCCACTTAATATTGCACCCGATGCTTGGTATCTGCTTATTGCTTACAGGTTCTCCTGCCAACATGTTATCAAGTGCTTCCCTTACGTCTTTCCCGGTGACTGGCTTGCCGTTGCCCGGTCGGGAATCGTCGAACTGCCCACGGTAGGCGAGTTTCATATCTTTGTCGTAAATATAGAAATCAGGTGTACAGGCGGCATTATAAGCCTTTGCAACTTCCTGGCTCTCATCATATAAATAGGGAAAGTTATAGCCCAACCTTTCAGCATTTTGTTTCATTTTTTCCGGGGAATCTTCAGGGTAGTTTATTATATCGTTGGAGCTTATTGCAATGAACGACACTCCCATTGATGAGTATTCATTTGTTAATTTTACAAGTCCATCGTTAATGTGGATAACATAGGGGCAGTGATTGCAAATAAACATTACTACAGTAGCTTTGTCTGACTTTAAGTCATTCAGGCTGAATGACTCGCCGCTAACAGTATCAGGAATTGTAAAGTCAGGGGCTTGTGTGCCAAGCGCTACCATATTTGACGGAGTTGCTGCCATTTGAACCTCAAAATTTATCTTATACACACTCGTTTAACGAAATTCGTTAGTTATAATTTTAGACAGGAAGAAAACCCGGTATGGGGCCGATAAGATTAGTAATATTTTCAATTGTGATAGGAGTGCTGCTGTTTCTTATTGATTTTTATGTACTTAAGAAATGGCGCCTCCATGTAAAAAAGTTCTCGCTTAACAAGTTGTGGTTCAGAATACCTCTTATTTTTGCAATAGTAATGGCTACAGTTTATTTATTCGTTTCATGGTACCGGATTGGAAACCCTGAACAAAGCCGATTACTCTATTTTCTTTACCTGCTTATCGGTTTCTGGTACACACCCAAAATACTAATAGCACTTGTGTTGCTCTTCGGGAGCATTTTTATATTCCTGAAAAGAATGGTATTAAAAAATATCCCATCAGGGAGGAAGAATGCTGTAAAGAAGGAATTAATAAATTCTAGGCGCAAATTCCTTGCTAATGCCGGTTGGAGCCTCGCCGCTGCTCCATTTATGATTTATATAAATGGAGCCTCAAGGACAACATATAATTTTAAAGTCCACAGCCATTTTATTCCGTTGCTCAACTTGCATCCTTCATTCGATGGCTTAAAGATTGTGCAGATTTCTGATATACATGCAGGTTCATTCCCGGGCTATGAACCGTTTAATGAGGCAAGATTAATAATAGAATCTTTAAAGCCTGACATATTAGTGATAACCGGGGATTTTGTGAATTATAATCCTGATGAATTAAATACGATTATTGATGAAATGACAAAATTACGCGCAGATATGGGGGTTTATGCCTGCCTGGGCAATCACGACCATTACATGACTGATGAAAGCCATTCAAAACTACTTGGAATTATGAATGATCTGCCACTGAATCTATTGAATAATTCCAATACAACAATTGAAAAAGGTCAAGCTAAACTTCAACTCGCCGGTATAGACAATATAAGTCTCAGGCAGGATTATGGCGACCTCAAAAAGGCAACTGAAAATCTGAGTCCTCAATGGCCTACTATTCTCCTGAGCCATGATCCTACAAACTGGGACAGATTTGTACGCAAAAAAATGAATGTGGATTTGATGCTTTCCGGTCATACGCATGGCGGACAGGTAGGAATAGATTTTTGGGGTACTGAAATATCTCCTGCACAGATTGTTTATAAGCAGTGGGCAGGACCTTATACATACAAAGACCAGCATCTTTATATAAACAGGGGGCTAAGCACTGTCGGGCCTCCGATAAGGATTGGAATAAAACCGGAAATTACCCTCCTCACACTTAAAAGTGCACCGCGATATACTTAATGCTTCTTAAGGTAATCAATTGCAATAGCAGCAAGTTGTGCTGTTCCTTTTATCATTGCGCTTTCATCCGGCGCAAACTTTGAGTTGTGCAATGGATACATTTCCGTCATTCCTTCAGGCTTTACGCCAAGAAACCAAAATGTAGCAGGAATTTCCTGTGAATAATAGGAGAAATCCTCAGCCCACATCTTTGGGATGAAATCAAAAGTATAATCCTCTCCGAATATTGATTTTGCAGTGTTTATTGTAAATGTAACCGTTTCGGGGTGATTAAATAACGGTGGGTAGCCTTTTACAATAATGAGTTCGCAGAACACATCATAAAGCGAGCACAATGCTGATGACTGGTTATGAATCAAGTTGTGCATCATTTCGCGCCAAGCCTGGTCAAAAGAGCGCATAGTGCCACGCATTTCCACTTCATCCGGGAAAATGTTAGTTGCGCTTCCACCATTTACAGAAGTAACTGACAAAACACCAGGCATCAGAGGGTCGCGCCTCTTAACCATAATGCTTTGGTAATATTGAATTAAGTGAGCTGCTGCTAATATAGGGTCATTTCCGATTTGAGGCTGTGCAGCGTGCGAGCCCTTACCTTTAAGAGTCCAGTATATCTCGTCGGCCGATGCCATAATGAATCCCGGGCCAATTGATATGGTTCCTGTTTCAGCCTCAGGGAACACATGCTGCCCGAATATTGCCAAAGGTTTTGGATTTTTAAGCACACCTTCTTTTATCATCACGCTTGCTCCACCCGGAAGTTTTTCTTCACCGGGTTGGAAAATCAGCTTCACACAGCCATGCAATTCACCTTCATGGCTATTCAATATTTCAGCGGCGCCAAGCAACATGGTTGTATGCATGTCATGACCGCAGGCGTGCATTATTCCATTATTGGATGAAGCAAAATCATACCCGGTTTCTTCTACAACAGGGAGTGCATCAATATCAGCACGAAGAGCTACGCATTTATCTCCCTTGCCAATCATTGCAACAATTCCAGTTTCTGCCAAAATTTCGTATGAGATGCCAAGTTCATCAAGCTTTGCCTGAATGAATTTTGATGTCTCAAACTCGCGAAACGAAAGCTCCGGATTTTTGTGAATAGTGCGTCTGTAGTTTTGAAGTTTTCCAAATATTGATTCGGATTTATCTATGATTGCCTGGTAATTCATGCTAACTCCATTAAGTCAATTTCTCTTTCATTTATAATTATTGCAGGCCCTGTAAGCTCAAAGTATTTAATATTCTCCGGTATTTCTCCAATTATATGAACAGTAATTTCTTCTTTGCTTGGAGGTATAATTCTAACGGGTAGTTTGATTTCTCCTTTCAAATATGCACATAATGCGGTTGAAACTGAACCTGTCCCGCAAGCCCCGGTTTCAGCTTCCACTCCGCGTTCAAATGTTCGCAACCTCAATTTATTATTGGGTAATACCTTGTAAACATTAATATTTGCCCCTTTGATGCCAAAATACATGTGATGCCTGAGTGGCTTTGAAAAATTTTTCAAATCGAATGATTCAATATCATTTGAATTTAAATTTACAAAATTGACTATATAATGGTCAGAGTTTACATCAACAAATGAACCCGGTATTGCTATCCCATCAACTTCCAGTTCAAGAGATTCAATTAGTTTCACTGGGGGGGGAAGCTGAATGGTAATCGCATTTTCTATAATTTTGCCCATATAAATATTCCCAGACATTTTGAATTTTAATTCCTGCCCGGTATCAATCATGCCTGCTAAGTAAGCAAATCTTACAGCACACCTGCCACCATTCCCACACATCATACCATCAGAACCATCCGGGTTGTAATAATCAACATCAAAATGATTATATTCTGAAGGATTGATTACAAGCACACCTTCGCTTTTTTGGTTATCATCGAATAGTTGTGAGTCGCAGAGCAATGGCGCTAAACTTATGAAATTCAATGAAGATATGCCATCTTGTCTACCGTCCAGTACAGTAAACAAATTACCGGCGCCGGACATTTTATATAATTTAATTTTACTCATAATTAATATTAGCAATCATCTAAAATTCCGGATACCTCCTGATGAATTTTACCATTGGTTGCGAGCATAGTCCTGTCGCCAAGTTTGTATTCTGCCCCATCAAATCTTGTAACCATTCCTCCGGCTTCACGAACAAGGAGAATTCCTGCGGCAACATCCCATGGTTTGAGGTCAATCTCCCAGAATCCGTCAAACTTGCCTGACGCAACATAAGCAAGATCCATCGCAGCTGAACCAAGCCTGCGAATTGGTATCCCACGTTGAACAACATCAACAAATAAATCAATTGTTTTACACGGATTTTCATTGACATTATAGGGAAAGCCGGTAACGAGAAATGAAGCGTCCAACTCATCCATCGCAGATGTTTTTATCGGCTTTTGGTTTAGGTATGCCCCACCGTTAAGAATAGCAGTATACATTTCGTTTAGAACAGGTTGGTATATTATGCCAGTTTGGATAATACCATCCAATTCTGCAGCTATACTTATGCAGAAAATAGGTATCGAATGGGCAAAATTAACGGTTCCATCAAGTGGATCAATTATCCATCTCAGGCTCTGATTCTCATTTCTTTTTCCGGTTTCGCCGCTTTCTTCTGCAAGGAATGAACTCTCAGGAAATGCCTTTTTTAAATGCTCTATTATAATTGATTCTGCAAGGTGGTCATATTCGGTAACAAGGTTGTTTCTCCCTTCTTTTGAGCTTATCGAAAAGTGGCTGCCAAATCCTTTTCTTAGTTCTTCGCCTGCTTTGAGAGCAGCACTTCTACTTGCATCTAATAATATTTCTTTCATATTAAGTTGATTCTTTTAATTTGTAATTGAACTAATGACGAACTATAAATGTAAGATTGATATTAATTTTCGTAATTTTGACTTTTCCAAAATAAGAAATTGGTTTATGCTAAGGCTAATTCTTCTACCTATTTTTATATTTATTCTGTCAAATCAGCTCTCCGAAGCTCAAATTAAATACCGCTTTTTTAATCCTGATAAAAAAGAAGTAGATACACTGGGTATTGAAAACGCAATGAAAATTGCTAAAGAAACAGAGGGCTTGTTGGATCGTGAAATTAACCCCTCAGAATATGAAATAGGTCCAAATGATAAATTCCTGATATCAATTATCATGGCTGAGTCACAGGAGTTTGAGGTTATAGTTAATCCGGAAGGTAAATTAATCATACCCGGAATAGGAATGGTAGATTTGAAAGGGCTGACATTAGAAGAGTCCTACAATCAAATAAGAGGGAGAATTAAACAAGAATTAAAAGTAAACGAAATATTTATAGTCCTGAGTGATATTAGAAAATTTAAAGTTGTTGTATCAGGTTCAGTCCAAAGGACTTCAATTGTTTCAGCTTTTGCTGTTGACAGGGTTTCCGAAGTAATTGAAAAAGCCGGCGGTCCGGATAATGATGCATCAATGAGAAACATAATTCTTTACAGGGCAAGAACAAATAGGAGAATCCCCGTTGACCTCATGCGTTTTTACCTCTTGGGAGAAAAAGATAAAAATCCTTATGTATTAGACGGAGACCAGATAATTGTACCTCAAAGCAGCGAAAGCGAGTCTATTCAAGTATCCGGTGAAGTGCCGAGCCCCGGGGAATTTGAATTTGTTGAAGGCGATTCACTCTCTACACTATTTAAACTTGGGCAGGGATTTTTGATTTCTTCTAATCTTGATTCAGTTGAGATAGCCCGTTACGACGAAACAGGCCTAAGGAATTGGTATGTTGATGTAAGTAGTTGGAAGAATAAACTTTATAAAGGCGACTTACTCGATGGAGATTTTCAGCTCAAACCGGGTGACAGGGTATTTGTCAGAAGAATTGCCAACTGGGTTAAAAACAAGTATGCAGTGATTGAGGGTGAAGTTGTTTATCCCGGATATTATGCGATTGATGAAAAAACCGATAAACTTAGTGTTTTAATTAAAAGAGCAGGTGGTTTTACTGATGAAGCTTCATTGGAAGCATCAATTATGATTCGCCAATCCGAGTCCGAAAATAAAGATGAGGAGCTTGAAAGGCTTAGAAGGATACCGGCTTCTGAGATGTCTGAAACAGAGCAGCAGTATTTCCAGTCGAAAATTCGTGAAAAGAAAGGTGCAATGGCAATTGACTTTTGGAAAGCAATGGAAGATTTTGATTCTGAAGATAATATATTGCTTTTTCATAAAGATTCAATTATTGTACCGCAGAAAAAAACATTTATTAATGTGCAGGGTAGAGTAAACAATCCCGGCCTGGTTGTTTATAACAGAGACCTTAATTACCTGGATTATATAAATCTGTCAGGTGGGTTTGGTTATCGCTCAGATCCTGATGAAACACTAATTGTGAAATCGAGAGGTGAAATATTCAATGCCCGGAGTTCAGAATATATTATAGAGCCCGGAGATAACATACTTGTACCCCCTGAATCGGATATTTCATTTCTGGACGTATTTACCGATGCTCTTACAATTGCAACTCAGTTAGTTACTGTAGTCGGTGTTATTATAACAATAGTAAATTTGAAATAGATATGAGTGAAAAAGTAGATCAACAGGAACTAACTGCAAGCTCAATATTTTCTTTTCTCTGGAACAGAAAAAAGAAACTGTCTTTGATCGTGATTGTTGTTACAGTTGCTTTTGCGCTTTATTCTTTAATAATGCCCCATGAATACCAGGCAAATGCTTCTGTTCTGCCATCGGACGAAAACTCCGGTGGCACCGGCCTTACATCATTTCTTCAGAGCTTTGCTGGCGGAGGGATGCTTCTCGGAGGATTAGGCAAATCAAGTGAATCAAAAGTATATGTCGAGATATTATTCAGCAGGGCAAATGCTAAATATATTGATGACAATCTAGGAATTAGCAAAAGAGAAGAATTTAAAGAAACAGAAATTGAAGAAGTATATGATTTTATAAGTCAGTCAATTGACGCTGAATTGGAAAAAAGTGGCATCATATTTATTTCAGTTAATATTGCTACTTCATTCTTACCTTCTAAATCTGAAATTGTCTCAGCAAAACAATTGGCATCAGATATTGCAAATACTGCAATTGACGGACTTAACTGGATTGTAAAAGAACGCAATGTAGCCAGAAGCAGGAAAGCAATACATTATATTGAGGATGAAATATTTTCCTACAGGCATAAATTAGATTCTGTTGAAAATAAATTAGAAGAGTTCCAGAAGGAGAATAATATTTTAGAAATTGAAGAGCAGATGAAAGCAATTGTTAATCAAGCCGTAGATGCCGGTTCAAAACTGGCTGAAGCAGAAAGTGAATTAAACATTGCTATGCTGCAATTCAATCCAAATTCAGAACGGATAAAAATTTTAAAAAAACAGGTTCAATTCTTAAAACAACAGGCCCTTAAAGTTCAAACAGGCGGAACTGGTAATGATATGTTTTCAATCCCTCTTCCGGATGTTCCTGAACTTACTAGGGAATATGCCAACATCTACAGAGATAAAAAGATTCTTGAACAGGTAATGCTTTACCTTGAAACACAGCGTCACCAGGAAGCAATTCAGGAAGAAAAAGACGTACCTGTCATCCAAGCACTAGATGAAGCTATTCCGCCTACAAAACGATTTTCACCAAGCAGGGCAATGTTCACACTACTTGGTTTTATGCTTTCAATACTATTTGGAAGCATTTACATAGTAAGCAGGGCAGTTATCAAGGGTCAATACTTTCTGAAGAGCGCAAACGAATCAGAAGATACTATTAAAATTCAAGACTAACTCCAATACTTGGCAGCACACCAAGTGATGTGTTTTCTATTGCTTTGCCTTCCCTGTAATCCCACCTGATATTACTTACATTTTCCATGTCATAGATGTTCTGAATATCTATGTATGTGATAATTGTGTATCCCTCCAGGAACCAACGCTTTTCTACTCTTGTATCAAGCGAATGGTATAGTGGAATACGTTCCCCTTGATTATAACGGCTGAAATCAATACTTCCGTTATCGAGGAAAGGAGTTGTGGGGACGCCCGTTGCCAATCTAAATTTTGCGCTTACTTCCCATTCTGTATCAAACCTGTAGCCCGCAGATAAGTTCATAATGATTCTGCTGTCAAATGCTCCATAGCGTTCTTCACCATCCAGCGACTTAAATCTTGACTCACTTAACGTCAAACTTAATAATCCGTAAAGAGGAATTTCACTTAGTTTCTTCTGTATAAATAATTCTACACCTCTTGAAAAGCCTTTGCCGGAATTTGAAATCGGTTCGAGTCCGAATGGTATGTCAGAGGCTACATTATCAAAACCGCTTGGAGCCAAGACTGCTTGCGGTCTGAAGATTCTCGCGGGATAATTCTTATATAGTTTGTAATATCCTTCCAATTGTACTTTCACATCTGGAATAGGGTTGTGTTCATATCCAATTACAACCTGGTCAGCTCTGAGGGGATTTAATATATCGCTTCCGCCAACCTGCCAGATGTATGAAGGTGCCTGGAAATACCTGCCTGCGCTTAGGTTTATTGCCGAAATCTCATTGATTACATAACTTAAAGATATACGGGGAGAAAAATGTAACTGCTCCTTGGTGAAATCGTAATAATCAAATCTTATACCGGTAGTAGCTTTTAAATGTCCATAAACTGCTGCAATATTCAAATAAGTCGAATTCTTAAGGGTATTCAACGTTGTATCTACATCTAATTCTCTTGGTTCACCTTCGGCATCAAGCCTTTGCGTTCCCGGGATTAGGATGTCGTATTCAAGCAAACTGCCATATTTTAGTTGATTACCAATCTGCAACTCAGTTTTTGGGGCAATTTGCAGGTCCAGGTCGGTTCTCAATACTATTTCACCTTCTTTTGAATCATTCCTGAATATTTCTACAAGGTTTGAATCATTTTGAAAAGTAGTGAAATTAGTAAATGATCTTCCCAAAGTTACCTTTGAAAATCCTGAACCAAAAAGGTGTTTCCATGTAAACCCTGTGAAATACTGCTGCTGCTCCGGGACAAGTATCCTGCTGTTGTCATAGCGTTGCTCCTCATCTTCGTTATTAAGCTTGACATCATTTAAAGCGCTAATAATTAAGAAATCAAAAATATTGTCTCTATCCAACCTGTAATTAATCTTTCCCTGTAGATCCCAGTATTGGGGTACAAATGAAAAGCCTGCTGCATTAAAAAGAATATCAAGGTAACTTCTGCGAGCACTGAACAAAAATGAACCATCTTCACTCAAGGGGCCCTCAATGTTGACACCAAAACCTGTTGCTGATAGATTTATTTTCCCGGCAAATCTTTCTTCGTTCCCGTTTCTTAACTGAATATTTGTAAGCGATGATAATTTGTCGCCATATTTAACACCAAATCCACCTGCTGAAAACTCTACTTTATTCACAAAATCAATGTTAATAATTGAGAGTGGCCCGCCTGTTGATCCCTGTGAACCAAAGTGGTTTATGTTTTGGATTTCAATATTTTCAACAACAAAAAGGTTTTCGAAAGGAGCGCCCCCACGGACAATCAGGTCATTCCGACCGGCAGAAGTAACATTTACTCCCGGCAATAGGGCAGTTGCTCGTACAACATCTTCCTGAACACCGGGAGCACGGCGTATATCTTCGAAATTTAAAGATTGTGTGCTTGTAGCAGATTCAATGGTTCTGGAAAAGTAGCTTGCCCGGACTTCAACTTCATCGAGCTCTACACTCTTTTCCGATAATTCAACACGAACCGTTGCCGGCCTGCCTGTCGTTACAACAACATCAGAGAGGATAAATTCCTGGTAACCTATTATTGAAAAACGGAGTGAATATATACCGGGTGGAATATCTCTTATAGTAAATACCCCGTCATTCTTGGATATAGCTCCTGAAGTTGATTCCTGGACCCTGACAGTAACAGCAGGAAGTGGATTTTGAGTGGTTTTGTTTACAATCCTGCCTGTAATAATGCCACTATTTTCAGCAATGGCATTGCTGATAAATGTCAAGCAAATAATAAAAAGGACAAGTTTCATTTTTTCCCCTATTAAATTAAACTTATCCCGCGAATATTTCAGAGCTTTTTTATAAACGCCATTCATCAAGTAATTTTTAGAATAACGATAATTAATTAAAAATATTTAATAAAAAAATCCGGCTTGATCCTAAAAAAGGACATGAAGCCGGATCATCAGCAGACATGGGGTTGTCGAGACTTTTTAGCTTATCTTATGAATCCTGATAGGCTCATCTTTTTTGAGTTCCGGTTGCTCTTTGAGGAAACTCTTTTGAGAGTAATACCTAGTTTTAAATGATTCTTTGAGGTAATTCAAATCAACAAGTATCATACAGTCAATTGAATTTGCAAAATCCTTATCTACTCCGAAACCGAGGAACTGGACTCCACCTTTATCACACAAGTCCACATATCTTCTAAGCAACACAGGAATTGTAACTTCAAAATTTCTGAGAGAATTTTTCAATATTTTGAAATCATCCTGAGCAGATTCACCTTCAAAAAGAATTGAAAACTCTAATTTCTTACTGTTAGGTATCTTATATGGATAGCGAGGTTTTACAAGTTGTTCTTTTGCTGCAAACCACTTGTTATAGTAGTAAACTATCATTGCCTTTGCATCTTCATTATATGTGCCGCTTATGCTAACTGAACCGTACAAGTACCTTGTGCTGTCATATATGCTCAAGTACGCTCCAATGCCCTGCCACAGGTAATCCAGGGCGTTACTGTTCCAGTATTTTTGCTGAATAAAACTACGCCCCATTTCTATTGATTGCCCAAGGAAAGGAATAAATTTATCAGGGAATTCGAATTGCAGATTGTTATAAATTCCTGTAATGCCATGGGTTTTTAGTATCTCTTTGCATATTCCAAGCCTGTAAGAACCAACAATCTCAAGTTCTTCTTCATCCCAGAGTACTATGTGTTTATATATTTTATCAAATTCATCAAAGTCGCATTTCTTGCCAGTCCCTTCGCCGACCTTTCTGAATGTAAGTTCCCTTAGTCTTGAAATTTCTTTTAAAACTGATTTTGACTTTTTATACTCACTTAGGAAAATTTTTTTTCCATCTTTTGTTTTACCTAATTCAATTGATTCAGCAAGTTCAACTTTTATATCTTTTTTGGAAACGGGATGTATGATTGTATTTTCTGTTTTAAAAATTGGCGACTTGTTCCTGCCAATCTGATAAACGTGATTCTTTAAAAGTTTGCTTTGAGTTTTGTCATTAATGATAGGAGAGCTGAATACACTGGCTGGTATCTGGTTCCCAACCTTAATTTTTATAAGCCGGTTCTTTTTTCTGAATATTTCCCTGGGAAGGAGAAATGTTGAGAATCTTTTATTGATTAAGCTCATCAGGTAAAACTTGAAAGAGTTCTTTCCGTCAACAAACATCGGTAAAATAGGCGCATCCATTTTTCGTGCCATCCAGATAGGGCCTTTTTGCCATTTACTGTCCCGGATTCCCTTTAGGCCAAATCTTGAAACTTCTGCAGCGGGAAAAAAAATTACTGCTTCTTCGTGCTGCAATGCCTTTTCAATGTTCTGAATATTAGATTTTTGCACACCAAGGGAATAAACATCAAAAGGCAGTAACAGCTCTTCAATCTGTGATAAGCTCATAAGGAAATGATTAGCAACTATTTTTACATCTTTGCGAACATCATAAACGGTTTTGAGTAGCGACAAACCATCCAAAGCGCCAAGAGGGTGATTTGAAACACAAACAACTCTGCCTTCAGAAGGAATTTTGTTTCTATCATTATTCGAAATAATATAATCAAAATTAATAGTGTCGAATATCTCATCAATGAACTCAATTCCCTTCTTGTCACCATGCTTTTTTAGGAAATTGTTAATCTGGGGTAGAACCAGTATTGTTTCAAGCAGTTTGATGACAAAACCGGAGATAAAAGGGGGGTACTGCTCAAAAAATTCCGGCTTCCCGGAAGTGATTACTTCCTTTAGGTCAATTTGGTTCATAACGCCCGATGAGTTTTAGATAAAAGTACAAATATGGATTTTGAATATGAATTTAAAATAAATTTTAGGTTAATATGCTAAGCGGCTAAATAATAATCCACTATCTCTCTTGATATAATATCATAAAATATTATAATATATATAGTTACAACAACAAGAAAAAGTTTTCCACTATGATCTGGGATGGAAAGTCCTGTGTACTTCATTTATAAAATCCTTGTCCAAATGAGAATAAATCTGGGTTGTGGATATATCGGCATGTCCAAGCATTTCCTGCACTGCCCTTAAATCTGCTCCTCCTTCAAGAAGATGTGTTGCAAATGAATGCCTGAAAATATGTGGGTAAACTTTTTTCTCAATCCTTGCTTTTGAAGCAGCCTCCCTGATAATCTTCCATGCTCCCATCCTCGAGAGCGTACCACCTCTTTGATTTAGAAAGAGAGTATCGTCTGTTGATGGTTTCTTAAAATTCAAACGGCCTTTTAAATGATATTTTCTAATCCAACCAAGTGCGATGCTTCCAATTGGTATCAATCTCTCCTTTGAACCTTTGCCAAATACCTTTATTATATTAATTTCTTCGAAAATATCCCTTGTTCTAAGTGCTAATAATTCCGATATTCTTAGCCCACAGGAATATAACACTTCAAGCATGGCACGATTCCTGATTTCAGCCGGATTTTCTCCTTTGTAAGAAGAAAGTATTTTTTCCACTTCATCTATTGTTAATACTTCGGGTAGTTTTCTGCTGGTTTTTGGAAATTCAATTAATTCGGTAATGTCACTATCGATTATTTTTTCAGATACGAGATATGAGAATAATCCCCTAGTAGATGATAAATAACGCGAACGCGTTGAAGCGCCAATACCTGTTTCAACCAGGAATTCGAAAAAGTCAGCAATATCGCCTGCAGCTATATTCTTGAAATCAGAATGCCCTCGTTCAGAAAGAAAAGTAAAAATATTTACCAAATCAGATTTATAAGAATTAATGGTGTTTCTTGACAGAGCTTTTTCAAGGTTAAGGTAATTGAAATAGTCTTTCAGCCCGGATCTGAATTTCCTATTTAAAGCATCTTCATCCATTTTATTATAAAGCATCCGGCTTTGGAGGGATATCTTTATATTTAATGCGTTTGTGTGTCACACCTGTCAGATTTTTAACAAGTGTTTGCTTAATTTTATCTAATTCCATGATATTAATATCACAATCGTTAAACTGTCCATCATGCAGCTTGTCATTAATAATTCTGTCAATTTTGGCTTCTAATTCATCCTTATTCTCAATTCCAAGTCTTGAAATAGCTTCAGCGCTGTCACATATCATCAGTATAGCAGCTTCCTTCGTATTGGGCTTTGGGCCGGGATACCTGAAATCAGATTCATTAACAGGTTTTCCGTCTGAATCTTCAAGAGCTTTTGCATAGAAGTGCTTGATTAGCGAAGTTCCGTGATGCATTGGAATCATGTCAATAATTCTGTCGGGTAATTTATTTTGCCTGGCAATTTCAATACCTTTAGAAACATGCTCTTTGATTGCTTCGGCACTTTTTCTTGGTGTAAGTAGATCATGTTTATTTTCATCATCAACCTGATTTTCAACAAAATATTCCGGCTTGTTAACTTTTCCTATATCATGAAAATATGTTCCTACCTTTGCAAGAAGGGAATTTGCACCGATTGCAGTAGCACACCTTTCTGCGAGAGTTGCAACAGCCAGTGTATGCTGATAAGTACCTGGTGAGACATCATTCATTTTCAATAGTAGGGGGTGATTTAGGTTATTATATTCCTGGAGCCTTAAATCTGTTGCAATACTTGATGAATGCTCTATGAGGAACAAGAGTCCGAAGGTGAGCAAGGGCGCTGATATTGAATTAAAAACAGCAAATACCAATAAAGTAAGGAATGTTTCCCAATCATTGCTCCTTTCTAAAGTAAATGCTGCAATAGGAATTATAAAACCAATAAAAATATAAAAAATAGACTGGAACATTTGTGTTCTGTTTTGAATATCCCTTACAGTATATGCTGCCAAAGTACCGGATACAAGCATTATTATACCGTTCGTATAGTCATTTCCTCTAATTCCGGCCATTATTAAAGCCATTACAACTGTAGTATAGAACGCTGTCCTTGAATCAAAAACTATTGCAGTAAGCATCGAAAATGCAGGAATGAACACCAGGTACTCTAAAGGATAAACCGACTCAAATTCAATTGACATCCAGGAAAGCAGGGCTGTCCCGACAAGTAGGGAACAAAGAATAAGCAAACGTGTATTATTGAAGAATATGCGTTTTCTGAATTGGAGAAGATATATTAATAATATAGAATAAAGTATAAAGGCATGGCCAAAGCTTCCAACTACATTAAGCAATGAAATAGACTCATCCTGTAGGAGGAATTCAGTATTTTTGTATGACTGAATCTTCTGGATACTTTCTTCTGTGATTCGCTCTCCTTTTGTAATAATTACTTCACCCTCTTTGACAATACCTAATGTTTTGGGTACGGAATGCTCAGCAGTATTTCTTTCTCTTATTGTTAGTTCTTCTGAGTAAACCAGGTTTGGTTTCAGGGATTCACTTATTAGTTCGCTAGCAAGAGAAATAAATTTCGTATTAATCAATTTGTTCAATTGCTGCCTGTATTCGCTTATTACCCGATTTCTATCATATAAGTTTTCCTTTTTCAGAATTTTGAATTCATTTGGAGGGATGACTACTTTAATTTCAGTTTTTTGAATTTTAGATATTTCTAAATCAATATATCCCAGCTTAATAACTTTGCTATTAAAGATCCTGGCATTATTTCCAATTTTGCTTATTAAATCTGCCTTTTCCGATTTTTTTAACTCGAAAAAAGGTAGCAATGCATCGTCGCTGAATTTTTCAAGAATATTCTCGGGAATTTTTTCACCGGCATTATTTAGCTCATTTAAAAAGCCATCCAGCCTTTTGTTTGCATTTGAGAGGGAGTTGATATCCAACCTGAAAACTCTGAGGGATGCCTGCTTTGCACTTTCAACTTCAGAAATATATTGTTGCCTTGACTTATAAACCGGAAATGAATAATCAGCGACCAATGTAGGGCTGGACCATACATTGCCTGTGGCAAGTGAAAAATCCTGGCTTTTTATTCCACCGTTTTCAATGTGGAATATAAAAAAGAGAGAAGTAAGGATTAAGGAAAAAATAATTATCGAAATACGACCGAAAACAGAAGCAGTAGGAGTCCCTTTTTTATAAACTTCCTTGTTGTTTTCTCTTAAAAGTCTTCTGAAAAGTGTTTGATTGCCGTTTGACATTTTACTCATTTGAATTTATTGAATACCAAAATAACAAATAATGTAGAATTTAGAATTAATACTTTATTTTGTAATTAATAACAGAATCATATGTTATTCTTAGGAATTTACCTTATTGATGAATGCCACTGCCCACACTCAACATATTAATTTTTCTCCTGCTGAGTCCGGTACTTCTAATCTCCCAGTTTTTTGATAAAGATAAGAGCATCCCATCAAATGAGATTTTCATTGCCGGTGGGGATTATCCACGCTCAGATATTGCCGCAGTAATTAGTAAAGGGGATACTTCTATAATCATAACTGCCTGTATAGCTACAAAAAACTTAAACGGAATTACTCGTGAAGAGATTGAGATCTATTATTCAAATAACTTCGGAGAAAAGTGGCAAGAGGGGAATCTTATTAAAGAAAAAAAACAAGGCTATGAGGTTATTAAAATAAAAGAAACAAAACTAACCTCCTTAAATGACGGTAAGTATTTGCTTTCATGGCTGGAATTGGGAAGATGTTATTCGAATGATAATTCTGATTCCATAGTTAGCAGCATTAGAATTGCTGTAACCGGTGATGATGGAAAAACGTTTAACGAAATTGGCAGCGCATTGCACTCTATTTCTCCGGTTGATGAAAGCAAGGCCCATAGTGGTTTAAAAGCACAATTCAGGCATTATGATATTAAATGTGGTAATAAATCCTATTATGGAGATGAAGTTTATATTGCCTGTAAGGTTGATAGCACAGAAGAGATCCGTTTTGATAATCTTTTATTTACAGAAATTACTGCTGGTGATACTGTTAGAGTAAATAGAGAATCAAAAATAAACAGGGTGAGTTTTGATTATGTGGATTTCCCAAGATTGTGTCTCGACTCGAATGGGGTTATACATACTGCATTTCTGGCCAGCGAAGATGATAAGAATTTTATTTATTATGCTGTTTCTTACAATGCAGGGCAGACATTTTCAAGGGAGGAACTGATTTCCGAATACAAGTTTGCACTTAGTGAATTAATCCCAAACAGTAAAGAACTCCCATTTTCTGGAATTGACCGGAATACATTTCATCCTTCCTTATGTCTTAACTGCACTACTGGCGATCCTGTCAGACTCTATGCCTCATGGGACGCCTTTGGTCAGAGCAATACTATCAAAGGTAGCAATACTTATGTAAGTTTGTATGATAATTTCGAATGGAATGATGCTAAAATAGTAAGCGATTTTTTTCAGGACAGGTTGGTTTACAATTCAAGAACAACAGTTGTAAACGACACAACGATTGTCGTCACTTATCTGGATCGAATAGATGACAGGCCGGATTTTCTGAATGAACATGTTTTTTTAAGCTATATTTTTAATGATAAATTTGATGATGCTTCTCATTTTCCGGTTTCTGTTTATCCTACTAATTCTTTATTTAAAGGTACCAAAAACTTTTCGTATGGAGGCGGGCAGTACATGGCTTTGGTAAATTCACCAGCATATGCTATCCCTATATGGCCTGATGGAAGAAGAAACGACGGCAGTTTGATGCTTTTTTCAGCATTCTTGCCAATAATAGAAAATATTGAGGATTACGAACCTAAGAGCATCCACCCCGGAGTTAGTGTAAAACTACCATATCCTAACTCTTCTGATGACTTTATTACTTTAGGGTTTGAAATAAATGAAATTTCAGAAATTAAAGCTACTATTAATGATTTGATGGGCAGATCATACCTGACAGTAACGAACAAAGAATATAAAGCAGGATTTCATCAATTTTTGATTGATATCAGAGAAATAGGCCCCGGATTTTATTATTTCCTTGTAGAAACAGAATTGGGATTTGGATTTACTAAATTTTTAATACTTAGATAATGAGCATCGACTGTATTTTCCTTGATAAGTTGAATAAAGACCAGATCAATTACATTGTTCAAGGCGAGGAATCCCGTCACCTGAAAGCGCTTCATGCAGATTCAACACGGATACTGGCAACAAATGGAAAGGGACTAAACGCTACAATGCATTCGGTCAGAACAGGTAAAGACAAGTTCGAGCTTGAGGCTGTTGAGTATCATGAAAACTATAACGAGAGAGCTGAAAACCTTGCGCTTGCAATTTGTAACCTGGATAAGAAAGACAGGCTCGAGTTTGCAGTGGAAAAAGCTGTGGAATTGGGTGTAAATGAAATTTTCATAGTTTTTAGCAGGTTCTCGGGGAAAAAAAATATTTCCCCCGAGCGAATTGATGCTAAGTGCAAGGCGGCATTAGTCCAATGCAAGAGGGCATTATTGCCTGTTGTTAGCGATTCGGTATCCATTAGTGAATTGATACTCCTGGCAAGGAGGTTTCAAAATGTAATTTTAGCTGACGAAACAGGAACCAGGAATACTCTGATTCAACCTGGAGGGGACTCCTTGTTTTTAATTGGGCCTGAAGGTGGTTTTTCGAATGATGAAATATTAAGCATGAAAAAAATTGAAAATTTGTTAGTTTGGAATTTAGGAAAGACAAGATTAAGGGCAGAAACTGCGGCTATTTCTGCTTTGTCGGTTTATAATTCATTGACACAAGAGATTTGATGAAGCTTGAGTGGTATAAATGCAGTGGCGGTGTTTGGTGCGAGCTGTTTAAACTCGACCTCGATCACAAGTATTTTAAGAGGATGTATGGCGTTTATACCCTCTGGACAATCTCAGATGACAAAATTTCAACACTGTATGTTGGCAGCGGAGATATAAGAAAAGAATTTAAACGGCTTGTAGCAGAAGTTGCTATCCAGGCATTTAAGCATATAGGAGTAGTATGTAGTTGGGCTGAAACAGATAATGAAGATGCGCCCAATATTGAATATTTTCTAAATGAGACTCTCGCACCCAAAATTACCGGAGACACCCCAAAAGTCAGGCCAATTGAAGTAAATCTTCCTTGGGATGATTAAATTTCTTTATTTCTCAATTTTTTTATTTTCTCTCTTGCTTCCTGCAGATATATTGATTTGGGATAATTAACAAGTAGTTTTGTGTACATTTCTTCTGCTTCTTTCTGACTGCCATTGCTTAAGTATATATCACCCATTTTGATAAAGCAATAATCCCCATAAATTGTCTCGGGATAATCAATTAGCAATTTTTCGTATTCCTCAAAAGCCTGTTGCTCTTTATTTTGCAGTCTGTAGATAGATGCTATACGCAGGTAACATTGCTGGGCAAGGTCGCTTCCCGATGTTTCAGTTTTTAGATTAATAAATATATCCAGAGCTTCTTCCGGCTCATCCTTGTAAAGCAAGTATTCTCCTTTTGCAAACTCCTGCAATGGAGCAATAAATTCTTTGTTGTTTTGGATCAATGTAACTCTTTTTAATGCATCATTGGCAACATCGGATTGTGTGTTTTGCAAAATTGTGTTGTATGCGGCAAGTGCGGAGTCAATTTCCCCCGTGAAGTAAAGGATTTCAGCAAGCATGAAGTTTGCCTTTTCAGTATCTTCGGGTGACCTGGATGCATACCTGTCAATCACTTCCCGGAACCAGTTAATTGACCTTGATAATCTGTTATCGCTAAGCTCAAGCTCCCCCAGATTTAATGCTGCTTTTGCCGAAATTGTGAAATTTTTGTATTCATCCGTCAGAGCTTTGTATTTAATTCTCGCAAGCTCCAGGTCGCCAAGCTTTTTCCAGGAAATATAGGCTATCCTGTAAAGGCATTCCGCAGCAGTTTGCGAGCGTGGGTATTCTGTTATTATGAAGTTATACCTTTCGATTATTTCTTCATATTTGTCATCTGTAACATCGCTATCAATAAATGACATTTGTTCTAAAGTTCTGGCATAACCATATAGCGCCGAGGGTGTATATTTTGCCTCTTTTCCCTGGTCAATCAAATATTCAAATGCTTTAAGCGCAATGGAATAATTACCATCGCCCCTCGAGAGGTTGGCAAAATTCAAAACTTCCCTTCCACTCTGATTTTTAATTCTGTCGAGGTTAATATAAACTTCAAGTGCCTTATCGAGCTTTCCCGTTGTGTTCAGAAACCATGCGAAAAGCTCCTGGAAATACAGATCCTTTTTATTGTCTGAGGAGTTATTTGACAGAAACTCATAAATATATTCTTCTGCTTCTTTGTTAGTCATCAGGGCATAGAGCCTTCCCTGGGCAAGGGGGATGTTCCCTGTTTTTCGTATGAGTAATATTACTTCTGATACACCTTTGCGATAGTTCCCGGTATATATAAATAAGCGGGACAGCTCTTCGGCGAACTCATCTGTTGATTTTAACAATTCCCTGCCTTTAATAAGGGTAGATATTGCTTTATCAAAAAGTTGAAGATCAGTTTGAATTTCAGCCTGTTCAGATATTGTGATTTTATCCGGAAATTCATTTAATGCAATTTGCCAGTTCTCATTTCCTTTTTCTCTGTCTCCTGTTTGCCAGTATAGCTCTCCAAGCAGGTTGTAATTCATCCCGTTTTTAAAGTCTTCAATATGTGTTTCAGCAATCTCCAGCAGGTCGGAATATTGATTAAGGTATAAATAGTTCCTGGCGAGGTTATTGAAATTATGCTGGTTTTTTTCGGATTTATAAATCTCAAGGTACAGCCTGGCGGCATTCTCGAAATCTCCACTCGACTCGTAAGAGCTCGCAAGTCGTTCTTTTTGCTTGCTTACCTGTGAGAATGTATTCAAACTAAATATTAAAATTAATGCTATATTTATTAGTCTCATATTCCGGCTCAATTAATTAACTTAGTCTATAACGAATTATACGCTTTTTTTAATGAAAGTTTTCAGGATTATATTTGCCACACTTTTTATTGTTTTGATAATTCTTGTTGTTTATTCCTTCTTCCTGCCATCAGAACTTACTATTCAGAGAGAAATTGTAATCAAGGCTAATCCACATTCGATTGAAAAATACATTGCAGATGTAAGAGAATGGCCAAATTGGTCTGTCTGGAACACAATAGTAGATTCGACTGCTGAGTTTGATTTTCAAGGCTCAATCGGGGAAGGCTCTGTAATGACATGGGACGGCGACATGATTTATTCCGGCCGCCTTGAAATACTTAAATTCTCACCGGGAAAAACAGTAAGTTACCTGTTAACCCTCAGGCATGGGGAATTTGAATATAGTGGAAGCTTCTTTTTCGATTATGATAATGGTGAAACCCGGGTTTACCGTTCAGTAACATTTGATGTCGGATGGAATCCCATGCATAAAATATTCGGCACACAGTTGAATGAATTTCTGGGTGAAGACTATGAAAAAGAACTGCAAAAATTAAAATTTCTTGCCGAGAAGGATAATCCCAAAATTAAAACCGTATAGTAAGATTCAAATCCATTCAAAACTGCACTTCAAATAATCTCAAAATAAATTCCCTTATAATGGAAAAAGTACTTGCATAATTAGTGAATTTTATATAATTACGTATAGTTCATTAGTTATAAATGTAATATTAATGAACTGTTCATAAATAATTCATTGTATTATTCATTTTATTGGAGTGTAAAATGAGTGCAGACGGACTGTACGATAACATTCGAAGCTATCTCAGGCTTACAAGCCGGGTAGTTTCGCAGGTCGGAAGCCACATCAATGTGGGCGAGAAGTTTACTTTAAGGTTCTCAGGTTCAAATACGGCGTATGCCGCTAACTTGGTTGGTAAACCTCGTATTGTATTTGATAATCCCAGGATTTACGTTGAAGGGACAAGTTTTGCAAGGCCGGTTGGGGGAAACGGCTGGCATAATTTACCTGATACAGAATTATTCCCTGGAGAAGCATCTTCGGTGGATATCGAGTTCGAGGCTATTAATGACCTCGGTTGGTGGGATGATATCTGGAGTGCCGAGCATGTTGCAAAAGCATGGATTCTGGGCGACCTTGACCAAAACAGGTTCTTCCAGATATGGAACTACAAGGATATCCATGAAGAAATTGACGAAACTTGATAAAGGGGAGTAGTTGAGATAAGATGTTCACAGGGAGATCGGCGCAACATAATTATTGGAGTGTAAATCGGAATTTGGTGCTACTATTACCGGGCAGGAGGTGAAAGTACATGCCCGGAGATATGTGCAACGTCGATCCCCGTGAACATTTCTCTAATTTAACAAAAAATTCATTCAATGCAACCTGAAATTAACAGAAATTCAAGATTTGCCAGAGAAATAAATTTGTGGTCAGTCCAAATTGCTACAGGGGGAAACGATGGGCATTCAATCCTTAACTTTCCGGGATTAACATTAGTTTCAACAAGTGTCCCAATTTGCTCCTTTGACATATTCTTATCAACGTTAACCCTACTTATTTGGATTGAATTGCCAGTATCATCACAATTGAGAAAATTTGTAATTTGGTTTATTGCTTCAGCCTCTTCCTCAATAGTAGCTGCATCTTCTAAATGATTAAAAAACTCCTGTAATTCAGAACGAGCAACTTCAGTTTTTTTATTCCTCAAGCCACCATCTTCATCCTTACCCGGTTTACCGCCTGAATTACATGATATTATAATCATAAATAAAAAAAGGCCGGAGAGAATCCGGCCCAATATTCCAGTAAACATAATTTTACCTTGGTTCTTCATCAAATGAATCGAAACTAAGTTTTGTAATTGTCGAATTTGGAAACTCAGTATTGGTTACTGTTGTATTTCCTTTTGAATCGGTGCATATTTTATAGGTAGCTGTTCCGGGATTGAATGGAATCCCACTGAAATCATTTGCAGCTCCATCCTGTACGGAAGTTTTGATTACAGTTATCTCCATGCAACAGGGTGGGCCGTCTGTCCAGGTGACAGATTCTACAAACACGCGGTGACCCCATTCATCACCTTTCTTGCCATCTTTACCACGGATTCTCATAGTCAAATCGTCATTGGTTTCCAGACGTCCACTCATGTACTCATACCTTGCTTTAAGATCATTACAATCAACTTTATCGTCATCGAATAGTTCGTAATCGTCATCAACTTGTTCAGCCTTCCAGTCGTCGTTGTAATTACCCTCATGAGCTGCTTCGCCTTCGCCATCGCTAAGGCCACGGTTGCCATTAGGATGATCATCATCATCAGATTCATCCCAGACTTTTTTCAGAAAATCAGGATCCCAAACTTCAGAACCTTTCTCGCCTGTTGTAACATCGTCTTTATTAACAAGTCCGCCCATTTTACGAACAAGACTGTGAGCTGCAGCAAGGATAGCACAACAACCGCCCGTTGGGCCCGTTTTGCCCTTCATGTCCTGAACTTTTGTATAAAATTCAAATGGGTCGGAATCAGGATAAATTCTATAAATATTCCCACCTTCATTATTGTTTAAATCAGCATTTTTTTCTACAATCAAAATACTGGTTAAATAAAACAGCATAGTAGGATTCAAAATCTGGGCATCATAAGCAGGAGTAGACAACAAGGGTGGTACCTCGGGAATTTCTTCATTGAAATCCATCGTAAACTTTGGCTGTAACGTTGGAACATCACTAAGGCCAAAATATATATCATATTGGTCTGAGAAATCCTGTGCTAATTGAAGTAAAGACTGAACTGCCTCGAAAGCCGGATCAGATGGATCCATATTCAGGTATTCCATCTGAAATAAAGCAATATGGAGGTCAATTACAGATCTTACAAAAAAATCATTTTTAGTAGGTGATATATTCCCTCCGGATTTTTCTTTGGCGGGATCGTCATTTAATATTTCCTCACAACCTGTAAATGAAAAAGCTGAAGCAATAAACAGAAAGGAAACAAGAAGGTACTTAAAGCGCCTCATACATACCTCTAATAATTATTGGGATAAGTTATGATATAAAATTAAATAAAAAGCAGGGATAATTCAAAGGATAATTAAGAATAGATTAAATTTTTGTAATTATAGATATAAAAAACCCGGAATTTCTCCCGGGCCAACATTTAAGGGTGAGTTTTTAAAACACATAATTATTTTTGATAGACTATCCTTCCCCGATATTGAAATCCGGCGCCTTGAATAGTATAAAAATACTCTCCCGGAACCAAATTAAGGCTGCCTGAATTAATTGTTACTGAATTAATTCCCTCATTCATTAATCCATTAGAAATTGTACCAACTTCCCGCCCGTTAATATCCTGAACTTTTACAGTAACATTCTGCGATTCAGGAACCCAAAAGTCCACAGAGACAGACTCTGTAAATGGATTTGGGTAGGCTAAGAAATTTGGTGTTTCCGGTAACTCAATGTCCTCGATACCCATGACTATTCCAGTACCTTCATCTTTATTAATTAATCTTCCGCTTGCGGACCTCGGTTCAGGTAGTTCTCCATTGTATAAATAGAACATCATTTCTGGATAAAGATGGGGCATTTTCATTCCGGGGCCTTTTGCGTGTTTATGAATGCCACCTTTTCCTTTGAAATCAGCAAGAAAATCACTATTGGAGTTTTTCCATGCCTCTATTATTTCATCTATATCCTCACGCCATTCCTCGTGCTTTTCTTTTCCTTCAGCAATTAATTCTTCGGTTAATTCGGGGTATTTTTTCGCAATAGCTAAAGTATTGTCAACTAATTCTCTGAATAATTCAGGATGCTTATCACCCATTTTGCCCAACTCCCTTTTTCCATGTTTCATATTTCCACCTGAGCCAACTTCGTTACGGCAATCCATTTCTTCTTTCATTTTTGCCGCAAATTTGTCGCGCATGTTTTTTGCTTCTTCACGGAGTTTGTTCAAAGCTATCAGATCTTCTGATGAAATAGAATTATCTATTTTGCTTTTCCAGCTGTCGAGTTGTGGTTTAATGTTATTTGATTTGTAATTGTGGATTTCATCTTTCAATTGTTTGAATATCTCCAGCCCCGGCTTTTGAGCTGTAAGAAGACTGACAGCAATAAACGAAAAAGCGAGAAGAGTTGCAATGAGCTTAGTATTCTTCATTTTTCACCTTTAGTTTGAAATTAAAAATCTAACTTTAATCTTAGACGGGATTTATGATAAAAGGTTTAATCGGGTACAAGAAAAAGTTAGAATTATCATCTGTATTTAAATAAAAATCTGTATATAATTGTTACGTCTAAAATTCCGGGCTGGGCTTAACAGCCCATTTATTTACCAGGAGATACTTTTTAATGGCGGAAAATCAAGACAATAATAAGGGAAAGGGAAACTTTAACCCATTCGGGGACAACGACGGAAATCAGAATCCAAACCAAAACCAGAGCAACAAGTTTGCGCGAAATATGATGCTGTGGATTGTTATCGGCGCTGTCCTGTTCAGCATATTCATTCTATATACGGACTCCTCCACAAATGCCCCCGTAGTTTCCTACACTAAATACAGGGAATTTCTTGAGAAAGACCTGATTGAATCTGCAACAATTGTAAAATCCCAGCTTAATGACTTCGAATTCAAGGGAACATTGAAAGAATCTACGCCAATAAATGAAAAGGGTGTTGTAAAAGAAATAATCAAATTCAAAACAATGCTCGGTTATGTAGATTCCGATACCGAAAAGTCCTGGCAGGAAAAAGGAATATCATGGAAATACGAGGATGGTGACAGTTCTTTTTGGAGCAATATTATCTGGTTCCTGCCCTGGATATTGATTATAGGCCTCTACTTTTTCTTTTTCAGGAAGATGCAGGGTGGAGGCACCCGCGGGCTGTTTTCATTTGGCAAAGCAAAAGTTAAGCTGTGGCAGGAGAGTGCAACAAAAGTGACCTTCCGTGATGTAGCCGGTGCAGATGAAGCAAAATATGAGTTGGAAGAAGTTATTGAATTTTTAAAAGACCCTAAGCGGTTTAGCAGGCTAGGCGGAAAAATTCCCAAAGGGGTCCTTCTTTTAGGCCCTCCCGGTACCGGCAAGACATTATTGGCAAGAGCAGTCGCAGGTGAAGCAGGAGTTCCGTTTTTCAGCATTTCAGGCGCAGACTTTGTTGAGATGTTTGTTGGTGTCGGTGCTAGCCGAGTACGAGATTTGTTTGAGAATGCTAAGAGAAATTCACCTTGCATTGTATTCATTGATGAAATTGATGCTGTAGGAAGGCACAGGGGAGCAGGACTCGGAGGTGGCCACGACGAGCGTGAGCAAACGCTTAACCAGCTACTGGTTGAAATGGACGGTTTCGAGCAAAACAGCGGTGTGATAATTATTGCAGCTACCAACAGGCCGGATGTACTTGACCCTGCACTGCTCAGACCCGGCAGGTTTGACAGGCAGGTAGTAGTTGACAGGCCGGACGTAAAAGGCCGTGAAGGCATATTTAAAGTTCATACAAGAGATATTCCACTGGGCGATGATGTAGATATTGAAGTACTTGCACGCGGAACCCCCGGGCTTTCTGGAGCCGACATTGCGAATATTGTTAACGAATCGGCATTGCTTGCAGCCCGCAGGAACAGTGATAAGGTCACAATGTATGATTTTGAACATGCAAAAGACAAGATACTGATGGGGATTGAACGCAAAAGTATGGTGATTTCCGACAAAGAGAAAGAGATAACATCATACCATGAAATGGGCCATGCCCTGGTTGGTAAATTACTCCCGGATGCAGATCCTGTCCACAAAGTAACTATCATCCCGAGAGGACGTGCGTTAGGTGTAACATCATTTTTGCCAACAGAAGATTATCACACGCATTCGAAAGAGTATATCGAAGCTACTGTAGTTATGGCCCTCGCAGGTAGAGCAGCCGAAAAGATTGTATTCAACAAACTTTCGACAGGTGCTTCTAATGACCTGCAACGTGCAACTAAATTAGTCCGCAAAATGGTTTGCGAATGGGGTATGAGCGACGTAATTGGACCTGTTTCTTTTGCTGACGACAATGATGAGATTTTTATAGGAAGGGAGTTTCAGCACAAGAAGGAATTCAGCGAGGAAACAGCAAAAGTAATTGACAGTGAAGTGCGCTCAATACTTGAAAAGCTGAGTAACAAAGCAGAAGACATTTTAAATGAAAACATAGAATTATTGCATAAAACCTCAAAGATTCTGCTGGAAAGAGAGATTCTTGACGCAGAGGAACTGGATATGCTCCTCAAGGGTAAAGAATTACCCCCGATTAACAAGCAGAAACTTGATGCAATTAAAAGTATGAAATTTGATAAAGATGAAAATGAATCAGGAAACGGAGAAGCAACCAACGAAAAGCACAATGATTCCGTCAATAAGGAAGAGAATTAATAACTCTTGAGCTCTGATAAAATTACGTTATACCTAACTTTGCACCGACGAGGTAACGATGGAAGAACTACAGACATCATTCGACGAATTAGAAAGAGAAGTCAACATAGCTATTGAAGAAATTGGTGAAACAGATGACCTAAAAGCAGCAAGAAACAGGCTTATGTTTGTAAAAGAGAAGGTTGATGCTGCTATTCTGGAAGATGAGCCAAAAAATGGATTGCTTGACAAAATCACAACAGGTTTTGAAAAAATAAACAAGCGCCTCGAAGAATACAGGGAGAATTTTGAAAAAGAATGTGCAGAGAACCTGGAAAAATTTAAAACGAAATTTGAAAAATCACTTGATTTTTCGAAGACAAGCGAAAATTTCAGGGAAGCACGCGAGAAATTAGTGTCTCTTCAGAATGAGATAAGAAACCTCACCCTAAAAAAAGAAGACAAAGAGAAATTAAGCGACAAGATTCAGGAAGCATTCATAGAGCTTAGCAAACGCCAGGACGAAGAAAGAGAACGTTATGAAATGGAATGTTCCGAGAATTATCTTCGCTTGAAGGCTGTTATTGATGAAGCCATTAACTTTGTCAAAACAACAACTAACTTCCGCGAAGCAAGGCAAAAGCTTATTGAAGCCCAGGGATTGATTAAGGGTAAAACATTAAAACGAGACAAAAGGGACGAACTCTATGAGTCAATCCGCACGTGCTTTACCGCTCTTAACGAAAAGCAGGACAGCGAAAGGGAAGATTTTGAAAAAGAAAGTGAACAAAACTATGAACGCCTAAGTGTAATTGTAAGTAACGCAATCGAATTTGCTAAAACATCTGAGATCTATAAGGATGCGCGCGAAGCATTGATTAGAGCTCAAAAGGAAATCAAGGGCGTCAGGTTAAAAAAGGTTCACCGTGATGAGCTTTACGGCAGAATACGCGAAATATTCAATTCTGTCAATGAAAAACAAAATAAAGAGCGGCAGGAATTTGATTCTGAAGCAAACGAGAATTTCGAATCACTAAATGAAAAAGTTCTCATCGCTACCGAAGAAGCGGAAATAGCGCCTGATTTTAGAATTATTCGTGATAAGCTGATTTCACTTCAGGACGAAGTGAAAATTATGAAACTCCGCCGTGAACAACGCAATGATTTGTATAAAAAAATCAGGCATGCGTTTTCAATATTTGACCATAGACGAATTGAATACCGCGAGGCAATGAAACTCGAGAAAAAGGATAAACTCGAATCAGTTGTCAATAATCTGAAAGCTAAGCTTGAGAGACTCGAAGAGCACCTTAATGAAGACATAAAGTCCCAAAAAATAACTGAAGATCAAATTGAAAATCCTGAAATAAAAGAAGAAGAAAAAGAAAGGCTTTCAGTTAAACTGGAGGAAATAAAAAACAGGATAGCAGAAAAGGAATCTTCGATTGAGGAAACTAATAAACGCATTGAAGAAGTAACTAAAGAAATAGATAGTTTATAATCACTGTTTTTGAATGGATAAAAAAATACTCAGGATAGCCGAAACGCCGGGCCTTGATTTTTATAGTGCTGACACAACAACAGTATTGCATATACCATATGCAGGTAACAGTGTGCCTGCAGGTTTCCCGTCGCCGGCAGATGATTATCTCGAACCAGCAATTGACCTCAATAGATTTTTAATAAAGCACCCTGCTGCCACATTCTACGTTCGTGTAAAAGGCAATTCAATGGAAAAGGCAGGCATACGTAACGGCGACCTGCTTGTTGTGGATCGTGCCGAAGAAATGAAGGAGGGTAGCATTGTAATCGCAATCCTAGATGGTGAATTCACTGTAAAACGCATTTCATTGAAAAAAGGAAAACTATATCTCGTACCGGAAAATGATGGATTCGAACCTATTGAAATAAGCAAAGAAAGGGACTTTGAAGTATGGGGGCTTGTGTCTTATGTAATCCATAAAGCGGACTGATATGTATGCCCTCGTTGACTGCAACAATTTCTATGCAAGTTGTGAACGCGTTTTCCGGCCTGAGCTGAGAACCAGACCGATAGCTGTACTCTCTAACAATGATGGTGTCATAGTTGCCGCTTCCAAAGAAGCGAAAGCGCTCGGCCTTGCCTGGCAGCCTTACTTCAAGGTTACGCATATTATTAAAAGAAACAAGGTAACAGTATTCTCATCAAATTATACACTCTATGGCGATATGTCCCGCAGGGTGATGAGTATTCTCGAGGAGTTTGTGCCGAATGTCGAGATATATTCAATTGATGAAGCATTTCTTGACTTCAGAAACCTGCGAGAATTAAATCTGACAAAACTTGCCCAAAAAATCCAGCAGACTATTCTGAAATGGACAGGATTGCCTGTTTCAATAGGATTAGCACCAACAAAAACACTTGCTAAAGTTGCTAACCGCTTTGCAAAGAAACATGAAGAGTATTTAGGTGTGCTAAATCTCACTGATTACAAAAATTATGACAGATTCCTTGAATTAACAGATGTACCTGATATTTGGGGTGTGGGCAGGCAATATGCAAAGTTGCTATATAAGCATGGTATCAATAACGCACTCGATTTGTCCTACGCTAACCGGCAATGGGTAAAAAAGCGTATGACGGTGATGGGACTTCGAACAGTTCTTGAATTAAACGGGATACCTTGCATCGAGGACACATATGAATCCCCGGATAAAAAGGCAATAGTTACATCACGTTCTTTCGGTACAGGAGTAAATGAACTGGATGAACTGCGTGAAGCCCTTTCAAATTTCGTTGATGTGGCTGCCCGAAAAATGAGAAGGCAAAATTCAGCAGCAAGGCTGATATCAGTATTTGTGAGGACTAATCCGTTCAAAACGGAACTACCACAATACCACAATGGCTGCCAGGTTCAAATCCATATTCCTACAGACAGCACGGCAGAATTATTAAAATATGCCCACCAGGCGCTTGACAAAATTTACATAAAGGGTTATGTGTACCAAAAAACCGGTGTAATGCTGACTGACCTTGTCCCTTCCAACAGAGCCCAGGTAGGCATGTTTGACCCGGAAGACAGGATTAAAAGAAATATCCTGACCGATGTGATTGATGATATTAATGACAGGCACGGCAAGAATTCTCTTATATTTGCCGCCCTTGCTGCAAGGGACGAGAAGCCGAAATGGCACAGGAGAAATAAACAGGAATCACCTCATTACACAACGAATAGTGATGATTTTCTTGAAATTGACGTTGATAAAAAGAGTTATTCAAAGGATTAAATAGATGTGTTTTTTCTATTCACTTGTCGCAGCAACCGAGGAACTTGCCAGGCAATACAAAGCTGATTTTGATTTCGAATACAGGTCTGTATATCTTGCAAATGGTTTTACATTTCCCAAAATGGCAATAATAAACAATGACTCACCGGATAAAATACAGACGTTTCAATGGGGATTAGTACCACCATTCGCAAATGATGATGAAGTTCAGAAATATACACTTAATGCACGTTCGGAAACTATATTCAGTAAACCATCATTCAGAAGTGCAATCAAATACAAGCGATGCCTGATTCCTGCAACCGGCTTTTTTGAATGGAAAACGGTGGGGAAGAATAAAATACCTCACCATATATCATTAAAAAGCAGGAAAATATTCTCATTTGCCGGGATTTGGGAGAAATGGGTAAACAAGGAAACAGGGGAGATAAAGCATACTTATTCCATTATAACATGTGATGCTAATCCTTTGATGGCTAAAATCCACAACAGCAAAAAAAGAATGCCCGTGATACTGAATCAGGAAGATGAGCTAAACTGGTTGGATAAGTCTTTAGAAAAAGAAAGAATTGCCGGTATAATGCAGCCCTATGATGAAAATGATATGGAAGCATACACAATATCCAGGCTCATTTCAAAAAGAAGCGCTCCTATTGATACACCTGAAGTGCTGGAAGCACAGGATTACCCGGAAGTGTGATGATTACTTTTTAAATGCCCTTAAAGCTGTTGGATTTGCCCTGAAAGATAAGTCAAAGAAGACATTCTTTCCAAGCTCCATTAGCTTTTTCTCTGCGAGGAAGCCAATCATAGCAGCATTATCCATGCAATACTCTATATCCGGGGCTGTCATACTTGCATTAATTGTATCGCAGGCTGCTCTCATTTTTGTCCTTAACCTCGAATTTGCTGATACGCCACCTGCTATCACAATTTTCTTAATCCCGAATTCAATTGCAGCCTTTTTTGTCTTTCCAACCAGAACATCAACAATTGCTTCCTGGACCGAAGCGCACAAATCATTCTTTTTCTCTTCCGGTAACCCGTCCGGATATTCCTTGGCAAGGAAATAACGGACTGAAGTTTTCAACCCGCTGAAACTAAAGTTATAATCGCCGCTTTTGAGCATGGAACGTGGAAAATCAAATGCCGAGGGATTGCCTTTTTTTGCCAGCTTATCTATTGCCGGGCCTCCCGGGTAAGGTAGTCCAATCAACTTTGCAATTTTGTCAAAAGCCTCGCCGGCGGCATCATCTTTTGTCAGGCCGAGTACTTCATAATCATTGTATGATTTAACTATGAACAAAGCAGTGTGACCCCCGCTTACAACAAGGCTTATCAATGGGAACTTGATACTAACATCTTGAAGGTTGCCTGAATAGATGTGCCCTTCGATATGGTTTATAGGGATCACAGGCAATCCATACCTGATTGATAATCCTTTTGCAAAATTCGTACCTACAATTAGTGAGCCGATGAGCCCCGGTTCTGATGTTACCGCTATTGCATCAATTTCATTGATTGTTGTATTTGATGAATAGAGTGCATCATTCACAACTTCTGAAATCGCAATAGTATGCGCCCGAGATGCAAGTTCCGGTACAACTCCTCCGTACTTTGAGTGAAAATGTTGCGATGAAATAATATTGCTTTGAGCTTTTCCGTTGCTTATTATTGCTGCAGAAGTTTCATCGCAAGAGCTTTCTATTGATAAAATCTTGAACATTTCTCGTAACTTACTTATTGTTTACCTGTTGATTTTGAAGTGATAAACTCATCTAAAGATTATTGCATTACTTAATCGCTAAATTAAGTAACTTTATATTGGAACGAATTGTAATACAGATGTAGTTAATAATAAATGACAATAAAAAATCCGAAGGTAATATATGAAAATCTTTACTATCCTGTTCGCATTATTTCTACTGCTTAATGCTGCTTACACAGAGAATTTTTCAATTGAAGCATACAACGAATACCTCCAGAAAGCTACTAACATGGATTATAAAACATTTACAGGGGAATATCCTCCCGGTAAATACTATGGTAATATACAGTCTGTACCTCAAATTTTATACCTCGATTCTGTCGCTCAAAAACTAAACCTGACTCCTGATGAGCTTAGATTAATCAATAAACACGGCTTTGTAGTTACCGAAAGGATAAACTTCAGCAATTTCTGGGATGCTCTCGAAGAAACATGGAATAAGGACCTGCCATTGTTTATCACGACAGATATGGTACTTCATGCCTTCCATAAATCTTATGATGGTATCCTGATGGATATTGAGGAGCACTACCTTCTTGCTGAGCTAGAAGATGGCTTGAAGAAGATGCAGAACGGATTAGCCGGTTTAAAGTCCAAGTATCAGAATGACCCTAGACTTGAGCAGAATTTTAATGATTTAGATGTATTTATCACAATCGCGCTGAGACTGCTTGATAAGAATCCTTTCAGTGTAATCCCCGTTTATAATGAGAATTATGAAACTATAGAAGATATCGAAACATCAATCGAAACGTTAAACTGGGTAACAATGCCACTCTTCAGTGAATCGCCACGCCATATAGATTTCAGCCAGTTTACTGTGCGCGGCCACTATACACAAAGAGAATCGCTTGGACGCTATTTTAAGTCTATGATTTGGCTTGGCAGGACAGAGTTTTATTTAATACCTCCAAAGAGCATTAATCCGCCTGTTCCTGCTAAAGATGTACAAAGACAGATTATTGATGCATTCCTGCTTGAGGAACTTGCGAGAACTACAGACGCATTGGCACATTTTGAAAATATAGACAAGGCGATAACTCCACTCGTTGGGGAGCAGGACAATGTAAAGATTGACAACATCGGCGAATTAATTGGCGAAATGGGCTACGAAAACGTAAGCGCATTTCTCGAAATGGAAAATGTAGATAAGTTCCAGGAACACCTTGCAGCAAAGCCTTATGCAGAGCAGAAGATTCTTTCTCAAATACTTATCGCCGACCCGTTCGATACAGAATCTATCCAGCCGGCATCAGCATTTATTTTCATGGGGCAGAGGTTTATTGTTGATTCATATGTGCTGGCTAATGTAGTATACGACAAGACTGAAACCAAGAGGATGCTTCCAAAGACACTTGATATTCTATTTGCTATGGGTAACAATGCAGCCGGTGATTTTCTTGAAAGCGATTTGCAATATTATAATTACTATAAGAATCTCGCAGGACTACGCTACCTTATTGATTCTTATGATGAAAGTTTCTGGAACTCTTCTTTTTATAACGGATGGCTCAATTCCATCCGGCTTCTGAACCCCGTTGAAGAAAGTGAAAGAGGCAAGCTTCCCGGATTTATGAAAACTGCGGCTTGGTGGCAGCAGAAGATGAATACACAGCTTGCCGGATGGGCACAGCTCAGGCATGATAACCTGCTCTATGCCAAGCAATCATATACAGGTGGTGTAGGCTGTTCATACCCTTATGTTTTTGTTGAGCCTGAGCCGGATTTCTTTAATGCAATTGTAAATGTTTCGGATATGGGATTACATATTTTTAGTGAAATAATTACTGAACCTGAATGGATTAGCCAAAGAGCGCAGGATTATTTTGGTAATATGTCTTCATCGTGTTCTAAGCTTGGCACAATAGCTCAGAAAGAGTTAAACGGAAATGCGCTATCAAGTGATGAAATTGCTTTCATGGAACAGACATTCAGCACAGTTCCGAACTGTGGCGGACCGATACCGGTTGGCTGGTATGCTTCGATGTTTTATAATGCCACAGAAGATGCAAAAGCTCCTGATTACATTGTCGCTGACATTCACACCGCCCCAACAGATGAGTTTGGTACTCCTGTTGGCTGGGTGATGCATGCAGGAACAGGCGATATCAACATGCTCTTTGCCGTAGCAAAAAACAACGAAGGCCAGGAGACGCTCTTTTGCGGGCCGGTGCTCAGCTGCCATGAATACACAAGCAAAAACTTCAAGCGTCTTACAGACGAGGAGTGGAAAGAGTTTTATGATAATCCTGCCGTCACAAGGCCGGAGTTTACGCAACTTTACCTTGCCGATAAAAACGGCGACAACAAATATGAGAATCCGCCAATTCTGCCATTGATGGCAACAAGCGTTGAGAATGATATAGCAGATAACAATTATAAGGTATTTGTCCATCCTAATCCTTTGATGCCAAACAAAACAGCACTGATTTCAATGCAACTGCCATCCGAAATAGCTGCTTACAACGTAAGAGTTGATATATTCGACATCCAGGGCAAACCGGTGATCAACTTACAAAACGGCGATATGCAATCCGGCAACTACGTGACGAGGTGGGATTGCAGCGATGCAAACGGCAAGCGTGTAGGACCGGGTATGTATTTACTCAGACTTGTTGTGAACGGGGAGACAATTACTGAGAAGATTGTGGTGGAATAAGAAGTATAGATACAAGTGTCACACAAAGTGTGAGTCGAAGTGTGACACTTTTTACATCCATCCCGAAAATTTAATTAAACGCCTGTATCCCGGTTATATCCTGACCGAGGATAAGAGTGTGAATATCATGTGTGCCTTCGTAAGTTATTACGGTTTCCAAGTTGGCAGCATGGCGCATGATTGGGTACTCGCCCAAGATGCCATTCGCGCCGTGAATATCACGGGCAAGTCGGGCCGATTCAAGAGCGATATCCACATTATTCCGCTTTGCAAGTGACACGTGCTGGGGACGTGCTTTTTTCTCGTCCATTAGCCTGCCGAGGCGGTAATTTATAAGCTGGCCTTTGGTAATCTCATTTAGCATCCATACAAGCTTCTGTTGTATGAGCTGGAAGGAAGCAATCGGCTTGTCAAACTGTATTCGGGATTTTGCGTAATTAAGTGATGAATTATAAACGCTCATTGCGGCGCCTATTACGCCCCAGGCGATGCCGTACCTTGCCTGTGTAAGGCAGGAGAGCGGGCCTTTCAGGCCGTCAATATTCAGTTTGTTTTCTTCAGGTATTTCAACATCTTCAAAAATCAATTCGGATGTTATGCTAGCACGAAGTGAATGTTTGCCTCTCATTTCAGGTGCGCGAAAGCCTTTCATCCCTTTCTCAACGAGGAATCCTGTTACTTTACTATCCAGTTTCGCCCATACAACAGCCACATCTGCAATGGTGCCGTTTGTAATCCACATCTTTGCGCCATTAAGCAGGTAACCGCCATCAATTCTTTTGGCATTGGTAATCATTCCGCCAGGATTTGAGCCGTAGTCAGGCTCTGTTAATCCAAAGCATCCTATTGCCTCGGCAGTAGCAAGCTTTGGCAGCCATTTCTTCCGTTGCTCTTCATTAGCATATGAATAAATGGGAAACATTACCAGGCTGTTCTGCACTGATGCAAATGAACGTACGGCAGAATCTCCGCGCTCAAGTTCCTGCATTGCAAGGCCGTATATGGTATAAGTAGCTCCGGCTCCTCCAAATTCTTCGGGAACTGTAATCCCGAAAAGGCCTAGCTCTGCCATTTTAGGTACTATTTCTTCCGGGTAGGTACCGTCGCGGTAATGTTTTTCGATTATTGGATTTACTTCGTTTGTAACAAAGTCCCGGACTGAATCCCGGACCAATAGTTCTTCTTCACTGAATAATTCTTCGAGGTTATAATAGTCAACACCAGTAAAAGACATAAATATTCCTTTGCAAATAATACTCAATCAATCATTATGTAAAAGCACAAGTTGTGTTTTTATTTTTTTAATGTTTTAAGAATTTTCCCATTCTTACGCCATCTATTGTTATTAAATATAATCCGGGATACAAGTTGCTGACATCAATTTTTGATGATATAACTATTCCTTTTTGGATAGGTTCACCGATTGAACTGTAAATTTCGTACACCTCTCCATAATGGTTTTGAATTCCGGAGATATTTATATACTCTGATGCAGGATTTGGATGCAGGACGACTTCAGGAAATTCACTATTTTCAACATCAGTCATGGGAACAACAGGTAATACCAGTTTCGATTGTAATGATGAATTTGCATAAACAAGGTTTTCTGCCGTTAATGTATCGCCCGGCCAGTAAAGTGTTTCACCGTTGTTGGGATTTATGGCAAACATCGGGTAGATAGAAGATGTTACAATTATCCTGATTTTGTGTCCTTTCTTAAAGGTAATCGCAAGGTCGTCAAGCTCAATAATGATTTTGTAAACTTCACCGGGTACTAATAATGACTCACTTTCCAAAGTTTCCCTGAAACGTGCCCGTTTTATCCCTTGTCTCATAATAATTGACCTGCCGTCCGGGTAAACATCACAGAGCCTGAATGCGAAGTCTGTATCTTCCCTGTCGGATTGAACAAATAACTCTAAGGAAACCACACCTCGTACAGCTATATCTGATTCAAGTTCATGTGTTGTGTAAATAAGGTTGTCATCTCGGGATTCCACTTCCTGGCGCATATCCTGCGGACCGAGGACATCATGTCCGCCATTTATTATAAATCTTGCACCCCCAATTGCAGGCGATGGGTCACGCGGGTCGAAGATTATGGTATCCGGTGGAACTTCAACAAATGTTACAGGAACAGGATAATCATTCAGTTCGCCACCGGGATGCAGGAACATCTCAAGCTTTGTTCCAGGCAAATTATACCAGTCATCAGTTTCATACCACTTGTTTTCACCAATCTGAAAGTACTGTATTTTTGGCTCGAGTGGCCAGCCATTCTTTGCACCCAGAAGAAAATAATCAAAGAATTTTTCAGTGGCATCCCTGCTGAAATTAGTTGCTTCGGGAAATTCGAGAATACCTTGTTTCGTGTTGCCAATAAAACTATGAAGCCAGGGGCCAACTATGAACTTGTGCCGGTGCCTGATTTCTTCCAGGCTTTTTTCTGCAACATCGTGAAAGGCTTTGATAATCTGCCCGGGATAGTGATCGAACCAACCTGTTACCATCAGCATCGGCACATTCAACTGGTTTGGATAGTCAGTAATTTGCTCAATATATTTCCATGTATTATTCTTTGAGGGGTTGTTGAGAATTATATCAAGATTTTCAATGAAACCAAGTGTGATGAAATTTTCAATATGCTCCTGTCTGAATGCACCGCCATAAAAATAATCATCATAACTTGTCTGGTATTCTTTAATGAAAGGAACCGAACAATCAAGGTGGGGCGGGTTTGCCCTTATAGTCTCAAACTGAACCTGCCCAAGAGCGGAGCCTCCCCAGGTTCCAACCTTGCCGTTACACCAACTTTGCGAGGCTATCCATTCCACAGCATCATAACCATCTTCACCTTTTTCCTTTTGCAATAGAAACTTATCTGTATTGGCGTAAAATCCTCGCCAGTCCATTATCACATAATGATAATCATTATAGTCAACAGGGAGTTGAAACTCAGGATTTAACTGAGGATTTTTCATAAAAAGACGCATCAGCGCCTTGTTGTAGGGAGTTTGGATTAAGATAGCCGGTTTGGCGGAATTTGTGTCCGCAGAATGTAAATCAGCTTTAAGATGCTTCTTTTCAGGCTCTTCTACTCTGGTCTCAATTTGAATTTCAAATAATTCAGAAATTGAAATATTAATAATTATAAAGAAAAATAATAGTATTGCTTTTATCATTTTACCACCTCATTAAATAATATTTGTTAGACGCCTGAATACGTGAAAAGTTTAAGTGTGAGGCAGTTTTTCACCGCAATAAGGGCAGTACTCAAGGCTTTTCAATTTCTGCTTTTCTTTTTCAAGGCGCTTCCGCTCTACCTTTTCTTCGAGTTCCTGCAGGAATCCTGCACTAAGAATGCCTGTCGGTATAGCTACAAGTCCAATTCCGAATATTGCCGTAATTGCAGCAAGTGTCTGCCCCCAGCCGGTAATTGGGTAAACGTCACCATATCCTATAGTTGTTAATGTTGCAATTGCCCACCAAAAGGTCGCAAGAATATTTGGGAATTTATCAGGCTGGATACCATGCTCTATCTCGTACATAAGAGAGGAAGTTATCATGATTATAATTGTGGTTCCAAATAATGTAATGAGCAATTCCCTTTGTTTTTTCTTTAATACTTCTCCAATAAGTCTTACTGACTCAGAATAATGGGCAATTTTGAAAATCCTTATTAGCCGCAGCAACCTTAAAATCCTGATAAAACGCAAGTCGAGAGTTATTAAAAGGGGCATGTAGAAAGGCAATATTGCTAATAAGTCAACTAATCCAAGTGGGGAAAAAGCGTATTTTAATCTTGCAACAATAGGGTTGTTTTCAGGGTAGATAATATCGGCAATCCAAAGTCTTGTAAGGTATTCAACAGTAAAGAATATTATTGAGAAAACCTCTAAATAATGAAACAAATCTTCGTTTCCACGGTATATTCCATCAAATGATTCAAGGATAATCGCTATCACATTTAGGATTATCAATCCCTGTATAAGGTAATCATCAAGTACATGACACAGCTTTTTATCTTCTGTATCATTATGAAGAATTTCATATGTAATACGTTTTAAACTGTTCATTTCAGAATGGGAGGGCTACACCTGCTGTTATAACAATAAAATTCAGGTTATCTCCGGTTTCGTTGTTATTGTCACTGCTATTTAGAATTTTTGTGTATTTAATGTTCACGTCAAGGTATGTCGGGTCATAAAATGGTACAATTAATCCTGCAACAACAGAAAAGCCAAAATCATTATAATCTATTGATGAATCAAGATTTGTTGCTATTTCCCTGACATGATATTTATGCATATGCAGTCCTCCTTCCAAACCGGTATATGGCCTGAAACTCTCTGCATCATCAAAATAGTACATGATTGATGCTAAAAAAGGTATATCAGTATATAGCAATTCAAACCTTCCGTCTTCAAATACTGACTGCCACTGAGTATATCCTACTAAAGCTCCAAAAGCCAAATTACTTTCTGTCCTATATTCCACTAACAAACCCAGGCCAACTCCATTTTCCCATCTGTCAGCAAATCTGCCCGTAGTTACAGAATAATTAACAAATAATTTAGTTATAAACGGCTTGTCTGTTAGTTCGAGGGTTTGAGAATGTGCGGTATTTGCACTCAAAATAAAAATTGAAATACAAAAAAATAATTTTATTATGAAATTTTTCCGCTGATATTGTGTTATCATATAATAGACCCTTTTATTTCCGGTACGTGAAAATATGAAAAAACTGCTAATTATTTTCCTGTTTATTGTTTTAAAGGCCAATTATTGCCTTTCAGGCACATTCAGGGTTGAGAATATAGATATTTCTGAATACCCCAAAATCTCCGCAGACTTATACCCTTATGATAACAATGGCAAATTGATAACTGATATAAATATAAATGACCTGAAGATAGTAGAAAACCGAAATGTGTCAGATATAATAGAATTGGACTGCGATCATGAAGAGCCTGTAGAAAATCTGTCAGTAATATTCGTTTTTGATAATTCAGCTACAATGTATAACACACCAAGAATGCCTGTTGCAAAAGCAATTGCCGGAAGTATGGTGGGGATTCTTACAAAATTCAATATAGAAGTTGCTGTTACCGGTTTTGACTACAATAATTATCTTGTCCAGGACTATACGAATGATCCGCTTCTACTCAGGAATGCAATCAATTCCTTTGAGGAAAAGGGAAATGTTATAAATGAAAACTACAAACGAGCGTTAATCGACCAGCCTTCTGGTGCCTACCTGCTTGCAAAAAGGGCGAAGTTCAAACCTGTAATCATTGTAATGACTGACGGTAAAGTCGTTAGCCCAACAGACTTCCTGCCGGATTTAAAAAATATGGCAATTGAAGTAAATGCAAGTGTTTATGGAGTTAATATCCTCGGTGGTGAAATAGATATTCTTGCAGAATTAGCAGAATTAACTGGCGGTAAATATTATTATTCCTATTATGATGACAGCAAAAGCAAAGAGTTAATAAATGACATATTAATTAATGAAGATTTCCAGTTAGAAGAAGGCCCTGAAATACCTTGCAAGATTAGTTGGATGAATGATGGCTGCGAACAGTTAATTAATGGCCGGATAACATTAAACAGGTACAACCTCAGCTCAGTTTTCAGTTATGAGGTTCCTAAGAAAGCACTGTCTGGGATTGAACTCTTGAACCATGAAAACTCTATACATTTTGAAATTGACGGTTCAGTAAAAACAAGGGTTTTGAAATTAACACCTCGGGGTCAAGACATTTATCTGGAAGAAATAATATCATCGTCGCAAGAGTTTCGAGTATCCCCAATAGACTTTTCATTACCGGGAATACTTAATAAAAACATTGAATACCATTTCAGGGTCAGTTTTACACCGGGAAATGAAATTTTTGCCTATTCAGAAGTTGAATTTATTAATAACTCCTGTTTAGAGACTATTCTTCATGCTTCTGCGACAGGTCTGCCTCCTAATAAAGAATTAAGTGTTCTGTTCCCAAATGGAGGAGAACAGTTTTCTGCAGGTAGTAACCAGCAAATTTTATGGGGGGGGCTTAATCCTGAAAGGATTGTAAATGTTGAAATCAGTTACGATGCCGGTAAAAAGTGGGAACAGGCTTATCAAAATTTGAATACCGGAATTTTCAATTGGGATGTGCCATTTGTTAACAGTAGTGAATGCTTAATGAAAGCATCATTCGATCCTGCTGAAAATTCAATGAAATACGTTTTCCCTGAATTGAAAGGCAATTTAAACGCCATTTCCGGAGGTAAATTTAAGTCTGGGTTCTTTGTTTCTTCCGGAAGTAAAATCTTAGTTTATGATTATTTAGATGGTAGAAAAAACGAAATAGCAGTAAAATCAAAAGTTCATTTCATTGAGTATTCAAAAAAATCAGGTTTACTTGCCTATGCAAATTACGATACTATAACTGTATATGATTTAAGCCTGAATAAAATACTTGCCACCTATAAAATCCACGAAAGCCAGGTATTAAATTTAAAATGGAATTCCAAAGGCACAATGCTCGCAAGTGTTGATGCCGACAGGAGAGTAGTTGTATATGATTTAGAATATAATCGGCCTCAATATGTCAGGGAATTGCACAGTGGTTGGATAAAAGGCCTTGACTGGAGCAGGGATGACAAGTATATCATTACAGGTGGGAATGATGGGAATATAGTAGTTAGCGATATTTCAAAGCGTGATACAATTCACACTTTGGAATTTCTTAATATGACAGTTACCGGAATAACTACAGATAAAACATCAGATTTGCTATTATACTCACTCAAAAACGGCGAGTATTTCTGTTATGATTTCAAACAAAAAATTAAACACTGGAATTATAAATTACAAAGTGAAATTAATTGTATCCAATTAAGTCCAAATAATGAACTGTTTGCTTTAGGGACATCTTCCGGTGAATTGATTATCTGCAAAAAGAGCTCCGGGGAGATTTTAAATAAGATAAAAGTTGAAAACTCGGAGATACTTGATTTGGACTGGCTAAGCGACGGAGTGCATGTGGCAGTCAGGACCTATTCATCGAGCATCTTTATCTGGCGCGTTGATGGAATCAACAATTTATCCGATGTTTCTGATAATTTATGGTCAATAACTTCAGATTTACCGACTCCCCTAAAAGTTGATCTTGGAAAACTTTTACTTGGTAATAATATCAGTGTAGTGGAATCATTATTATTTAATAACTCAGGCATTACTGCATTAATTGATTCTGTTGAAATTGATTATTCCGGGAATAATTCTTTTAATTTAACATTGCCATTAGCCTCTTTTCAACTAAAAAACGGTGAATCTTTTAATTCAGAAATCCAATTTGAAGCACTCGAAATTGGTTACGATACAGCGAGTGTAAATTTTCATATCAAAGACAAAATTTTAACATCACAGATAGTTGTAGAAGTATATGAAAATAATGAATACAGTCTCGACTTTGGTATGAAAGCGGCATGTGGTGTTTATACTGACTCAATAGTAATATTAAATGAAGGGCAAGAGATAATACTTGACAATCCACAAATACAAAATGATGAAAATGGTGTATTTACAATTCATACATCTCATAATTTCCCAATTATTATCCCTCAAAATGAAAGCAAATCAATATTAATCAACTTTGAACCCGGCAATCAAACTGAAGCTCAATATTCGGGAAATCTTGTGCTGCAGGAAATGACCAGCGGAGTTGATATTGCTGCCAAACTGAGTGCAGAATCAAAATCTACAAAGTTCACTTCTGAAAAGATTTCTAACCTTGTTAAAATAACAGGTGAACAAGTAACCGGCAGCTTTAAATTATCAGGAGACTCGAATTTTGAATCGGAAATTGAGATAATTCCTATTCAGGGCGACGTTTTATTGGATAAGAATTATTTGAAAATAAACGCCGGCAGCAGCGATTTAATAAATTTTAACATTGATAATGTACAGCAAGGGGTGACAGTATATAAGATTCACCTGGGTATGTTCAGCCCTTGTGAATTTAATGATACATTGACATTTACTGTTATCGGCAAATTTTCTGATATCAGTTATAAGCCAATAATAGATTTCGGAGAAATATCTTTTTGTGAAAACACGAATATGGATTTCATTGTTTATAACTTAGGGGATACTAATTCATTTATAAGCAATTTCAACATACTGGGAAGGGATAAAGATAACTTTGTAGTTATTCCATATACCGGGAACATCAATGCCGGTGATAGCGTTGAATTAATTGTTGTGGCTATACCGGGAGGTAAATCAGGAGAACTTTATGCCGAGATTCATTTCGAATCAATTGATGGTGCTGCATTAAAAAATCATCAAACAGTACTAAGGGCAAATATAGATGAAATTAATATTGATTTTACGCCCAAAATTGAATTTGGCGAAGTAATTGTTGGTTCTTTTAAGTCGAACTCAATAGAAATAAAAAATTCAGGTAAAAGAAAAATAAGTATAAGTCTTAGCTTGCTTCAAACGGATGGTTCATTTATACTATCCTCTCAGGATTTATATGAGGAAATTTTTCCAGGTGAGTCTGTATTTCCTGGAATAATTTTTATACCTCAACTCAATTCCACTTACACATCGCAATTAGAAATAACCGTTAATGATAGTAACTGTGAAAAAAGATATTATTTAAATTTAAATGGACGCGGAAAACAAGAGCTAACAATATCTATTCCTCATAAAGCAATCGATATTGGTGAAATAAAAGCTATACCGGTCTATTTGCATTTAAATATGGCAGACAAAAAATTTGTAGGTGTAGAATACAGTATTTCCATTGAATTTTCTCCTTACCAGCTTGAAATATTAGGTGTTGAAAAGGGAGATTATTCAGTGGATGAGGGTATTTTGAATATTGCTGCCCAAATCAATGAACTTGAATCCGAAGTTTCAATTATCAATTATATTCAATGTAGGGCGCTATTCGGCGAAACACACAAAGTAGAATTGAATTTCGTTGATGAAAAATGGCAATGGAATTATGATACTCTTGGTATACCTGAAACATTTGTCCCGGGCTCAGTTACGATAGGAGGGATTTGCGCACCGAATTTAAGCCATGTAAGATTCTATCAGCCAACTGAATTAGAAGTTTTTCCAAACCCGGTAACAGATGAAATTCAAGTCGGAATAAAAAGCAGCGACAACGGAGAATATATTCTTGAACTAATTGATATTCAGGGGAGAGTCCTTGCAAAAAGGAATTGGAACTATTTCGATGAAGAAGTAATGTTCCGGGAATTAAAATTGAATTTTTCGGGGATAGAAAAAGGAGCTTATTTTATTAGGCTGATTGCACCGCTTAGTCAATTATCTAAGCAAATAATAAAAGTTGATTAACGCTAAAAATGTAATTAATTGAAGGTTCAAGTGTTTATATAATTAACTGTTATACCCGACTATGATAAAATTGCAACATATGTCTGACGAGGAGGTGTACTCCCTTCTGAATGCAGGAGGAAAACACTCCCGCAAGGCTTTTGATGAGTTGTACACTCGCTTCTCTGCCAAGATATATGTTTATTGCAAAAAAGTGCTAAATAACGATGATGTTGCAGAAGATGTTTTCCAGGAGACGTTTACACGTTTTTATGAGTCAGCACAGATTGACAGGGTAATGACAAATGTAGCAGGTTATTTAATAAGGATTGCCCGGAATTTGTGCATAAATGAGAAGATGAAAAAGTACAATGACAAGGTATCCCTGGACGACTTACAACTTCCTGTTTACGACAAAGCTTATGATAAAAAGCAGATGACGGAAATTCTACAATTGGGCCTTGATGCATTACCTGAAAAATACAGAGAGGTTCTTGTTTTAAAAGAATTTCTTGATATGTCATATAAGGAAATAGCTGAAGTTTTGAAGACTACATTGCCCGTTGTGAGGATTAGAATCTACAGGGCAAAAAACAAACTAAAGGAGATATTAACTCCTTATCTTGATGAAATTAATGATATAAAATAGTGGTGTTATGATGAATTCTATCAACTATACCAATGATTCAGAAAAACTCGTGGCTTTGCTTGACGGCGAGCTCAGGAAAGAAGAGGCAGGGAACTTCTTCTATTCACTTGCCAACAACAACGAGCTCCAGGAAGAACTGCACGAAATGATTGACATGAAGAATATGTTTCGTGGAACAGTTAATTCAGCACCGCCCCATTTGCATTCGGCTGTACTGAAAAGCACAGGGCTCTCAGGAAGAAAAACCGGTGCTCTTGTGCCGTTTATTTCCTTTCTGGGAACCATCCTTTCAAGCAAATTGTTTATTGCGCTTGCTTCTTTAGCTGCCGGTACGTTGATTACATTCTATGCATCTGATTATAACAAACAAAACATGGAAACTGTTGATGAACCTGCCATAACACAAAATTCTATACCAATAATTGTTAATATTGCCAGCGAAGAAAAATTTCAAAGTCCTGATAAAAACTATCCAAATGAGATTTCAGCAGGACAAAGTTCAGTTTCAAATTCTCATACGAGTAATGAATTGATGACTGAAAATTTCGGTTCAATAATTAATAGCTCATTAAACTTTGAAAGCAATTCTGATTTTGAAAATACCATATCAGTCAGAAAGTTGAATTCATCTCAAAATACTACAATGAATATAACTCCTTCTTCAATAGCTTTGAATAGCATGGATCCCGAGTTTTCTTTGCTAACAGAGCAAAAAAATGAAGATTCACGAGGATTTATTTTTTTACTTCGTAACTTTTCTACTTTATCATCAAGTCCTGACTTGAATATACCACCACCCAATACCCCACTAATCAATAATATCGCCTTGGCAATGCTTTATGAAATCAACGATTTCAACTCTTTGGGACTGGAATTTGGCCAGGAAAGTTTCATGCAGGAATATGAACTGATAGAGACCTGGGGATCAAGGGAATATGAACAGAACTTTATCGGTTTTTGGGGTGGTATCGCTTACAGGCATCAATTCGGATATATCTTCCCCAATAGTAGATTTATCCCATATACTAAAGGATTCTTCGGAGCTACAAGCCAGGGCCCTTTAGTTAAAGGCGAGTTTGGTTTGAACTTTATTGCTTCGGAAAATGTAGATATGTTCCTGGGAATTGAGGGAACCGGATTTTTTTATAGCCTGAAGGATAAATTATACAGTACAGATAAGTACGGTTTATCGTACGGGATGGCTTTTAAATTCTGATGAAAATTGCTCTTTTATATATTATAATCACGTTGAGTTTGATTTCCTGCAAATCTCCTACGGAAGTAGACGCAAACAGGAATATCAAAAACAAGTTGGAACCTGTAACAGTAACTGATGGCTTGTTGATTGACAAGCAAAAAGTTTATTTCGGCACTATTAATAAATACGGCGAAAAATCTCAGTTGCTTACCATTTCAAATATTTCTGACATCCCCGTCAGAATTGACAGTATAAATTTTAAATCTCAGAACCCAACATTTACAATCGATAATTCGATATTTCCAATTGTGATAAAAGAGCTTGGAAAAGACAGTTCTACACTTGCTTTGGAAATCAAATTCCATGCTGACAATATCGGGCTGTTTTATGATACTCTTACAATCAACGGGTATGATTCACCCTGGGTTGAGTTGTTTGGAATAGTTCCTTCCTGTAATGTTAATGATGTTAACTTTGGTAAAATACCTGTTAATACCAGCCTTGAGAAAGCAATTACAATTGTAAATCACGGAAACGAGCCTCTTATAATAGAAGGAATTGAGTTTCATGATGAATTGGAAGCCTTTGAGGAAATGGCTAAGTTCCCCCTTATTATTCAAGGAGGCCTACACCAATCAGTTACAGTGCGATTTAATCCTAAAAATCAAGGAATTTACAAAGCAACATGTGAGCTGATAATTTCCGGACCGGGCTACAAAGACAACTCTGCAGTATTAAAAGGCGAAGCCTATTAATACACATTTATCTAACGATTGTGACTGGTAATACCAGTAATTCAGAATCGTATGAAATTCTTAGTATATACAATCCTGCCGGCAGATTCGAAACATCAATAGTATAGACCTGATTATCAGCTACATTTACGTACTCGTTAACTAATAATCCATTTATTGAGTAAACGGAGATTGTATCGAAAGAATACCCTTCAAAAAATTCTACTGTTAAACTCTTATCGGCAGGATTCGGGTAAATTCTGTACGCATTGTTTTTGACAAGCACAGATGTAACAGGGCTGAATGTAAACTGCCTGGTTTCAGACCAGTCTGACGGTCCGTCTGCATTCATTGCACTTACTTTCCAGTAATATGTCCCTTCATTCAAATTGTTGTAATTTAAGTATTCATTAATCAACAGTGATTCATTATAAACAAGTTCTGTGAAATCAAAATCATTTGCTATTGATAGCCTGTAGTCTGAAGCTCCACTTACTTTTTCCCAAGAGAACAATATGCTTTCTTCCACAAAATCTGCGTTTTGTTCCGGTTGGATTAATAGTGGGGTAGATAGTATTGTCTTGAATTTCCATGTTTCTGACCATTCGGATTCACCATTGCTAAAGTTTGCCATTACCCTCCAATAATAATTTCTATTGTATTCAAGTCCGGTATATTCAGCCGAATTTTCCTGAATCACATCAGCATCAAGCACGATGGAATTAAAATCGGGTAATTCAGAAACCTGCAACCTGTAAGATTCTGCGAAAGTAACTTCTGTCCAACTGAGGAGCCCGTTAACAGGTTGAAGCTTCGCATTATCTGCGGGTGACAATAAAACAGGGATGCCGGGTTCTGTCGAAAAATGCCAGCTGTCTGACCAATCGCTTAAGCCATCATCGCGATTAGCCCGAACCCGCCAGTAATACACTTTATCATATTCTAACCCTGTATATGAATATGAAGCATCATCAACCTCAAAATCCTGGAGCATAATTTTGTTAAAGTTTTTATCGTCTGCAACCTGAAGCATGTAATATTCAGCATCTTTTACTGGCAGCCACGAAAGAAAACCTTCAATTGGAACATTTCTTTGGTTTCTAACCGGGTTCTGCAGCACTGGTTTAAATAGAGTAGTATAAAAACTCCAGCTATCTGACCAATTGCTAAGTTGATTATTTAAACCCGATTGGACTTTCCAAAAATATTTAGTCTGAAGGTTTAGATTATTATACTCAAGAATGTTATCATTCAACTCAAAAATCGTAGTTGTCTGGAATGAAGAATCAGTTGATAATTCAACAAGGTATGAATCTGCTTCGCTAACCTCTTCCCATCTTAACTCTCCTGAAACAGGCATATTAACTGAGTTGTTTGGAGGGCTAAGTAGAACTGGTGTTGGCAATTTTGTTGTGAATGTCCATGTTTCAGACCATTCGCCCGGATTTTCTCCTCTTATTGCCCTTACTCTCCAATATAAAGTTTTAAAATAATCAAATCCTGAATAATCTAATACATTGTTCACGAGAGTATCGCTTATCAGCAGATTGCTGAAATTAATTTTATCAGAAACCTGCAATTCATAATTATCGGCAAAGTCATTGCTTTCCCATACAAATGATCCATCTATATCTATTGTGTGAGAATTGTTTGCAGGTATAACAAGATTTACAGGGCTTAATTTTGTATTAAATTTGAAAATTTGAGTCCACATACTTAAAAATTCATCCCGCGCTGCGCGTAACATCCAAAAATATCTTTTGTTATAATCAAATCCTGCAAGATTTATTTCTCTATCTGTAATACCCGTCATATTGTACATTGTACTGTTGAAAGTTGAATCCGGTGAAATAATAAGGTCATAATCAATTGCATCTTCAACAATGCTCCACCTGAATTTAAGTTCTACGTCTTTTCCGTTTGAGTTATTCTCAGGAATGATTTGAATTGGAGTTTGTAGGTGAGTAGTAAAAGAATATACTTCAGACCATTTGCTTTCGCCAAATGTATTATCAGCTCTTACACGCCAAAAAAACTCAGAGAAGTTGTCAAGACCTGTATAGCTAACTTGTTCGCCTCCAACTCCCCAAAATTCATTATAAATATTATTAAATTCCCGGTCTGTTGAAATTTGTACGGTATATGAATTAGATCCCTGAACCTGTTCCCAGCTTAAAATACCATTCACAGAAACATTAATTGAATCATCTACCGGCAATGCCAAAATTGGGGGCATTAACTCTGTTGTGAAGGAAAACACACCTGACCAGCCGCTTTCTTTATCAGGATTTTTTGCCTTAACCCGCCAATAATATAACTTGTTGAATTCAAGGTTGTTGATTGTATATGAAGTGGAGGTAATGGAATTTTGATTCAATGCAGGATCGGAAAATTGCTGGTTATCAGCAACCTGGAGTTGATAATTTTGTGCTCCCTGGACAGAACTCCAGCTCAATACAAGGCCATTTGTTTGAACAGGATTTGAATTATTGGCAGGAGAAACCAGCGTAGGCGCCTGAAGGGGATTATCAATTTGCAGCTCCCAAACGCCTCTGCCAAATGTAGCAGCCCTCAATTTATTAGAATTATAATGAATCTCGAGTTCATTAACTACAACATTAGGCAAACCATTGCCTAATTCGTCCCAGTCGTTTGAACTATCTTCTTTCCAGTAAACGCCAACGTCTGTACCAACATATAGCCTTTCGTTTGAATTATCTTCCAAAAGTATATGATTTGCCGGTATATTTGGCAGGTCGTAACTAATATTTGTCCAGCTACCACCCCCGTCAGTTGACTTATAGACCTTATCCCCATTGGAATAACCGGAATTAGTAGCATACAAAATCTGAGGATCAACAGGAGAGATTTCAAGAGACGTTAATGTATTGCCCCCGGGTTTTGAAATTAATATCCACGATTGGCCGCCATTAACAGTCCTGCGTAATTGTGAACCAGTTCCTGTATAAATATAATCAGGGTCAGACTGTGAAATCTCAAGTATTGTCAATGAGTTAGAAGAATTAAAGTCAGAAATTCTTTCAAAAGTAGTTCCACCATCAGTTGAACGCCAAATATTCCTGAAACCCGCGTAAATAGTAGAGCTATTTGCGGGATGCAGAACGTAAGGAGTAATCCAGGCGCCAGACTCGTTGATATCATCATAATTCTGGTCTCCGTTGGCGTCATTCATCATTCTGAAGGACGAGCCTCCGTTTGTAGATTTCCGTAGATTTCCTCGTTGGTAAGAAGCATACATAATGCTGTTATTATCCGGATCGACAATGCATTCCATACCATCACCACCCGAAACATCACTCCATGAGCCCGAGGATAACATCTTAGTACCATTGTCCTGGCTTCCTGCAAGGATAATTCCCTGGGAACTTGGTGAAAGCCCAATTCGATAAAACTGAGTGATTAATAGTCCACTTCCAAGCCATTGCCAAGAAGTCCCGCCATTTTGAGTTTTATAAACGCCACCGTCATTACCAATTAACAGATTGTTTCCACTGTCCCAATACATATAATGCTGATCGGCGTGAACAGTTGGCACCTGTCCTGTATTATACCACATGGTTAATATATTCCAGTTCACACCACCGTCTGTAGATTTCCAATTATTTATACCACCAACATATACCTCATCCTCATCAGTTGGTGATACTTCGATGCACAGATCGTACCAGCCCTGACCGCGGCTATCATTTCCATTAATGCTGCCACCCAGAATATTAGGTGTATCAGATTGCTCAGACCATGTCGAACCTGAGTTTGTTGATCTATAGAGCCCATAAAACGCGGCATTGTTGTTTACAAGCACAGCATATAGATAATCCGGCTCTGCGTTTGTAACTGCCAGACCAATTCTTTGTATACCACTTGTAGGTATGCCGGAATTAAGTTGAATCCAGTTATCACCGTCATCTTCCGAACGGTATATGATAGTTCCCGCAACATAAATAGTTGATGGATCTCCGGGTTTGAATTCCATGTCCCTGAATACTCCGGATCGGACATTAGTCCAGTTATTCCCGCCATTAGTAGTTTTATATACACCATTCCTGCCTGCGGCATAGAGTATGTTGGGATTAGTCGGATGAATAAGCAGTCTGCTTAATGTTGTCCGGTTTGATGTTGAAAATGATAGTCCAGTGGTTTCCCATGATGTGCCGCTGTTTGTAGATTTCATCACACCAATGCTATAAGTATTGCTGTTGTTGCCATCCCCGGTCGCAATATAAATTATCTGGGGATTGTTTGGATGAATAGCTATATCAGTAACACCAATGGAAGGTAGCATGTCAGTCAGGCCTTGCCATGTAGAACCTCCATTGGTAGATTTCCATAATCCGCCGCTTGCCGAGCCTGCGTACATAATATTGTCATTATTTGCTTGGGTAACAATGCAATTTACCCTGCCCAGCCCGGAGTAACCGCCATTTGAGACAGAAGGCCCTAAAAATACCCATTGGTTATTGTTTTTTACTGGTGAACCATGAGTTTTTGAGTCTTTGATTAATTCACGATACAAGTGGTCCGGGCTTGGAAATTCACCTGTAGGATAAACACGTTGCTCCCAGAACCACTCCCATCGTTTGAATTGTTTCCATCCGCTGCCTTTATAGGTATGATCCCTATCTTCCCAATAGTCGTTAAATTGCTGTTGAATTTCGTAAAAATTAGAATTTATATATTGTTCATAATCCTTAACCCACGGTTGAGCAAGGACAATGACAGGCAATAAAAATAAAGGGAAAAATACTGTTTTTAGTTTCATAGCACAAAACCAGAATAACCAAGATGTAGCAACAATTTACAACTAATAGTGAAATTCTGCAAAGCTTATTTCAAAAGATTTTATCACTATATTCGAGTATATACATTATTTGTAATGAATTTTAATACGATGGAAGAATACAAATCATTTAAAAACTTGGACAAGAAAATAATTAAAAGGCTCATCGGGTTTCTCAAGCCATATAATAAGTTCGTGATATTTGCAATTGTCCTTACTCTAATTACTTCTGCTTTAGTTCCGCTAAGGCCTTTTCTTACAAAGCTTGCAATTGATGATTATATTGCTGAAAGCGATTGGAATGGGTTAATAATAATTTCTATAGTGATATTTGCAGCATTAATTGTTTCGGGAGGTTTAAGATTTGGCTTGACTTACTTGATGGAGTCGGTAGGACAGAAGGTGTTATTGGATATAAGGAAAAGCCTTTTTAAACACATCAACTCTCTTTCGTTCTCTTTTTATGATAAGACATCAGTCGGTAAACTTGTAACCCGAGTTACAAATGATATAGAATCGCTAAACCAACTGTTTTCATCTGGTATTGTGATGATAATCGCTGACATACTGCTGATTTTTTGGATAATCGGATTTATGTTTTATACGGATGCAGACCTGGCATTATTGACACTGTCAATTGTACCATTCCTAATAATTGTATCATATGTTTTCAGACTAAAAGTCAGGAAATTGTTTCTTGGTATACGAACCCAGGTAGCTAAAATGAATTCATACCTCAATGAATTTATTTCCGGCATTATGACTGTGAAATTGTTCAACCAGGAAAAAAGGCAGGAAGATAAATTTAGGAAAATCAATAAAAGAACATTCGATCTCCATAATGAAACAATTTTTTATTATGCGATTTTCTTTCCTGTAATTGAGCTTTTAGCTACAGCTGCCTTGGGTATCATACTTTGGTATACCGCCGGGAATATTATTTCCGGAGTGATGACTATTGGAACTTTAATAGCATTCCTGCAATACTCGGAAATGTTCTTCAGTCCTGTTAGGGATTTGACTGAGAAATACACTACACTCCAGAGTGGCCTTGCTGCAGCAGAACGCATTTTTGAATTATTTGACCAGGATGAGAAAATTTCGGATGTTCAACATCCTGTAAAATTCACCCGATTGAAGGATAAAATAGAATTCAGGAAAGTTTATTTCTCATACGACACAAAAAAAACTGTTTTGAAAGATGTTTCTTTCGGGATAAATAAGGGAGAAACTGTAGCTATCGTTGGAGCAACCGGTTCCGGAAAATCTACTATAGTTAATCTGCTAACCCGCCTTTATGAAGTAACTGAAGGCGAAATCCTGATAGATGGTATAGACCTTAGTCGTTACGAGCAGCAATCATTCCGTTCATCATTAGCTTTGGTAATGCAGGACGTTTTTCTTTTTTCCCGTTCCATAAGGGAGAATATAACGCTCGGTAATGATAAAATAAGTGATGAGGAAATTATAAATTCGGCAGAAAAACTGGGCGCACTGAAATTCATCTCTCAGTTGCCAAATTTTCTCGACGAACCGGTAATGGAGCGCGGGGCAACGCTTTCTGGCGGTCAACGCCAGCTAATTTCCTTTTGCAGGGCTTATGTTACAAACCCGGATTTACTAATCCTTGATGAAGCAACTTCGAGCATTGATACCGAGACGGAACAAATAATTGAAAATGCGCTTGATATACTATTAAAAGACAGGACCTCAATTATTATAGCTCACAGACTATCAACAATTAAACGTGCCGATAAAATTATAACAATTCATCATGGCGAGATTAAAGAAATCGGGAAGCATGAGGAACTTCTCGCCCAGGATGGCATCTATTCTAAACTATACAAGCTGCAGTATGAAATGGATAAAGCTGTTTAAACCATACCACTTCGCTTCCGAATAAACCATTCTATAGCAAATAACACGACAGCAATTGCCAGGAGCCAGGGATTATTCCACAAATCAATGTCAGAGCGGATAGTAATTGCTTTTGGCTTATATCTTCCGCTGTTTTCCAGGTCTTTACGAAATGATTGGGCATTTTCAGGAAGATAAAATTTTCCACCTGATACAGTACTAATATTCCTTAATAAGTTGGCATTCATTTGAAGATTCTGGTATTCGAGCGGTGTATCTCCAATTGTAAATCGCCCCTCATCAATGCCTAATCTTTCGTCCGACAAGGTAGCATAGCCTGAATAGGAAAAATCTCCTTTTTCAAGGCCTGTTACTGTGCCAAGATATTTTCCATTTCCGATTGGGCTAAGGTTTAGTTCTTTATTTATTTCACCTTTTTTTATAACCACTTTGACAAAGGAGTTGTCAATAGGATTATATGCATTATCATATATTTGGGCAATAAATTCAACTGATTCAGATTGATTAAATTCCTGTTTTACGGGTTTAATTACTACATTCTTGCGTTCCTCATCTATCGAAAGCCATCTGATAGAATTATTTAAAAGGGTTGAATAAAGGTCAGGCGTTTCTGTCCTGCCTTTTGACAACTCCTTGGCATAACCGAAAAGTTTCCACCGGTAGAGGCCATAAGCAAGGAAAGTTACTGATTTATTATTCTGGAATGAGCGTTGCATCAATAGAGGGTCAGCGAGTTCAACATTATTCATTTTGCTGCCAAGTAGTATTTTGCTCTCAGGCTTGACTTTCACGAATGTTTCTGTCCTGAAAACGGGGGGGAGTTCATTCCAATAGGATTCTGCAATCCCTTCTCCGTTAAGCTTTAACAACGAATTGTTTATTGCATTTTCTGCAACCATCGGAGTAATTTTAAACTCCTGCTTTCCTGTAGAAAGGACATTAAAAGGAAGAAACTGTTCTAAAGCTTTAAGTTTGTTATAGTCCAGGTCAAAAGATGGAATAAACAGAAGGGGTTTGTCCTTTGAAAGCTCATTATTAATCAAAGCAATTGTTTCATTTGGAGTAAAGCGATTAGGGAATCCTACAAGTATTATCAATTCGGATTCCCGGAGTTCTTTTCTGCCTGATTGAGTATAAAACTCACCACTTTGCTTCTGGATGAATTCATGAATCTCGTATTGTTCATCACTAAAATTCTGAATTATAAAGGAAACATCGGGGGAGGGTGCACCTGCAAAAAGAGAAATTTTCCGTTTGTTTTCCAACACTTTTACAAATTCTGAACTGACGTTATTTTTTATTGTTAATTCGCCGGGAAGAGGATCTGCAGTGAAAGTTATTTTTTTATCACCGGGTAATTCCGGCTTATATTCAAAAACAACTGAATAATCTTTTTTTTCCGGGTAGATTTTTACAGTTTGTTCACTTATTTCGTTTTCATCTTCGAGCAGTTTAATTTTTACTTCACCTTCATCGTATCCATTAACACTGAAATTAAGATTTACCGGAATAGTACTATTTACAAAAGCAATTTTGTTTGTAATTATGTTTTTTAATACCAGGTCTTTCGGTTGAGTTGAGTCGCCAATGCCGATAACGAATATGGGTTTTCCAAAAGTTTCTGCCATATACACCGGATTTTCACCGTCATTATAAGCTCCATCGCTTATAAGCAGCGTAGCTCCTATGTTTTCGGAATCCATTAATGAGGAGGAATATGACAATGCTCCTGAAATATTAGAGAGGGTATTGTCAAAAACAAGCGAATCAGTTGTGAAAGCTTCCTGCTTTTTAATTTTATCGCCAAATGTTGCGATTATTAACTCATCTTCGCCAAAATCACCTAAAGCAGCATTATCAATCGCCTTTATAACAAGCTTATCTCTATTGTATTTGCCATCATTTGTGCCTGCGGAAATTGAGTTGTCAATCATCACAACAAGTTTTGGAGATTCCGTTTTTCCGGAAACAATGTTAATTACAGGCTCAAGTAATACAAAAAGCAAAAGAGCCATAGCAGCAGTTCTAAGTGTAATTAGAAAAGTTCTTTTGCCGGATGAGATAGGAGGGACCGTAATTCTATATGAATAAACTGCAATTCCTGCAGCAATCAATACAAGTAAAACATATATGAACCAGGAACCATCAATACCGAGTGAATATGAATTCATAATAAAGAGTGATTTAATATAAATAACTAATAAACGCCTGAGAGAGGGTAATTATTGAATTGTATTGTCAGATATTATATAAAAATAATTCACCGGATGATTTGGGATCATCCGGTGATAACAAAAAATTAATCAAGTGGGATTTTTGAAGCATTCTGAGTTAACCAACTATCAAATGAATGTAGCCCAGGATTAAGCCTGCGTGATTCGTCAATATCCCTGTTTGCGATATATTGCTTTTCAAAATCACGCTTCATCTGGAACATGTTGCCCATATCCTCTGCACCGGGGAAACCGAACCCTCGATATGTATCCGGGTCAATATTGTTATACTTAACATCAATATTTAAAGCAGAAGACAGTTTGTTCGCCATATCTTGGCCACTTAGATTCTCACCGGCTATTCCTAATGTCCGGCCAATGTATTTACCAGGATTTTTAAATATGCCCAAAGCACATTTTCCAATATCTTCTGAAGCCATGCCGGGCATTTTCGCATCACCAAGTGGGAAGGTAACATAGAAGTTTCCGTCAGGGCCTTTTTTCGGGCCAAGACCAAAATAGATCATGTTATCCCAATAGAAACAAGTACGCATGATAGTTGCAGGTACATTCTGGCGATAATAATCGTCGGCTTCGCCTTTAGCATCAAAGTGTGGAACTTTAAATTTCTCCATCAATGTCGGCATGCTTTTATCTTCAATAGGAATCCACTCACGCGAATCTTCCAATGTTGACCATACAACATGCTTTACACCTGCGGCTTTAGCAGAATCAGCCATATTCCTGGCTGTACGGGATTCGGTCTCCGGTGATAGGTGGTTCCAGAAGAAGGTAACACAAAATGCTCCGTAAGCACCCTCGAAAGCACTTTTAATACTTTCTATATCCTCAATATCAGCCTGTACAACTTCGGCGCCGAGTGCGGCAAGCGCTTTGGCTTTATCAGAATTTGGGTTGCGTGTAATTGCACGTGAGCGGAACTCACCGCTGATGTCGCTTTGAATTGCCCGCACGAGTCCTCCACCCTGAGCACCTGTTGCACCGACAACAGCTATTATTTTATCAGCCATTCTTTCTCCTTGCATATTAATTAAAAATGAAATCAAGTAAAATTGAGTTTCATAATCTGTCTAAGCATTGAATGTATATACATAGAAAATATTGCAAAGCTATAATGTCCTTAAAATATTAACCTAAACTTATAAATTAATTAGTTTTAATTCATATCTTTCACTATATTTTATTATCTATTCATTAATAAAATGAGGATTAACCATGCAAAAACTAATAAAATTTACTTTTGCTCTGTTTCTAATCAGCCTGTTGATACCTGTTTCTACGAATGCGGCCCAGGTTGACTACTTCCTTAAGATTGAGGGAGTGGAAGGGGAATCTCAGGACAGAGAACATGAAGGCTGGAGTGATATAACGAGTTTGTCGTGGGGTGTCCAGATACCATCCGACAGAGCAAGCGGATTAGCTACAGGTAAAAGGCAACACAGGCCTTTTTCTGTTGTAAAAGAAATTGATAAAGCAACACCGAAATTGATGGAATACTGTGCAAATGGTGTTGTCAGCGACAAAATTGAAATCCAAGCGGTGAGATTGGACCCTAAAACAAATGAACCACTACCATACTTTACTATCATACTAAGGGAAGCAAGGATAACGAGTTATAACTTTTCATCTGTTAATAACTTAGACGACAATAATTTACAAACCGAGACATTTACAATTAACTACAAATCAATTGAATATCGCTATGAGCCATTTGGCACAACCTTTAAAGATGACTGGCGTTAATGCTTAAACAATAAATACTCAATTAATAAAAACATTTCCTGATTTCACTTTTAAAGTCTCCTTAACTTAAATCAGTAATTGTAACGAATCTTAGTACAATAGACCAATGTTCATACAAAATATTGAATAGAATAAACCAAGTATTGCAATGATTGTTTCTTGTTGATACTCTTAAGAATCATTGTAGTTCACGGTTTCTTTTAAACAATTAAATTCTTCATTACTAACAATAACTATTAAATACGAGGCAAATATCGGATAGAATGATAAATAATGGTATAAAAAAACAATCAATTTAGGTTCAAATAGCCGGTACTAAAAATATAATTAACAAGACCTTAACATTTAATTAGTATTAATTAATCTAATTGATTATATTTTATAGTACTAATTAATTAATGAGGGTTGAAATGATAAAATCAAAATACATGATATTAGTCATGGTAATGGCTTTAATTGTTCCTTTTTGTTCTTATTCTGCCGCATATATGAAATTTGACGGTGTTGATGGGGAATCAAAAGACGAAATGCACAGGGACTGGATAGATATTGAAAGCTGGTCTTGGGGTGTTTCTCGAAATTCTGACAGAGCCAGTGGGTTACCAACCGGCAAAAGACAGCACAGGCCTTTGAATTTTACTAAATATGTTGATAAGGCTACACCCAAACTATTTGAATTTTGCACGGAAGGGAACAATGCGAAGGAAGTAACAATAGAATTAACAAGAACAGACGCTGATGGACAACAAGTAACTTACCTTCTTATTCACCTTGAAAATGTTAGAGTTTCAAGCTATAACATAAGTGGTGGGAGTGATGATGGTGGAGATATAAGGCCTACAGAAAGCGTTACATTGAATTATGAAAGGATCAGATTTACTCACATTGAATCAGGAGTTGAGCATTCTGATGATTGGCGTGCTAAATAAATAGGGGAAAAAATGAAAAAATATCTAATAATAATACTGCTTATTCCTTTCTTGAACGTTGTTGCTGATGTTCCTATGACACTTAGCCACCAGGGAAGGTTATATGATGCAGACGGGGAGATTGTCCCCGACGGGGAATATACAATTACCGTAAACATTTACGATTCTATTGAACCGGATGCAGTTGCAGTTTCTACTTACAGCCAAGCTGTTTTCGTTTCAAACGGAATTTTCAACATACAATTTGGTGGTGACGATCTGCCCGGCTTTGATGGTCAGTATTTTGTTGGGATTTCAGTTGACGGAGGAGAGGAATTAGGTCCGAAAATACCTCTCAATTCTGTTCCGACAAGTATTCATTCTTCAACTTCAGACCATAGTAAAATGGCAGACAGGGCAACAATCGCTGATGACATTTCAAAGCAGTTGATTCCTGTCGGTACTATATTTATTTTTGCCGGCATATCTGAAAACATCCCTGAAGGCTGGATGAAATGCGATGGAACTGCATTGAATTCCACGGAATTTGAAAAATTACATAATGTTCTCGGTAAAGCATGGGGTGACGGTAGCGACGACGAAACAGAAGAAACAGACTTTAATTTGCCTGACCTACGTGGTATGTTCTTGCGTGGAGTAGATGAAGGAGCCGGCAATGACCCGGATGCAAACTTCAGACAATCTTCTGCACCAGGTGGCAACACCGGTGATTTTGTCGGAACTACACAATCGCATTCAACTGTAAAAGGTGGAGGTGATGATTTTGAGATTTCCGGAAGCTTTGAAACAGTTGAATCCATAGACGACACATTTCTTTCGAAAAAGATAGTTACTCCTCCCGGAACAGAAACAAGGCCAATAAATGCTTCTGTATATTATATTATCAAAGTCCAATAAACAGGAGGAATCATGAGATTGATAATATTGATAATAATTTCAGCATTTGCATTTGGTAATGCTTTTGGCCAAGACTACCAGCTGGAGCAGTTGATTAATTCTGCCGGAAAAAAGACTATCCGCAATAAGCAATTTGCGGCTGAAGTGTTTACTGGTTTGACTGTTATTGGCAAAATAGAAGGAAACAATTATAGCGCAGACCTGGGTATGCTCTATCCTGAACGGAATGTTACTATTTCTGTTGAAAAGGAAATTAAGTTTGAATCAATGAAAGTATATCCTGTTCCGACTGTTGACTGGTTAATGATTGAATCTGAATTGTTACTTAATTCAAGGCTTGAAATACTTAATCCGGCAGGTGAGAGAATAAAAGTGATTAAATCTACCAATTTTCACGGTATAGAACAAAAGGTAGATGTGTCTAATCTTCCCGTAGGATTTTATCTTATCAGGCTAATCAATGAAAATTCAATCAGGCAGGCGTCTTTTATAAAGATGTAGTTCAATTTATTGTATTCCATCGGATGATTTCAGATTATCCGATGGATTGATAAACAAATCTCCCATACTTTTCTACACACCATTTCCTTGGCACATTGTTTGCAAGTCTCCTTTTCGGATGCTGTATAATCAATTATTATGGCCGCTATGCGACATATTGCCATTATCTGGCTATTAATCTCAGCCATGGGGATTTCTTCGTGTGCAACAAAAAGCGTAAGAAACCAACTTGCGCCATTCTCCACTCTTGTAGAACCACAAAAGAAATCTGAAAGAATTGCCACCACATCACCTGATACAAATCTTGATGAATACGCCGGGAAAGAAACTATCGGTAATAATCCGGCTAAACTCGCTCCTTTATCAGAAGAATTACAAAAAATTGAATCTGACGTATCCGGAAACAGCGAGAAAATAAAAGGAATTGATGAAAAAATTACCGGACTGACCAGCGAAATAACCGAAATAAAAGAGCTGATTAGTAAATTATATGAAAAGGGTGATATATTGCCTGCAACCGGTGCTGAAGAAAATACACGAAAACCCAAAAGAAATGACTTTGTCATTCTGCCTGATGAGAAATTTAATCTAACTGCCTCAAAAACCAAAACAGTATCAAAGCCTGCGAGAAGAAGTAAAAATGTAGAAAAAGCTCTTCCCAAATCCACAACAATTAAGATAGATAATTTTGAACAGGTATATTCTGAAAGTGAAGTGCAGGCACCAGAATACCATTTTGCAATAGATTTGCTCACGCATAACAACTTTACTAAAGCAATTTTCTATCTTAAAAAGGCTCTTGAAAAGGAAAACACAGCAATCGCAATTTCAGAGTGTAATTACTACCTCGGGGAGTCTCATCTCGGGCTTAATCAATATGAAAAAGCAATAATCCACTTTACGATTGTAATAAATGGGGCTCAATCAGATAAAAAAGACGATGCACAGGTAAAAATCGCCGAGGCTTATGTTAAATCAGGTAAGCAACAGGAAGCAAAAGAAGCATTTATAACCCTGATAAACGACTATCCCCGGAGCAGTTATTTGCCAAAAGCCAGGAAAATGGTTCAGCAGCTTTGATGTGCTGATAATTAGTGTGTAACAGGTAAATTATCTGTATTTATCTATTCTTCGTTTCAAACTATCAGGAAGAATTAGAGGTTTCTATTCATAAATCGGCGTTAGCGGTGTCTGGCGTGTTGTTTTTTTGCCAATACGCAGGCCGATTGTAAATCTTATTTCAGAAAAAAGCCAGTCCGATCCTGTTAAGATAGATGTAAATCCCTGCCTGTAGCTGATTTCTGGCTCTAAAAATCTAGATTCAAGCTCATTTATTGGAAAGCTGTATGTAACACCAGCCATAAAACTAAGAAAACCCGGATTTGTGCCCGGAATTTCACCTTCAGATTCATTCCGTATCCGCCTGCCGTTTTCAAATGTTCCCCTGTTTGCAGGTGTTACCAGTTCTTCCCATTGATTATAATTTGTAGCAACAAGGTAAGTGTAATTCAATCCAGTTTTCACTCTGAGAGGCTTTAATGCCAGGAATATGTATAACCCAAATTGTGCATTATGAAAAGTTGTTTCAATATTATGCCTGACGGTAGCAGGGAAGAACATTTCATCCAGGTTAATGGAATCGATTTCCAGTTCGTCAAGTATTCCACTAAAATAATTATATCCAAATGACAATCCGAAGCCAATATTCTCAGTTAAATCATAATCAAAAAACAATTCGACAGGAATGCCGAAACCATCTCCTTCTTTAAACTCCGGACAGCAATTTGGAACACCGGGAAGCTCTTTAAATTCTGCATTTTGCGACAGGATGAAGTATCCGGTGCGAATGCCCCAGCTATATGGCTCGTTCGGCAGATGAACCTGTGAATATAAAATAAAACATGGAACAAAAAACATTAATAATGAAAGTTTAAAATCCGTTGTCAACCTTCTCTCCCAAAAGTTGAAGCCTTTGTGCAGAATTAGCACCTGGTTGAGTCATCTCTTTGAAGTACGATTGCTCTTCAAGTTCATTGTCATCAAGTATTTTCACATCAAGCAACCTCTCTACTTTGTAGCCAGTCTTGAAATAATTAATTACTTTAAGGCTGGCATTCCAGCCCTCGAACCATACAGTCAACTCTTTTCTTTGGCGTTTGTTACCACAAAAATGAACAAAAATATCGATATCCGAGTCAGGCCCGGCGGTACCATTATAGGTAGTTCCAAACAAGTAAATCTCTTTTACACCATATTTCTGTTTGCTTAATGAACCTGCTATTCCTTCTGCAAGCCTTGTTCTCCATTCAACTGCTTCATTGTAAGGCATTGATTTTACTGCTGATGTCGAAGAGCTTCTATATGTAGATGTTTTTGAGTATTCGGTCAATGCTCCCATAGCCCTGTCTTCTTTGGAATTAAGGAAAACTCGCATCACAAGTCCGTCAGTAGCTTCCTTTACATTGATTACTTTCAGAATACCTGACAAATCTTCATATTCCGGAAGAAAACGCGAAAGTATATTTTCACTATTTCTGAAGAACTCGTAATTGAAAATATTCCCATTGTCACCAGGGTATAGTGGCAAGTACCTTATTTGTGCTTCAATAAGGTCCTGGAAGAAGTGTGTTCCAAAGGATAAATCAGGCAAGTAGCTCCCTTTCTTCTCAGCAATTTCGACCAGCATGGCCGTTTTATTAATATCAGAGTAACCAACACGCACACCAAGCTTAATATCGTCTCTGCTGCCCCAGCGACCGGGACCCATAAGAATAAAGCTCTTTTTAGGCAAGTTCTTATTCAATAGGCCTACTGCTTTTCCAATGCGTTGCAGATCCTTGTAATTATCACACCCGGCATATGCAAGCGGATCAACATATACTATGTAATGTATATCAGGTACCTTTCCCTGTGAAACGTGCTTGTTTGCTGTAAACAGAATATACTCATCAGGTATATCAGTTGGTATTTCCATATTAACATCTTCCTCAGTTGCACTCTGAGGCCGGCATTGGAGCAAGTAAAGACTGTCACCGTCACAAGCAAATTCTACATCAACAGGTGCGCCAAACCTATCTCTTAAAATCTTGAGGATAATATTTAACTGCTTAACGTAAGTAGTTGATTTTATAAGATTTTCAAACGTCGCTACTACTTTGTGTTTTTTTGTATCAATACCAATGCCGACAGGTTCTCTAATTGTAGAGCCATCATCAATTGAAAAAATCTTATTAAGCATTGGGAATCGGTTCCCTATGCTCTTTATAAGCTGGTTTATCTCGATAGTTTCAAAGGTATTCTCTTCAAGGTTTATAACATCAATATAACTGGGAGAATAATTAATCAAATCATTGTAGGATTGATTAACGCGTAGGCCAGGTTGACCCGGCGCGATAAGCACAGGATAGTCGTTGCTTACCCTGTCAACGGAACGTGTGCCAAGCCCCGGTACGAGCCTCAATAACCCATCTTGCCTCTTAATTCTGGGAGACCATCGCATCTCGTTATTTGAAAATGCTACACCGGCAAATGCAGGGAAGAAATACTTACCAAATCTTTTTCCCACAACTTCCTGAATCATTATTCCCATTTCTTCACTGAAATCAAGGAGGCCGCGCTCAATACGGTAGCCGATAGGGTCCGGACCCAAAGTAGAGGCATAAACTTCCGAAATCGCATCGCAAAGAGATTCGAGTTTTTCCTTTTTGCTACCCTGGTTTGCAAGGAACAAACTCTTGTATTTTCCTGCAAAAACTGCCCCGATACGGTCTTCAAGTAAACTTGATGAACGAACAATTATAGGACTGTCGCCAAAATCATCTAATGCCCGCGAAAGGCCATTAATAATCTCAGGTGTGTGGCGGGAATTTTTAAATGCCTGGATAATGTATGGATATTCCTGCCTGATTTCATCTACTGTCTTATACTTCTGCTCCATTACGTCTTCGAGATTGTTGTAATAGATAAAGTTCACAACTGCATCAGATATGATATACCAGGTTTTAGGTGATTTAATACCTTTTAGTTCATTTGAAAATTCAGGCGTTTTTTCAATTATTTTTTTAGCCAGGAACAATCCTGCACTCTTTCCGCCTACATTGCCGTGGCTTTCCGCATTAAATATCAGGTTGTTTAGCAATTCATAAAAATCGCTTACATGCATAAAGTCTTTGGCTATGTTTATGAATTGCAACTGGTCAGTCAGCAACCTGCGGATTAGTGATACTCGTATTCCTTTTGTAACTGGTGTTGTCTGTTCAGCTCCGACAGGGTAGATGTGATAAAATCTTCGAATAGATTCAGCTATGACTGATAAAGGTGCGTTCCTGTCTGCAAGAACTTTAATAAGGAAACTCGATTTCTCATCGTTGGTCCATTTCTGTATCTGATTTGTAAGGTCTTCACCATCCATATATTTGGAGGCAATTTCGAAAATCTCAAATCCAAACTTATAAGCCTGTTCCAGGACATGCTTTTTGGAAGGCCTGTTGACCTCTGTCATGGTAGATTGTTCAACTTCGAGGTTTGGGCCAAGGTTTTCAAAAAGCTCCCTTGCTTCTTTTACACCCTTTACAAAGAGATAATTTATCATCTTTCTGGAAAGAATTGAATACAAGTGCTTGTCTGTCTTGCGTAAAACTTCTAATAGTACTTTCCATTCCGGCTTTGCCTCTTTGCCTGATGTAAGGGATTTGGTATAACCGTATTTATACGCATATTTATGAAGGAGGTAGAAGTTGGCTAACCTGTATGCAATCTCTTTAATCAGCTTATTTTCGTTGTCTGTAAATGAACTAAATTCTGCTTTGTTGTTTTCTCCAACATAGAAAACTTCTATTCTGCCAAAAACTTTGCCAAGCAGCTTGATATCTGCTTGTTTGCTTTCTGCTCCCTTTTGGAATTCCATGCCATGATAAATATTATTATCAAGCATAATACGCACATTATAATCGCGGGGAGTTCTGAAACCATATGGAATTACTGAAAGGATTTCACTGATTGCATCGCTGAAATCAGTTGCCCTTGTATGAATGATTTCTTCAATCATCAACAGGCTGAAAATTTCGCGGTCTTTAGCCAAATCATCCCGCAGGAAATCTTTGTATTCTTCACTCATTGTAATTCATAGTTAATGTTTACTAAGTATTAAATTAAAAACCATGACAATATAAGAAACTAACACCTGGTTTATAAATTTCAACCGACTTACATTTAAAATCTTAAAATACTATATTATAAACCAAAATGAATAACATCTTTAAATTTATTCATAATTAATAATTGGTTCAAATAACCTTTGCTATTACTTAGATATTTATAAAATTGCAGAAGTTTGAGTTAACTCAAAATTAACAAACGTTTGGGGGTGCTGTGCATCCCCGAAAACTAATTGGAGGCATATATGTCCGGCGGTTCATTCAATCCGTTTAAAATGGCACAGCAGCAATTTGACGCTGTTGCAGAGAAATTAGGCCTTGACGAGGCTACAAAAGAGTTTTTGAGATGGCCCGACAGGGAATATCATTTCAACATTCCTATCCGCATGGATGATGGCAGTTACAAGGTATTCAGGGGATTCCGCTGCCAGCACAACGATGCGCGCGGACCAAACAAGGGCGGCATCAGGTTCCACCCACAGGAAACGATTGACACAGTAAGGGCGCTTTCAATGTGGATGACATGGAAAACTGCAGTTGTGGATATTCCTCTTGGCGGCGGAAAAGGAGGTGTAATCTGTGATCCGCATAATCTTTCTATGAGGGAACAGGAAGCAATTTGCCGTGGATGGGTACGCCAGATGGCAAAGAATGTCGGCCCGTTACAGGATGTACCGGCTCCGGACGTGATGACAACAGGCCAGCATATGCTCTGGATGTTGGACGAGCTTGAAAAAGTAACCGGATTGAAAGTTCCCGGATTTATCACTGGTAAGCCCCAGGGGATGGGCGGCTCTCTCGGCAGAACAGAAGCTACTGGTTATGGAGCTGTTTATACACTGCGCGAAGCATTGAAGGAACTAAATATAAAGCCTGAAAACACAACTGCAGCAGTTCAGGGATTTGGAAACGTTTCCCAGTATGCTGTTGAGCTTTATACCAGGATGGGCGGGAAGGTAGTTTGTGTCTCAAGCTGGGACCAGAAAGAACAAAAAGCATTCACCTATAAAAAGGACGTTGGCGTTAGCCTGGAAGAACTTCTTGCCATAACTAACCGATTTGGCGAGATTGACAGGAACAAGGCTCAGGAACTTGGATATGAATTATTGGATGGTGGTGCATGGATAGAGCAGGAAGTTGATATACTTATCCCTGCAGCTCTGGAGAACCAGATTAATGCCGAAACAGCGCCACTAATAAAAGATACTGTAAAAGTAATTGTTGAAGGCGCAAACGGCCCGACAACACCCGAAGCTGATGAAATAATAAAATCCAAGAACATCTGGATGATTCCGGACTTCCTGGCAAATGCCGGTGGAGTTACATGCTCATATTTTGAGCAGGTTCAGTGCAATATGAATTACTTCTGGCCGAAAGAAGAAGTTCTGACTAAACTTGATGAGAAGATGACAAATGCATATTATGCAGTGAGTGAACTTTCACGCAGCAGGAACGAATACATGCGAGATGCGGCATACATGATTTCAATTTCCCGGGTAGCAGAAGCATGCAAAATGCGCGGATGGATATGAACAACAGGCAATGAATAACGACCAACTTTTAGGGAAAAGGGAAATGAAGAAATGGCGGGATTGCCCCGCCATTTTTATTTGAGGTAAATCAGTTTTTCTGCTTTTTGCGAACTGCCGTCACTTATGACAAGCAAGTAAGTACCTGCGCTCAGTCCTTCAGGTGTATATTCAACCTCAACTTGGTTGCTTATAGCATTGTTTATACTATTCTTAAGTGCGGATGTAATATCTCTTAGCATATTGCCTGATAAATCGTATAGCTTGAGAGTGAGCTTTTCAGGGTCGTTGCCGTTCAGCCAGGTAACTTTGAAATTAAACTTCCCGCTCCCGGGATTAGGGTAAACGTCGCTAATCCAAACCGGGCTGAACAATACTTCTACCTCTGCATCAACGCTTGTAGGATTTTCCGGAAAGTCGAGCCTGACTAATATAGGCAAGCCATATGGGTTGCCGTAGCGTCCTCTGATATAAAAAGTATTCACGTCAGCCTTGTAGATATTCCACAATACAGCTATATAATTGAAATATTTCCCCTGTTTATATATATTCTTTCTTTTTTGTTTCAAACAGAATATACAGGTGATCCGAGCATGTTAGTATCAGATAATTGCCAAACTATTCAATCCCATTAACACTTTTTATCCGGTTTGTATCAGCCTCGAAATACTGTAATGTTTCAAAACCGTAATTTGATTATTGAAAAGAAAGATCTGAAGCTTTGATTATCGAATTAATATATATAATTTCATTATTATTAATCTAAATTCACATTTCCCATTTTCATTATAGAAGTATTAATGAGCATTACTAAGTTATATAAAGTGATTTAATCTAATTTCTGTATTTGCAACCAATCACAAACGAATCCGTATATTTAATTGAAATTTCAAATAATCAATAGTTTGGGAAAATAGATGAGGCGTTTGTACCGTTCGAGAAGCGAAAAGATAATCGGGGGTGTTGCCGGTGGTTTTGCTAATTACTTAGACATTGACCCCGTTATCGTACGCATACTATTTGTTGCTCTTACTCTGCTATGGGGCGCAAGTCTGCTTCTTTACATAATTATGTGGATTATCATTCCCTTTGACCCACTCGAAAAACCCTGGGAACAAGAATCAGTGGAAGAACAATCACACAAAGAAATAAACCACGAGCGGCGTGTAAAACACAAAAGCTTGGCAGGGATTATCCTTGTTCTTATCGGCACTTTGCTGCTATTCGACAATTTTGTAACGATAATAGAATTTGAGATAATATTTCCAATTATCATGATTGCTGCCGGCGGATACATTATTTACAATTCAATAAAGGAACCCAAAAAGGAGGCATGCAATGAAGGCAGCTAATTATTTCTGGGGTTCGTTCTTCATTTTTGCAGGGCTGATTTTCCTGCTCTCAAACCTTGACATATTCGACCCGGATATGAGGGGTGTCTGGCGTTTCTGGCCGGTACTGCTGATTCTCATGGGTATTTCTTTCTTAGATTTACCTAAGGCTTTAAAAGCCTTTTTGTCCTCGTTCAGCGGGATTGTAGCAGCTATTGTTCTTTTCAGCCTGTTCAGTTATCCTCGACAATGGTTCGATGATGAATGTAATTATGATTTGAATTTTAATTGCAATTCAAGCAATGACTATGAATACGAGTCCCTGAATATTGATTCTGTTTCTTTGCTCTTGCCGGAAGGAACAACAAGTACGAAACTATACTTTGCTGGTAGCGCAGGCGAGTTTGAATTTTCCGGTGGCACAGAAGACTGGATTTATGTTGAAGCCCCAAAATCAATATATAATTTAGAATCATTACTGAATGTGGGAGTTGCAGAACATGAACTACATTTTGATTATGATAAACATGGCAAAATCAAGCATCTTAGCAATTCTCGCTTTGCCAATATCTTGCTAAATGAATCAATTATCTGGAAATTTGACATTGATGTAGGTGCATGCGAGTTGGATATGGATTTGAGAAAGCTGAAAACTGAAAGTGTGGATATTGATGCCGGAGCAGCAGACATCAGGTTAAGGATTGGCCAGTTGCAGGATTCATGCATTGTTAATGTGGGAACAGGCGTTGCAAATACAGTGATTGATGTTCCAAAGAATGTAGTATGCGAAATTGACTGTGACGTCGAATTGTCAGGCAAAGATTTTAATGGGTTCTCTGGGACAGGTGATGGATACTACAGAAGCACAGATTACGAGAAATTTAAAAAGGTCGTCAAAATCAGGTTGGACGGAGGGGTCTCTAACTTCGAGATAAACAGGATATAAAAACATGTATTAATTTGTCATAAATTATAGTAAATGTAGAACCGCGCGGCCGTGCTGCTCTACACGCATTCGTCAAAATTATCATTAAATTTATAGATAAATGCACTCTCAAATAAGTAATGCATTTAAGTAAGATTAATCTGTTGATTTGAAGCTGCCGAATCCTTAATAAAATAAATCACTCCCTGTATAATCCGTTTGCCATTATATAATCAACAACATCTTTATCAAGGGTGGAGCTAACATCTTTGCCTTTGCTTATTTTTTCACGAATCGCGGAAGAGGAAATATTTATTAATGGAGTATTAAGCCAGATAGGTTCTTTCCCATTTCTGACAAGTTTCATTTCAATATTATTCTTCTCGATATCGGATAAAGTCCCTGGGCGATGAGCAATACACAGTGTTACATTATCAAGGATTTCATCCCATTTGCGCCACCGGTTGAAATTTTTAGCATGGTCGCCGCCAATAAAGAGGAATAATTCTGACTCCGGGTATTTATCTTTTAAATATAATATTGTATCAATTGTATAAGAAATCCCACGCTTTTTAATCTCGTAATTCTCAATTTCAAAGAAGCGCTCCTTTTCAGCAACTAAATTCACCATATTCACCCTGTGCTCAGGAGAAATGTCCTTCAATTCGTCGGTGCTTTCTTTAAATGGAGTAATGTAAGCCGGGATGAACAGGCATATATCAAGCCTGGCCTGATTAATAAATTCCCTTGCAAGAGTTATGTGTGCTTTATGTATGGGGTTAAAACTACCCCCGAATATTCCGGTTCTTTGCATTATATTAGCCTGCTTAAGCAGGTTAATTCTCTACTATAAGAGTTTGCGCAGTTTTTCTTCTTCCGTGGACTATATTTGGAGCAATATAAGAACGGCTGGTTTTTATCCTGCTTTCAAACTCATCCCTGAATTTCAGAACAAATCCTCGAACTGGCCAAGCAGCAGCATCTCCAAGTGCACAAATTGTATTGCCTTCAATATTGTCGGCAACCGAAACAAGCAGGTCCAGGTCTTTTGAAGTGGCATCGCCATCAAGAATACGCTTCAATATTTTTTCCATCCAGCCACAACCTTCCCGGCAGGGCGTGCATTGACCACAAGACTCGTGATGATAAAAATGAGCTATGCGCTTTGTGACTTTTACAATGTCAGTATCTTCATCCATTACCATTACGCCGGCAGTGCCAATGTGAGTTCCGATTTTCTTTAATGATTCCTCATCCATTTTTACTCCTTCGAGTTCATCACCTCTGAGTGGAGGCATCGAAGAACCACCCGGAATAACTGCTTTGATTTTCTTATTTCCCGGAACTCCTCCGCATACGTCATATATTAGATCGGTAAGCAGAATACCTGTAGGAAGTTCGTAAACACCGGGTTTATTAACATGGCCGCTTACACCGTAGAGCAAAGTACCGCTATGTCCTTCGGCGCCAATTTTTGAGAATTCCTCACCACCCATTTTTATGATTGCCGGAACAGTTGCAATTGTCTCAATGTTGTTAACGGTTGTAGGCATACCCCAAAGGCCTTTTTGGGCAGGGAAAGGCGGTTTGAAGCGGGGATAACCCCTGTCGCCTTCCAGCGAGCTCATCAGTGAAGTTTCTTCACCGCAAATGTATGCTCCGGCTCCTTTGTGGATGTATATTTCAGTGGTAAAATCTTTACCGAAAGTTTCTTTTATCATTTCACCGACAAAACCTTTTTCATAAGCATCGGCAACAGCTTTTTCCATCAAATAAATCCACTTGTGGTACTCACCACGGATGTAAATGTATGATGAGTTTATTCCCATTGCGTAGGCAGCAATTAAAATGCCTTCAATCAGCATGTGAGGATTAAACTCAAATATCTGGCGGTCTTTGAAAGAGCCGGGCTCTGACTCATCCCCGTTTACTACAAGATATTTTGGCTTATCATTCCCTTTTGGCATGAAGCTCCACTTAAGCCCGGTAGGGAAACATGCACCGCCGCGGCCGCGAAGGCCGGATTTTTTCACCTCGTTTATTACATCATCATGCGACATGTTCAATGCTTTACGGAAATTGTTGTAACCGTCGTTTTGAAGGTAAATATCAATTTTGTGAAGGTCCGGGATGTCCGGCAGGAGTATCTTTGGGCTTTGTTCAGTCATTTCCGGCTCATAAATTTACATTAAGCAAATACAAGTTTTAAATTTAAGCAATTCGATTAACATATCATCACTTGATGTTAGATAAATTCTGCCTGGTTTTTTCAAGCGAATCGCTCATATCCTTTAATTTCTGTCTTTCCTTTTCAACGATTTCAGCAGGTGCATTATTGACAAACTTCTCGTTTGAGAGTTTCTTTTCAATTCCATTCACCTGCGATTGCAACCTCGCGGCTTCCTTTTCCAGCCTTTCTCTTTCAGCTTCAGTGTCAATTGAATCTCCGGCCATTAAAAACAATTGCACATCCTTCACTATTGATGCAAGTGCGCCTTCCGGCTTTTCAATAGATTTTTCAATCCTCAGCTTTTGACAAGTTGCAAGAGAGCTGAGCGCTTCACGCTGGCTTTCAAGCAGTTCAAATTTATCTTCATCATTTGTAGATAATATAACATCCAACTTAGTTTGAGGTGCAATACCAACAGAAGCCCGCAGTTTGCGCAATTCCTCAACTATCTGTTGTAATAATCCAAATTTGGACTCTAATTCCGGGTTGATCATCAGCAAATTTGCAGTTGGTGCTGGTTGCTTTGATATACTTCTATCTTCGCTTATTTCTTTTAGCAGGTGGTAAATCTCTTCAGTAATGAATGGGGTAACCGGGTGCAGCAGCATCAGGATATCTTCATATATACCTATTGCAAATCTCATCAGCGCCTGTTTGTAGCAATAATCCTCACCGCCGTTCAGTTGAACTTTCAGAATTTCAATATACCAGTCGCAGAAATCGCTCCAGATAAATTCATATAGCAGCTTCGAATATTCAGTTACTTTGAAATTATCCAGGGCAGTATCTAACTTCAGAATAGTAGAATTCAGCCTGGAACGAATCCATTTGTCGGCAAGGCTGTATTCATCCTCTGTAAGAGTATAATTTTTCTTATTGGGACAAGCATCAGGTATGTTTACAAGGTCGTGCTTCATCATCAGGAATCGTCCTGCATTCCACACCTTGTTGCAGAAGTTTCTGCCAAGCCCTACTGAAGGTACATCCTGGTTTTTAACATCAACTTCCATCCTGACATCCTGACCGAGCGGGGAGAGGTATATAATAGTAAACCTAATAGCATCCGCGCCATATTTGTCAATGATATTCAAAGGGTCTGGGGAATTGCCAAGGGATTTGGAAAGCTTTTTTCCTTTTCCGTCACGGATTGTGCTGGTAAAATACACATCCTTAAATGGGATTTCATTCTTGAATTTCATGCTTGCCATTATCATCCTTGCAACCCAAAAAAATATTATGTCCGGAGCTGTGACAAGCAAATCAGTTGGAAGGAATTTCTTTATATCCGATGTTTCTTCATCAATACCATCATTCATCCATTTCATCGTAGTTAAGGGCCATAACCACGAAGAGAACCAGGTATCGAGAACATCTTCATCCTGCTTTAAGACAGAATCAGATGTCAGCCCCAGCCTATTCCTTGCTTCTGTTTCGTCTCTTGCAGCAATGAAATTACCATTTTCATCATAATATACTGGAATCCTGTGGCCCCACCACAATTGACGGGAAATACACCAGTCCTTGATGTTATTCATCCAGTGTTCGTATGTTTTTACCCAATGAGCAGGGTGGAAATTTATTTTACCCTCCTGGACAGGTTTTAATGCAATCTCGGCAAGGGGCTTCATATTTACAAACCACTGATCGCTAAAATACGGCTCAACCGGCTCTCCACCACGTTCAGAGTAACCAATTTTATGTGTATAGTCTTCCTCTTTCTCTATTAGCTCCAGCTTGCGAAGTCTTTTTAAGATAGCCTTCCTTGCTGCATAACGCTCAAGGCCATTAAAATCACCGGCATGTTCGTTTAGAGTACCATCCGGATTAATGGTATTAATCATCTCGAGATTGTGGCGTTCGCCTACAATAAAGTCATTAGGATCATGGGCTGGTGTGATTTTAACAACCCCTGTTCCAAATTCAGGATCTGCGTGTTCATCGGGAATTACAGGAACAAGTCTACCAACCAGGGGAACAATTACCCTTTTGCCGATGTATTTAGCATATCGTTCATCAGTGGGGTTTACAGCAACTGCAACATCTCCGAAAATTGTCTCTGTCCGGACTGTTGCAACCTGCAGGTAATCATTACTATCTTCAAGGTAATAGCGAAGAGTATAAAGCTTTTCGCGTATTTCTTTGTAAATGACTTCTTCGTCGGAAAGGGCAGTCATCCCGAGTGGAGACCAGTTTATTATTTTTTTGCCTTTGTAAATTAGTCCTTCGTCAAAAAGGCGGATGAATACTTCTTTTACTGCATTTGATGCAGATTCGTCAAGTGTGAAAAGAGTTCTCGACCAATCAGCAGAAACGCCAAGGTTTCTCATCTGTTTCAGAATTATACCGCCATACTGCTCCTTCCAGTCCCACACTTTATTGATAAATTCTTCCCTGCCAAGGTCATACCTTGACTTGTTTTCCTTCTCTTTAATAAAACGCTCAACTTTTGTCTGGGTAGCTATCCCTGCATGGTCTGTACCGGGAAACCAGCAGACCTCAAATCCTTTCATCATTTTCCGCCTAATATACAAGTCCTGAATAGTCATATTAAGGACATGCCCGAAGTGGAGTATGCCGGTAACATTTGGGGGAGGCATTAATATGCTGTATGGTTTTTTTTCTGACGCAGAATCAGAATAGAAAAGCCCGGATTCCATCCATTTAGTGTACCATTTGTCTTCAGTATCACCGGGCGTATATTGCTTAGGAAAATCCCTTAACATCAGTCTTTGCCAAATATTGAAAAATCAAAAAACAAATTTAACGAAATATCCCGAAAAGGCTATATATTCTTGGCTTATAAGGCATAAAGGAAAATGAATAAAAATTAAAAAAAATTGGTTCAATTCTGTTTTTTTCCGATATTTGCTTATTAATTCGGGTACGTGGAATCAACCATTATTTATAAGTCGAAATCAATATTATTCTTTTTTAAATCACGTTTTGGGAGGAGTTATGCGTTTTAAGAGCATCGTCTCTCGTCTTTGCATATTCTCGGCTATCCTTTTTTCTGCATTTTTCCTTACAAATTGCGGCTGTGACATTTCTGAAGAGCAGCTTGCACGTATTGGAGAATTGCGCAGAGAAATGTCGAGAGTAGAAGACGAAACAAAAAATGCCAAAAGAGAAATTTCGAAGCTCGAAAGCGAGGTAAGCGCTCGTCAAAAAGAAGCTGAGAAATGCGAGCAGGATAGGAAATTTATTGAAGATAAACTTAAAAACTGGCCGAATGTATGGCCGGACTGGACACCGGGCCAGGAATCTGAAGAAGAAGTTCAATAATTAACCCCGATTGTTTAATTAATTTGAGAATAAGTAATTATGAAGAAAATTAGCATGTTATTTGCATTACTTATCGGGGTTGCAACAGCATTTGCTCAAATGCCACCCGACAGCAAACCCGATGCACAGCTTACTTGTGAAGAAGCTGACATGAGAATAGCTGACTTTGAAACTCAGCTTAAAGACTTGCAATCGAGACTTGATATGACAAATGAACAACTGAACCAGTTGAAAACAAATCTCGAAAATGCCAAAAAGAATTATATGGATTGCCAGGAAGCAATCCGCAAATTGCTTGGTGTGACTGATGCTGATATTGATGCTTTCCGCCAGCAGCTTGGACAGCTCGAAGGCAAAGTCAGGAGAATGGAAGGCATGACCAACGACGAACTCGCAGACCGTAGGAATGAAGTTGCTGCCCTTGAGAAGGAACTCAACGAACTCAGGATGAATAATATTGCTATTATGCCTGAGTTCTTCAACAAAGTAATTGACCTTGCAAAGAGGATTAGGGCTCTTTACAGGGAGAAGAAAATCAAATCATATATTGTTGGAACCTGGGCAGAGGACAGAGACTGTTTGTGGAACATTGCCGGCAAAATGGAAATTTATGGCGACCCGTTCCAGTGGCCAAAAATCTGGTACGCAAACAAAGATGAAATCCGCAATCCGGATATTATTTTCCCGGGCCAGGAACTTATGATTTCACCAAAAGGCGCCAAATCTGATGAAGAAATGAAAATGGAAAGGCGTTATTGGAGAGAAAAGAAAGAGCAGATGGAAATGGAAGCTCAGACCGGTGGCGAAAATATGGGGCAGAAAGGCGAATAATTGATGACATACAATATTTTTTAAATAAGCGGCCTCACTTCTTAGGAATAGTGAGGCCGTTTTTATTATCCAAATAATCAATGGAATTAACAGAAAGAAGAATTTATTTTGAAGATATCGATCCTGTTTCCCTTTTCGGTTACAACGATATCTACCTCAATATGATTGAAAACCGCTTCAAAACTACAATCGTAGTTCGCGGCAATAACGTAATCCTCAGGGGATACACAGAGGAAATATTGAAAATCGAAACGATTTTCAAAGAATTGCGGTACATGCTTGACAAAAACGGAATGCTTACCGAAACAGATGTATCCTCAATTCTTGACTTGATTGAAGTAAATCCTTCAGGAGCCAAAATTGTTACCGACCAAAAATCCACTATCATCTATCATGGTGCAAAGGAGGTAATAAAAGCGAAATCACCCAAGCAGGCAGATTACTTCCATAGAGTGCAAAAGAATGACCTTGTTTTTGCCATTGGCCCTGCTGGTACAGGGAAGACTTTTCTCGCTGTGGCAATGGCCCTCTCCGCACTAAAAAGAAATGAAGCGAGCAAGATAATCCTTTCAAGGCCTGCTGTCGAAGCCGGTGAATCACTAGGATACCTTCCCGGGGATCTCTACGAAAAAATTGACCCATATATCAAACCGCTGACTGATTCACTAACATTTATGTTAACTCCCGAAAAGCTTAAAAATCTAAAAGACCGCGAGATAATTGAAATAACACCCCTGGCATATATGCGTGGAAGAACTCTGAACAATGCTTTTATTATTCTTGATGAAGCACAAAATGCAACAACAACCCAGATGAAAATGTTCCTCACCAGAATGGGCGCCGGTTCTAAAGCTATTGTTACAGGCGACATCACACAAATTGACCTTCCAGACAAGAAAAATTCCGGCCTGATTTCTGCTTCAAATATTTTAAAAGGAATAGATGGAATAGAATTTGTATATTTTGATACAAAGGATGTGGTAAGGCATAAGCTTGTTGCAAGAATTATCGAAGCTTATGAAAAAGTAGAATCGCTGAAAAGCACCCGGAAAGTAACCGGCAAGGAATAGGTATTAATAATCCAGGCACTGAATGGACCTTTTTAAGATTGGATTCCTCAACATATCGTTGCTGGATTTGATTGACATTACAATCGTATCCATTATGATTTTGTGGATATATCGTGCTCTAAAGGATACTATTGCTGTACAGATTCTTATTGGCCTCGTGATTATAATCAGTTTCCAGTTCCTCACTGAAGCGTTTCACCTTAAATCTCTTAACTGGATTCTCAAAACAATATCCGAAATATGGTTAATTGCATTTATAATACTTTTCCAGCCTGAATTAAGAAAATTACTCTTATTACTTACAAGAAGCCCGATATTTAAGATTTTTGTCAAATCCAGGATTTCACAAACTATTGACGAAGTCATCGAAGCCGTGATGGAACTCTCAGAAAATCATGTAGGTGCATTGATTGTTTTCCAACGCTCTCAAAATGTACAAATGACTATTGATACAGGTATTCGTCTACAGGCAACCGTGTCAAAGGAATTGATTTTATCAATTTTTAATACTCGTTCACCCCTTCATGATGGTGCTGTAATTATCGAAGAAAATCTCGTTTTAGCAGCAAGATGCATACTACCCCTTTCAAGTGTGACAAAATATGATAACAAGAACCTCGGTACGCGCCACAGGGCTGCTCTCGGTCTCTCAGAACAAGCTGATGCAGTGATATTGATAGTGTCTGAAGAAACAGGCCGTGTGTCACTTGCCGATAGTGGTGAAATGCTGACAAACATTCCAAGAGACCAGATAGAAACCGTTCTCAGGGCAAAATTAGCAGAAGATTAATGAATAGTGTCTTTGATATGGGGGACTATAGGAACAAGAGGGCAAAATTGGTTGAAAGCCTTGCTGCTAAAGGTATTAAAGATAAAGCCGTATTGAATGCTATTGCTAATATTCCACGGGAACTCTTTCTACAAGAAGATATAAAGCCGCATGCATACGAAGATAAGGCGCTGCCTATTGATTGCGGTCAAACAATATCTCAACCATATACTGTTGCATATATGACTTCTTTATTAGACTTAAGCCCCGGAGATAAGGTGCTTGAAATTGGTACCGGTAGTGGCTACCAGGCTTTAATTCTCAGCTTTATCGGCGCTGAAGTGTACAGTATTGAAAGGATAAAAGAATTAGCCGATGAGGCATCACGAATGTTTAACTTATTTAAACTAAAAGTAAATCAAAAACTTGGCGATGGTAGTATCGGCTGGGAAGAAAAAGCACCGTTTGACCGGATTATTATTACAGCCGGCGCTCCTGATATTCCCCAAAAAATTGCTAAGCAGCTTAAAGTAGGCGGTAAAATGGTTGTTCCTGTCGGTAGAAGGGAAACGCAAGAAATGGTTCTTTTAAAGCGTAAAGGGGAGAACCAATTTACTTATCAGAAATGGAATAAATTTAAATTTGTTCCATTAATTGGCGAGCTGGGTTGGAAATATTAAGTAAATGATGATAACTGATTGAAAGATAAAAGCTTAATAGTGATCCTCGGGCCAACTGCTTCCGGCAAAACAGGCCTGTCATTAGAGCTTTCTAAGCTTTTAAAAATTCAAGTGGTTTCAGCAGATTCCCGCCAGATATATAAGTACCTGAACATAGGAACTGCAAAACCATCAAAAGATGAGTTGATTGAACTAAAGCATCACTTCATTGACTACCTTGAACCTGATAATAATTATTCTGCCGGTAAATTTGCGAGGGAAGCCACTGATGTTATTAAACAGGTAAAAAGCACAGGGGATGTCCCTTTTGTTGTTGGAGGAACAGGATTATATATTCGCGCATTATGTGAATGCTTTTTTAATGAAGAAATCGAAATTGACCCTCGTATAAGGGAAATACTCGAAAATATGCTTAAGGAAAAAGGCAGGAAATACCTTTATCACAAACTAAAAGAAGTAGATCCGGAATCAGCTTCAGAATACAATGATATGAATCCGAGGCGTGTCATACGTGCTTTAGAGTATTTTCTGAGAACAGAGGAGAAATTTTCAACTGCAAAAATTGAAAAGATTGTAGAATCCCAATTCGAGCCAATTTATTTTGGAATTGCCCATCCTCGGGAAGTATTGTATGACAGGATTAATCAACGTGCAGAAACAATGTGGAAGGAAGGCCTTGCAGAAGAATTACAGAAAATCCTGGATATGGGATATTCTCCTCTGTTAAATTCAATTAATACAGTAGGATACAAAGAAGCATACAGGTTCTTGAAAGGCGAAATGAATGAGAATGAAACAATAGAAGAAATTAAAAAGAATACCCGGCGATACGCTAAGCGCCAGTTAACCTGGTTTAGACGCAATAGTGAAATAATCTGGCTGGATGGAATGGCTGAAAACAATGCTGAAATTATGATGAGAGAATTGCAGGAAAAAAATGTGCTTTAAGGTTTCAAATTCGTTAATTTTATTTTTTTTTATGATTCTCAAAATGAAAATAAAATTATTATTTATTTTATTGATTTGCACCCTCTACACAAGCGCACAGGGTGTTGATAAGGAAAAAGTGATGCGGGAAACATTTCTTCCCATTATCACAAATGATGACACTGTAAAGTCCATCCACACACTTAGGAATGATATAGAAAAGGTAATTAGCGATAATAAAGTAAACAGTAGCGATTACAGTATTGGAATTTATTCAATAAAAAATGCCAGATATTATTACAATCATAATTTAGAACAACTTTTAACTCCTGCTTCACTTACAAAGCTTTTCACAACTTTTGCGGTAATCAATTCGTTTGGCACAGATTACAAGGTCAAAACTGAAATTTATTACACAGGCAAAATTATAAATGATACCATCCTGGATGGCGACCTTTACATTAAGGGCTACGGAGACTGCCTGATTGAGACAAATGATATCGAATATCTTGCTGACAGAGTAAGGAAAAGTGGGATCAGGGAAATACTTGGAAATATATATGCCGATGGCAGTTTTTTTGATAATATTTATGATAGGTTTGAATACAGCGGGGATGACGATGAAGTGCAAAAAACACCGCCAATTTCAGCAATAAGCCTTGATAGAAACAAAATAAAGATTGTTGCAAGCGCATATGGAAATATCGGGGATTTTATAAAACTCCAGGTAATACCAAATTCTGAAGTTATAAGGAGAACAATAAACGCTAAAGTAGGCACTTCAAAATCTTCGCTTTCACTAAAAGTACTTTCCATTCCTGATAAAGATGGATATCAGTTGATAACAGCAAGTGGTACATTGTATCGCAAAAAAACTAAAACATATATTTTTTACATTTTAAAACCTGAAATTACAATTGCCGGGGTTTTCAAAGACAGGTTGATTCATGGCGGTGTCAGGGTGTTTGGCAAAGTTGGGGAAAAGGTCATTCACTTTAAGGATACAAGCAACAAACCAATCCTTCTTACTGATTTTAAACGTCCAATCACAGAATTACTTTCAGAAATGAATAAGGAAAGCGACAATTACATTGCAGAACATCTTATGAAAATGGTCGGGGGATATTACAGGAAATCAGGTGTCTCGCTAAAAGACTATAACAGAAGGATAATGGCTGTTTTTGACAGCCTGAATATTGATTGTGAGGGTTGTAAGTTGAACGATGGTTCCGGACTATCGCGTAGAAACCTCGTAAAAGGATCTGCAGTTATTAAAATTCTCGAATCCCTGTCCGGACGCAAGGATTTTGATCTTATCCGTGAGACTTTTTCTGTTGCCGGCATTGACGGAACACTTGAGAAAAGAATGAAAGAAACCCTTGCAGAAGGGAATCTGAAAGGGAAAACTGGTACTCTCAGGAATGTCAGTGGACTGGCCGGTTACCTAAAAACACTCGATAATGAACTATTGGCAGTTGTGTTTATTTTCAATGGCAACAATCCCGGATTATATAAAAAAGTAGAGAATGAACTCGGAGAGATTCTATCAATGTTCTTTTTCTTTAACGAAGAGTATTGAAACAGCTAAAAAATACACTTTTCTTTCTGGTTCTCGGCCTTGTTGCTGTTGGAATGCTTTTACCACTTATCTGGATGTTAATTTATAGCCTAAAATCTTTCCCTGAAGGGAAGCAAGGGTTAATAGATTTGATATTTTCACCCTACACATTCAATAATTTTCAAGAAACATTGGAATCAGACCAATTTGACCTCTTTTTCTTCAACTCGATAATTGTCGCATTCTTTGTGACTGCCGGAAATGTGTTATTCTGTCTTTTTGCAGGGTATGCGCTTGCTCGAAAAAAATTTCCAGGTAGCAGATACATATTCTTCACAATACTTGCTGTAATGATAATACCACCTCACGTAATAATGATACCTTTATACAGATTAATGGTTGAATTCGGGTGGATTAACAGTTACTGGGCTCTAATTGTGCCATGGCTTGTAACACCTTTCGGAATATTCCTCGTAAGACAATACCTTCTTTCAATTCCTTCTGATATGGAAGATTCTGCACGAGTTGATGGTGCCGGGGAGTGGTATATTATTATTCGGATTGTAATGCCACTGGCAAGGCCTGTGCTCACGGTGCTCGCGATCTATATTTTCTTAAACAATTGGAATTCATTTCTATTCCCGTATTTATTTACAAATGATGAGTTTCACCGCACGCTTCCTGTTGGACTTGCTTTCTATCTTGGCAAGCAATCTATAGATTGGGGAAATTTGATGGCTGGTGCCGCAATTTCTGCAATACCGGTTTTAATTCTATTCGTTATATTTCAAAAAACAATAGTCAAAGGATTAATTGCAGGTGCATTAAAGGAATAGGTAATGGAATCAATCTTCAAAATAAATACCTTCCTAATCGAAACAGAAAAAGAATTAATTTCAGAATGCAGGAAAAAAGAATTAATTTTTAAACCAGCAGGTGTAGATACAAATAGCAGTGATTTTAGTAACCAGCAATAGCAGTAAGGAGTAAACTTAAAGCTTAGAAGATAGCTCTGGTTTCTGAGACTCTTTCCACTAATTGTATTAATTCTGTGGAAGTCAATTGTGAAAGTGATAAATTTATGATTAACTCTATAGTAAGAAAGTAATTTGATTAACAAGGAATCAAAATGGAGATAAAAGACTTAAAAGCGATGGCAAAGATACTTGTTGAGGAAATGAATGCCTATGCGAGCGCTGATTTTGCATTTAAATGGGAATCCGGGTCAGTTGTAGTGTTCCCTAATGATAATACATTGAAAGAGCATGAGATACCGATAGACAAATTAATGCATAAAATAATAATGATCCGGGACAATCTTAGGGTTCTGGAGCAGCAGATAAATTCTAATGATTCATTGAGTAAAGGAGAAAAGCTTAAGTTCCAATCTTATATCACCAGGAGTTATGGTTCATTGACAAGTTTCAATTTCCTGTTTAGAAATGAAGAAGATAAATTTACCTCAAAGAAATAATGCCAACTGAAACTAAATACAATTCTACAGACCTGATTGAAAATAAGTACAAAGCCGTATTTGAGAACACCGGTGCTGCTACATGTATTTTCGATGAGAACTCAATAATATTAGAAGGAAACGAAGAGTTTTTTGAGTTGTGCGCCATGCCCAAAGTAGAAATATTAGAAAAGAAAAGCTGGCAGGATTTTGTACATAAAGATGATCTTGACGAAATGTTGCTTTACCATCATAATCGAAGCAGTGGCGAAGCCGCCCCCGGGAAATATGAATTCAGGTTTGTAGATGGTAAAGGTAATGTTAAATACATTTTCCTGACAATTGGGATAATCCCGGATACTAAGTTCCGCGTAGCTTCACTGATTGATATTACCAACCTGAAAAGATCGGAAGCGCTACGGCTTAGTTCTGAAGAAAAGTTTACCAAAGCTTTTTTTTCGAGTCCGGCCATTATGAGTATTACAAGCTTTGAAACCGATGAGTTCATTGAAGTTAATAATATGTTTTTAAATGAGTTAGAATATAAAAGAAGTGAAGTCGTAGGGAAAACAACTGCTGAAATAAACTTCTTTGTTGACAGGGATGACAGTTCGGTTATTAGGAAGGAACTTACAGATAAAGGCTATTTGAGAGGTAAAGAAGTATCCATTTTGTCAAGAAAAGGCATGATTAAGATTGTAAATCTCTACTGCGAATTACTTGACTATGAAGGGGAAAAATGCATTTTGTCAGTTGCTATTGATGTGACAAATGCAATTATGACTGAAGCTGCATATAAAGAAAGCGAAAAGAGGTATAAGAATGTAGTTGAAAACGCAACGGACGCAATATTTATCATTCAGGACAGAAAAATCAGATTTCTAAATAAAAAAGCGAGTGATTTGACAGGTTTCCCCGCAAGTGAATTAATTAATAAGCCTATTGAAGTGATTTGCCCGGAGTCAGAATACAAGAAAATTTCTGATAACTATGTTAAGCTTATGACAGGAATTGAAAATAACATACGATTCACAATTAAAGTTAAAAGAAAAGACTGCTCCATTTTTGATGTTGAATTAAACAATGGTACAACCACGCTAAATTCACGCCAGGCTGAACTTGTTTTCATGCGAGATATCAGTAATCTTAAACAAGACGATGAAAAAATTAAAAGAATGAACACAGACCTTGAGAAATCTGTTGCAGACCGTACAGCTCAACTTAAATTAACAATGGATGTATTAAAAAAGGAGAACCAGGCAAGGAAAGCTACTGAGGATGAATTAAGAAAAGCACAAAAAGAACTTATTGTTGCTTATAACAGGGAGAAAGAAATCGGTGAACTTAAATCAAGGTTTATTTCCCTTATTTCGCACGAATACAGAACTCCATTAACTGTTATCATGTCATCAAATGAAATCATAAAACTGCTTTTGCAAACTAAAAAGTATGATGAAGTAGAAAAACATATTAACAAAATCAGTAATGCAATTAATTCAATGACATCAATGGTTGAAAATGTTCTTTCATATAACACACTCAACACTGATGAACCGGATATTATTATTAGTAAATTCGACTTGGTTGAACTGATAAAAGGTCTGGTTGCAAATGTAAATAATAAAACCAATAATTCGCATAGAATCAAACTAACTGTGCCATCAAAAGTTACTGAGTTGGTGTCAGATAAACCATTATTGAAGCTGGCACTTTCAAATTTGTTGTTAAATGCTATTAAATTCTCACCAAAGGATTCAGAGATAAATGTATCTTTAATACCCGGCATATCCCAAATAGTGATAAGTATCAAGGATGAAGGCTCAGGTATTTCCGAAAAAGATTTGGAGCATCTCTTTCAACCATTTTTCAAAGCAGCAAGCAGCTTTGGGATTGTAAGCGGTACCGGACTGGGGCTTGCAGTTGTTAAAAAATGCATAGACGCATTGAATGGCCTCATTAAAGTTGAGTCAGAATTGGGCAAAGGTTCAGAATTTATCGTCATCCTGCCTGTTAATTAAAGTCCCAATTTGTAACTTTTAGCATCATTTCTCATTTTTATATAAAAAGAGGATAACAGATGAAAATATTTACCGGCCTTATTCTTGGCCTATTTTGCTTACAATTAAAAGCAGAATTAGATATAATTCCTAATTTTGGGCAATTCACCGGCCATAGCAAGGAAGATTCCGAAGAAGTTAAATATATCGCCCAAATGAAAGATTACGATATTTATTTCAGGGAGGCCGGATTAAGTTTCGTTCTCAGAAACAATCCAAGATTTAATAAAGATGACAGCACAGTTACTACAAAATACCATAGGATAGATTTTGATTTCGACTTGGCTCAAAAGCCGGAAATCATTCCACAATTCTCCAAAAATGGTGTCATTAAAAGGATAATAAATGGGAAGTCATTTAATTACAACTCTTTTAGTGAGATAAAATATAATAGTATATGGGAGGGAATTGGCTTACGATTTTATCAAAACCAAGATGGAGATGCAGAATTTGATTTAATTGTAAATTCGGGAGCCAATCCCGGTGATATTTCTTTTGTAATTAAAGGAGCTGACCAAATTCGGTTAGACAAAAGCGGGGATATGCTCGTATGCAACAGTATTCGTGATTTAATCCATTCGGCGCCTGTATCATTCAGTAAAAACCATAAAATACAAAGTAGCTATAAGCTCTCCGGTAACAAATTAAGCTATGAAATAGGGCATTATGAAAAATCTCAACCGCTGATAATAGACCCAATAGTCAGGCTGTGGGGAACGCTTTATGGCGGGGAGTCTGCTGAAGAGGCAACAGGAATCGTCACCGACAGTGATGGAAATGTTTACGTCTGCGGTTACACAAATAGTGAAAATACCAATAATTATATTGCTACGCCCGGAGCCCATAGTGTTACTTACCAGGGGGGGAGCAGCGAATTTCTCGGGGATGCTTTCATTGCAAAATTTTCACCTGCAGGCAACAGGACTTGGTCAACTTACTTTGGTGGCCAAAGGGATGAGATTGCAACCGGGATAGACATTGACCCAAGTGGCAATATAATCATCAGTGGTTATACAAAAAGTACTTCGGATATAAGCACTTCAGGTGCTTACCAGGAAAATTTTGCAGGAAACACTGACGGCTTCATTGCCAAGTTTGACAGTTCAGGTGAATTACAATGGTCAACTTACTATGGTGGCCAATCAAATGACAGAATTTTAGGACAGGATATTGATGATTCAGGTAATATTTTTGTTACCGGAAGGACTATGAGTATAAGCGGTGTGGCAACAAACGGTGCGCACCAGGAAGAAATTGGCGGTGATATTGGAAGCGACGCTTTCCTTATAAAGTTCAATAGCTCCGGGCAACGGCAATGGGGCACTTATTATGGTGACACAGAAACAGATTTTTCCTATGACTGTGCTGTAGATAACTCAGGGAATGTATTCCTTGCCGGACTGACATTCAGTAGTTCCAATATTGCAACAACCGGAGCCCATAAAACCACATATTCAGGGCCAAACTCCAATGCAATGCTCGTAAAATTTAATTCTTCAGGTGTAAGGCAGTGGGGTACATACTATGGCGGAGATGGTTCCCTGGGTGACCAGGCATTCACAGTTGAAACTGATAACACAGGGAATGTGTTTGTCGGAGGAGCATGTACAAGCAGCGGCCAGAATGTTATCGCAACAATCGGCGCACATCAGACAACTTTTGGTGGTGGAATAGGTGACGGCTTTTTAGTGAAGTTTAGTTCATCAGGTATTAGGCAGTGGGGAACATATTATGGAGGAAGCGATGATGATATATTCGATGGATTAATTTTTCGTGATGGTGATATTTATGGATTTGGGCTAACCTGGAGTCGCGAGGACATTGTTACAAGTGACGCTTTCAAAGATGAAAACAATTTTGGCGGGTATTTTTTAACCAGATTCTCTTCAACCGGGAGCCTGAGATGGGCATCCTTTTATGGTTGTTGCCCTACGGGCAGAGATCATCAGGGCGGCCTGGCAATTGATAATGATGGAAATATCCTAATCGCTTCTTATGCAACAGACAGCGCCGATTATGTATCAAAATCTGCATTCCAGAAATCAATTAGGGGTGAGCATGATGCATTTTTAGCAAAAATCGGCAATCTTACATTACAGGTGGAGACCGGTGAATTTAAGTACTGCACAGGGGACAGCATTGAAGTTATTGTAATGGTTAATTCTGAAAACGGATTTAACACAAACAACCAGTTTAAGGTCGAAATGTCAGACTCAACAGGGACATTTAACAATCCAACTATATTAGGCACAGCAAATCAATCAGGTAGCTTTACTGCTAAGTATATATTACCTCAGTCGCTGCTACCAGCTACGGGTTACAGGGTAAGGGTTACTTCAGACGATCCCTCGTTAACTTCTAATGATAACGGAACTAACATTACAATCGGAGGGAAACCAATTGGTGAAATAATTGGCCCTGAAGTTGCATGTCGTAACAAGTTTGAAACATACAAATCTTCGTCCAGCATTGATTTTTCGTTTCAATGGGAAGCAGAAGGTGGTACAATTGAAGGCGAGGACAACCAAAATGAGGTGATTATTAACTGGGGTGAAGGAGATGAGGGAAGATTAAGAGTTACTGTTACAAATACTGAATCACTATGTACCGTTGTATTCGAGAAGACAATAGCATTGATTAACCTTCCTGATGCTCGGATTACTGGAAGGGATGAAATATGTTTCGGCTCTGCCGCACATTATCTTAGTACAATTGAAGACGGGCTTGAGTATGAATGGGAAGTAGAAGGCGGAATACTTGCCGGTGACCCTGAGAATGATGATATATTTGTTATCTGGGACATTCCGGAAACAGATACCGGTACTGTGAGGATGACTTACAGAGTTCCTGGAAGTTCTTGCGACTCTACAATCGAAAGAAAAATCCTCGTGAAACCAATTCCTGAGCTTGCATTAACAGGCAGTAATCAGGTTTGTGAAAGAGAAACGGCTATGTATTCAACAATAGAGAATCCTGATTATTCCTACGATTGGCAATTAGTTGGCGGGCAGATCATTTCCGGTTCAGGCACTGCCTCCATTAATGTCCAATGGAATACTGCCGGAACAGGTTTCTTAAAACTATTAGTTAGTTCAAGCACTACATTATGTAGCGATTCAGCGAGGATGAACATTGAAATATCCGGGCTGCCGGAATTAGCTCTTAACGGGCCAAACGTAGTCTGCGGGGGCTGTACGGAGACATATTTCACTGATGATATAGAAGGCATTTCATATAAATGGGAGGTAACAAACGGAACAATAATCGGCTCTGATGACACACCACAGGTTGTTATACAATGGGCTGCTAACGGAGAAGGCAATTTACTTCTTATTATACAAAACGAGGATAATTGCACCGATACATTGATCCTTGACATAATTATAAGCAATTCGGATTCGCCTGTGATTGCCGGGAACCAGGAAGTATGCGAAGGCGATACAGTGATTTACACAACCAGTTCAAACCCGGATTATTCTAACTCGTGGTGGGTAGATGGTGGTAATGTACTTGATGTTTCCAATCATACGATTGAAATTGAATGGCTTGAAGCTGGTATTGGAATTGTTAATGTTGTCCGTACCGAGATTGAAACTCAAACCATAGATTCAACTTATGAGGAAATTACAATAAACGAATTGCCTGAGAAGCCAACAATAAAAAGAGAAGGCGACATTCTTCTTGCTTCACCCGGTTCAAAATTCAGATGGTTCCTCAATGGTAACCCGATCCCCGAGGAAGGAAATGAATTTAACCCACCTGAAGACGGATTATATTATGTCCGCTCTATTTCTGAATTCGGATGTATTTCCGAATTATCAGATGCATTTGAATATATCCTGACTGATATTGAGGAAGATGTGAGTGCAGGAATAAGAATAATCCCCAATCCGGCAATAGATTATTTGAAAATTCTGAATCTCCAATTTGAGAATTCATCCGTTCCGGTAAGTAAAATCCAAATCTATAATACTCTTGGTGAAAAGGTAATTGTAGAAAATTATACCTATCTGCCTGAACAAAGAGTTGATTTAAATGGATTACCTGAAGGGGTCTATTTTTTGAGAATAGGGGATTATTTCCAGAAATTTATTATAGGAAGGTAAACAATTCAAATAAAAAGTAATTGAACATTATTGAAGAAAACATTGATAAAATAAAGGCACTTTGCCTTAAATATAAGGTTGGATGTTTAAATACTATTGGTTCTGTAATAATATAAAGGATTAATCAGGAATGTGATAAGACTTTAATGTTGATTTCTCAGGAGTCAGTTTATTTGATTATGCTGACAATAATTACGAACTAAAAATTCTTTGGAAAAATTATTGAACAGACACTTTGGCTTGCTTTTAAAAAAAAAGCCATTAACAACCTATTCTTATGGTAATCTATTGAATAATCCAAAAGGTTTCTTTATGAATAATGAAATAAGAAGAGTTTTAAAATTCCATTCTCTACCGTTTGCAATCAACATCTTGATCAACTCTTTCAATCAAACAGCTCGAATTTAACATCCTTCCTGTCATAACCCATTCCATAGAGGTTATCCCTGGCTTCCATTATCATCTCTTTCCAGCCGCAGATATAGAATTGTGCCGGCCGCCCGTCAGCAAATTCTTCCATATAAACCGGATGGACATACCCCCTGTGCCCCTGCCACTCCGGTGAATCTTCACGCGAAAGTGTAGGAAGGTAATGGAATTCCGGATGCTTCTCCTGAAGTTCATTAATTTCATTAATGAAAAGAAGGTCGTTTTGATAACGAGTGCCAAAAACGAGATAAATGTTCTTATGAGGAATGTTATTCTTGAATATGTTCAGGTACATGGAACGGATGGGCGCAATACCAACACCTGTACAGATAAAGCAAATATCTGTTTCGATCTTTTCAGGGAGTACAAACTTGCCGAGTGCATCAGAAACCTTCAGATTAGTACCCACATCTGATTTATCGAACAAGTAGGATGTTCCAAGTCCATTCTCGAACTTCACGATAATAAGCTCCAATACGTTAGTTCCGTTTGGAGAAGAAGCAATAGAATACTGCCTGATTTTTTTCTTCGAATCAATCGGCAGGTCAAGGTTTATAAACTGCCCGGGTTTAAAAGAGAAATGTTTGCGTTCCGGTACTTCTATAAAAAAGCGCCTTATGCTGTCCGTCACATTTTGTATATCAACAATCGTCCCGTCGTACCAGTTGAATTTAGCCATTTATATTTATAAGAATTTATTATCAAAACCTGTTTTTTGGAAGACCAAAAACAGACGAGGTTAATATGAGTATATTATTAAACCGTGGTGTTTTTTAAGAGCTTATTTGTAAATCCAAGGCTTACTACATAAATGAACTATGTTGAGCAGGATCTTGATTTCACCATTTAATCCGTAAGTATTAAATAAAATAAAAGGAATAGGTTAGAAATAATCAGATGCGACGAGAAATTGCGGGGTTGACGAGACTCGAACTCGCGACCTCCAGTGTGACAGACTGGCGCTCTAACCAAACTGAGCTACAACCCCTTTTACCGTGGACCCAAGGAGAGTTGAACTCCTGACCTCTTGAATGCCATTCAAGCGCTCTCCCAACTGAGCTATGGGCCCATTTCTCTTTCCGGAGAAATTCAGGTCAGCAAAATTAAGGTTTATTACACAAAAACAAAAGAAAAATTTCAATTATCGCACTATTGCAAATTTACCAGTTAGAGTTTTGCCACCGGGTTGTAACGCAACCACAACGTAAATCCCCACAGCAAGCCCGCTTATATCTAATTCTGCATGATTAATACGGAATGGCGAATCATTTACAGAAACATTATTCACCATCCTACCATCGAGAGCATAAACAGCAAGTTCAAAATCACCGGCATCCTCAAACATTGTCTCAATATTCACCTTGTTTTGTCCTTTGTTTGATACTGAAGGAAATATATACAAGTTGTTTTCGCCTTCTGCGAAAAGCAACTTTGAATAATTTAACCAGTAGGGGAGCTTGTTTTCTATTGCAGGGAGTACGTAATAATCCTCGTAGAATGGCATAGTGCGAGTTTCTTCTCCTTCGAGCAACAACCTGATATATAACGAATCACTACCGAGTGGCATTGCTATATCGTTTAGATACAACTTCTCGCCGGCCTGCTCTAATGTGTATTCATATAACACAGCTCGTGAAGAAGGAAAATCAGGGTTTAGTATTTCGGCTACCAGCCTGGTGTCCGTCCGGATGTCAGCATATACAAATAGTCGGGAAGCTGAGTGGCTATGATAGATAAATAGGGGAGAAATTATAGCGCCTGCGCTTTGTGCTGCCTCGTAAAAATCCGGCAGGCCGAACCCCAGTGAATCATTTTTATCCGGGTAATTTCTTCCAGCCTGCATTATATATTGTTTTAACTCTGATGATGCCAAATAAGGGTTTGCCGAAAGTATTAACCCTGCTGCACCGCTTGCAAGTGGGGCAGCTATTGATGTGCCGTGGTGCAGGGCGATGCTTTCATATTCTTCGAGATGAATGCCGGTTACGTTTGCCCCGGGTACTACTATATCCGGTTTCATCTTCCCTCCTGTAATTGGTCCGCGTGACGACCAGGTAGGAAGCGAATCGCCTATTACATTAATCGCTCCTATTGTGAGTACACTGTCAGCATCACCC
>CAYVVD010000005.1:0-55278 GCA_964454975.1 uncultured Hyphomicrobiales bacterium | reverse complement strand
TATAATTGTGCCTTTCCCGGGTCCCATATTTCCTGCAGATACAATTACAAGTACTCCTCTCTCGGATGCCATGTTCGCATAACGAGCCACAATAGTAGTCTCCCCGTCGAAATCGTCAGGGATGTAGCTTTCTTCTGTACTGTCAAGCCATGAGTAACCAAGCGAAGTGTTAATTATATCTACACCCTCTGCTTCGAGCCATTCATATGCAGCAGCCAGGTTATCTTCTTCAATCCTGCGTTCGTAATTCAGGTTTTCCGTCTTTGCGAAAATGTAATCAGCGCAGGGGGCGCTTCCAATTAATTTGTTAGCAATATATCCCATAGTGATACCGGAAACCGCTGTACCGTGATTTGTTTGCTTTACGTTATCACCGGATTCGAATCCTGTATTATCATCAAGATTGATAAAGTCATACTGGCGTGGAGAGGCAAAATTACGAATCTTAGGAATTTTTTCGAGCTGAAAACCTGTATCAGTGAATCCAATCAGAACCCCTTCGCCAACAATTCCTATCTCATGAAACTTATGGGCCCCGACCTTCCGATTCTGGATGAACGATGTGCCATATTCAGGGTTGATTTCAAAGTTATCTTCAAACCGGTTAACGTCATTAAATAGAATTGAGTTTATATCGAAAGATTCATTTCTCTCTGCCACAGAAAATTTTGATGATGTACGTTGTGTTCTAAATACAAAGTCGAAATTTTCTATTTGGCTGATAGTTATAGAATCTGTTTCGACGACAATGTAATTAAGCCACTTTAGCTTATGAATTATTTCTACTCCCAGGTTTTGTATTTTTTCTAAATATTCATCAAAAATTGGAGCGTCTTCTATTATTATTAGTTTTTCTTCCGGAAGCGATTTAGCCCTGCGTTTTAGAGCGCGTTTGCTAAGAGACTTCAGGGTGTTTCGATATAATTCTGTTCCCTGCCTGAATTCACCGTGCCCTTTGTCTTTAAAAAATATCCTGTAATATTCCTGGCTGAAAACCTGTGGAGAAGCCAAAAGTAACAATATCAGTGCTACAGCGTAATATTTAAAAGACTGGGAATTCAAATTCAAATATTTAATTTGCTAATGAGTATTATCCATATCAATGAGTAATAACGGTTAAGTAATGCCATTAATATTTATAACAGGCGGCGGTAGGCGAATTGGCAGAGGCCTGGCAATTGAATTCTCAAAAAAAGGATGGGATGTTGCCATTACTTTTAATAATTCTTCCACCGGCGCAGATGAAGTAAAAAGCCTGATCGAGGCTAAAGGCTCAAGTTGCTTTGCTGTTAAAGCAGATATGAGAGATTTATCAGAATTAGAATTGGCGTTTGATGAGTGTAAAAGGGAGATAGGAACACCAAATGTTCTAATAAATAATGCCGGGATCTACCCTCCAAAAATTCCATTGAATGAACTGACAGAAGAAATTTGGGATAATACGCTTAATGTCAACCTGCGCGGGCAGATGTTTGCTTCTAAAGTTTTCTCAGGCATGGCAAAAACAGATTCGAGAATAATCAATATTGGTTCGCTTGGCGGAAGGCAGGCATGGAAACAAAGAATACCTTATAATGTATCCAAAGCAGGGGTATTGCAGCTCACACGAGTGCTTGCAAAAGAACTTGCACCCGGAATATCTGTAAATTGTGTTTGTCCCGGGACAATAGTGATGGAAGAAGACGGCCCCGAACCTGTCCTGCACTCACCGGATAAAATCCCGATGCAGCGATTCGGTACTATAAACGATATTTTTGATGCGGTATATTTTTTTGCATCTTCCAGTATTTACATCACAGGCCAGATAATTAACGTAGATGGCGGAACACACTTATATTCATAACGGAAAAGTAAAATGAAGAAACTACATCCTGAAATGACATTGAAAAGAGCCGATAAAGCATACAATAATCTTGATTTTATTCACAGCAAGGACGGAAGGATAATACGCATCCTTGCTGAATATTTATATCCGGAACAATATTTCCGCAAACACAAAATCAGTAATACAATTGTTTTTTATGGTTCTGCCAGAACACTATCCACGAAAGGTGTAAACGATAAACTTAAATCGCTGAATTTGAAGCTAAAGGATTCAAAGGGTAAGACTAAATCTGATATCGAAAACAAAATAAAATCATTTGAAAAGCTGAAAATGACTTCCGCGTATTATGATGATGCAGTTAAACTTGCTTCAATGCTATCCGAATGGTCTAAAACATTAGATGAAAAACAGCGATTCTTTGTCTGTACGGGTGGTGGACCAGGAATGATGGAAGCAGCAAACAAAGGTGCATACCTTAACGATTCTCCTTCGATTGGACTTAATATCAGTCTACCATTCGAGCAATTCCCTAATCCATACATCACTCCGGACCTGAACTTTGAGTTTCATTATTTTTTTATGCGGAAATTCTGGTTTGTTTACATCGCAAAGGCTATTATTGCCCTGCCCGGCGGATATGGTACAATGGATGAGTTAATGGAAATACTTACTCTCAAGCAGACTGAGAAAGTAAAAAGGCCCTTGCCTATTGTTCTATATGGAAGCGAATTCTGGAAGAACCTTGTAAATTTTGAATACCTGGCAGAAATGGGAATGATTGATGAAGATGATTTAAAACTATTTGTTTATTTAGACAATTCGCAAGATGCTTTTGAATACATTACCTCAAGTTTGAAAGAAATACATAATCTATAGACGAGGAAGAAATGATACGCTTAATGCCAAGCTTGATACTGCTTTTCAGCATTGCCCTTAATGCGGGCATGGAAATTACGCCTGAGAAACCACGCGAATTTGAAACAATTGAGATTTCCTATTCAGCCAGCAACTCACTTGGGGCTGACTCAGCGATTGCAGTCATTTATTGCTTTAATGAAAGGGAAATTTATCCAACTGCATTTGAAGTAAGCCTTGGTAAGCTTTCTTCAAAAATGTTGAAATCTGTTAAATTTAAGTTACCCGATTTCACTGTTTTCGGATTGATAAAGGTGATTTATTTCCTGGAAGAAGGAACTATAGAGGATAGGAACAATGAGCAATTCTGGCAATTCCTTGTTCATGACAACTCCATGAAACCTCTTAAAAATGCTCACCTGAAAGCAGCTTTGTCTTACATGGGAAACCAACCAGAATACTATGGCAGGTTTGTCGATTTCAATAAAGCGCTTAATCATTTTAATATGGAGATAGAATTCTATCCTGATAACGTTCAGGCAACGATCGGAAATGCCAGTCTCAAATATGACACACAAAGAATTTCTTATGACGATTTTGAGGAGACAATAAACAAAGCAATTTCGGGTTACAACCCGGATAATCCTGCTGAAGTAATGGCTGTGATAAGAGCATTAAATGCCCTGAATGAGTCCAAAAAAAGTGATGCTGTTCAATCTGCATTTGTCGAAAAATATCCTGATTCAAGGATTGCAGAAGAACAAGCATTATCAAAACTTTCCCAGTCAGAGTCATTCAGGGAATTTGTCCAGTTTGGGGCTCGTTTTCTGCATAGGTTTCCAAACTCTGAAAACTATCAACAGGTATATTCGGCACTAAGTACATCATTTATGCAAATGAACAAGACAAAAGAATTCAGCGCATTTATGAATGATTTTCCACCTCCCGCTTCCGTACTGATGCAACTTGGAGTGGAAATATTGAACAATGAGAAAATTTATGAAAACTTAAATGAAAAAAAGAGATTAGATACTGCAAGAGGTTTCATTGAACAAGCACTTGAAGTCAATAATGATACGCTGGGGCTGATGAAAAGAAAATCAAGTTACCTATCTAATTCCGAATGGAAACTCGACCTCGATGTTGAAAACGGCCTTATATATGAAGCGCTCGCCGACATTCAGCTAAAATCCGGTGACAGCCTGAATGCCTATAATAACTACAAAAATTCGTTGTCTATGCTTGGCAGGCTTGCTGCAGGTAATATTTATGAAAAATTCCTTCAGCTATGTTATGACCTTGATAAAGATGGTGAGATTCTCAAACTATCCCGAAAAGCATACATAAATGGGATTGAAAGCAATCTTATAAAGAAATTTCTTGAGAACCATCTCAAAAAGTTTGACAGAATGACTGATGCACAAATTGAATCTGAGATAGAGAACCTTAAAGAACAATCAAGGCTTTATGAAGCAAAACAGCTCTCATTGAAGAAGTTAAATATCGAAACACAGAATATCATCTTTTCAAGGGTTAACGGCACAATAAATCAGCTTGATGATTATAAGGGACAGGTGCTGATTTTGAACGCATGGTCAAGCTGGTGCGGACCCTGCCAGGCAATGTTTCCTGCGCTGGAAACACTCTATGCAATGTACGCAGACACAGTGGATATTGCTGTCGCATCTGTTAACATCTGGGAACAAGGGGAGAGTTCAACTGATGCTGTAAATGAAGTAATTGAGCAGTACAATCCGGGATTCCCTATACTCATTGACAAAAATGCAATATTTCCATTAGTGAATGGAATTACTGGCTTGCCATCTACTCTTGTGTACGACAAGGAGGGGAAGCTTCAATTCCAGATTCAGGGCTTTACAAACGAAGATGAGTTTTTAGAGCAGCTTGATATGATGATAAGCATCCTGAGAGAAGAGTGATATGGGGGATAACTTGATCCGGTGCGACTGGTGCTTGAAAACCGGCATAGAAATGGAATACCATGACAAAGAGTGGGGAGTTCCATTATATGATGATAACAAGCTTTTCGAATTTATCATACTTGATGCTTTCCAGGCAGGACTGAGTTGGCTAACAATCCTGCGCAAACGTGAAAAATTTAGGAAGGCTTTTGATAATTTCAAACCGAAAATAATAGCCTTTTACGGGCAAAAGGAGATTGATGCTCTTTTGCAGGACGCAGGGATTATCCGTAACAGACAAAAGATAAATGCAACAATAACAAATGCACAAAAATTCCTCGAAATCAGAGAGAAACACAGCTCATTTTCCTGCTACATCTGGCAATTCACTGATGGCAAAACAATTGTAAATTCGCCAAAGGCAATGGCGGATATACCTGCAACTACTTCAGAATCGGATGCAATGAGCAAGGAACTGAAAAAGGCTGGATTTAAGTTCGTTGGTTCAACAATTTGCTATGCCTTTATGCAGGCGACAGGAATAGTGAACGACCACATTGTAAGTTGCTTCAGGTATGGGGAGCTAACAAAAAAGCTGTCAAAATAACGGCTTTAAATTTTCTTAGTACCGGAGGAGGGACTTGAACCCCCGACACTCGGATTATGATTCCGATGCTCTGACCAGCTGAGCTACTCCGGCCCGAAAAAGTTTGCAAATATAGGCAATCTCAGGAACTTTCTAAAATCCTTTTTATCTCATCCCGTAGCTCTGCCGCCTTTTCGTAATTCTCTTCCATTACTGCTTTGTCCAATAACGAATTTAACTTGTCAACCTTAGTTGCAGGCGTATCAGATTCAACAGGCTGTGGGGTTTCTTTCTTTTCGGGGGCATCAACTTCTTCCTCAGGTGTAAAATCAGCTTCATCGCGCTGGGGGGGCATAAGCCCGGTTTCGTCAAGAATCTCGTTGTTTACAAAAATCGGGACATCAAAACGAACGGCAAGCGCTATTGCATCGCTAGGCCTTGCATCAATTTCAACGCCATGAGAATCAATTATCAGTTTGGCGTAGAATGTTCCGTCTTTCAGGTCATTAATAAATACTTCACTCAGATTTGCCCCAAATGAATTAATCATAGTCTTCATAAGGTCGTGAGTCATTGGCCTGGGTGGCATAACGCCCTCCATCTCGATGGCAATTGCCTGTGCTTCAAAGGCGCCTATTATAATCGGCAGCCTTCTGTTCCCATTAACCTCTTTAAGAATAAGCGCGTACGCGTTATTGCTTGCCGGACCTGCCGAGAGACCAATCACCTTTAATTGAATTTTTTCCATTAGCTAAGTTGCTGTGCTCTATTCAACATTAATTTAACTTCAAGACTTCTTCTCTGCTTTATTATTGCAGCGAGCGGCTTTCAGTGCCTTTAGTTAAGGGATTTCAACTTTTCAGTGAGCTTTGGCAGAACATCAAAGATATCGCCTACAATTCCATAATCCGCTACCTTGAAAATCGGTGCATCTTTGTCCTTATTAATGGCGACGATTATCTTGGAACTTGACATACCTGCCAGGTGCTGAACAGCCCCTGAAATACCACAAGCCACATACAGCGAAGGGGAGACTGTCTTGCCTGTCTGGCCAACCTGTTCACTGTGAGGCCGCCATCCCGCGTCCACTACAGCTCTGGAAGCGCCGACAGCAGCGCCAAAAGCCTCTGCGAGGGATTCAATTAAATAATAATTCTCGGGTCCCTTAATACCACGTCCGCCTGAAACTACAACATCTGCTTCAAGAACATCGAGCTTGCCTTCATTTTTAGCAAGTTCTGTTACTTTAACTTTTACATCGGCATCGCTTAGCTCAGGTGCAAACTCATTTACATTTAAATCTGCTTTAGTATCAGCTTTAGTAGCAGTGAATACATTCGGGCGAATAGAATAGACCTTTCTGGGTGTATTAGCCTTTGTGGAAATCATTGCTTTGCCTGCATATACAGGCTTTTTAGCGATAATTTCGCCATCTTTGTTTTCGAGTGATACACAATCAGCAACATACCCTGCTTCTAGCTTTGCTGCCACTCGGGGGGCAAGTTCATAACCGGTAGCATTAGCAGGGAAGATAATACAATCTGCTCCTGCTTGTCCTGCTACATCAGCAACAATCTTAGCTGCGGCGGTGGAAGAATATGTAGTTAGCAAATCATGGTTTGCCAAATAAGCTTCGGCGAGGCCGTATTCTGCTGCTTCAGCAACATTTCCACTGCTTGCATTTAAAACAACTCCGGCAAGTTCCCCACCCAGTAAACGTGCAGCGGAGATTACTTCATAAGAAATACGTTTTAATCCTTCGTTCTGAGCTTCAAGAAATACTAATATTTTCATAGTTAACTTCCTTCTCCTTGTTAAATGACTTTTGCTTCTTCGTGCAACAAGCGTACGAGTTCATTTATATCTTCATCAGTATCGGCAAGTATCTTTCCTGTGCGCTGTTTTGACGGAATTTCTATTCCTAATAATTCTATGCTGTTTTCGGATTCTACTGCATCGCGTAGGTCAATCGGTTTTGATTTGGCTTTCATTATATCAGGAAGCTTTGGATAACGAGGTTCATTTAAGCCTTTTTGCGTGCTGATAATGCAGGGCAATGTAGTTTCAACAACTTCCTTTCCACCTTCAATGTCACGGTCAGCCTTTACATTTCCATCAGTAATTTCCAGCTTTGAGACAACTGAGATAGAAGGCATATCAAGTAATTCGCCAACAACAGATGGTGTCTGGAACGAGTCATAATCTATACTCTGGCGTCCCATTAAGATAAGGTCAGGATTGATCTCTTTAGCGATTGCCGCAATGTTTTTTGCAACATAATAAGAATCGCCGTCCTCCCTCCCTTTTACAAGGATTACCTTGTCGCAACCCATTGCGAGAGCTGTACGCAAAATATCAGTTGATACCTCAGGGCCAATTGTTAATCCTGTAACAGTGCCGCCATTCTTTTCTCTCAGCCTCAGACCCTCTTCAATAGCAAATTCATCATAAGGATTGATGATATACTTTACACCGGTTTTGTCAATCGTTTTGCCATCCCCGCCAATTTTTATCCGGGTAGTTGTGTCCGGTACCCTGGATATACAAACCAAAATGTTCATTTTTACTCCTCTGTTTAAGAACGTAAACCTCTACAAATATAAAGAAAACAGGGAAACTCCTTAAAGAAAACAGGCTATTTTACTTCATCTTTCATAACTAAAGTAATAGTAAAGGACTTGCGCCTGAAATTCCTGACGCTGCAAGGCGGAATGTTTTGAATTTCTTCATTGGGCGGGTCTATTATATGCATACGCCGGCCATCCTGAAGAAGCAGTATATTTAGCCTTCCATTTTTGATTTCAGTATCATTTGAGCAGAAAAGCAGGTTTACAATAAGCCTTGCCCTGTTAACCTTCTCTTTATCAATTTCAATCCGTTTGATATAGCGGTTATTTTCATCCGGCAAAACTTTGAATTTTATGATAAATTCATCTGAACCTTCAGCGTTCACTCCTGCTTCGCCCCCGTAATTGATTTCCTTCTCACATTCAAGAGAAATTGAGAATGATTTTTCAGCATTCGGTATTAAACAATATGAATTATATGATGGCATTAGTATCTTGGATAATCTAATCCTGATAATTCCATAGGAACAATATATAAAAAATGAAATCTACAAAAAAAGAGAGAACCGGCTGGTATTTTTATGACTGGGCTTGTTCGGCATTCACGACTACAATAGTAACTGTGCTTATTGGCCCTTACCTGACTGAAATTTCCAAAAGCGCTGCAGCTTTGAATTCCTCAGGCAAGCTTAATGTTCTTGGTTACGAAATATTCCCGGATTCTTTTTTTCCATACATAGTTTCATTTTCGGTATTTATCCAGGTATTGTTTCTTCCGCTTATCGGTTCGGCTGCAGACAGAACCGGGAACAAAAAATTATTCCTGGCTTTGTTTGCATATTTAGGCTCTTTAGCCAGCATCCTGCTCTATTTCCTTGAAGGTACGAACTATCTGTATGGTGGAATTCTGTTTGTTATAGCAAACTTCTCTTTTGGCTCCTCAATGGTGGTTTACAATGCCTTCCTGAATGATCTTGCTGAAGAAAAGGACAGGGATGCGATATCATCTTATGGCTGGGGATTTGGCTACATAGGCGGTGGATTACTTTTATTAATAAATCTGATTCTCCTTTCAATGGCTGAGGATATAGGTATTACAAGCGGAATGGCTGTAAGAATCAGCCTTTGTTCTGCAGGCGTTTGGTGGGCAATTTTCACAATCTTCCCTATGCTTTGGCTTAAAAATTATAAATCGGGTAAACCAAAAGCAAAATTAAAAACAAGCTTGGGACAGTTATTTGCAACCCTTAAGGATATAAAAGCATACCCTGTTGCACTCTTATTCCTCGCTGCATATTTGTTTTATAATGATGGTGTCCAGGCAGTGCTTGCACTTGCAGGGCAGTTTGGTGTGCATGAGCTGGATATAGAGATGAGCGAGCTGGTTCAGGTTATACTTGTGGTGCAGTTTGTTGCCTTTGCCGGTGCGCTTGTATTCAACAAAATATCCTCGAAGCTGGGAACTAAAAAGACTCTTCTGATTGGCCTTGTTATATGGATAATATCGCTTATATACGCATGGGGGATTCTCGAAACAATAGGTGGTTTTTATCTGCTCGCTTGCACAGTCGGTTTCATAATGGGAGGAACGCAGGCGCTTTCACGTTCTCTTTATTCCAGGTTGATACCGGCAAATAAAGAAGCGGAATATTTCAGCCTCTATGAAATAAGCGAGCGGGGAACAAGCTGGCTGGCACCATTTCTCTTCGGATTATCCCTTGAAATGACCGAATCATACAGAATCGCAATACTGTCGTTAATCATATTTTTTATAATTGGATTCTTCCTTCTTACAAAAGTAAACGTCGATAAGGGTGTTTCAGATGTTCGTGCTATTTCTTCGTGAACTGGAAGGTTAGGAACCACCCTGCCTTGTCTCCCCCGAGCAAAAAGGCTGCAATTTTTGCAAAAATCCTGAATACACCGGGAAATCTTTCCAGCCTGTCGTAGTAGGATAAAACGGGTTTTATTTCAGCATTTTCAATCGCTTCTTTGTTCAATAATTCTTTTATTTCATTAACCGTATAGGCCTTAGTTCCTGTACTTTCCATGTGATTATAAAGAATCCACGATAATGATTTCCAGGGCTTTAGTTTCAGCAAGGCGTGTTTAATCCAGAAGAAATATACAAGCAACGAATACCTGTGATACACCATAATTTTACATTGTCCACCGGGTTTAGCAACTCTAACAATTTCTCTGAGAGCTTTGGGCATATCCGGCGTATGGTGGATTACCCCCCAGCTATACACGACGTCAAATGAATTATTATCATAGGGCAGGTCTTCGCAATCTGCAACACGGATTTCTTTTGCTGACATGCCGTAAATTTCAAGGCGGCGTTCCATATGCTCTACCGCTTCTTCTGTAATATCAATCCCATAGGCTTCTGTGCCGCCGCGAACCCATTGGAGGAAGTCAGTACCTGCGCCAATACCAACTTCAAGAAGTTTTTTACCAGGATACTTATCAAATTCCGCAAACTCTCTGATTTCAGGCTCACGCCTGTAACGCTCAGCCTCTATCTCTTCGAAATACTCTTTTGTATATTTCTGTTTTTCGGTTACGTTTGTGCCACAGGCCTGTTTGTTCCAATAATCTTTTATTTGTGTCTTTATTTCCTGCATTGCTTAAAAACGGCAACTTAAACTATAATTTATAATTGACGAATCATATTAACAATTATTTATATTATTTATTTAAATAATAATATAAATAACACTTGACATTGATTGGTTTTTTTTATCTTGAATCAGCTTTTACTTTTTATTATCAAAGTAGTCTAAATGAAAAACGGATTAGTTGTGTTTTTGATGTTGATATTTATATCAGGCATTTCTCTTGCTGATATTAAGAGAAATGGCGACCCTCCTGAACAGAAAGGATGTGATGAAGCATGCTGCAAACAAAGAATTGGCCTCTCGAATTGCAGTTGGGAAGAACTTTGGTGTCAACATCGTAGTACATGGATATGTCCTACTCAATTGAATATAACATTCGAATACTATTGTGTAAATGAAGAAACAATATGTGTTCTTGAACCAGCAGTAGGGAATGAATGTTGGGTTATAGAAGGTCATATTAATTGGTCAGAATGTTGGAAATGTGAAATTGAGGAAATTTACGAACGTACTTTGTGGGAATCAGACTGTGTTGATTATTAATAAAAGGAATTAATAAAAAGGAAATTTAAAATGAAAATTTTAGTGATTTTAGTTTTGTTATTAGTTTCAAGAGTAGTAGCCGGTGATTTGATTTTTAATGTTAATGACGAGAACCGCGATTACCTGCGATACTTTATGTACGCTAACAGATTTGATTCTTCAAAAGTAACTTTAACATTTGGAGAATTTTCTTTAGTAAATAATTACGTCACAACACGAATACTATTAGAACATCCTTTCGATTCTTTAACAAGCAAATGGATACAGGCTGACAGCATGCAGGGCATCAGTTATGATTTAGAAAATGTCAGCAAATCCGAACCTTTCACGATAATATGGTCGCCTGGTGCTAAAATAAGATTTTTCCGGATGACTGACGTCAGTGCCAACCCTTGCAATCAATGGGATGTAGAACGCCCGCCTGAGGACTGGGGGCTTCTTGACCAAACAGAATTTGTTATGAATCTGATTGACTTAAGCAGCGGCTTGCCTGTGGCGACAATAGACAGCGTTGGCTCCAAAGCCACAGACACTGAAAACGAACCACTCTATGGCAGTGACTTTGATAAATGTTTCCATGAATGGACCTACCCCGGGGGCTTGATTCTACAACTGTTTACATAAGAGTAACTCCCAAAAGATGGGGGAGTACCCCCTATGGTATGTTGATGTACGAAAATGACCTTTGGGTAAATTATTCAGCGCTTTACGACGAAAACTGTCAATGAGTTGACAATCAATTTATTTGCAATAACCTGTATCCATTACATTGGACTGCATTTACGAATTATCTTGATTCCAATTTAGACGAAAATGGAATTTTTTATTTTCCATCAAGAGGGTTGCTTTTTGTAACACCAAGTTACCGCTCCCAATACATAGAAAGATATCTTTCTGATTGGGATGTCAAGGTAACTCAGGATGGCGATACACTTCGAACAAAAGGCATTCTTTATATAAATGGAGTGGCGCAAAAGAGAGGATTACCTAAAACAATTGATTTAAGCCAAAGTCAAACCCGCATTTTAAATGCGTATCCAAACCCTCTCAGGAACAATTTGATAAAACTTGATATAAATAGCAACTTTGAAATGAATGCACTCATTGCAGCTTTTGATTTTCAAGGAAAGGAACTATTATCTAAAAAAAATATTCAGGTGGAAGAGGGAATATCCACTAATGAATTTGAGCTGCCTGCTGAAGTAAAAAACGGAATACTAATAATTTTAAAAAGTGAATCAGGGTTTATAATTGACTCTTATAAAGTAATTACAAAATAAATTAATTTAAGCGAGATGAAAATCTCCTAGTGGGACTCCGGTAATTTTTAATCTTCTGCTGCAATAGGGAGTTTTACTGTTACTTCGGTGTAGCTTCCGGGTTCGCTTTTTATCTCGAGGATGCCCTTGTGCAGCTCTGAGATTCTTTTAACTATTTCGAAGCCAAGCCCGGATCCCTGCTGCTCATAGATGCGTCTTCCGAACTGCATGTAAGCACCAATATCGCGTATCTGCTCTTTTTCCATTCCTCTGCCGTAATCCTTAAAGCAAATACTGTAGAATTCATTCTCAATTATTGAGTTTATTTCTACTTTGCTTCCACGCTCTGAAAATTTGAAGCTATTGTCACAAATTTCAAATATCAGCTTTGAAAGGTTGTCATAAGACATCCGGATCGAAGCCTCAGCAAGCTCGAGTTCAACATCAAATGTCCGGCCGGTATTTCCCGCATGGTGCATGACTACGTCTTTGATTACATAATCAGCAAGATGAGTTACGCTATTGGTGAGCTTTTCCAATTCCCCTTCTGTCTGGCTGATTACCTCGAGATTTGCGTAGAAAAGGTAGTTCTCAAAAAACCTGTTGAGCCTTTTGCTGTCCTCACAGATATTCCGAAGCATATCCTTGGCATCTTTCTGGGATGTTTTGTCGAAATTATTCAGAAGAAATTCGCTCAGTCCCATAATCACATTCAAGGGTGTGCGGATTTCATGGGGGAGGGACATGCTAATTGATGAACGAAGCTGCTCAAATTTTACTTCAGATTCAGTTCGAATGTTCTCTTTCTTCCTTAGCCTTGTATCTACAGAATTAATCAGTTCATCAATATCGAAGGGTTTGGTGATAAAATCATCAGCCCCAAGTGTCATTCCATTACGGACATCTTCACGAGCGGTTCGAGCAGTCAGGAACAAGAAGGGGATTGTCCTAGTTTCTTCATTGGACTGCATCTCTTTAAGAAGTGTGTAGCCGTCCATTTCCGGCATTAGGATATCAGATATTACAAGGTCAGGTGTATGATTTAAAGCGATTTCGAGAGCCATTGAACCATTCTCTGCTTCTACTACAATATAATCATTCAAACGCAGGGAAAGGCAAATATCCTTGCGGATGGTTTCATCATCTTCTACAACCAGAATTAGATTTTTAGTCATTAATTCCCTAATGGCAATTGCACCTTGAATTCACTTCCATTTTCAACTTTACTATCAATTTCAATCGAACCATTCAGCAAACTGAGTGACTGGAGAATTACAGGCATTCCTAAGCCTGTTCCTAAAATAGAACCAACATTGGCTGCCCTGTAAAACAAGTCAAATATTTTCTCCTGCTCTTCCGGAGGGATACCAATTCCCCTGTCCCTGACACAAATGTATAATTTGCTATCTTCCTGTGAAATAACCAAATCAACTTTAGTATTTTCTTCAGAATATTTCACAGCATTAGACAGCAAATTAATCAAAATGAGCCGGATTAATTTCTGATCGTAACTAACTGTAATATTTGGGTTGCTGTAAGTGAATAATATCTCTCTATTACTACTAAAGCTGGTTTTAATTTCATCTAATATTGAATCGCACAGTTCAACAATGTTATATTCGGGAGTTTGGGAAGGGGAGGAATTAACAGTGGGCTTTCCTATGAAAATTACATTTTCAATCAGGTCAGTCATGAAATCGACTGTGTTTACAATCCTGGAAAGATATTCATCTTTATCGCCAAGAGATATTTTACCTTTGAATTTTGTTAATATTTGTGCTGCAGATTTAATAACTGTAAGCGGAGTGCGAAACTCATGTGAAACCATACTTACAAAACGTGATTTTAGCTCATTAAGTTCCTTTTCCTTTTCAAACATCTTACGGATTTCAATCTCGGCAATTTTCCTTTCAGCAATCTCATTTTTCAGTTTGTGAATAAGCACAGAGAGTTCTTCAGTGCGTTCCTGTACTTTTAATTCCAGTATTTCATTTGCTTTTCTTAATGCGGATTCAGAATCTTTATGCTTGGAAATATCAAAAAAACTCTCAAATCTGCATAGCCGGTTTTCATAATTAATCATCGAAACCGACCTGAAAACCGGCACTTGTTTGCTCCTGCTGTTGAATACCCTGGACTCAAACCCATTCTTATTGAAAATGTCGTCATCATCCATTTCAAGGTACAATCCGGCATCGGCTTCGACAAGTATATCAATCCCTACTTCGAGGATGCTTGAAGCAGTATTATTTGCTCTTAATATTTTGTTTGTCTTGTTGTCAATTACAAGAATGCCGGTTTCAACGGAATTAATTATATCGTTAAGATCGCGATGTGATTTGGTAAGTGAAATAGTTTTGGCGGCTATTTTTTGCTCCATAACCTCTTTGAGGTTCATAACTCTTAACTTCAAACTGTTTCGCTCAAGCATGCCCGCCATCAGTTCAGTGGCAAGCATAAATATCTTTAAAGTAAGAGGGGAGTCTAAATATCCGTCATCATTCAAAAATTTTATAATTACAAGCCCGTTGAACATTTCGCTCGAAATTACTGGAAGGACAACCAGGTATAATTTATCTTCCGGTTCATTTAAAATAGTTGCTGTTGAGTTTTTGAGCGAGGAGCTTATGTTTCCTGATTCAAGCAATCGTTGGTAAGAATCATGACAAATACCTTCAAATGCTTCAGGGACGCATTGTTCAAAATTGAATTCATAGTTTTTTTCATCAATTGCATAATAAGTAATAAATTCGGTGTTCCCGAGCATTTTAAAGCAACTGAGGAATTTTCTTATAAATCCGGTGTATTCATAAGGTTTTAATCTGGAACTGACTAAAGAGTGTATCGAATCTATAAAAGAATTCAAATTCAATTTCTGTCACTTGAATTTCATAAGTAAATTAACTGATTCATCAATTTCTACACGAATTTTTGCATAGTTAGAAGTAAAAAATCCATCAGGTATATCAAGATGTTCCCAAAGATCTGTATTGGGCCTGTGAACCATTTGCTGAGGGATTATTCCTCTCCCTGTCAACAAAGCAATAATATTCGACAGATGGACGCACATTGTTAGAGAATCATAATTTGTCTCAACAAGTGGAGAGTGGTGACCTGAAATTGCCTGTCTGATGTTCAATGGTAATTTCCATCTTTCTGCAATTAATTCCCCAAGAACTGTATGGGTAATCCCCAATAACTTCTTTTCTGATGCCCATAGAGTTGTTTTATTGTCGAGTGAATGCTTTGCAACTTCAACATATTCCTTTTTAAAGTACTTAAATAAAAATAATTTGCCGATATCATGAAGTACACCGGCAAGAAAGTAATTTTCCAAATCAGGAGACTTAATCTGCTTACCAATGATTCTTGATAAAACACCCACAGCAATTGAATGTTTCCATAAGTTCATTGGAGTGAGAATTTCATCCTCATCATTTTCATCAAAAATATCAATAATTGAAAGCGCAACTACAAGGTTTTTAATTTCTTCAAATCCAAGGTAGATTATTGACTGTGTAATATTATTGATTTTTCCCCTGAAACCATAGAAAGAAGAGTTTGCAACTTTAAGCACTTTCGAAGCAGCCGACTGATCCTTGGAGATTATTTCCGCCACGTCAGAAGCTGTAGCGCGTGGGTTTGACATTACGTTAGTTAATTTTGTATAAATTGTAGGTAAGGTAGGAAATTCTTCCAGCCTCTGAAGCATATTGTCCACATTAATCATTGCTTTCATTCCTCCTTAGATTTGTATCAATAAAGGCGTATAAAGCAATATTAAATATATCTTTCTCTTGAGGATACTCAGGTTCCCACTCTATTACCTGCCTTATGTATTTTTCTGCTATTCGTTTCATTTCTTTTGAGTACTCAGGTTCGCCGCTGGAGTCAGTCCTGATAGAAAGGCTATTGATATTCCAGGCTTTCAGCATATTAATATGGTTTTGGGAAAGCTCTATACCGGAGGGGAGTAATGTTTGTCCAAAATTATTCAAAATTGGCTCATCAAGGATCATCCCTTGTTCTGCTTTGTCAATAACAATCACTTTTCCCATAGTATCACTTTTTGATTTTTTCAAGTTCTTTAATTACAGGCAGGGCCTCGTAATTAGTAAAGTTGTAGTGAATTGGCGTTATGGAAACGTATCCATTTAAAATGGCAATATCATCAGAGAATTCACTACCATCTTTCTCAACAAGGTATTCACCTGCGAACCAAAAATACTCCCTGCCAAATGGGTCTGTTCTTTTCTCATATCTGTCATTCCAAATTGCCTTTGAATGCGGAGTTACTTTTATTCCTTTAATCTGATCTCCCGGCATAGAAGGTACATTTACGTTTAGTAAAGTTCCTCTTGGCAACTCGAGATCAGGTAGTTTTGCTGCAAGTTCCCTGCTGACTTCAGCTGCATAGCTGCAATCAGCAGATAAACTATGCGAAGCAAGAGAGACGGCCATAGAAGGTATTCCCATTAACATACCTTCCGTTGCAGCCGAAACCGTACCCGAATACAAAATGTTTATTGAAGTATTCTGCCCGTGATTAATTCCTGACACCAAAATGTCTGGTTTTTCATCAAGCAGGTACGATAATGCCAGCTTAACGCAATCGCTCGGAGTGCCGGTTATAGAATAACCAAACATTTCCCCATTGCGGTGAAACTTGGTTACCCGCAGTGGTTTGGAAACAGAAAGAGCATGCCCCACGGCGCTTTGCTGCCTGTCCGGCGCCACCACAGTAACAATACCTAATTTTCTGAGTTCATGCACCAAGGAATATATTCCCGGTGAATCTATCCCGTCGTCGTTCGAAACTAATATTTTCATTTTTGCTACAGTTGTTTTTAACTGTTAGCAATATAATCGTGCGGGGGGACTTCACAAAGCCTAACGCATAATGTCAATATAAAAAATATAGACCATAAATAAAATGAGAATCACGAATCCTGCCTGTTGGATTGCCATTTTTATTTTCAAAGGCAATTCCCTTCTTATAGCGGATTCGAGTGATACAAAAATCAGATGCCCACCATCTAATGCAGGAAAGGGAAGTATATTAATAAATGCAAGAGACATCGAGAGCATCGCGATAAACCTGGAAAAGCTTGCTATACCCATATCAGCTGTTGCAGATGCCTGTTTCGCAATCATAATCGGGCCGCCAATACTTTGCTGAAAAGAAGCTTTGCCAACTATTATATTTCTTATTGTTTGTATTAATAAATCAAGTGTTCGGAATGATTCATTAAATCCGTATAACACGGCATCAATTATATTATAATCTACTGTTATTATTGGTGCAAAACCGAGCCGGACTCCGATTTGCCCACCGGTATTGGTTTTTACATTTTTAGTGATTAATTCCCCTGAACGAACAATTCCCAGGTTAACTTCCTTATCTTTATGATTTTGCAATGTAGTCTGAAGGACTGTTGCATTGTTAACATCTACTCCATTGACTGTTTTGATTGTGTCGCCGGCCTGCAGACCATACTTTTCTGCATTTTGACCAGAAACCATTTCAGCGATATAAACAGATATGCCACCGGCTGTAAGGCCAAGCTCTTTATTACCGGACATTATATCAATAAGATCCTTTCCATCGGCTTCTAAAGTTGTTTGTTTCTTGTTTCTTAATACTGTGATTGATCTGCTCTCACCAATGTTGCTTGTTAATAATGCGCCATAAAATTCATCCCATGTAAATACTTCAGTATCAGCAACATACAAGACCCTGTCACCAGGCAAAAATCCAATTTTTGAACCGACAGTATTGTTATTGACTTTGTATATCTCTGTTGTAGCAAGCTTGTGCTCACCCTGTAAATAAACAAGCGAGGCGAATATTATAACAGCAAGAAATATATTCATCAATACGCCGGCGCTTAGCACAAATGCCTTTTGCCAGTAATTTTTCGAACGAAATTCCCAGGGTTGGGGTTCAGAAGAAGCGTAATCAGTGTCCATACTCTCATCAATCATCCCAGACACCTTAACATATCCACCAATAGGGAAGAGACACAACCTGTAATCAGTATGTTCGCCTCCTTCCCAGTCATCAGGTAATTTGCCAAAAGAAAATCCGGTGATCTTATTCCACCCAAGTATTCTGGCGCCCATACCTACAGCAAAAATTTCGGCCCTCATGCCGGTCATCCTGGCAGCGATAAAATGCCCGAATTCGTGGATGACAACAAGAATCCCGATTACTATGATAAAATAGAACAAGCTTTCAATAAATTCCATCTCAATTCCATCAATTAACTTTTGTAGTAATTAACGATTTTGCAAATCGCCTTGCTTCATTGTCGCTTTCAATAATTCCTTCAAGTGAAATACCATTCATATACCTTGTTGAATCAAGTGTTTCAGCAATGATATTGGATATTTCAGTAAAAGGAATAAGTCCATTAAGGAATAAATCCACAGCCACTTCATTGGCGGCATTGAGTATCGCTGTTGCGGCACCATCCATTTCCAGGGCACGATATGCCAGGCCAAGACATGGATACCTTGCCGAATCCGGTTTATGAAAATCAAACCTGGCAATTTCGCTTAAATCAAGTACAGGCAAATCCACTTCCATTCTTTCAGGCCAGCTTAGTGCATATGAAATAGGTATTCGCATATCCGGCAATCCAAGCTGAGCTTTGAATGATGCATCTTTAAATTGAACTAATGAATGTATGATACTTTGAGGGTGAATTAACACATCAATCTTGCTAATATCCAAATCAAACAGCCACTTTGCTTCAATTATTTCGAATCCTTTGTTCATCATTGTGGCCGAATCAATTGTAATTTTTTTACCCATAGACCAATTCGGATGATTCAACGCATCCTCAACGGTGATATGCTTGAATTTTTCAATATCAAGCTCTCTGAATGGCCCTCCGGATGCAGTAAGTATAATTTTTTCGATAGCTTTGTGAGCTTCTCCTGCCAGGCACTGGAGAATTGCATTGTGTTCACTGTCAACGGCAATGATTTGTACATTATACTTTTTTGCTTCTCCTGTAATCAAGTGTCCTGCGCTGACTAATGTTTCTTTGTTTGCAAGAGCCACGTCAATTCCGGCATGAATTGCTGCCAGAGTAGGCTCCACCCCTGCGAATCCGACAAGGGATGATACGATAAGATTGTTGTCACTGAATGATGCTGCTTCATTGAGCCCATCAATTCCGTATAATATTTTTCCTCTAAAGTTAGATTGAGCTTTAAATTCATCAAAGGCATCTTTATCATTAATTACAACACCTTTAGGGCTGAATTCATTACATTGCTTATTAAGCAGATCAATATTTTGTCCGGCAGATAGAAAATTTATACCGAAGTGCTCACGTTTCTTCCTGACAATATCTAAGGTTTGGGTGCCGATAGAGCCGGTTGAGCCTAAGATGGAGATTCTTTTGAACATTGATTTATAAGTAATCGCTCGTTATATCTTTCTGCCTTTTCACAGAATAGAACTTAAAGCTATTTATTGATACGGTGTCGTTTTGTTGAACCTTGATTTTAACGAAATACTTGAACATTAATTTTGAAAGCCTGGAAATTGTCCCTTCGGTCAAATACTCTGCAAAATTGGGGTGTATATATAGTATTAATCTGAATTCATGGCAATTTGAACGGAAATTTTTCAACCAGCGTTCAATGTTGTTAAGTACTACGATTTTAGAAGTTACCCTTCCTGTCCCATTGCACATTGAACAGGTCTCGCTGATTTTTTCGACTATGTTCTGATTAGTCCGCTGACGTGTTATTTGTAGAAGGCCAAGCTGGGTCAGTGGATAGACAACAAATTTTGTTCTATCCCTGCTTAACTCATTTTTCATCTCAAAAAAGAGTTTTTTGCGGTTGGATTCTTCCATCATGTCTATGAAGTCAATCACAATCATACCACCAATATCTCTCAGTCGGAGTTGTTTTGCAATCTCTTTTGCTGCTTCGAAATTCGTTTTATAAGCATTCCTTTCCTGCTCTCTCTCACTGGAACGTCCGGAATTAACATCAATAACTACCATTGCTTCAGTCTGGTCGAAAACAATTGAACCGCCTGACTTAAGGAATACCTTCTTCTTATAAGTATTACTCAGTTCTTTTTCAACACCATATTTCTCAAAAACCGGAGTAGAATCATTGTGCAGGATTACTTTATCAATCAAATGCGGTGAGTAATCCTTCAAATAACCTATGATTTCTTTAAATAGTTTCTTTGAATCAATTATTACCTTGTCAACTTCAGTAGAAAATAAGTCCCTGATAATACTGCTTGCAAGGTGTAAATCCTGGTAAAGCAAAGCTGGGCTACTATTTTTTTCAACTTTTTTCTCAATACCTTTCCATATTTCAAGCAGGTTTTCAAAATCCTTGCTAATCTCCTCTTCACTTTTTCCTTTAGCGGCAGTCCTTAAAATGCATCCATAGTCATCGTCCATCAGCCTGCGGGCAATTCTTCTAAGTCTCTTCCTTTCCTGGAAGGAAGTGATTTTTCTGGAAGCTCCTACAATCTTGTCGAACGGCAATAACACCAGGTAGCGCCCAGGTAAAGCAATTTTTGTTGTTACCTTTACACCTTTATTGCTATACGCTTCTCTAACAACCTGCACAATAACATCCTGCTTCGGTTCGAGATTTATATGAACTTCACCGGAACTTTTAGTTTGAAATGTTACGAGTTTTTTATTTGCAGATGGTTTAACTTTTCTAAGAGCTACTGATGCAGAATCAGGTTCTTTTGGTTTTTTACGGGTTTTCTTCTGTTGAATTTCCTGCTTTTCTTCTTCGTCCTCTTCATCCAAAATAATATTTTCCATTGATTCATCGACATCAGAAAAATGCAGAAAAGCATCGTTTTTCAATCCAACATCTATAAAAGCTGCATTAATACCCTGTACTATTTTATTTACTTTGCCCAGATATATGCTTCCAACTAAATTCTCATATTCCTGCAATTCAATGAAAAACTCGGCAAGGTTTCCATCCTCAGTTATGGCAACTCTGACCTCATTAATTGTTGCATTAATAATAATTTCTTTTTTCGTCCTTTTCTGGCCGTTTTTCACATTTTCCCTTTCGAATTCACATTAAGAAACAAAAATAGCAATTTTAATTGAGATATTAGGGGATTTGGGGGATAGCTTTTAATGGCCAAAGGCCGCAACACCCTAAATTCTGACTTACCGTTGCTTCCTTTCGGACCTGGCGGAATTGGGCCGAATTTAGCCGCGCGGCCTGACCAAGTTTTCAATCTCGAACTTCTAATTTATTCTTTAACACTGCTATTTGTAATCCAATTTAGCAGATTACAATGATACAAATAATCTTGAATTTCTGCAAGGATACATTTATATTTGTAGCTGATGCGCCAGTAGCTCAGTAGGATAGAGCAACAGCCTTCTAAGCTGTGGGTCACAGGTTCGAATCCTGTCTGGCGTACAAATGAAAGCGCCGCATTCTTTCTTGGAAAGTGACGCTTTTATTAATCTGACTAATCCTTACTATCAGAGAATTCTATTAATTGATTGCATAAAAGCTTCATAACTTCTCGCACCTACAATACGCTCTCTTATCTTGCCGTCCCGGTCAATAAGGAAAGTGGTCGGTACATTGTTTATGCCTCCATATGCTTCAACAAGTTCACCAATAGCGATAAAATTCTTGTAATTTATGCCCTTGTTATCTGCATAACTTGAAACTTTGGCTTTGTTTTCAATTTGGTCTTTTCCTCTTTCAAGCGCGATGCCCATTACGACAAAATCCTTGTTTTTCAAATCTTTTTGTAATTTAATAATATCAGGAATTTCTTTGCGGCAGGGAGGGCACCATGTTCCCCAGAAATTCAGGAAAACGACTTTGTTTTTTGTTTCTTGCGAGAATGATTTGGTCTGGCCGTTTTCTGTCCAGATAAAATCAGTGGCGATACCTTTTTGCACCGGCGAAACCTGGGATATGAAATTGACAGAGTTGTTTTTAGAATCTTTGGAAGCTGATTCATTAACAAAAGTAGCGTTATGTTGGGTTTCAGTTTTCAATTCTTCCTGGGATTTTTCACAAGAAGAAATTAGAAGCCCCGAAATCATGCCCAATATTAGCAATAGGTATTTTTGCACATTAGTCTCCTTTAATAATTGGATATAATAAATTTCAATTTTTAGTTACCGGATGGACGTTGCCTGTTCTGCTATATTGGTAACCGGTAATTTAGTTTTTCTCTTCTTTGCTTTTTTCGTCAATTTGTGGTGCTCCATTAGTCATATGTGAGGAATCCTCAATAATTCCTTTCTCAGGAGCTGTATTATCATCATTAAACTTTTTAGCGTTTTTTCCAGTGTATTTTGTTATTGCAATAAAGAAGCCAAGAACCATTGCTATTGTACCAAACCAAACGAGATAAATAAATGGTTTTGTTGAGGCTTCAAATGAGAATACGGTTGTCGGTTCCGGAAGTTCCTTGCCTTTTTCTTTAAATGCAATCACAATTTCGGACTGTCCCATATTCTGTTGATTAGGAACCAGCTGGAGGAATCCGGCCTCGTACTTTCCGCCGGGTAAGAGATACCATAAAGGATCTGCGACACCGGTTTGCAAGCTCAGGTTTGTAAATAAAGTATCCTGTGTGAATTCTCCCTTGTGATGAATGTTAAAGACTGCGCCAATGAGTGCGCCTTTTGAATCCACCGAAAGGTTTGAGTGAGACATATCAAATTCAAGCATTTCAAATTTGATTGAAGAATCAACAGGCAGGGAACGTATATCCTGCTTATGCATTACAAGCGTTTCAAAACCGATGTCTGTACTCACAGATGTAGGAGAAAAGTATAAATCTTTTGCATAGAATGATTCAATTGCAGGTTCAAAATATGGGGATTCCATATTATTGAATGTGCTCCAGTAAACGACCGGTTTTGCCGTATATTCTTTCCCATCTTTTTCTATGACAAGGTTATATTCAAATTTCTGACGGTCTCTCTTTTGCTTCTCCACTTGTTCACGATGCTTATATGTGATGTTATAACCGAATGCTTTAGCAGACTGATTTTCTTTGAGTGTTATATTTTTTGACTCAGAATAACCACCACTGGCAATAGCTCCAAGTATCAGCATAGCGAGGCCTACATGTGATACGTATGCGCCTGTAGATTTAGGCTTTTTAATGATTGTTCTTATTACAAATTCAAGGTTAATAATCAAAGCAAACCAGGATGAAAATATCAGAACAAGATAACTGAATTCACCAATACCGTTCATAGCTTTGAAAGAAGTAAGTATTATGGCTATGGCAAACCCTATTGCTACACTCTTGAGTACCTGGGTTATTTTGGTTGAGCGCCATTTAAGGTATAATGAAAAAGCATTTAGTAACAGGATAATAATTGCTATTGGCAAGTTGAAATCGTTATAAACTGAAATATCAACGGCAGCTTTTTGCCTTCCAAGGATATCGTCGAATATTGGCTTGCTGGTACCAAGGAATATAACAAGCGCCGAGGCAAGGATTGCAATGATACCAATAGACAGGGCAAATTCTTTTGAAGTAATGTTGAATGTAATCTTGGCGCCGGGTATGTCTTTAAATCTTAAGACGAGAGCTAACAACCCAATAACGAAAAACAATATCATGAATATAAGTAGGCCGAGGTAAACAATCTGCCCGGGATCAACGAAAGAATGCACTGATGTATCACCCAATATACCGCTTCTTGTTAAAAACGTAGAGTATAGTACTAACAGAAAGGATAACATCGCAAGAACAAAGTTGGTTCTAATCAATCCACCTGTCTTTCTGTGAACATACATCGTATGAACGAGAGCTATTGCTGTAAGCCAGGGCAGAAGAGATGAATTCTCTACAGGGTCCCACCCCCAGAATCCACCCCAGCCAAGAGTTTCATAGGCCCAGAATCCACCGAGCATTATTCCGAACCCCAATATAGCTGTTGCAAAAAGTGTCCAGGGAATTGCCACAGGAATCCAATTTCTGTATTCTCGCTTGATAAGGCCTGCAACTGCAAATGTGAAAGGAACGGTCATTGCTGCAAAACCTGTAAAGAGGATAGGGGGATGTATTGAAATCCAGTAGTTTTGAAGCACCGGATTAAGTCCTCTTCCATTTGGAGGTACAAAACCGGCTTCCACATTGTCTGCAGCAAATGTTTCCCATACGTACTCAAAAGGGCTTTTTATTACGAGAAGAAATATAATTATTGTCAATATCAGCGAGAAAAGCCCCATTACGAGAGATTCATAATTCTTCTTTCTCGCATATGGGAGAAGCACAAATCCCATCAGAGTGAGCAAAACAGCCCAAAGCAGGAATGAACCTTGCTGCCCTGAATAGAATGATGCAATCAGGAAAGGTGTTTCTAACTCGCGTGATGAATATTGCCAGATATAAGTGTACTGGAAATTATGTGCAACAATATTCGACAAAAGGAACATCGAAACAAACAGGATGCCTGCAGTAAGCAGATAATAAAAGACACTTCCTGTTTTATTTAGCTTTTCCTCCTTAAAATAGGAGAAGAAGTAAAAAAATGTCGATAGCAGGGCAAAGATAAATATTGCAAGAACAGCAATTCTTCCGATTTCAAATTCTATCATAGGGTATTGATTTCGTTTATGATTTTTTCAGGTCTTCAGCAGTGCCTTCGTATTTCGAAGGGCACTTAGTAAGTATTTCATTAGCAATGAACATTTCATTACTGCATTGGCCTTTAACTACTATTTCATCGGCCATTTCGAAATTATTCGGTTTCTGGCCGTAATAAATCACTTTCATTGACTTTTTATTCTCATCTGTCATATAGAAAGAGAATTGATTGTTTTCGGGATTATAACCATAATCCATGTCTTTCAACCATTGTCCGTTAACGACTACTTTTTCACCGCTTGTTTTTGCATTTGTGAAATCAGTGTATTTCGCTTCTTTATCCTGGAAGGATGTATAAGCAAAAATGAACAGCGCTATTATTATTACACCGCCTATTATATATCTGGGTTTCATTGCTCGTTCTCAGTTTTTATTTCTTTAATATTTTTAATTTTTTGTTCAAGACGATTAAGTTTGGAATCAACTTTAAAAAGCAGAATTGAAATGCCTGTCCAGATAATCAGCACTATTGCCAATACCACGTAAACAGGATAGTTAACTAATAAATTTTCCATATTATTAAGCAGTTGTGTTTACCTTGAATTCTTCGAGTTTCCTGTATCGGATGTATAAATTCATCAACCAATAACAAACTAAAATAAAAGCAAATAGCGAAATACCAAAAGAATAAAGGAGGCTGGAGTCAAGCAAGCCATCCTGGGGGCTTATTACCGGCCCCGTGTTTGAATCTTTTTGTGAACCCGGGTGCAAACCGGGTTGTAATCTTGGCAGAATAAATACCAGGAATATGGCTGAAATAAAAGCAATGACAGAATATGCGCCGCTGAACCTTGCACGTTGGGTAGGTTCGTTTATAGAGGAACGAAGGGCAAAGTAGGCAAAGTATATAATCATAAGTACCAGTATCGAAGTCTGGCGTGGGTCCCAACTCCAGTAGCTGCCCCAGTTGAACTTTGCCCATACCATACCTGTAATAGTTGCAAGGAAGGTAAAAACAAGGCCCATCAAAGCTGCCGATGATGCTTTGATATCAAGAAAGGCTTCCTTCCTTTTCAAATATTGAATTGAGTAGATCATTGATATGCAAAAGGCAATAACTGCGATCCATGCCAATGGAACGTGGAAGACAAGGATACGCGCACGTTCATCCAGTGCCGGTACATATGGGAATATCATTGAAGGATCTTCTGCAATCAGCTTCCTGTATTCAAAATAATCTCGCCCGGGGTGATATTTGAACCTCCCTACAATGGTTTCATTTTGTTTGAACTCATCAGGTATCGAAGTACCCCGTATCTCTAAAAGTTCAAAATTTGATTTATTAGGTTTATCATGCTCAACTGTTGAGGCGAGTATCTGTACCCTGTTTTCGTTTTGAATTATTCTTACTGTCGAAATTTCAGGCTTGAAATGTACATTGAACTCATTGTATATTTTTCTTTCTGCGAGAACACGACCATCGTTAAATGTTCCTGCAATGGGAGGGAAGAATGCCATTATACAAGCAATTGCCACAAGTGCAACTACAGCAATTTTCCAGTATATTGGTTTGTTTGCTTCGATACCGGGGAAATTTCCAATTATAATCCCAAGACCGATTGCTCCAAACATTACCAGGTACTTCATTTAACTCGTTAGTACTGAATAAACTTTAAGTAAGAAGGTTGAGTTGTTTAATTATTTTTAATCTAATGGAATTCTAATTTGCTTTTTGATGTATGAATTTTTTTAAAGTAAGCAGGTTTTTTTCACCGTTGGAGCCTGATGGAGTGTAGAGAATTTCATCCATTATTAATTTGATGAGATGTATTCCAAGTCCGCCTTTGCGATATTCTTTCATATATTTATCCATATCAGGGGACTTAACATCAATGGGATTAAAAGGTTTAGCATTGTCGGTGATGTTAATAATGAATTGGTTCGGCTGAGTTTCAATTTTAACACAATATTTGTATCCTGATTTATTAAGAAAAGCATACCTAATTAAATTTGTGCATGCCTCATCAACTGCAAGGGCAATATCATTAGATACCTTTTCACCAAAACCAAAATTAAGTGCATGTGAAAAAACAAAATCACGTATTTCTTTTAGTTCAGATGATTCTCCATCAGAACAAATTATTTCTTTATTTACTTTCAGAGTCATTATTTAAATTAATTGTATCTTTAAACTTAGCTAAAGCCTCATCATCCGTTCCGGTAATATCAAAAAGCATAGGAAACCCAAGTAATTCAAAAACAGAATATACTTTTGGTTTCATCCCCGACATTTTAATATCGCCGCCTCCGTTCCTGATTTCTTCGATAAACGCCATAAACACACCCAGTCCCGCGCTGCTGATGTAATCAAGCTTGCTGAAATTTACAAGGATTTTATTCTTGCCTTTGTCAAGGGTATTCCGAATGTTATCTTCGAGATTTGGAGCAGTATGTGCGTCCAAATACCCACTAATAATAATACATTCGACCTCGTCTTTCTGCATTAGTTTAATCTTGAAGTTTTCGTTATCATGCATTCTATATTCTCGCTAAATTCCTTTCTAAATGGACGTTATTTAAATTGAATTAATTCAATATATCAAATTCTATTCCACTATTGATTGCCATCATTGTTATTACGGTAATATCATCATGATGTTTCTCTCCACCAAGATGGACATTTAATTTTTTGAAGAGAGCTTCATTAAGCTCAGGGGCATTCATGTACTTGCCTGTTGAAAGTACATCTGAGATTCTCTCAAATCCAAATTCATCGCCATTATAATTTCTGGCTTCATTTAATCCGTCAGTAAAAAGTATAATACTGCATTCGTTCTTAATCTCAATCTTCGTTTCTTCAATGATATCGTCAAAAATAGAATCAGCGGCTAAACCGGTACCCAGTCCATTTGGTTTAAGGGTTTGGATTTCTTCGCCGCATTTGATAATCATTGGCAGATGCCCTGCGCGCGCATAAACTAATTCATTAGTATTTTTTATTTCAAGCGCAGAAACAGTAATGAAAGAATTCCGCTCCAATGAGCCATAAAGGGTTTTGTTTATTCTTGACAACAATTCCCCGGGGCTTTTTGAATTTCCTGCCTGTGATAGAACTATCCCTTTGAGCTGAGCCATATAAAAAGCCGCAGTCATTCCTTTACCGGATACATCAGCAATCACAATGCAATAATTCCCATTATTTAACTTAACAATGTCATAATAATCCCCACCAACTTCTTCAGCAGGATTGGAAAAAGCATCAATTGTGAAGTTTTCAATTTCAGGTAATTTAACAGGTAATAGCTTTTGTTGCATTTCACGGGCGATTTTAAGTTCTCGTTTGAGTCGCTCTCCCTCTATAGCTTCAATTATCAACCCGGAATTCTCCAATGCAATTTCAATATTATCCCTAAAGGCAGAGAGCAGATTTACATCATCGGCATCGAGACTGTACTCTTCGGTATTAACAACAATTATTCCGCCAACATGCTTGTCGTCTTTGAATAAAGGACAATAAATAGCCGAAGCAATGGGAAGAAGATTTTCAAATATTGGTTTCAGAATTCCGGAATTTTTAATTTCCGGAATCAATTCCAGTTCGTAGTTCGCTTTTATAAGACTTTTTATAAATTCTCCTTCTTTTCGAATTTCTCTAATTAGAGTGTCGCTTTCAGAATCAAATACAAGTTTTTCTTCCTTGTCATACACAAAAATTATTGCTAACTCAGATTGAGTTGCCTCCCTGGCAATTCTAACAACCGAATTCAAAATTTCATCAATTTCTATGTTTTTTGCTATAATATTATTCAAATATGTAAGTGAGCTGATTTCATAAGTATGCCTGTCAACAATATCTGAAGTCGGGAGGGAAACAAAAGCCGAATAGATATTCCTTAAAGTAAAAACAAATAAATAAAAAAGAGAAAGGAAAAGAAGCGTCCCGGTACCTGGAAAATAATTCATAAATGCTATTTCATAATTCGAATTTTTTTCTCCGCTCATTCCCATAAAAATAATGGTTAACAATAGAAACAAAGCAGAGTGGTAAATCATCCTGATTTTTTGCTTTTTTGGAAGCAGGGCAATCCACTTCGTTTTCTTGGAAATCATCAGGATTAATAAGAACAGGTAAACCATTATAATTGCATTGACAGCAACAGTAAAATCTTCATGAATCCTGAAAAACACCACATCACTGAATACCACAAACAAAGTAAGATAAAACAGGATTTTCAAATGCTTCATTGTATTGTTGTGTCTTCTGACAATAAACCACTTGTGGAGGAATTTAAAACTATACATGCCTGCAATAAGGCCATAGGTACAGATAATTTCCATTAACAGGAATGTTGCTAAATTCTTAGGTTCACTTAATGTGGAATGGAAATTTGGCAAAAATGCAATTGATATTACAAGAGCTAATGCAACAAATAATAAAGCCCGAAAATCTTGTAAAAAATCCTCAGAAGGATTCGCTGCATTGTCAATATATTCATCATTTTTCTTTTTTAGATACAGATACATGGGAATAGTTACAGCTGAAAGCGAAAGGAATTTCCAAAGCAGGATTATGGGAGAATTAAAATTTGTTGCAACAAAGAAGAAGATGTCTCCGGTTAACTTCACAAGAAAGAAAAAAACAGAAATTCCCGGGAGGAATTTTGAATGCTCAAGGTTTTTAGCTTCAAATTTTAATATATGATTCTTCTTGTGCATTTAAATGATACGAAAAAAAAATCTGAAGTTTCGCAAGAGGCAATTTATATATTAAATTGAAATACTGAATGATTGCAAAGAATATTATCAGGATTTGAATGCATTACTTTGTAACACCTGATGAAATGCGTCAATGTGACCAATTTGCCATTAATGAGCTTGGAATTCCATCAGCCTTATTAATGGAGAATGCTGCAAGGTCAGCATCGGATTTTCTTAAAACAAAGCTGGAAATTGAATCATCCATCTGTTTTTTATGCGGACCGGGCAACAACGGAGGCGATGGTTTCGCAATGGCTCGTCACATGGTAGACAATTACTATGTAGAAATCTTCTGGATTGGAAAAGAAGAAAAAATGTCTCCTGAAACTGCAACGAATTTTGAAATTTTAAAGAAGCTTAACATCCCTATTACTCATTTAGACGGTGAATTTAATTCTGATTTATCCGGATTCGACTGTATAGTTGATTCCCTGCTCGGCGTTGGAGGGGATGAAAACCTTCGCGGAATTATTCCTATAATTACAGAATATGTTAATGAATTGGACTCTGTTAAAATTGCAGTTGATGTTCCTACAGGGCTTAACAGCCTGAACGGCGAAGTTGATGATAATGTCTTCATAGCTGATTACACTATCACAATGTACAGCACCAAATTAGGGATGATGCTCAATGAAGGGCCTGATGTTTGTGGCGAAGTTTACATAGCATCGCTTGGTGCACCTGAAGCTATAATTGAAGAAACTGCGGTAATTTATTCCCTTGAAGATAATGACATAGAAGCATTGATACCATACAGGAATAGAATAAGTTCAAAATTCGATTATGGGAGAGTATTAATCATTGCCGGTTCTGAAAATATGCCGGGCGCTGCATGCCTTAGTGCCAATGCTGCCATAAAATCCGGTTCCGGCCTCGTATATTTATTTACACCCAAATCGCATTCTCATATCCTTCCGGAAGTGATTTCCTTTACAGGCGAATCAACTGTGGAAGGCACGTTAAGCGACAGTAATTACAACAAGATATGCAAAGTAGCTGATAAATGCAATTCGTTGCTTATCGGTCCCGGCCTGGGCATCTCAACTGAGACTAATCATCTCATTGAAAACATTATAGATAAATATATTGAATCCAAAACAATTATAGTTGATGCAGATGGTATTAAAGCATTAAATAAAGAACGTAACTATAATAAAAACTTGATAATAACACCTCATACCGGTGAATTCTCTTCGCTAGTCGGAAGGGATAGGATAGATATTGAAAGAAGGCATTCGTTTTATGTCAAGGAGTGGGCAGGCATTTTAAATTGCAATGTATTGCTTAAATATATTCCAACTGTTATTAGCGATGGAGAAGACACTTATTTGAATTTAGGTGGTAATCCAGGTATGGCAACTGCTGGTAGTGGAGATGTATTAAGCGGTATAATTGCTGCATTGGCATGCGTGATAGGTGACCAATTATTAGCTGCAACTGCAGGAGCATATATTCATTCTAAAGCAGGTGATCATGCAGCTAAAGATTTAGGAATGACAAATATCTCGTCATCAGATATACTGAATTACATTGGCAAAGCACTTAGGGAATTAGGAATTGAGTAGGAAAATTCTAAAAATAATCACATTGATATTCCTATTTATTTACACTATTGGAATTTTTTATTTCTCATCCCAATCGGTCCCTGACTATCTACATCCAGAATTTGAGTATATGGACAAATTGCAACACATTGTTGGCTATTTCTTCTACGGATTGATTTTATCATCTTTTTTTATTGCACATTTCAGGAGCTTACCTGACAGGAAAAAGGTGATATGGGTTGCAATTTGCGGTACATTATACGGAGTAAGTGATGAAATACATCAGTATTTTGTACCTGGCAGGCAGGCTGATATTTATGATTGTTTAGCTGATATGCTCGGTATTATTTTGTCTCTGACATTTTACAAATTCATCAAAGATATTATCATCAGGCTCTCCCTTGAATCAAAATAAAAAGCCATTTTTCGAACTTATTGCCGAAGACTCTGATTCAAATGCAAGAGCAGGAATTATCTCCACAGATAATTCAGTTATCCATACACCCGTTTTTATGCCTGTAGGGACACAAGGTACAGTTAAAGCCATTAATCATGATTCCTTAAAAAAAAGCGGATTCGGTTTAATACTTGGGAATACTTACCATTTATACCTTAGGCCCGGTAGTGAAGTAATTAAAAAATTAGGAGGATTGCACAAATTTATTAACTGGAATCGTTCACTTTTAACTGACAGTGGCGGTTACCAGGTTTTCTCGTTAAAGGAAAACCGTTCTTTAAGTGAAGAGGGTGTTGAGTTCAAATCACATATTGACGGGTCTTACCACAAATTCACCCCTGAAAATGTAGTTGAATTTCAGCGAATGCTTGGCTCTGACATAATGATGGTATTGGATGAGTGCATTCAATATCCGGCAGATAAAAAATACGTGCAAAATTCATCGGATTTATCTTTAAGATGGGCAGAACGTTCAAAAAATCATTTTGAAAAGACCTCTGAGAAATGGGGACACAGGCAATTTCTTTTCGGAATAGGGCAGGGCGGAATGTACCCCGATTTACGGAAGGAATACATAAGAGGTCTGAAGGATATTGAATTTGATGGATATGCCATAGGCGGACTTTCTGTTGGTGAGCCTGAAAAGTATATGTATGAAATACTCGATGCCTCATGCCCGCAATTACCTAAAGACAAACCACGTTATCTGATGGGCGTTGGGACACCTGAAAATATCCTTGAAGCAGTTGAACGTGGTATAGACATGTTCGATTGTGTATTACCGACAAGAAATGCTAGGAATGGTCAGCTTTTCACTTCTAATGGAAAGATTAATCTGCGAAATTCAAAATATAAATTCTCTGATAATCCTATTGATGAGAAAATTGGTAAATTTGTAAGTTCTAATTTCTCACTGTCGTATTTAAGGCACTTATTCATTTCTGGAGAGATACTTGGAATAATGATTGCGACAGCACACAACTTGAACTTTTATCAATGGCTTATGAACAAAGCTCGCTCGAAAATACTGAACGGTAAATATCGTCAGTGGAAAATGGAATTTTTGGAAAGATACAGGCAAAATGACTTATAAACATATTTGGGAAACTCAATGGATTTAACAAATTTTGGCTTGATTCTAATGGGATCACCGTCCGGAGGTGAAGGTGGCGGCAGTTTCTTACCAACAATGATAATGTTTGGTGCAATTATCCTAATCATGTACTTCCTAATGATTCGTCCACAGCAAAAACGCCAGAAAGAACACCAGGCAATGCTCGACAGCCTTCGTAAAGGAGATAATGTTGTTACCCAGGGTGGTATGCACGGTAAAATTACAGACATTGATGGAAATGTGTTTATTATTCAGGTAGCTGAAAATGTAAAAATTGAATTCGACAAAAGCTCAATAATCAGGAAAAAATAAACAGCCACATAAGCGGTTACAAAATGAACGCTTATGCTGATTATTAACCCTTCAATTCATAAATTAGAACGGGTTGGTAAAAAATTTGGTTATCAGATGAACACTATAGAAGAAGCATTGAGAGACCTGGTTTCCGGGAAGATGATTGTTGTCATGGACGATGAAGACCGTGAAAACGAAGGTGATCTTATTGCCTCAGCCGAGCTTTGCACCCCTGAAACAGTTAATTTCATGTCAACTTATGGCAAGGGGCTTATTTGCGTTTCTATAACACCTGAAAGAGCTCGCGAACTTGAGCTAGGTGAGATGGTTCACAAAAATTCAGCAATGCATGACACTAAATTTACTGTATCGGTAGATTTTGCTCACGGCACAACAACCGGCATTTCTGCTTTTGACAGGACCGCAACTATTCGTGCGCTTACTAATAAAGATACAAAACCCGAAGACCTTGCACGTCCCGGCCATATTTTCCCCCTTATTGCTGTTGAGGGTGGTGTATTGAGACGTGCCGGCCATACTGAAGCAACAGTTGACTTGATGCGGGCAGCAGGATTAAAACCTGCAGGAGTTCTTTGTGAGATTATCAATGAAGATGGCTCTATGGCTCGTATGCCGGATTTGGTTAAATTTGCAAAGAAATTTGACCTGAAGATAATCACAGTCAAAGACCTGATAGCTTACAGGTTCAGGAGTGATACCCTTGTACAATGCGTTGCTTCGGCAAAAGTGCCAACAGAATATGGTTACTTTCGCATAATGGTGTTTGAAAACATGGTGGACGGCAAAGAGCATGTTGCGATGGTTAAAGGCGATATCAGTCCTGATGAGGAAGTACTTGTCAGAGTTCATTCCGAATGTCTAACAGGAGATGTATTTGGTTCGTTGAGGTGTGATTGCGGCTCTCAACTGCACAACTCAATGCGTATGATTGAACGGGCAGGGAAGGGTGTTCTTCTGTATATGCGCCAGGAGGGCAGGGGGATAGGTCTGAAAAATAAGGTAAAGGCATATTCTCTCCAGGAACAAGGCCTGGATACAGTTGATGCAAACTTGCAGCTTGGATTCAAACCTGATCCCAGAGATTATGGTATAGGTGCGCAGATACTTGCAAGTGTTGGAATTAAGAAAATCAAGCTTATTACAAATAATCCTAAAAAGAGGGTAGGGCTTGAAAGCTATGGTCTTGAAATTACCAATTTAGTTCCTATTGAAATTGAACCAAACGAGATAAACCAAAAATACCTGAAAACAAAAAAAGAGAAGATGGGGCATTTGCTTAATAACATTAAGCTACAATAAATTAAGCCCAAAACAGTTTATATTCATGAATTTGAGACTGCCCAAAACGGGCGGCCTCAATTTTTTTTAACCCAATTTAGTTTGGAGAAATTATGGGCGGAACTATTTATCTGACCAAAGAAAGAATGAAGGAAATTGAAAGCGAGTTAAGAGAGCTGAAGACCAAAGGCAGGAAAGAAATGGCTCAGAAGATTGCTGATGCCCGCTCTCATGGCGATTTATCTGAAAATGCAGATTATGATGCCGCAAAAGAAGCCCAGGGCCTCATGGAACTTAAAATCTCCAAACTTGAACAAACACTCGTAAATGCACAGGTTATTGAAGCAAGCGAATTTCCTGATGACAAAGTATATATCCTTTCTAAAGTAAAAGTACGAAATAAAGTAAACGGATTTGAAACTCAATACCAGTTAGTAAGTGCACAGGAATCCGATTTTGAAAAAAACAAAATTGCTGTTGATTCTCCCCTTGGGAAAGCGCTTCTTGGAAAGCAGATTGGTGAAGTAGCCCAGATAAAAGCACCTGCAGGAACTATAGAATGGGAAGTAGTTGATATTGGAAAGTAGTATTCACTAAAAATTTTATTTGAAAGAAAGGCCTGATTCGTCAGGCATTTTTATAATTGTTTAATATATTTGAGCTAATTGCATCTTTTGGATTAGTTGTTTTAAGCTTTGTTTGTAGCATATTATCCGATTAGCATCCCTTACGAAATATCTTTTGGACAAACTCACACACCTCAATAACCTAAAATTCAAATTATATTAAATTCTAACGGCTGATGACTTTTTCTTAAATTAAACCATTTACTCCCCGGTGGTGTCTAAGAATAAATAACAAAAAGCCGGAAACAAATGTGAGTACAGCAACATTGTTATATGAAAGCGACAAGGAATTGATCCGGGATTATATAGAAAAAAATTCGGAGAAGGCAGCAAACGATTTTGTCCGGAAATACCAGAAGTTTGTTTACTCTACGGCATTGCGTTACTTGAAAAATCATTTTGATGCAGAAGATATTTCCCAGGAAGTATTTATTAAAGCATTAAAAAGCCTTAATAAGTTCCGGGGGGATTCATCACTGAAATCATGGTTATATAGAATAACAGTTAACCTGTGTATAAATGCAACCAGAAAAAAGAATTTTCTGAATTTCTTTTCTGAAACTGAATACGATGAAGGAATGATTGATAAATTAAACAAAACAGAAGTTACTCCTGAAAGAATGCTTGAGGATAAAGAATTCGAAGAAAGGTTTGAGAAAATACTTTTAAATCTACCTGAGAAACAAAGAGAGACGTTCGCTCTCAGGTATTTTGACGAGTTAAGTTATGAAGAAATATCCAAAATGCTGGGAACAAGTGTTGGTGGGCTAAAAGCTAATTATTTTCAGGCAGTAAAAAAGATTGCATTATATTTAAAGTGATATCATGGAAAACAAAAACGACATAAGAAAAAAACTCGAGGAACTTCTTCCTGATTATGCTTTCCAAAGCATCAGTGATCATGAAAAGCTTTTCTTCGAGTCAAACATAAAGAATTTTCCTGATCTTCAAAAGGAACTGACCGAGGTAAAATCAGTTTTCTGCAGGATTGATAAGATGAACCTTAACGACGACTATTCCCAAAGGTCGCGGAACATCTCGGTTAAAGTACTGGACAAGATTAATCATCCGGGTATTTCAAATAGGAGCTTCCTGTTTAGATTTGTGGCTCCGGTTTTTGGACTTGCATTATTGACAGTTCTTATTATCAACACAGGTGTTTTTAATAAAGAATCTGCACCTGATTTTGCAAATTACAACCCACCTTCATTTTTGACTGATAATGAATATGCAAGCCTTATTAATGATGAAGAGAAACAGGAATATCAATTCATTAAAGATGATGAACTTGATGAACTGGAAACTGAAGACTATACATCATTATTTAGCCAGCTTGCATATACTGAAACAGAGTCAGACGATGACATAACTTTTACTGGTTTTGAATCATTCACGGGCATTGTGTTTACCGGTAAGGAACTCAACAATCTAGCGGAAGAAGATTTCTTGAAATTATATGAGGAAATGAAAAATGTCGATTTCAATTCATAACAAAATAATCCCTGCAATACTTGTTTTATTTCTCATGCCTATGTTCTTGCAGGCTCAGCCAGCAATTAATGCCCAGGAAAGAATTTTAGCTCTGAAAAAGCAAAAGATGCAGGAATATCTACAGCTTGGTAAAAGTGAAGCTGAAGAGTTCTTTCAGACTTATGAGTCATTTGCAGCAAGAATCCATTTCAAAACCGAAGAAATCAATCTCTCGGTAAAAAAACTTGCCTTCAGCATTGAACATGGAAATGAATCCGAGCTTGTTGAGCGTACAAATGAAGTGGACATGCTTCAGAAGGAACTTGCTGACCTGATGTTTGAAATTAAAGATTTTGCTAAATTGAAATTGAATAAAATTCAATACGCAAAGTTCATTGTTTTTGAGAATAAGTTTAATTCTGAGCTTCGTAAACGTATGATGCAGGGGGGAGGGCGTGGCCCCGGCGGCCCCGGAATGAACAGGTGATTAAGGTAATTTTTCTACTGTTATTCTTATTGAACGATTTAAAAACCTGCCCTGGGGAGTATCCTCAGGGTATTTTTTTATTGCAGGGTACGAATTAATCACAAATGATTTGTCTCTTGCCCTACTGGTAATGTATTCTGAAGTAACGTCTGCACGTTGTTTTTCCAATCTTATATTAGCTTCTTCAGTACCGAGTGCGTCAGCACTTCCATAAATATTTATATTGCTGTTTCCCGGCAGGAATTCCACAAGTTGAGAAAGTAATACTTTGTTTTCTTCAGAGAGGATAGCAGAATTATATTCGAATCTTAATATAGCAACAAAATCTTCAAGTTTTAGTTCTATGAGCCTGCTTTCAAGTTCACGCATATCAAGATTTTTTTTCATTTCTACTTCGTCTGTACCGGAGCGAAGCGTTACTTCATAAGGGAGTGAATTTGTTCCTAAAGCCAGCCTTTTTTCAAAGAATATTCTAAAGTCTCCTGATTTTTGCGGGTGTATAATTGTATCAGATAAATCGGTACTTAACGTATTTTGCTGCCCTTCCGGGATGCTCTCCAGGGTTACTTTTAACGGTAATTCACCCGAAACCGTAAGAAAAGTTTGTATATCAACATATTCCTGCAAAGGGGCATTTTTTACGTCAATCTCTACACGTCGGTTTTCATTTATTCCTGCCACGTATTCTTCGTTGGATTTGAATCGTGGCTCATAGGTCTTGCTTACGCTTATTTTACTCTCCGGAATACCAAGGTACTTAAGTGCAATTTTTACATTATTTGCTCTTTCAGCAGCTAAAGAAGGATTAGATTCATCACCGGCAATTGAAGGATAAAGATTGATTGTTGCCTTAGGATTATTATTAATTATCTCTGCAATCCTGACCAAGTTATAGTAATGCAAATCAACCGCATTACCAAAGAATACATCAGGCTTTTCAACTCCAATAGATTTAAAATATTCCGATGGTATATCGGATTTATCTTTTTCGAAAAATACTGCATTTACCAAAGGTTGGGTTGCAAGCAGTTCTTTGCCAGTTTCAAGCCATGCATTCTCAATTTTTGAAAGCGAAAAGCTAATCTCGGGTTTAGTAACAGGATCAGTTTTTACTTCATTCTCAACAATTATATCTGGCTTTCCTATTGGTTTTTCTATATCGGGTTCCGGTTTTTCAACAGGAAGCTCGACAGGTTCATTTTCAAAAAATCCAAATCGAATACCGAGTTCCAGTCTTATCCCAATTGCTTTCCATTCAGCATCTTCGGTAAAGTCTGAGAAATTGTAGTCAAACACAATCTGTTGTGTAAAATGCGAGGAGGTGCCCATTTTCAACATGTTTTCAAGTCCAACTGATGCGCCATAACCAAAGCTATTTATAGTCGGCATTGAGCCGCTTGCAATGTCCCGGCTTTGCACGCGGGTTCCGTCATTGTTGATAAAAACAGCTCCTTCAGGACTTACAATTTCTTCGTATTGAGTGAATGTAGGCGATTGAATCGGAAAGTATATTCTTGGAGCTGCAACAAATCTTAAAGGACCTGAAACAAAATGATCTATGATATTCAATCTAAGTTCAGGCATTAATTCAAGCATCAACAGGTCTGCTTCAATTTTGTTCTCAGCATTTACATCCTCAACAACACCTGTTGTAATGTTTCTGACCGGATAAATGTCATCTAATACAAGAGTGCCGCTTCTGTCAACAATGCCCATACCTATATTAATGTAACTCGATTGATTCATTTGTTTTTCAAGGAAAACCCACCCGGAGAAACCTGAACCTGAGCCTTTTTCAAAAAGCCCGCAGTTTACAGAGTTCTGGAATTCTGTAAAGTTTGGCAAATGGACAGAATAATCAAACCCACCCTTTAGATGTAGTGCAAATTTTTCCAAACCGGATGTCCCTTTATCACTTGCGAATATCAAGCAGGAAAATGCGAGGAGAAAAAATAATGTTATGTTTGTTGAGTACCGCATTGTGTAGCACTATATGGATAACAATATTACGAAATCCTTATGATTAGGAAAAAAGAAAATGATTCACTAGAAATTTATTCGAAAGATGCGTCGAATTACTCATCTATGCCGGATGAAGTAATCATACCTGAATCTGAGCATGAATTTATTGATACCGCGACTCAATGTTTTGAAAATAAAATCCCAATAACAATAGCCGGAGCAAGAACAGGCCTAACCGGTGGGGCTGTAGCTAACGAAGGCATCCTGATTTCAACCGAAAAACTGAACAAGGTAATTAAAATTGATTCTAACAGACAAACAGCTACTATTCAGCCGGGAGTAACTGTAATACAATTGCAGGAGGAATTAGACAAATCAGGATTCTTTTATCCGCCAAATCCAACAGAAACGCTAAGCACGATAGGCGGTAATATTGCAACCAATGCCTCAGGTTCAAGAACTTTTAGGTATGGCCCAACACGTGAATTTGTAAAAAGATTGAAAATATTACTTTCAGATGGAAAAATAATAGAAATCAAAAGGGGAGAATTATATGCAAAGGGAACCAACCTCGTGATCCCATGTGAAAGTGGTAACTTGAACATAAAACTACCAAGGCTTAAAATGCCAAAAGTAAAAAACGCATCCGGATATTATTTACGAGAAAACATGGATGCTATAGATTTATTCATAGGTAGTGAAGGTACTCTCGGAATTATTATTGAGGCAGAAATTTCCTTCGAAAGAAAGCCGGAGGAAATAATTGGATTGGTAGTATTTTTCAAGAATAAGGCTGAATTATTTAACGTACTTGACAATTTAAAACTTAATATTATCCCCGGAATCAGGCTAATAGAGTATTTCGATGAAAAATGCCTGAAAATAATGAAGCATAGTAAAATTAAAATTCCGGGCATGGCTATCCACGCATTTTGGATTGAAGTCGAAACCAATAATGTAAATATCGAAGGAATTATTTCAAAATTTTACCATTTCCTGGAAGATAATATCTCTCTGGCTGACTCGACTTTTGCTGCATTAACGCCATCCGAAAACCATAAGCTAAAGGAAATGCGCCACTCTGTGCCATTATTTGTTAATGACAAAGTTTCGAAACTTGGAATTGTGAAATTGGCAACTGATTCAGCAGTACCTGGTAAGTATTTCAAAGATTACTTCTCATTTATTAAATCTGAAGCAGTTAATTCAAAGCTTGAATACTTTATTTACGGCCATATAGGAAATTCACACCTTCATTGTAACTTATTCTATTCAAATGATATAGAATATTCAAAAGCCGAGAAAGCAAGGAATGAAATATTAAAACAGGCTGTTAAACTTGGTGGGACCGTGTCGGCTGAGCATGGTATCGGCAAGATAAAGCGAGAATTTCTGATTGAAATGTATGGTAGAGCAGCGATTGAAGATATGATAGGAATTAAAGAAACTTTTGACCCCGAATGGCTTCTTGGCAGGGGTAATCTGTTCATTAGCTCTTAAGTACAATTTCCAATTCTGTTTTCCCGTAATTACTGGATATATTCAGCTTTCCATCATATAATTGAATCAAACGCTTTACGATGATAAGTCCGAGTCCGCTTCCTTGTTGCTCAAAAACAGTTCTGTCAAATTGTACATAAGCACCTATCTGATCGATTTGGCTTTGTGCCATTTCCCTTCCATAGTTTATTACTGATATTGAAAGGTTTCCGGAACTTTTGTCCATTTTGATTGTTACAGGATTTGTGCTAATGGTGAATTTAAAAGCATTTTCTATCAGTTCTCTCATGATTTTTCTAAAATGCTCTTCATGCATTCTAACTTGAGTGGAGATTAAATCAATCGATATTTCAATTGTCTTATATTCTGATCTTAATTCACTCAAAACAGTTCTGATTGTATATTCAGCATCTTCGGTTACACGCTTTTTTAATTCATCAATTCTCTTAATATCTGAAAGAATTAGTTCCAGGTTCGCATAAAACAGATTATTTGATATAAGCTTTTCAAGTCGTTTTGCAGATTTAAAAATATTACTATGTAAGGTTTCGATTTCTTCTCTGTTTAGCACATTCAGGTAGTGCATTAAAAATTGTGACGAAGCCATTATTCCATTAAGTGGTGTTCTGAGTTCATGTGGGAGAGAAGTAGCAAGATTCAACCTGAGTTCAAGCAAACGTGATTCGGATTCTTTTGTCAATCGCGATTTTTTCTCAAGCCTGGTATTGATGGAATTGAAAAGTTCATCAGGAGAGAATGGCTTTGTAATAAAGTCATCTGCTCCCAGCTCCATTCCGAGCCTTACGTCTGCCTTTCCTGATCTTGCAGTTAAAAATACAAATGGAGTTAAAGCTAGATCATAGTGTGATTGGATTTCCTTAATTACTGCATACCCGTCCATATCTTTCATCATGATATCGCAAATAATTAAATCAGGTTTTTCATCCTGGGCAAGTTCAATACCAACCTTTCCATTTGATGCAGTTATTACATCAAAATCCCTATTTTGAAGCAATATTTTTACATTCTCGAGGATTTGGGGATCATCATCTATTAGCAGAATTTTTGCCATTATTAAAAATAATTAATCCCGTGCAATTAGAAAATTAATATATCGGGCTTGATTGTTTCTCGATTTTCAAATCCTGTAGGTGGGATGCTTTAATTCCGAATGTAAGAAAGAATCCCCTGCTGAAACCAACCGGTGACCATCTTAATGATAATTGCCAGCAATGAAGGTCCTTTGTAAGAAAAACGACCGGATTCAGTAGTTCCATATTTATAAAATCATACTGTGCTGAGCTGGTAATTCTTAGTGTATTTGTCAGGTTGAAATTAAGGCTGAGGTTTAGATTGATTCGTTCCGTGATATTTGCTTTTGTAAAGCTGGAACGCGTGTAACTGAGACCTAAATTAGCACTCCAGGGAACGTAAAGGCTGGAATATCCCGGAGTGTTGTCACCAAATAAATCGGGTTGGATTTCTTCGCCTTCCTGTCTGAACATAAAACGTTGCCCAAGCGTTGAGCTTGTGTCTTCATCCCTTTTATTAAAATCACTTGTTTGTTCACTTCCAAAGTTTATCCCCTGTGATGAAAAACTTGAATTAAAACTGAGCGTGAGTCTTGTAAGACGCGCTATTTGCCCTTTAGAGCTCCAGAGAAACCTGTTAACCTTACGGTAAAGCGATGTTGGATTACCCTCGCTATCCAAAACCATGTCATCGTCATAAAGCGTGAAAGCTGCTGAACCATTGAAATTAATGAATTCTATTGCCGGAGTTCTGAAACCGAAACTTATATCACTGAAATTAAGTGAATCTGCAGCAAAGTTGTATGAACCACGAAAATCCAACTTCAGAAGCTCAATGTTTTCATCTTCAGTAGAGTCCTGCCCGGGCATTTTAATTTCAAAGGAATGATTGTCTGAGTATGATAGCGATTGTATCAAGCCAGATGAGGGCCGTGAGCCACCATCTAATTCATAGCGGTAATATTCAACTGATTCACCATTCTCATCAAAATATGTATCAAAATAATCCCAGCCACCTTGTGAATAATCCGGTGTATAATTTAGCGATATATTTGGCTGCCAGGTGTGCCTGAAAGCCTTTATACCTATTGCAGAGGGCTTGATGAATCCCAAAAAAGGCTGGTTCTCATCTGCAATTCCGTATAACTTTGTACCCACACCAATGCTAAATGAAGCCCAATATGCACTAAAAAAGCCATTTGTAGTGTCATTTACAACGCTTGAGTCGCTTTGATTAAATGTGCGGTCGATTTTCCTGAAATAATTGTTGGCATTTACATTTATTGATGGTCTGATATTAAAATAACCGAGCTTTGGAGATATTGAAATTCCCGGATTGTGGCTTACTAAATATCTGTCAGTTTTATCAATTGTGGAATCCGAATTTGTGTTCCGGTCAACATCGTAATTTGCGGTTCCGCTGTATGAGACGGTTACATCGCTAAGCCAATGGTTTGAAGAAACTAAACCTTTCAATGGTTTAAAGCTTGGAATACTAAATCTGAGAGGAACACTTTGGTTATAATCGTCATCAATGATATTCTGTTCACGTTGGAAGGAAACAGAGTAGCTCATGCCATTGTCGAAGTTCTTAGAATAAGAAGCATTAGATGTAATGTTCTGTTGGATTCTGTCATATGGGTTTGTTGATGTATTTTGGTTGAAATTTGTTGACGAAAAATTCAAATTTACAACAATGTTTTCGTTGGGATTAAATTCATGATTGTGGTTTAATCCAACCTTGTAAGCAGTTGTGTATTCATCATCAGGATTAAATCGTGTTTTGCCATACTCAAGCCTCGCAGAGCCATCAAAAACATCTCGCAGTTTCCATCTTGAATTGTTTTTTAGCAGATAGCCGCCTTTAGTATAAAAATTAGCTGTTAGCTGGGTGTCGAAATAGTCAGAAGTAGCCCAGTAAAACCCGAAGTCTTCAAATACTATGCCCCTGTTCTGGGAGAAAAAGAAAGAAGGGACAATTAATCCCGACTGCCTTCCGCTTTTAGTAGGGAAATACATTCCAAAAGGTATAACAAAGATGGGTAGATCTTCAACATAAAATACAAGGGGATCAAGAAATATCCTGTCTTGGGCAATCATCTTCATTTTGTTAGAGCCGAAGTAGTAATGCGGGTCAGATGCATCACAAGTTGTATAATAGCCGTTCTCAATAAAAAACTCGGATTCCGATACACGTTTTATTTTTGTACCAAAATAGAATCCCTCTGTAAGCTCTGTTTCACCAAGGCTTATTAGCCCTTTGTTTGTTTTAAAGTTAAATTTCAGTTTTTCGCCAACATACTCTTCTCCCATTTCCTTAAAACGCGGAAAGCCGATTAACCTGCCTGAAGAATCAGGCACACCCATTGATTCCAAGGTTGACTCCCCAAAATTCATTATGATAATTTCTGAATTAAGTGATTGTTGCTGGTAGTCAAGCTTTGCATCTCCGCGCAATCTCATGGATTTATCCCTAATACTAAATCTTGCTGTATCCTTAGATGAAAAAACAACTATGGTATCTAATCCTGAACGATTTTTTGCTATTTCAGTTGTGTCGCGGTTTGAATTTATATTTGCAACTATAGTTGAATCAGTTTTGGAAGTAAATGATTCAGCATCTTGCGCTGATAAAACCCCAAAATTCTGAAGGATAATCATCATTAACAGATAAATATTATTTGTTAACCTATTCAAGTTCTTTCAGATTAGCACTGGATGGAATCTTAAAATTAAACTTTTCATTAAAAACCGGGTTTAGTTCGTAATTTTTTACTTCCAAATCAAGTTCTGAATCAATTAACGGAAATTTGAAATAAATCTTCCCGGGCAACATGAAATCACCATATCTTTTATAATCCCTGAAATAAACATTCATCTCGAGGCCCTCATTACTGTTTTTACGTTGATACTGTTCAAGAGTTCCTGTTTTACTGGAAATGACAATATATTCAGCAGATGAATTGCTTCGTTTGCTTAAAACCGAATTGGCATCATTCACGCTGTCAGTTTTAAAATTGGCTATTTTACCGGGAGGCAAGGATTTAACCAGTCTGACGAGTTCTTCAAAACCGAGATTGATTCCGGTAGTTTTTTTAATATTTTCGCTGCTTGGATTTCCTGTATATGCACTGTTTTCCATTGCATTGTATGTTTTGAACGAATTCCTGTCTGAGAAAAACTTCACAACAGGTAATCCGAAAATTTTTGCATCAATTCTAATAGAATCCAACCCGGCGATGTAAATTTCTGCATTGCTTAAAATATTCTTACCACCCTGCCTTGTGTTCATATTAGCAGTGATTTTTAGATTTTCTAATTGATTTTCCTTTTTTAATAAATCAGCTGCAGGGCTTTCTATCGATTGTTTTGTTGTGCTACAGGATAGAATCAACAATGGCAACAAAGCCATAAGCACTAATAATATCAAGTGTTTATTCATGTTTCTTAAATATAAGACTATTAATAACGTCCCCAGTTTATTATTTTAATCAAAAGGCAAATTACTAAATGTTATACGTTACAAAAAGGCTTCATTTCTCTGCATCACACAGGCTTTACAATCCTGAATACAGTGATAATAAGAATGATGAGGTATTTGACAAGTGCAATAATTTAAATGGCCACGGCCACAATTACATTCTTGAAGTCACAGTATCAGGTATACCAAAACCTGAAACCGGCTACCTGATTGACCTAAAAAACCTTAAGAAAATAATTAACAGGGAAGTGATTGATAAGGTTGACCACAAGCATTTAAATTATGATGTCGCTTTTCTCAAAGGGATTATTCCCACAGTCGAAAACCTTGCTATTATTTTTTGGCAAAGATTAGACCCGGCAATCAACGAAGGACGCTTGTTTAAGATTAAATTATTTGAAACAGAGTCCAGTTTTGTTGAATATTTTGGTGATAAAATTGAAATTAGAAAGTTTGAGAATTAATAAGAGACTATCCGAAAATGAGCAAGGAAATAATCCCGGCTAATGAAAAAAGACCTGTTAAGTTTTCAAACGGCCCTGAAAATTATTATGAAGAAAGTGGATTTCTCCCGGAAAATGTTACGGACTTCCCGAAGTTGAATTCAAAAAAACAGACATTGTTTGATTCAAACGGAAACATGCCCCTTTCTGAATTGGAAAGGGAAGATATGCAGAAGGAGCTTGAAGAAAAATTAGTAGAAATAATGGAAATCCTCAGAATTTCCCGGAATGATCCCAACAGTGCCAATACCCCGCGCAGAGTTTCAAAAATGTTTGTTAATGAATTATTGATAGGGAGGTACGTTCCACCACCGAAGTTAACAGCATTCCCTAACCGGAAAAATGTTGACGAACTGGTAATAAGCCAGGGAATTGAGGTAATGTCCCTTTGCTCTCATCACTGGCAACCTATTACTGGAACATGCGCAATTGGTTATATCCCTGACAAACATGTAATAGGTATTTCTAAATTTACACGTATCGTTGACTGGTTTTCACGAAGGGGACAGATACAGGAAGAATTAGGAGAACAAATAGCGGATTTCCTTGAAAATCTTTTGCAGCCAAAAGCACTTGGTGTTGTTATTAGAGCTAAGCACTATTGCATGATTGCCAGAGGAGTAAAAAGTTCCGAAGCAGATTCCCTAATGATTACATCTGTTATGCGAGGCCTCCTTCTTGATGACTTAAACCTCAGAAATGAGTTCCTGAAGCTAATTGGCAGATAAGATGCCAAATACAATGTATGAAAAAGAGTTTTGGAATTCAGGAAAACTCGTTGCAGGAATCGATGAAGCCGGGAGGGGATCAATTGCCGGACCGGTTATTGCAGCTGCTGTATTATTCCCTGCCACTCTTAAATTAATTCCGGAAATAAACGATTCTAAAAAATTGACCAAAACTCAAAGAAGCAAAGCTTTTGAAATAATCTTGGATGCTGCTTTTGATATTTCTGTTTCTTTAATTGACAATAACACAATAGATGAATTAAATATCCTCCGGGCTACGATGCTTGCAATGAACAAATGTGCTTCTTCATTAAAAACAAGGCCTGATTGTTTGCTGATTGACGGAAATTACTTCAAAAGCGATGAATTTAATTTTAAAACAATTGTTAAAGGAGACAGTATCTCAGTGTCAATAGCTGCAGCATCTATAGTAGCTAAGGTTTTCAGGGATAGAATTATGGATTGTTATTCTTTTGATTATCCTGATTACTTTTTTGATAGAAATAAAGGTTACGGAACAAGGGAACATTTTGAACAAATCGAAATTAACGGTCCCTGTTCAATACATAGAAATTCATTCCTGCGGAAATTCCGTACAAGACAATTAACTCTTTATTAATTCAAGATTAAAGATAATTCACAATACTCTTTATTTATTTATGATACAAGCCTTAAACAGTGAATTAAGCATCACTAATTAAAAATAAATTAATTTTTATTATTAACCTCGCTTATTATCTTTTAATCTTGTTTACCAACAGATAAGATGAGCAAAAGATTAAAGATAATATTGTCTTTTTTAGGGACATTTCTGTCCTTGTATTTTGCTATTATCATTTTAATAAATATCCATTCACACCCATTTTCTTTCCCCGAAGCAATACTTGATTTAAACTTTCCTGCAATATTGGTATCTATTTCATTATCAACCCTCCTGGCCTTTTATCAATATGAAAGGAATGTGCTTTATAAGGAAATTGAATTATCAAGGAATAAGGAGAAGTTAGAAACTAAAGAAAAGGATGAAATTCAAGCTATTCTTGATAGCGTACCTGCGTATATATATTTCAAAGATATAGATGGCAGGTATATTTCAGTAAACAGGTCTTTTGCAATTGCTGCTGGTATTCCGAAAGAAAAGTGGGTCGGGAAGAAGACTGATGAATTGTTTCCTCATCTGAATCTTAATATTTCAGAGCAGGATAAAAAAATCCTTGATGAAAAGGTGAGCTTAAAAGGATTAGTTGAGCAGTTTGAAGACCATACAGGGAAATTGCGTTGGCTTGAGACTGATAAAATGCCCTATATTGACAATGAAGGTAATTTGCTGGGGTTAATAGGGTTATCGCTTGATATAACAGAAAAGGTTCAATCGGAAAAAAGGCTCAAAGACAGAGAAAACAGGCTCAAGGCTGTTTTTAATAGTTCAGGAGTAGGCCTTGCTTTACTTTCAATTAAGGGTGAAATAATAACATGTAATGATCATTTGGATCATTTAACCGGGTACGGAAAAACTGAACTTTTAAACTCTAATTTCAATTCCCTGATTAATCAGACTGACAAAGTTCATTTCCACGAAATACTACTCAACTTTAGCAAAAAGAGATTTATTAACTCCCGGGTGGACCTAAGATTAAAAAACAAAAACAATTCAATTGTTTGGGCTGATTGTTCATTTTCAATTGCACCTCAGGGCAGCCAGCCTGATCAGATTGTAGTCGTTGTCAATGATATTACCGGAATTGTAAAAGCAAGACAGGAAATCAAAGAAAGCGAATCCAGGTTAAAACTGGCTTTTGACATATCTAATGAAGGCCTTTGGGATTGGAATGTTAAGGATGACAGGATATATTTCAGTCCAAGATATTTCAAAATGCTTGGATATGAACCCGATGATTACTCTCATGACAGTTCCGTTTGGAAGGAACTTTCCCACCCTGATGATTATAATAAGGTTCTGGCCTCACTTCTTGGCATAATCAGTACAAATTCAGATACCACTCATCATTTTGAATACCGCTTTAAAACAAGCAGCGGCAAATGGATTTGGATATTGTCAAAGGCAAGGATTGTTGAACGCGACAGTGAAGGACAGCCTTATAGAATAATAGGTACTAATATTGACATAACTGCATTAAAAGAATCAGAACACGCATTCAGACAGAGTGAGTTGCAAAAAAGGCAGGCAATACAAAACATGCCGGTAATGATGGCCGCTGTTGATGAAGACGACCATATACTTGTTTGGAACAGAGAATGTGAACGCGTTTCCGGCTATATGTCAGATGAAATTGTTGGGAACAAATTTGCATTGAAAAGACTTATTCCGGATAGTGAGTACAGGTTGTCCATACTCAGGGAATTAACTGACAGACGTAATAATTTCAGGAATTTAGAAGTTAGAATAAAATCTAAAAGGGGAGAAGAGAAGGTTATTGCACTATCCAACATCTCCGGTTTGTTCCCAATTCCAGGTTGGAATTCCTGGATTATTGGTGTTGATATTACTGAACGTGTCATGGCTGAAAAAATAATGCTTGAAGAAAGAGTCCAACTTGCAAGGCATGTTGAAGTGAGAACACAGGAACTTCGAAAATTAAATTCTGAACTTCATAAAGCCCTAAAAGCAAAAGATGAATTCCTCTCTACAATGAGCCATGAACTCAGGACTCCTTTAAACGCAGTTCTCGGACTGTCCGAAGCCCTTCTTGAACAAACTTTTGGTACTTTAAACAAAGAGCAGGAAAGTTCACTAAACATTATTGAAGAAAGTGGAAGGCATTTACTTGACCTGATTAATGACATTCTCGACTTATCTAAAATTGGCGTATCTAAGCTAGAACTTAATATCGAACCTGTTGATGTTAATAATGTATGCAGTTCAGCAATCAAGTTTATCAAACAGGAAGCATTTAATAAAAACATTAAAGTTCACTTTAAACCACATGATGAAGTAAGCGTTATTTTAGCTGATCAGAAAAGATTAAAACAGATTATTGTAAACCTTCTCTCAAATGCAATCAAATTCACTCCTGAGAATGGCGAGATTGGCCTCGAAATATTTCTTAATAATGAAAGCAACACAGTTAATTTTATGGTATGGGATACAGGTATTGGAATTCCAAGCGATAAATATGACCAATTGTTTATGCCATTTGTTCAGTTGGATAGTTCACTAACCAGAAAATACCAGGGAACCGGCCTCGGGCTTGCTCTGGTTTTAAAACTTGCTGAGTTGCACGGGGGTGGAATTAACGTTCAAAGCGAAGTTAATAAGGGTAGCAGGTTTGTTGTTATGCTGCCATGGAGAAAAAGCGATGAAGAAATACTTCTTACTAAAATATCTACCGGTAGTAAAATTTCTAATATTGAAATAAATGGTATGTACAATGATGCATCAATAAAGCCTCTGATTTTGGTAGTTGAAGATGATTCGGCGAGTGTAAAACCCGTTGAACTTTATCTCTCAAAAAAAGGGTTTAATATTATTATTGCTGCGAATGGGGAAGAAGCTGTCAGAAAAACCGGTATTTATAATCCAGACCTGGTACTTATGGATATGCTTATGCCGGGAATGGACGGATTCGAAGCAATAAGGCAAATCAAGGGTAAACCTGAATACCGGGATTTGCCAATTATTGCTGTTACAGCACTGGCAATGGAAGATGATAAAGAGAAGTGCCTTGCTGCCGGTGCGTCGGATTATATTTCTAAACCACTCAGCCTAAGCGATTTAATGGATACGATCAACAAACATCTTAATCTTAGCAAAAGCAAATGGGGAACCTATGGAAGCTAAAAATACAATTCTGATTGTTGATGATACACCCACGGGAAGGCAAACACTTGAAATTTTGCTTTTACCATTAAATCAAAACTTAGTATTTGCTGAAAATGGCACGGAAGCTATCCAAAAAGCTGTGGAAATTGTACCGGATTTAATATTGCTGGATATAATGATGCCTGAAATAGATGGCTTTGAGGTATGCCGCAGATTAAGAGCAGATAAAAAACTATCCGATGTTCCGATAGTAATGGTAACTGCGCTTGATAACAAAGAAGCAAAAATAGAAGGAATCAATGCCGGAGCTGATGACTTTATTACAAAACCTTTTGATAAAGAAGAACTTCGCGCAAGGGTGAACACTGTGCTCCGATTGAACAGGTACAGGAAAATGATAGCGGAAAGAACCAAATTCGAATGGGCAGTGGAGAAATCAGAAGACGGATATATTATTATCAATACCTCAGATGAGATTGTTTACATCAATGAGTTTAGCAAAAAGTTATTCGAATTAAGTGATTTTACTACTTATGCCAACAAAGTTTTCTTCAGCAAATTAGCTGAAGAAAACTTCCTGCTTGAACCCGAATCTTCCTGGAAACCGTGGCCACCTGAAAAAGTAACCGAAAAGGATAATAGAAGATACCTTGTTAAAAAAGAAACAAATAATTCTACCGCCCGGTGGATTGATGTTGATATTCTGAATATACCTTCTCTGTCTGATGAACAGAAGCTATTGAGACTAAAAGATGTTACCGGAGAAATTACAAACCAAAGAAATATACATACCTTTCAGTCGATGGTTACCCATAAAATGATTACACCATTGACTTCAATGCTTTATTCCTTCGATTTTATTCAAAAAGAGCTTTCGAACCTTGGAGATATCAGGGATAAATCCAAAGACTCCCTACTTAAGTTATTTGAAAGTGCAAAATCAGACCTGGAAAGGCTCCAAAAAGAAATTAATGTAATAGTCAGGTATGTGAATTCTTCACATATATCAGGATCTGGAAAAGGAATAACAGTAAAACAAATAAAAAGAATTACCGATGAATTAAAAATCGAGCAGAACCTGCTCAGTTTAGAATTTATAACATCTATGAGTATCAATAACTTAACTTTATCCATATCAGAAAATTCCATGCGTTGGATACTTACAGAATTATTCGAGAACTCAATAAAATTTCATCCATTTAATAATCCTGACATTAAAATAACAATTGATGAAAAAAATGATGAAATGCTTAAACTCTGTTTCGAGGATAATGGAGTTAGCATTGCTTCTGACAAACTGGAAAAGGTATGGCAGCCATATTATCAAATAGAAAAACACTTTACCGGTGAAGTTCCTGGTATGGGATTGGGGTTATCAGTAATTGAATCACTTATTTGGGAAATTGGGGGAAAATGCAGGTTAATGAACAAAAAATCCTCAGAAGGTGTAGTTGTTGAATTGGTCATACCTTTTCAAAAAACAAAGGAAATTACTGAAACAGAATAAGTTAAGTAGTTGAAATATAAGATTATTAGCTGCTATTGAATTGATTACTTAATAATTTCTTAGTTTTGTAAAATTATAAACAGGAGATTCAGATTGGACATACTTTTTAAGGGTCTAAGAGTAATAAATCCCACAGATGGAATTGATAAGAGTTTAAATCTTTATCTAAAAGAAGGGATTATCCATCAATTAACTGATTCTGAAATTAGTGTTCATGAAAATACAGAAATAATAGAAGCAGAGAATCTTATCTGCTCTCCGGGATTATTCGATATGCATGTACATTTCAGGGAACCCGGACAGGAGTACAAAGAAACCGTGGAGACTGGTTGCCAGGCAGCTTCTAATGGTGGTTTTACCGGTGTTGTCTGCATGCCTAATACCGAACCTGCTATTGATGACGTACCTGTAATTGAATACATTAAGAACAGGGCAAATGGCAACATTATTGATTTATATCCATCTGCTGCAATAACTAAAGGACTGAAAGGGGAGCTTTTGGTCGATATGCTTAGCCTATCAGAGGCCGGAGTACTTTTATTTACTGACGATGGCTCTGCTGTTAAAAACACGGATGTAATGCGGCGGGCCTTTGATTATGCTGCGACAAGAGACCTATTGATAGGACAGCATTGTGAAGATCATGCGCTTACTGATGATTTCTCAATGAACGAAAGCAAACTTTCTTTTGAGCTCGGATTGAAAGGTTATCCAACAGTCGCGGAGGATATTATCGTGGCCAGGGATATTATGTTGGCCGAATATTGTGGGAACAGGCGTTACCATGTAATGCATATCAGCAGTGCAAAATCTGTAGATCATGTCAGGCAGGCAAAATTGAAAGATTGCAGAGTTACTTGTGAAGTTACACCACACCATTTTTCAATTACTGAAGATGTGATCAGGGATTATCATCCTAATCACAAAATGAATCCTCCTTTGAGGACTGAAGAAGATATTGCTGCGATTATCAATGGAATCAAGGACGAAACAATTGATTGTATTGCAAGCGACCATGCGCCCCATGCGCTACATGAAAAAGATATCGAATATGAGCTTGCCCCTTATGGCATTACTGGGCTGGAAACATCACTTGGTGTTACACTTACTCATTTGCATCACAATGAACATATTGACATTGATGCAATTATCAGGCTAATGTCTGTTAATCCGAGAAAGATTCTTGGCCTGGACAAGCTGTTAATTCGTGAAGGTGAAATTGCCAATCTCACAATCTTCAATCCAAAGGAAGAATGGACCGTAGATAAAAACAAAATGCTTTCTAAATCTAAAAATACTCCTTATCACGGTACAAGGTTAAAAGGAAAACCACTGTACTCAATTAATAATAAACAAGTTTTCAAGTCGGTATTATAGTTAAATAAATAATGAGTGAAGAGAATAAAAATAAAAAGCCCGTTAAAGCTAACACTGAAGAAGGCATGATGAAACAGATGATGTCTAAAGAAATCCTTAATAAAATTGAAGAAAGGATTAAGAAGAAAGATTCAAATTTCATCAATGCCCTTAAAATGCTCTTAGACAGTGACAAACACAAGGATGAATGATAAATAACAACATAGAATTAATGCATTATAATCTATATTATGTAAACTAACATATTTTGTTTTCCCCTCCTTTTCATTTTGATATTTAGATAATTTGACTATTTTTGATTTTTGTATATTTCATCATTTTAAACCAATAAATTGAATTACTTTATGAAAGAGTTCCTGAAAATAAACAAGCTGTTCGCAATTATTATGATAATCCTGCTTGCTTTTTCAAGATTGATATCCCTTCCTCCTAATTTTACTCCGATTCTTGCAATGGCATTATTTGGGGGTGCTGTTTTTTCTGATAAAAGGTTAGCTATAATTATACCACTTTTAGCAATGCTTTTAAGCGACTTATTTCTTAACTATCATGACACAATTTATGTGGTATATTTCTGTATTGCACTGATAGCAGTCATGGGAATTCTAATCAGAGAGAACAGGAATGTATGGACGATTGCAGGTGCATCTGTCGGCGCATCTGTGTTCTTTTTTATCGTAAGTAATTTTGGAGTCTGGCTTTTTACCGGATGGTATCCCGGAAATTTTACCGGCTTGCTTGCCTGTTATGCAGCAGCTATCCCATTTTATCATAATACAATGATTAGTACTCTTTTATTTTCAGGTGTTTTGTTTGGTTTGAATAATTTTGCTGAAAAGTATAGCGAAAAATTCGAACCTGCAAAGGCAAAGAGCACAAGATAAATTGAAAAACCCGGTGAAAACCGGGATTTTTCAGTCCTTTTTCTTTTTTAGAAATCCCGAAAAAACATCTATTGCCTTTCCGGCTGCTGACACTGCTGTTGCCGCTGTCCATACAGGCGTGGAGATTTTCTTGTAAACATTAGCGAATAGCTTTTCGAATGGTTCCAACATTCCGAAAAATTCATTCGACCTGTTTTTTATATCTTCAGTTGCAGTTCCAATTTTTAACATAGTATCATCAGCAACATCCAGAGATTTTTCGGTTCTTTGCCTGAATTGGGAAATCTCGTTCAAGGCGACATCCAGGGTAGTTTTCATTTTGTCTACCTGTTCTAAAGACTGTAGGCTCTTTTCTTTCAATTCATGAATATCCTTTTTCAACACGGTAAAATTCTCACCGAAAATCCTTGCTGTTTTTGAAATTCTGACTAACGTTATTACTGCAGTAATTGCTAAAGCTACAAATGCAATAAGCGCCACAAGTGCAGAGACCTGGAGGAGTAAATTCATTTAACCACCGTTAATTATAAGTTTTTTAATTCACTCTTGCCTTCTTTCATCTCATAGCTGAAGGCATCCTTTCCGGCTTTTGCAGCTTCTTTCACGTTTTCAATTTTATTTTCGATGGATTTTGCTGCTGTAGAAGCTTTCGTCTTGGCATCATGAAGCACCGATTCAGCATTCTTAATAAGCGATTCTGCCTGGTTACGAGCTGAATCAATAATCCTTTGAGCACGAATTTTGCTTTCATTTACAGTTGATGTAACAACCGGTCCAACGCTTTTTTCTAAATTTGCGATGTAATCAGAAGCCATATCATATAGCTCCTGGGATTTCCTCGCAAGGTCCCTTCTTAATTCATTGCCGCTCTTCGGAGCCAACAATAATGCTGTGATTGCGCCTGCAACGGCTCCAATCAAAGTACCAAATAAAAATCCTTTGGTGTATGAATGAGAATCATCTGAATGTGACATAGTTCCTCCTTATTTATTCAAATTAGTACCAATTTTCAGGTAGCAATATACTTTTTCCCTGTGATTCGAGAATGGCCTCGCAAAATTCTCTAACAGCGCCTTTGCCGCCATTTTGCTTGCAAATATAGTCAGCTATTTTCATTACGTGCATGGTTGCATCTGCAGGACAAGCTGAAGCACCAGCTATTTTCATTGCATGAATGTCATTGATGTCATCGCCTATAAATGCGACCTCCTCCGTCTTGAGTCCAAGGCTTGTTGCCATTATGATTAACGAATCGCTTTTGTTTCTGTTACCTTTTAGTACATGTTTTATTTTTAGTTTTTCGGCTCTTGCTGTTACTATAGGGGAGTTTTCGCTTGTGATTATTGCTGTTTCTATTCCAGCTCTCTGGAGAAGGTTAATTCCCATTCCGTCCCTTGTCGAAAATCTTTTGAGCTCTTCCCCATTGGGAGAATAATACATGGCTGAATCTGTTAATGTACCGTCTACATCCATTATCAGAAGCTTTATTTTTTTTAGTTTCTCTGCAAGTATGGCAGATTTCATTTATTTTTAGGTAATTTTAAATTATTGCAAAGTTACCCAAAATTAGAGACTAATTAATAATACATTTATATTCCTGACGAATAAACTGAAAATCCCTTATAAAAATGCCATCCGAAAATAAATATATTGATGTTATTATTGAATGCAGCAATATACCGGACTATTTCGCTTATTTTTT
>CAYVVD010000004.1:123154-164566 GCA_964454975.1 uncultured Hyphomicrobiales bacterium | reverse complement strand
CTTGAGGAATATGATTTTGTCCATACCTTGCATAATTCTGTGAAATTGAAGGGCGGTTATTATTTTCTATTTGATAACCTTGCTAACGAGGTAGTAAGGTGGAGAATTGTTAACAGGCAATATTGTTTTTTCGGACCTTCGGTTGTCGGGCACACAATGGAGGCATATAAAAAGCTGCCTTATGGTTGGCGCACAAAACTCCCGCACGCAGCAAGCGACTGGTATATGTGGCGACAATGGGCAATGCAAGACTGGTGCAGCTTCCTTTCCCATCCCGTTGTGACAACATTCCGCTTCCCCGCAACACCTCGAAAAGATATGACACCCGCCGAAAGAGCTGAAGAAATGAAGCCATGGTACGAAAAAATGAAGACTACAGATTTGCAAAGTCAGATTATGAGACATTGGGAAGAACATCAGAAGAACTCATGTGTAAGCAAAGCATGGCTATTAGAAGTTGCTGAAGCATTATTTGATGCTAAAGATTATAAAAACGCTGAAATTGCTTATATAAATGCAATGCGCCTCCAACCTGAGAATGATAATTTATGGTACAGGCTGAGTCTGATAAAATTCAAAAAAGGTAATTATGACCAGGCGATGGAACTTATAGAAAAAGTTTTAGATAAAAATACGAAGATACCCTACTTCTGGTCTCTCAAAGCAAGTATATATCATAAGATAAATGATACTAACAATGCGATTCATACCATTAAAAAAGCAATAGAATTAGACCCAGAAAATAGAGATTTCTTAAAGAAACTCTCACTTATAAAAAATGATAATGAACACCACAAAAAATGAATTCGGTTTCCTTATGTTTTACCTGAAATTACCCTTTACACCTATATTGAATGAAGCCGGCAATCCCGGACGTAGCCCCGCAGGCCTTCGGGCGACTATATAAATCTCGTCGCTAATATTCTTAGCATTCAGAAATATTGAAAAATTGTTGTTTATGAAATAAGAAGCACCCGCGTCTATAACAAAATAATCATCAGTTTTTTGATTTTCAGGAATATCTCCCCGGCCTGCGACAGTTCTCATTTCACTCATATATTTACCACTCAGGCTAATGTCAAAATTACTATGCATTAAAGAAAGTATTATTGTTGCCTGGTTGTTTGCGAGATAGGGTAATTTGTCGCCTGAAAGAACAGTTTCCCATGCTCCGAATGTACTCTCAAAGTCAGAAGTAAACTCTGCATCTGTATAAGTATAAACAATTGTAGCAGGCAGACTGAATTTCGAGGATACATCTACAAGCAGGTCATAGGTTGCCTGTAATTCTATCCCGATTGCAGTGGCTGAACCACCATTGAATAAATCACCCGAACCTGTTCCTCCTGCCGCAGCAAGGTCAGCGCCAAGGAGGTTAGAATAATCATTGAAAAAACCAACTACCTGGCCTTGCAGTCCGTTCAATCCAAATCTTGAACCAAGCTCATAATTAATACTCTCTTCGGGTTCTGTACCTTCTGCTGAGCCGGGAGGTGAAAATCCTTTGTGAATACCTGCAAAAACATTCAAATCTTGGTCGATATCATAATTAATACCTAATCCGGGAATGAATACATCAACTGTGTTAGAGCTTGTTTTCAGCTCACTTCCTGTCCTGCCGGGATCATTTTTGCCAAAATCTTCCCTGTTTATTGATATATTTTCATACCTGATCCCCGGAATTACACTCAGATTGCCGTATTTGGCTTTATATTGAATATAAGTAGCGATTGCATCCACGAATTCTACTCTGTTACTTTCTGTACCGGGTTCACCACGTTCGCTCAGTTTCATGACTCCATCCTCCATCTTGTAGGAATCAACCCATTGGAAACGATCCATTTCATCCCTGTGGTAGCGGAAACCAAAATCTACTTTTTGCTCGATTGTCTCTCCATCGAAACCAAAGCTGATAATAGTCTGTATGCCTTCTGCATAATATTCCCTGTTATTGGCTTTGACGTTTAAAGCATTCGGGTCGGTACTCGTTGTACCAGTAATGATTGAATAAGCATTACTATGATTAACCGGGTCATCAAGCAACGAACCAATAGACACCGAATTCCCGTCGTTGTCATTCACCCTGTCCAGCTTATACCAGTTTCGCTTAAAATCTGTCCTGTAAGCGGTGGTAACAATATCCAATAAATCCGATACTCTTACAAAATGCGTTAAAGTAAGCTGCCTTTGCTCCGTATCCATTTCATCCATTTGCGAAGCTGCATAACGCCTGTAAGGTGTTGCATCAAAATCGCTTGCTGTCAAGCCAAGATAAGTTTCATTTGATAGTTCGGTAACTTGTCCGAACTTGAAAGTAAGCGACTGGTAAATATCTGAATCAGAATCAGTATTTATCCTGATTTTTCCGAGATAGTCTTTCTTATCAAAACCCGTTACCCCGCCATTATCGAGATTCTTGAATCCTTCTGAATTGTATTGGAAGGTTTCGACCATATATCCAAAATTTTCTCCCGAGCCACCAACATTAGCATGGATGTTCCTATTTTCGAAACTCCCGCCCATTAGCAAAAACCTGCCTGAAAATTTATCTGGGATTTGAGTTGATATAAGGTTAATAGCGCCACCTGTTGTATATGGGCCGTATTTAATCTGGCTGCTGCCTTTTAATATTTCAATTGCCCGCATCCTGCCCACTGTTGGGAAATAATAAGCGGCAGGTGCTGCATAGGGCGCAGGTGCCATTAAAACACCATCTTCCATTATTGTGATTTTTGAACTTCTTTCTGAGCCGGTACCTCTTAATCCTATGTTTGTCCTTAAACCAAAACCGTCTTCTTCCTGCAGGTTAACTCCCGGAACCGAACGCAGTGTCCTGTTGATATCTGTGTAATTAAACCGTTCCATTTCCTGGGGGGAGATATAGTTTGCAGAGCCCGGAATTTCTTTTATCCCTGAAAAACCACCCGTCAAGGTTACGCTTTGCACAACAACTCCGGGAAGGTCCACAACAGACTCAGCCATCTGTATATCCTTTGAGATATTGCTTTCATCATTAATAGTTAAATTTTCGGAATGAGTAACAAAACCAATATTGGATATAACCAAAGTATATTCACCAGGAGGGATTCCTTTAATTTCATACTCTCCTTTCCCGTTGCTTGCATCACCATATTTTGTCCCTTCAAGATAAACGGAAACACCCGGGAGCGCCCTGTTGCCATCTTTAAGAGTTATTTTACCAGATATTGTAGCATTGACTGATAACAAGACTGAAGTATTAACTAAGAGCACTAAAATAAGCGAGTATGTTAATCTCATGATTTCCTTTTGTATTAAAATATAACTGTACAAAATTATAAAACGGTTTGATTGCTATCAATAATAAGAAATGAGTATTTTTTCATGTTTTAGCCGGTATTAATTTTTAGAATAGTATGAGATAAAAAAAAACAGAATTATCAAAAGAATACTTTGCACCCCAGTTTTTTTGTTTTCATGACTTCTGTATATAATCTTTGCCCTCTTAAGTACGTTTATTTATAAAATTTACTGAGGAATACAGCATGCGGAATCTAATTGCATTTATTACTTTTCTAGTTACGAGTTCTTTTATCCTTGAATCAAAGGATGGTTTAGTCTCACACTGGAGTTTTGATGAATTAAACTCAAGCCAATTTAAAGACCACTCTGTGAATTCAAATCATGGAACTGTTTATGGTGCAAAGCTTACTGAGGGCATCAGGGGAAATGCTCTGTACTTTGATGGAATAGATGACTTTGCAAGTATTCCCGGTGAAGGGAACATGCCACCTATAGAACTTGAAGGTCTTGAATATGGTTCAATTTCTCTTTGGTTCAAAGTTGAGGAGGTACCCCTCGATCATGGAATTGCACCAATATTTTACTATGGCACAGAGGAGATATGCGATTTCTTCGACGCTGCAAACAAAGGATTAATAATTGAAGTAGGCCATTCACCCATTCATTATCAGTCCGAGAAGCTATACTTCACGATATGGAAGGACGGGTGCACTTATCCTTCATTCTGCTTTGACACCAGGTTCCCTGTCAGCAAAAACGAATGGCATCACTTTGTAGCGGTAGTCGGGCCGGACTATAACACCGGTTACCTGGATGGAGAAGAGATGACAAACCGCCGCTATAATTTCGGTTCACCTAAACATTCCCAGTTTTTTGCAGATGCTGTGGAGCATGAGAAATTGTGGCTCGGGAAAGGCCATTGGGACAGAACAATTCAGCATTTCAAAGGTGCAATTGATGAAGTAAGGATATACAACAGGCCTCTTAGCAGTGATGAAGTCAGCGATTTATTCAATGAACAGTTTGCAACTTCAATTTATGATAAATCAATAAATACCGGCACAGTTAAAATCTATCCAAACCCATCAAATGGTAAACTAAGTATTGCACTATCAGGAATTGAAGATCCTGTAGAATCTATTCAAATATATAATTACGCAGGTATCGAAGTTTTAGAGATAAAGCCAAATTTGCAATATGAATTTTCTCTGAATCAGCTTAATATGGGTATATACTTCATCGAAGTAAATTTCGGCACGTCCACTATAAGAGAGAAAATTTTAATCCAGAATTAATTTACTACTGTAATCTTATTACAATATGTTAATTTTACAGCCATGGTTAATTTCAAATGCCAATGATTAAAGTCCTCATAATGAACTGAGTATTGATTGCTGTATTAAAATTATTATTTGTATCTATGCTGTTTTTTGTGGTTTAATGCAAAAAAGACGCTAACTCTCCTGATAATAACAACAATCAAACCAAATTAAATTCAGATGCAGTGATTTCTATGGACAAAATATTTGTTCTTAGTATTTCAAATTTATATTCAATAGAAAAAGGAAATGCAAATTTACTCCTTGAGGGTGTTACAAGTATTGCGATGACCTCTGACGGCAAAATCTACCTGTTTGGAAGAGATTCGGAACACGTTTCGATAGATTTGAATTAATGAAGAATATTAGCACTTCTACAGGTTTAGAAATGAATCACAAAGCAGGAGTTGTTTATAAAACTGAACTCTATTTTGAGGAAAGAACACAAATTATAGAAAATGTTGTTGCAAACAGGCCTAATCCAAGTAACAGGATGTTATTAGCGTTGATGATGCCATTGCATGACTAAGAAAAGAATGAATCCGCATTAATTAATATCATTACAAATATTTCCTCTTTTCATAATAATATATTAAATTAACTTAATAACACCTGAAGCTTTAAACAATCAACCGGAGAAGTAAATATGCCGAATATTATTGAAGGCCGTTTTCTTAAATATATTAGTCCGGCACTTGGCGAGGTAAAAATTCCAAATGCCGCCAATTACCAAATAGGTTCCGTAAAGCAGGTAACACACGATGGAGATACAATCAAAGTATCTGTAAGCGGAAATTTTTCAGTCAGGTTTCTTGGAATAGACACACCTGAAATCTCATTTGAACTTAAAGGCAAAAACGGCTTTCACCACATTGGTTCAATCAACTGGATCAATTACCTGAATGATTTGCGCAATACATGGACAAATATAAAACAGGTACTTGGCATCGGATTATTTAATAATATATCCCAAAAACTTGATTTGGGAGACGTTGCCATAAACCATAGCATCCATGCAAAAAGAGCCGAGGACAAACTTGAGAGTCTCATTGAAGCGGACATACAGTTTCTTGGCCTTGACAAAAACAACATGAGGTTCTTCCTTCCATTTGCTTATGAAATTCTCGACGGATATGGCAGGCTGCTTAGTTTTGTGCATCCGGACTTAAAGAACGAAGCGATTAACATCCAGAACAAACCGGACAGAATTGCCTCATATAATGACAGGATGCTTGAATCAGGTTTTTCACTTCCTTACTTCATCTGGCCCAATATTAACCCATTCAGGAAAGAATCAAATGTAGTCGCCGCTGTTTACAATTCACCGCAAGAATTAAGAAGCAAGATTGCTTCTGATAATACTTTTGGACAAGCACGCCAACACGTAAAGAATTCGAGGGCAAGCCATACAGGTGTTTTTGAGCCTGATTTTCATTTTGAAGGAAATCAAACAGGAACTTTGATTCTTGAAGCATTCGAATTACGATTTTTAGGCAGGCAGTCTGCGCCCTCCAGATATTTTATCAATCTCGAATCTGACGACAATGTACTGCATAAACCTACTGATTATTACCAATATTATCCTGAAGACAGATTATTTATCCCTCAGGAATTCATCCCGTTATTTGAGTCAAAAGGCTGGGTGGCTGCACAATAATCAAGGCATTATGTTATACATGGTAATTGAAAAATTCCGCAAAGGAATAACAAAGGAGATTTATATTCGACTTGACTTACGAGGCAGAAGGATACCTGCAGGTTTGAAATATATAGACAGTTGGATAGATGATAAGGTTCAGATGTGTTTTCAGTTAAAGGAAACAGAGAATATTAAATTATTGTCTGAATGGATTTCAAATTGGAGCGACCTCGCGGATTTCGAGATTGTTCCTGTAATCACTTCAAAAGATGCAAGTGCAAAAATGAATACAGATTAATCGCTGCCAATTTGTCATATCAGTATTTTTTCTTAGATTTTTTTTCTTATTTTTATTTCAGTATTCTAATTATGATATAAATTGGAAGAGGTGCCGAATGAGAATCCTGCTACTTTCTATTATGCTTACCTGCATAATTGTCCTTAGCTCGTGCGAAGAATCAGCACAGGTGAATGAACCACATGAAACAACTATACTCAACAACGGAAACACTTACGTTGACAACCAGTACATTGTAGTTTTTGACCAATCAAAACCGGGAACTCAAATATTCGCTTCCGGCTCATTTGATTTGGAGAGCTATGTTAAGGAATTTCTCAAATCATACAACATTGACCCTTCAGGAATCCGAAATATTTACAGTCATGCAATAAAAGGATTCTGTGCAAATATGACAGCCGATGAAGCTGCGAAAATTAATAATGATTCTCGTGTAGGAATAGTTGAGCAAGATTTTGTCGTCAAGCTGGTAGAGCCCGACAACGCTACTGATGACGGAGAAGATTACGATGATGATGGTGAATATGATGAAGAAGACGAGGAATGGAACAGCGATAATGACGAAACCGATGGCTGGGAAGATACATTTATGAATGCAAATGGTGGAGTAGGAACACTTGCCAGCCAACAAACCCCATGGGGAATTAAGAAAATTGGCGGCTTTGCGAATTATACCGGAGACAATGTAGCCTGGGTGATTGATACCGGCATTGACCTCGACCATCCCGACCTGAACGTTGCCACATCACAATGCACAACATTTGTAACAAGCGGAAATGATGCTACCACAGCCGATGATTTTCACGGCCATGGCACTCATGTTGCAGGCACAATTGCAGCAATAGACAATTCTATCGGAGTTGTAGGGGTTGCAGCCGGAGCGGATGTTATTGGTGTAAAAGTACTTAACAGCAGTGGCAGCGGTTATCTATCCTGGGTTATCAACGGAATAGACCATGTATATGATAATGCCGGCGATGGCGACGTTGTTAATATGAGCTTTGGCGGGAGCGCTTCGTCATCTCTTGACGCAGCTGTAAGGGCATTCCACAAGTCTGGTGTTTATGTTTCAATCGCTGCCGGAAATTCATCTGACAACGCAGGGAATTATTCACCAGCCAGGGTAAATGGCAAGATTATACGCACAATTTCTGCTTGTGACAAAAAGAAGCGTTTTGCAAGCTTTTCAAATTATGGCAATCCTCCAATTGACTATTGTGCTCCGGGTGTTAATATTATTTCAACTTACAAGGGCGGCTTGTATGCTACGATGAGCGGTACATCAATGGCTGCTCCTCATGTTGCCGGAATAATGCTCGTTAATAACGGCAAGATTAAAAAACGCGGGCTCGTAAAAAACGATCCCGACGGAAATAGTGATAGATTCGCAAGAAGATAATCACTAATTGTCAGTAAATATAAGCTCCTTGCGAAAGGGGCTTTTTTTGGTTTGCCATGTCGATAACTATCTACAAGTTAATTCTATTTGTATCGCTAAAGGCCATCCCCTTCCATTTTGATGAAAAAGCCATTGGTTAAATATTCAAGAATTGTATCCGGGCAACATTAACATCCCGAAATATTAAAGACTTACCAGTGCCGGGATTTTGAGTGATTACTAACTTATAGCTAATTAATTCAATTATTTCCCCTTAGATTTTTGCAATGTTATTGGAATAGTTAAATTATACATTCATTGAAATGATTTTTAAATAGGGATTTAAATGAAAAAGCTGTTAGTGATTCTCACATTGGTTATTGTATCAATAGGGTGCGAGGAAGATGAAACAAGCAATTCGACTACAAAGTTTGAGTATGTTGAAAGAGACCCGATAACCGATACAATTTTTGAATTAACCGCCGATATCGAAACCGGGCCTGTTCCTGCATCAATAAACTCTGATGCAGCAGATGACCCTGCTTTCTGGATTCACCCTGACGACCGTTCCAAAAGCATCATCTATGGTTCGAATAAAAAAGGCGGAATAATTGCTTACGACCTGACCGGCACTGAAATCACATACTCGAGTGTAGGAAACATCAATAATATTGATATAGCCTACAATGTTAAGATTAAAGATGGAACTATAGATATTTGCGGCGGAACTAACAGGTCAAAAAATGCGATAGATATCTTTAGAATCAACCCCGGTACCGGTGAACTTGAATTTTTTCTCGACAGCTCTCCGGAATCGGCTGTTGATGAAGTTTATGGATTTTGTTTTTATCACAGCCCGGCGACAAGAATTAATTATGCAATCCTTTGTGGCAAAGATGGTGTGATAGAACACTATGAAATTATCGAAGGAAACGATAAATTGAGTTTAAAACTTGTAAGTTCTTTTGATATTGGAGGTCAGCCCGAAGGGATGGTTGCTGACCACAAACACGGAATATTATACATTGGTGAGGAAAACAAATCCATCTGGAAAGTAAATGCAGAACCCGGGAACCACAACAAGGTTAAAGTCGCAATGAGTTCCCAGGATGATAATGAAAATATTGATTATGACATTGAAGGATTGACGATATATTACACTTCTTCAGACCACGGTTATTTGATAGCATCAAGCCAGGGAAACGACAGCTATGCAATCTACGACCGTTATTATGACAATAAGTATATCGGCAGTTTCAGAATTATTAATGGCGTGGTGGACGAAACAAATGATACTGACGGGATAGATGTTGTAAATATAAACCTCGGGCCATCTTTCCCGGATGGTATCTTTATTGCACAAGATGGTAGAAACTTAGAAAATGGCAATTTGAAAGCACAAAACTTTAAAGTGGTGAATTGGAAGATAATTTCAGATATTTTTGAACCACCACTGCTTATTGACCCCGATTTTAATGTCAGGAGCTTGTTTGAAGATTAAAGGTAATAAAATCGATACATCTAAAATGATGCGTGAGATTCGGGAAAAATTACACGCTTTTTATTATAAAAAAACCGGAGTTGAAAAAACGTGATTTTGAATTAATCAGACGATAGAGCATGAAATCAAATATTTATAAAAATTCTGAATAACAGCAGATTTGATTTCTCATTTCACCCTAACTTTCCATCCGGTTCTTCGTATCTTGTGCAATGGGGTACTATTTTAATGAGGTACGATGAAAGCAATAGTAAGCTCTCAGTACGGTCCGCCTGAAGTTCTTGAGTTAAAGGAAGTTCCAAAACCATCTCCTAAAGCCAATGAAATTATGGTAAAAATTCATTCGACAGCTGTAAATGATTATGACTGGAGCTGGGTGCGCGGAAAACCCGCAATCTACCGCCTTCTATTCGGCCTTGCAAAACCAAAGCAGCGGATCCCCGGGATGGAACTTTCAGGAGTGGTTGAGGAAACCGGAACCAATACCGGCAAATTCAAAGCAGGTGATAAAGTTTACGGCGATACATCTGATTTTGGATTCGGCAGCTTTGCCGAGTATATCTGCATTAACGAGAAGGCGCTGACACAAATGCCGGAAAATATGAGCTTCGAGGATGCCTGCACTATCCCACACGCATCAATGCTTGCGATACAGGGACTCCGGGATTTGGGTAACATTCAGAATGGCATGAAAGTACTGCTCAACGGTGGTGGCGGAGGGGTTGGATTTTTCGCTTTACAAATTGCAAAGACCTTTGATTGTGAAGTGACCGGTGTTGACACTGGTAAAAAACTCAATATTATGAAAGAACTCGGCTACGACCATGTAATTGATTACAGGAAGGAGGACTTCACAAGATCCGGTCAAAGGTACGATTTAATCCTTGACTGCAAAACCAACCGCTGGCCGTTTGCATATATGCGGGCATTAAAAAAAGATGGTAAATACATAACTGTTGGCGGATACCTGCCGCGTCTATTTGCAGGATTGCTTCTCAGCCCGTTGATTTCGCTTCTCAGCGGCAAAGGTTTTAAATTACTCTCACTAAAAGCAAACAGAGACCTTGAGTACATAAATAAGCTATACGAAGCAGGCAAGCTTAAATGCGTTATTGACGGCCCCTACCCACTCAGCGAAGCAGCATCCGCCGTCCGCTGCTTTGGCGAAGGAAAGCACACCGGGAAGGTAGTATTGAGGGTAATTTAAAAATTTCCTCTTGCGCAAGTGAATAGTTGCGCTTATATATGCAAGCATATGCTTGCGTATTGATATGGAAACACGAATAGATGTATTTCAGGCTATTGCGGACACCACTCGGCGGGAGATCCTATTCCTGCTCTGCGAAGAACCGATTAACATAAATGCCATCGCGAAGATTTTTGATATGAGCAGACAGGCAGTCTCGCTCAACGTCAAGATTCTGGAAGAGTGCGGGATGATTAATGTATTTAAAGAAGGCAGGGAACGCAACTCTACCCTGCAAATTAAATATTCTTGATAATTTATTGGATATTTCCCAGAATAAATCAAAGGAACAGGATAAATGAACAAAAACACATTCACTATAAATAACGATAAGAACCAACTGCATGCAACGAGGGAATTCAACGGACCTCTGGAACTTGAATGGAAAGTATGTACAGATGCTGAATTACTTGATGAATGGTGGGTGCCTAAACCCTGGAAAACAGAGACTAAATCCATGGAATTCCGGGAAGGTGGACGTTGGCTCTGCTGTTTAAAAGATTTTCCTCTAAGGATGCATTTTGTGATGAAAAAGATAATATCAATACCGAAATGCCCTTAATGGAAAGGGAAGAATGAATTATGTTTCAAGATTGATTAAATTTTATTAATACATCTGTAACAAGCATTAAATAATTTGAGTAAAAATGACTATTCTAATAGCGGGTGCAACAGGAGCAACAGGAAAACACCTTGTAAGTGAATTGCTGAAACGTGGTCATAATGTAAAGGTAATAGTACGATCAGCAGAAAAAATTCCGGAAGAAGAAAGAAATAATACGAATTTAGAAGTTATCGAAGCAGCAATACTTGATTTGAGCGATAATGATATGTCTAATCATGTTGTCGGTTGCGAAGCAATCGCTTCCTGCCTGGGACACAACCTTAGCCGCAAAGGTATTTGGGGTAAACCGCACAGGCTTGTTGCAGATGCTACCCAAAAGCTTTGCGAAACTGTTAAAGCAAACCAGCCAGTGAAACCTGTAAAATTTGTTTTGATGAACACAGCCGGAAACCGTAACAAAGATTTGAATGAAAAAATCAGATTTGGAGAATCCGTAATATTGGGTTTCATGGGGCTTTTACTGCCTCCACAGGTTGACAACGAGCAGGCTGCCGAGTACCTGAGGGCAATTATAGGACAAAGTGATAATAAAGTAGAATGGGCTGCGGTAAGGCCGGACAACCTTGTTAATGAAGTTAAAGTCTCAGGCTATGAAATTCACTCTTCACCAATCCGGAGCGCAATATTCAACCCGGGCAAAACAAGCCGGATTAACGTTGCCCACTTTATGGCAGAGCTGATAACAAATGATGAGCAATGGAATCGGTGGAAAGGACTGATGCCGGTTATTTATAATAAAGAATAAATAACGTAGGAAATTTTTAGACTCTCACCTTAACTATCGCCTTTTTGATATTCTTATTTGGTGGCTGAGGGAAATGTGTATCCTCCGGCATAAGTATAGAAAAAACTCCCGGATTAAGCATAATTTCAAAATCTGCGGTATCTGAATATAGCGTTGCATCAATTTCAGGATTGTATTCTGAAAGCACTTCCCTGCAATCTTCCAATGCTTTCCATGTAAGCCCGAAAGAGCCTTCAATGGCCATCTGAATATCAATATACTTTTTGTGAACTTCGAGCTTAGAAGGTTTCTGTTCAGATGGCTTGTCAAGTGCAATAATCAGGAAGGAATTCTCGCCATCTATCTCATATTGCCCGGGTTCAAGCGAACTTAAGTCACAGCTGTTAATATACTCGAATACCTTTTGAAAATGGCTGTTCAAGTTGTAATAAAGCTTTGCTCTTTCGATTTTGTCGATAATCAATTCAGGTTCCCTAATATTTTTTACAAATTATTCAAATCTTCTTAAGTTCAAAAATACAAAGCCCTAAAAAACAATCGAATGAGTTCTTAATCCCATTTTCAGTTAATTCTGTATCTTCATGTAGTTTGCCATCGTCATCTACATAAGAGAAACTCGCAATTTCGTATTTTCCTTTAAACAGTCCTTTTAAGTATTCAAGCGAAAATACTCTGTGGGCATTAAACTCTATTCTCTGTGGCCCCATTGGTACAGAAAAATAAAATGTACCCCCCGGTTTGAGCATCCTGTAGATATTCTCAAGAGCTTTCAGGTGACCATAATAATCTACAGGGTCGCCATAACGACCTAATCCAAAATGTTCGATTGCATGCAGAGACGAAATTGAATCACAATAGTTTTCATAGCCCTCCGGAAATTCCATCAAATCGGCCTGCTTGAAAACGATATTTGGGACGATACTTTTAAGTGGCCTGATATCCATCACTTCAATCTCACGAAAAGAACCAACATGGGCAACAAAGGAGCCAATGTTTGATCCAATATCTAAATGTTTTTCCGGACTATTCTTAAAGACTTTTTTGGCCATAAGCCAGTCCTGGAGGAAATATTGCTTTGTCATCGTACCGGCATCGCCAAATCTTTCAGTAAGGATGGGATAACTCCTGCCCATTGCAAAATCAGTATTATCGCCTTTTTGCCTTTTAATTTCACGCCGGTCACGCAAGTAAAATGGAATTCCACGAAAGAAATTCAGAAATTCAACCGGGTTAAAACCCATGTTAATTGAAATTCCGTATATATGTTTTAATATCCTTTTCATTTTTCGCTTTATGTATTTTCTACAATTCCTGGCTTTATAAATTAATTCCCTGCAAATTTACAAATAATGAGTTTTGTTTAGGTTATATTTTGGATAGTTTTGGTGTTTATATATCCGTATCTTTGTTCCAAGATCTTGGAATATTTTAAGAAAAATAAGATGTTCATTAGAAATGGCAACATATAAAATTGCTTTATTATCTCTTTGTTTATTATTTAGCACCTCAGTAAATTGCAAGGAATCAAACTCTGAAATTCAGACAATTGTAGAAAGACTCAATAATGAGTCTCCGGAAGAAGCAAATTGCGAGAAGCGTGAATTCCGCTTAAGCGATTGCACATTTAAATGCTTATTAATCTGTGATGGAAACGAATTCGAATTTTCTTTCGATATAGGAAACCTTAACCGCATTTACAAGGATAAAGCAGATTTTGAGGACGAGTTTGAAACACTGTTTTTCGAATGTAATGAAGGTGAAAACTGTATTGAATCAAATTCTGAAATGATCTCTCCCACTCCCGTTTTCTCAATAAAACTTCCAACGGATAAAAATTCAACACTTGGCGAAGATGCTGTTAGGGTATTTAATGAATTGATTGAAAATTGCAGATGAGTTAGAAATATTCACCTGAAACAAATTAGAGACAAACTGATTAATCAAATAGCGTGGGCTCTTCGGATTTTGTTGGGAAGAATCCGTATTCTGATTCATCATTCCTTACTAAACCACCATAATGGTTTATTGCCTCTTTTATCAGAGTAACTGAGTGATTTAAATGATGCTGAATGTCATTTGAAGTATAACGCAATACGTTCCAGCCTCTGCTTTCGAGTAAATTATCCCGCCTCTTATCCATCTGGACAAATTCTTTGCCCATATGATATCTATCACCATCACACTCAATTGCCAGCTTACGTGACTTACAAAACAATGCAAAATCGAGATAGAAATTCCTGCTTTTTATAGTTTCCAAATATTGCCTTTCTGCCCTTATTCCTATTCGCTTAAATTCTTTCCATAATTTCTCTTCAAGAGGACTTTCGATAAACAAGTCATTGATTTCCTTTGCACATTCGAATTTATTCAATGAAGTGACAATGAATAGAATTCTTCTTTTTCTGATACTTTTTATTGGATTAACCAGCCTGAGTAACTTACTGAATTTAATTTTATAGTATTGGTTTTCCGACTTTGGATTTAATGGTTCATCTTTTAGAAGATACTTTCTTTTATAAATCTTAACAGAAGTTACATGGCCATAGTACTTAACCTGGTAAGCCTCATCCCGGAATACTTTCGGTAAATAGAAAGCTATTAATCCTACATTTCTTTCCTTTACTATCTGGGGCACAATTTTCGTTGAAACAGGAATTCGGTACCAATTTTTCCGGAACGCAATTTCCAAATCCTCCCAAGAAGGCATATATGCTATCAGAATATTTTTAGATTCCATTATCATGGTAATAACTTACTTATTTCCTGAGCTAATCTCACTCCTTCTAATTAATTCCCGATGGATTTTTTAGTTGAAGCCCTGCAGAATTATATAGAATAATTTTTCAAAAACAGCTCTTCGGACTCTCTATTGCCAATTAAAATTAATACAGTGTCCACAGTGAAATCTAAATTTGGGTCAGGATTAACAATTGTTTTTTCATCTTGTTTGATAGCAATAACGTTACATCCGGTATCTTGCCTGATTTTCGAATTTATCAGGTTTTTACCGACGAGTTTGGCAGGAATATTTGACGTAAATATATCTATCCCTTCGCTAAGCATTATTATACTGTGTTCTTTATGAAAATTAAACACAGCATTTGCAGTAAGCGATGTATATGACATAACAAGATCAGCTCCGGCTCTTTTTAAAGTAGAGACATTCTTATCATTATTTGCCCTGCTGATTATCTGCATATCCGGCCTTAATCTCCTGCAATAGATAGTAAGATAAATATTTATGTCATCATCATTGGTAGATATGATTGCAGAAGAAGTCTCTTTTATCCCGGCCTTTTCCAGTATCTTGTAATCAGCGGCATTCCCGACGATTGTTTTATCAGAAAAAATAACATTCTTTTCCTCTTTCTCAATCATTATGAAATCTATTCCGCGCTGAGACAGTCCTTTTACAACATACTTACCAACTTTTCCGGAGCCAATTATTACAACAGGGTGTGATTGTTTACCGAAAATGACAAATGTTTCATTATATAAATCAATACTTTCCTTTCCCCCAACCATTACAACTACTGTTGATTTTTGAATAACATAGTCCGGCCTTGCATCGATAAAATCACCATGCTCCCAAAAACCAATAACATTGACACCAATTTTCTCCCTTAGTTTTAATTCCGGCAGGGTTTTTCCAATTAATGGTGAACCTATCGCAGGAGCCTCTGCTATGATTAAATTCTCGTAATGCCCGATAACAGTTGCCGAAGCATTACATCCTAATGTCCTCCTTGCAAATGCTTCGCCAATCATCTTGCGCGGCTCTAACACTAAGTTACTACCGGCTAATTCTAAAATATCAACTGAATCATTTGAGTCTGCTGTTGTAATAATTTGAGTAGTCTGAGTCAGTTCCCTGACTGTAAAGGCGATATTAGTATTAATTTCATCAGAATTAGAAGCGAAAATCATAGACGCACTGTCTGCACGCATTTTTTTGTAAGTTTCCGGATCATCAAGAAATCCATACCCCACCTTATAACCTATATCAAAAATCTCAATCGCCTTTTTCAAGTCTTCGATTATTATAATATAATCATTGCCATATCTGGAGATTTTATCAATCAATGAAATAGTGATGTTTTCAAATGAAGTAAATATAATATGGTCTTTTGTATTAGCTGGAAGCGATCTGGGAGCTCTCGATTTATTCTGTGCTTCGATCCAGGGAGAATAAAAGAACTGGATGAAAGTAAAAGGCAGGAGGACTAATAACAGCAATATTCCGGATACCAATACGATTATCGAAAACATTCTGCCTAAATCACTATGAAATGTGATATCTCCAAACCCAAGTGTGCTCATGACAGTTAGCGCCCAATAAAAACCTGTTAGCCAGCTATGAGTCTGGCCTTCGTACTCCATTATTACATGGAAGAAAACGCTGTAAACACTAATTAAAGAAAAGAGCAGCAATAGAAAAACAAGTAGAAACTTTAAGTTCCGTTTTGAACTTTTATTCTGAAAGAAGTAAGAAAGCTGTGAGCTGATAAATTTCATATGAAAATTGGAATTTTAAATTAAATCGTTAAAACCGGATGTTAATCAAACCAATTATTGCTCTTGTAAATTAAATCAAATTGGTTCTCGTAATTCGTAATTGATTCTATTCCCACTCAATCGTCCCAGGAGGCTTGCTAGTTATATCATAAGTCACGCGGTTGATGCCGCGGATTTCGTTAATTATCCTGTTGCTCATCCTGCCGAGCACTTCGTATGGCATTGGGTACCAGTCAGCAGTCATTCCGTCGGTGCTAACAACAGCTCGAAGCGAGCAGGTATATTCATAAGTTCGTTCATCCCCCATTACGCCGACGCTTTTTACAGGCAACAGCACTGCAAACGCCTGCCATATTTCATCATAAAGTCCTGCTTTTTGAATTTCTTCGATGTATATGTCATCTGCTTTGCGGAGAATCTCCAGCCTTTCGCTGCTGATTTCACCCAGAATTCTTATGGCTAGCCCGGGTCCGGGAAATGGATGCCTTCCAATAAACCACTCCGGCACTCTAAGTTCTCTGCCTACTGCACGGACCTCATCCTTAAACAATTCCCTGAATGGTTCGATTATTTTCAGGTTCATTTTCTCAGGAAGGCCGCCAACGTTGTGGTGGCTCTTTATTGTTGCAGATGGCCCTTTCACACTTACGGATTCTATGACATCGGGGTAGAGAGTGCCCTGCGCCAGCCACTTTATATTTTCCATTCTGCCGGCAGCTTCATCAAATAAATCAATGAATGATTTGCCAATGATTTTGCGCTTTTGCTCAGGGTCTGTAACGCCTACCAGCCTTGAGAGGAATGTATCGGATCCATCTACCAGTTCTACAGGGATATGGTAATGTTCACGGAATAGCTTAACCACCATTCTCGACTCACCGGTGCGCATGAGTCCTGAGTCAATATGCACACACTTTAGCTGTTCTCCAATGGATTTTTGCAGCAACACTGCAGCAACTGTAGAATCAACTCCCCCGCTTAATGCACAAATTACTTTTTCAACACCAACTTTTTCCCTGATATCAGCAATCGCGCTTTCGATGAACGACGCTGCATTCCAGTCTCCCCGGCAGCCACAAATAATTATCGCAAAATTCTTTAGCAATTGTTTGCCATGTTCTGTGTGATGAACCTCGGGATGGAACTGAACACCATAAATTCTACGTTCGGGATTCTGAATTGCACAAATAGGCGAATTATCGGTTGTAGCAATGATTTCAAATCCATCAGGAATTTTTGAAAGGGAATCGCCGTGACTCATCCAAACATTGTTGTTATCATTAAAGCCGGCAAAGATGCCATTTTTATTATTGATGTGGATGTGTGCTTTTCCAAACTCCCGCCGGGCAGCGCTATCAACTTTGCCATTATTTTGGGAAGCTATAAGCTGCAATCCGTAGCAGATTCCGAGTACTGGAATACCAAGTGCAAATACATCAAATTGAGGTAATGGCGCTCCTTCGGAATAAACACTGGATGGACCACCTGAAAGTACTATACCTTTGGGCGCCAATTCAATAAATTTTTCTTTTGTAATGTTATAGGGATGAATCTCGGCAAAAACGCCACATTCCCTTATTTTCCTAGCTATTAGCTGTGTATATTGTGAGCCGAAATCAAGTATTACAATCCGTTCGTTAATCTGCATTTCGTTATTTCCATGAGAAAAATAATTCCAAAGATAAACAATAAGAGGCAAAATGATTAGCTGATTTACACCTTTATTACCTTCATATGATTAACCTGCAGGTCATTCACTTTGAGGACAATTATATAGGTGCCTGAAGGTAAATCACTCCCTGCTTCCCAGTAAACCTTATACTTTTCAGGCTCGCGATTATATTCACCGAGATTTGCAACTTTCTTTCCGTGAATATCAAATACTTCGAGACTTACCTTTGCAGCCCTGAAAACACCATAGTTTACATGCAAAATGGATTTAAATGGATTTGGCATAGCAGAGTAGATGATTCCTTTGTCAATATGAATACCTTCGAAATCTGTTGTCCCGTCAACGATTATATCCCAACTACCTTCGAACTTGCCATCAACATCATCCAAGGGAATAATCCTGGCTCTTGCATCATAGGTACCGCTTGTTACCGATGCAGCAACATCTGTTGGAATCGAGTCATCGCCCTCGAAATAGATTTGAGTTGTAAGAGTTGAAAAACCGGGCGGTGTGACCTTTACATGTATATGGCTTGGCCTGAATTGCGCCCCGTTAAGGTACTTACCAGGGTAAATAGTCTCGAACATATAAAAGCCCTGGGCATTGGAATAAGTAACACCACGCAACTTATAACCGGAATTATCATATTCGCCGGCATCGTTTGCATGCCAGAGGTCAATCTTAGCATTCGGGATGACTGAAGTGCAATTAAGCGTCCTGACAACACCGCTTATAATCAGCCTTGTGCCCTGTTCATCAACCGGAGCTAACAGGTTGTCTTTTATATCTGGTGGATTGGCTGTGTAGAATGGCCCTTCACCATATAAATCGAGTGTTGTCGGATTACACTCGTCTAATATTATTGGATGATTCTCATGTTTTGCATTCAATGCAGATGGTAATATCCCTGTAGTGAAAGCGGCAAGGGCTGTATTCTTCAAAAAGCCCCTTCTCGAATCTATCTTCATACCTTGTATTCCGAGTAATCTTTAAGGTTTTAATAGCTAACTATTATTAAGTATTAATATTATAGTGAATTTTCATTTTGACAGGTTTAGCGGACAATCAGCAACGGTTTATTGTACAAACCATTATTTGAGAAAATTATGCAGTTATAATATCCGGGAGCAAGTGATGAAATATTAATATTAATACCATTAATATATGTAGGGGAAGAAACTATAATTAATTCTTCACCTGTAAGATTTGCTATTACTACTTTTTTGATTAAACCATTATTAGAATTAACAGCAATTATTTCTGTAGCAGGAACGGGATAGATTGTTATATTATTATCATCATCACTTACTTTATCCATATCGTTTACTATAATATCATCCCATGAAGCAATATTCATGGACATTTTATCACCTGCGTTTGTAAAAAATCCTGCAACATAGAGCTTTCCCCGGAACAGCTCCATATCATATACACCTCCAGCAAGGTTTCCGTAGGTTAGGCCATTTCCAAGTGGTGTAAACTCTTTTGTGAATTCATTCCACTTTACTATCGAATTTGCAGGCGTAGAACCTGCAAGGCTGAAAGCCCCCCCAATATAAACATCATCCCCGTTTTTAAGAATTGAATATACAGGCCCGTTGGTTCCATCGCCAATTGCTTCCCATTCAAATGTCTGCCAGTTCAAACGGGCAATATTGCTTACATCAATGTTCCCGGCCTTTGTAAACCTGCCTCCGAAGTAAGCATATTCACCATCGCCGTGAATCGCCGATACACTGCCGTTAAGAAACTTGCCGAGAGAGAACCAGTCGCCTACAAAGGGATTCCAAACTGCACAATTTACTGACTCCCCTGCAGAAACGCTGTCAAAATCACCGCCAACGTAAAGCATGCCAATTTCGTCTGCTTCTAATTCATAAACTCTGCTGAATCCCCCGGGACGGGAGTACACACCTTTTCCCATCGGCTTCCAGCTTTCACCGTCCCACTGAGTGACGTAATTCATGGTTTTACCCCCGGATTCCCTAAAACCTCCTCCCGCATACAGGATACTTTCTCCAAATTTTTCAGTGTATTTGATTGGTCCGAGAGTACCGTCTCCTCCGTCGATTCCATCTCCAAGCCGGATATAATCATTGGTCAAAGGATCCCAACCCGCAACATTGTTCAGACTTTTTCCATTAGCAAATAAAAACCACCCTGTGAAATAAATCTTACCCTGCCCCTTGTCAGTTGAATAGACAATAGCCGGCGGGTCAATTCCACCTGCACAGTCCTTCCATTCATCTCCGGTCCAATACGCCAGACCCGGTGAGCTTATTTTTCCCATCGTATTAAATGCTCCGCCTGCATATAGTGATTCGTCGTCCAGATTTGTGATGGAATATGTGATTGAGCTTATTCCATTGTCTCCGTCAGGAAACAGATATTCAAACTCACTTCCCTTCCAAATTGCAAATCCGTTTGCGAAGTAGTTGCCGGCAAATTGGAATATACCGGCAATAATTAGATTACCGTTACTTTCGCCAAGGTTCTGTACGATGTTAAAATCCTGACCGGAAAATTCAAACGGCATTGGTAACCACTCTCCATTTTCCAAATAAGCCAATTTGTCAGTCGGTGTGCCATCTACATTTTTGAATGAGCCTCCTGTATAAAGCCTGTCGCCAATTATTTTAAGCTTATATACCAGCCCTGAACCGATTTCTCCAATAGATTCCCATTCCTGTCCATTGTATTTAGCAAGTTTTTGAGCATCAACTCCCCCAACTTCTGAGAAACCGCCCCCAATGTAGAGATTTCCCTCATTATCTGTTTCAACAGCAAGAACTATCCCATCAGTACCACCCTGCAGATTATCAACAAATCCGGTTTCGGGATCGACTGCCGCTATATTCCTGTAGAGTTGTCCGGTTGGAGCAGAGAAGTCACCTGCAACATAGAGCAAATCATTTGCAAAATGAATGTCTTTAAATTCACCATCGAGAACAGTATTAATTAGCGACCATTCACCTTCTTTAAAAACAGCAAAGTCAGTAGAGTCCCCGCTACCTGTTGTATTCAGGTTTATTCCCGATACGTACAAATTACCGCCCGGACTTAAAGTTAAATTTTCGATTGTGCCGGAAATAGGAGGCAAAGGTGCAAAAGTATCCCCCTCCAAAATTGCTATTCCGTTATAAACAGAGCCGTTCAACTCTGTAAAATTACCGCACACATATAATTTCCCATCTTGTATTTCCATATCTGAAGCTGTACCATTTGTATATGCCAGCACATACCAGTGGCCGGCGCTTTGAGTGTACCTTATGATAAAACTACCTCTTGAGAGGTAGATATCATCCCCTTCAGATGCAAATACACTAACTTCGCCACCAACAAAATTATTAAATGCAAATTCCGGTGACCAATGAATATCATCATTGTTTTTCTGTGCTATTAGCAGAAGTGGAATTAATAGAATTAGAACTGTTTTATAAGCTACATTCTTCATGATGATATCCTATAAATCATAAGGGAAAATATCATTTTTAATGAATATAAAAAACAAAGCACCATATTTAATTTCTATCGCCAGTGCACCTTGGCGACGGAAATCAATATGGCGCTGAATATTATCTGTATGTCATACTTCGACTTAGCTCAGTATGACAAAATTAGATTAATTGAATTTGAAAGATGCTATACTCTTTTCAAATATAGGTAGATAATCATCTTGTTCACCGATAAACCAGTTCATAGTAATCCTGTAAAGCCTGTCTCCTTTTACAGCAAAATAAACTCTTTGTTTAACTCCACTGACCGGTGTCCATTCAAGATATTTAGCGGAAGTTCCGCCTAATTTTGTATCCTTAGGAGCAGCGTTGCCAAATTTAGCACGGTTGTCTTCTACAATTTTATCAATCTTATTTTGCTCGGATGCATCAATAACATCAACCTGGATATTGCAGTCTGCCCTTCGCATTCCAATAAAATTTCTGGAAGCGATAGCATCACGCATTGAACCCGTCTGAGAATCAAAATTCTCCGGGATTTGGATTGTAAATCCATCGCCACGCCTTGTAGTCAGATTCTCTGATGGTGGTGGAGACTCTTCTTCAACAAACTGCGTATCAATAGACATTGGCTCAGGAGTTACTGCAAGCTCAATCGAATTAAGGATTTCTTTGAAATTTGATTCATACATATCAAAAGAACCGCCGAATGCCTCAAAAGTAATCGCGGTTGCAGTTCCAGTATCTTTAGCGGCTACAAAAAATTCACCAACAAAATGGCCGTCTTCAAGTTCAAATGTATATGAGTATTTCTGAGCTTCAACGCCATTAATCATCACACTCTCGGGACCTGTATAATATTTACCTTCAAAAACTTTCATCTTATCAGCAAGTTCAGAGATATTCGTAATGTTAGTGTCGAATTCACGAGCCATCACATCAATTTTTGCAGCAGGAAGTCCCGAGGGATCATACCTGGAAAATCGATTGACGCCTTCTTTAAAAGATGTCACAACAATTCTGCCCTGTGTTTTATTTACTGCCCAGTTTTCGGGATAGTTAACTTTAAACTTGTACTTGGTGTCTTCATAGGTTTGCATACCTTTGATGGGTGTGGGTTCGATATCGTCGCCGCAACGTATCATAATAAAAACAATCAACGTAGCGGATAGCAGCATAATAAGCAGCTTTTTCATGTAATTCTCCATTTTTTATAAAAACAGACTTTGTATCTCGGACAAGTGCCAAAATTTAAAGATTAAACTTTAAACACGCAATATAAACATGCAGGTATTTGATTTAATACAGGGTTGAAATTTTACTCCGGGTGAAAAGTGAAAATATCGTAACTTTGTATTTTGTTCTTTTTGCAAATAATTGAAATATATAAATGGCCAAACAGCGAACAATAGAAAAATCGGTTTCTTTTTCGGGAATTGGCTTGCATACCGGCAATCCCTCTACAATTACATTCCACCCGGCTCCGGCAGGTTACGGGTATAAATTCATACGTACAGATTTACCAAACGAAAGTGAGATTCCGGCACTGGTTGACTATGTCGTTGACTTGTCCCGCGGCACAACGCTTGGAAAGGATGATATCAGGGTACACACTGTTGAACATGTGCTCGCGGCATTAGCAGGGCTAGAAATAGACAACTGCAGGATTGAACTTTCAGCCAATGAACCACCGGTTGTTGATGGAAGCTCCATGCCTTATGTAGAAGCTTTACAGGAAGCCGGAATTAATGAATTGGATGAAGACAGGGAATATTTCAAGATAAAGGAAACAATTCGCTATACCAATGAAGAAAAAGGTGTTGATATTGTTGCCCTGCCTACCGACGATTACCGACTTACTGTGATGATTGATTATAACAATCCGGCCCTTGGAAGCCAACACACTGGTTTGTTTGATTTTGAGAATGAGTTTGTAAGTGAATTCGCACCCGCAAGAACATTTTGTTTTTTTACAGAAGTTGAATCTCTATACGAAGCAGGCCTTATCAAAGGCGGTAGTCTTGAAAGCGCTCTTGTAATTGTTGATAAAGATGTCAACAAATTAGAGCTTGAAAACATGAAAAAAGTATTTAAGCTTGATGAAGCACCGAAGAAAGGTAAATCAGGCATTTTAAACGACACACCCCTTCGTTTTAAAAACGAACCGGCCAGGCATAAACTTCTCGATATGATTGGAGACCTCACTCTTGCCGGAGTACCGATTAAAGCACAGGTACTTGCCGCACGTCCGGGTCACGCAAGCAACTACGAGTTTGCAAAACTTATCAGAGCACAATACTTAAAGTACCGTGAAAAGGAAAAATACAAAGTTCATAAAAAGGATGGTTTTGTATTTGATATTGTTGATTTGATGAGAATTCTTCCCCACCGCTATCCTTTCCTGATGGTGGACAGGATTACTGATTTTGATTTAAAGTACCGTAAAATAATCGGTTATAAAAATGTGAGTATTAACGAACCGTACTTCCAGGGGCATTTCCCCGGGAAACCAATTATGCCTGGTGTATTGATACTCGAAGCAATGGCTCAAACCGGGGGCATAATGTTAATGAATACAATTGATGATATAGAAAAAAAATTAGCTTTTTTTATGTCGATTGACAAAGCTAAATTTCGTATACCGGTTGTACCGGGCGACCAGTTAGTTTTTGAAGTAAGGGAATTATCACACAGGTTTAATACATTTCTGTTTGAAGCAAAGGCATTTGTAAAGGGCAGGCTGGCAGCAGAAGCAGAACTTAAGGCAGCATTGGTTGACAGGTAGTTATGAGCAGCATTAATATTCATCCGACAGCAATAGTTTCAAAAAAAGCAAAAATTGGTAATGCAACACTTGTTGGGCCATTTACTATCATCGAAGATGATGTTATAATTGGCAATGATTGTGAAATACGCAGCCATGTGCATATAGCAAACGGGGCGCGTATAGGAAATGAAGTAAAAATCTATACCGGTACAGTTATTGCAACTGAACCTCAGGACTTGAAATACGAAGGTGAGGCTACATATGCCTATGTAGGAGACAGAACATTACTTCGTGAATATGTTACGGTAAACCGGGGAACAGTTGAAACCGGCAAAACAGTTGTAGGAGCTGATTGCCTTATTATGGCATATGCTCATGTGGCGCATGACTGCCGCGTTGGCGACAAGGTAATTATGTCCAATGTAACTCAGTTGGGCGGCCATGTAACAGTTCAAGACTGGGTGATTTTTGGCGGTGTGGTGAAGGTGCACCAGTTTTGCCGTGTAGGCAAGCATTCTATGATAGGTGCTGATTGCAAACTCGTAAAGGACGTACCTCCTTTTACACTGATTGGAAGGCAACCTGCACGAGTAGAGGGAATAAACAAAATCGGCTTGCGCAGGCGCGGATTCTCTCACGAGTTAATAAGTGAAATCCAGAAATTTTATGATGTTCTGCTTTATTCGGGACTTAATACGACCGATGGCTTGAGCAAATATATGGAACGCAACTCAATACCAGATGAAATACAGGATTCCATTAATTTCATCAAGGAATCGAAACGCGGAATACACCGGTAGTGCGTTTCTATAATTATCTTTCTTATTCGTTTTAAAGAATTTGAACCTGTAAACTGTAAACTATTCATAATTACAACAGTTGCTTCACAGCCTCGATAATAACATTTGAGTGTGTTAGATGAAGATTTACTCCTGCTCCCTTTGCAATTATCAATTCGCCGTTAGGATATAACTCAACGAGCCGTTTTTGCTCAGCAAACCAGATTTCCTCAACTAACCTTGCTTCCTCCTCTGACACTCCGATATATGATGCTATTTGAACCATCTCAATCGGGTCGTGGCTTATTACTTTGACCGGCATATCCGGAGTATTGCCGGGGATGCCAAACTCTTCTATTGTACCCAGCAGTCCATCATATTCGTCAAGGATTGTTTGGTAAAATTTTCGCTCTGTCTGGTATGTGCGCAACTGTTCCTGCACAGGTTCAGGCAGACCGGGATATAAGTTGTTAACTAAAGGAGCCAGTTGTTTTTCGAAATCATTTTCTTCAATATTCATCAGGTTTTCAATTCCCATCATCCTTTTTTTAAGCGAGGAGTTTTCCCTGTACGGTTCCGGGTACTGTTTTTCAATTTCAAGTATATTTTCCGAAATGGCATCAACAAGCACAAGCCCCTTTACCGCCGCAGGGAACATTTTGGCAAATCTCCTGGCATACATTGCTCCTGCTGCCTGCCCAATCAGGATAACGGGTGGATTAATACCTGCGTTTTGAAGCGTATTGAATAGTTCATCGGCAATATCGCCCCCTGTTCGTGGAAGGTTTCCTCGAGGGCTTTCGGCATAGCCTGCCCTGTCGTAAGAAAGAACTTTTGTAAGTGAAGAAATTTCGTGTTGGATCATGCTCCACTCGGATGAGGCAACGCCCCATCCCGGTTCGATTATAATAGTTGTTTCGCCTTCACCTGTTATTTTAACAAAAAGATTCTTTTCACCGTTGCTTATGTATCTACCATCTATAATATCCATAATTTCCCTGATTGATTTCACATTTTGATGAAATGCTAATAATTTTTAGCCCTTTCATTTTTATGCTAATTCTTCCACATTGACAGGTTCCTTGATTTTCGCGAAACCCACATCGAGGCCTTTAACAAGTTCGTCTACATTTTCAATTCCAACAGAGATTCGAACCAATCCATCTGTAATTCCTGCATGTTCACGAAGTTCTTTGTCCATTGAAGCATGGGTCATTGATGCAGGATGTTGAATAAGGGATTCTACACCCCCTAAGCTTACTGCTAATTGCCATAACTCGACGTTATCCATTAATTGTCTCCCTGCTTCAATACCACCCTCAAGTTCAAATGCAATCATTGCGCCCGGGGATTTCATTTGCCTTTGAGCAAGCTTATATTGCGGGTGGTTTGCTAATCCCGGGTAACTTACGCTTTTTACTTTAGGATTATTCTCGAGGTACCTTGCTATAACCATGGCATTCTTTGTTTGACTTTCAATCCTGATTTTCAGGGTTTTAATACCCCTGTGGACAAGAAAAGAATTAAATGGGTCTATCGTGCCGCCAACAAGATTAAGGGTATCCCTGAACATAGGGTAATCTTCTTCGTTTTTTACAACGATAATCCCCGCAACAACATCAGCATGGCCGTTTAGGAATTTTGTCATGCTATGAACAATATAATCAGCACCGAAATCAAAGGGATTTTGAAGAATAGGGCTCATAAACGTATTGTCAACAGCAAGCTTTGCTTTATTTTTATGAGCAATACGGGCAATTTTCCCCAGGTCGCTGATTACAAGGTTCGGGTTTCCGGGTGTTTCAATAAAAATTAACTTAGTATTACTTTTCACTGCATTTTCAACTTCACTTGAATTTGAAGAGTCAACAAAAGTGAAATCAACGCCGAATTTTTTCATTAATTTTTTAAGAAGTGACGAGGTTGGCCCATAAACGGACTCGCCACAAATTACATGATCACCGGATTCGAGAATTGTTGCAAAAAGAGTATGTATTGCAGCCATACCACTCGCACATCCAAGGGCTTTTCCGCCTCCTTCGAGACATGCAACTGAATCTTCCATTGCTTCAATTGTTGGATTACGCAATCTTGTGTATATGTAGCCAACTTCTTCGCCCCGGCAAAGCCTTGCTCCGTGGTCTGCATTTCTGAACTTAAATGTTGAAGTCTGGTATATAGGAGTAACAACTGAACCGGTGGGATCTTGTTTTGTACCTGAGTGTACACATCTGGTTTCGATTGAATATGAACTAAGATTATCCATAGTTTTCACCATTAATTAGACTAATCGAATAATTAACACAATTTAGCTTTTGCAAGGCAGCAATACAATTAATTATATGTAATGTAAACAGCGTGTGAATTTGCATTGGAAAAATTCACTTAGAATTTAATTCCTGTCTTGCCCGTCAATAGGTATATTGAATTCCTGAATATGATAAAAATCAAATTATTAATAATACCGGTTCTTCTGATTTTTGCTTGTAGACTTTCACTATCTGAATTCTATATTGGCGAAGTGTACATAGACCAGAGGGATGTATTTGATTCTACCCAGGATGACTGGTTTTTTGCTGCCCCAATGTTCAATGCTGTCCATATCAACACAAAAAAATACCTGATTGAGGATGAATTGCTTTTTGCCCCGGGGGACTTACTCGATATTACATATATCGAAGAAACTGAAAGAAATTTACGAAATACCGGTTATTTCACAGATGTCAGAATAATCCTTGATTCTGTTACTTATGATACATACGATGTTTATATAATTACCAGTGAGCGCTGGAGCACGCAACCATCCATTTTATTTGGAACTGGAGGAGGCGAAGCCCGGATTGGCGGCCGGTTTGCTGAATTAAATTTACTAGGTCACGGTATTAATATTACCGGTGAGGCATTGCACAGATCCGAAAATGACATTGGCTGGCAGGGATACCTGGGATATTTTCAGAGGAGGTTCCTAAGAAGTGAGTTCTCGCTCGATATTGCTCTAACAGCAAATAAATTCCGAACTGATCAGCTTCTGAGCATAAACAAACCGTTCAGGACATTGGAAACCGAATACTCTTTTGGAGCTAATTATAAGAATTCATTTGGCAAAGACTTCCTTTATATTATTGGTGATACTACTCGTTTAATACCATTGCATGAAAATAAAATAAACGGGTATATTTCTAAAGCATGGCTTTACGAAGACCGTGTGTTTGCTACTATTTTCATGGAATATGACAAATCAGACCGTGGAGATGAAATCTTTAGGAGGGCCTATGACAATTCAGGCAAATTCCTTGTTCAATTTTCATCAATTTCTGAAGAATTTGTACCTATCCAGAATATTAATACTTATGTAACCGAAGATATGATTGTAGGCGGCTATGGCAGCGCTACTCTCGGCAGGATATTTCCTGTAAATCCCGGCGGTGAATCATTGTACTATGTGGCAGGCCAGGGTGAACGTTCTTATTACGACGGCAGCCTTTATCTCTGGGGGCAGTTGACTGCTGCGAGCGCATTTAGCGGAAGTAATGCACGCTATTCGTACCAGGGATTCCAAGGGCTTGGATTCTACCAGTTTAATAAGCATTTCCTGCTTGCCGCAAGAATTAAGCAACAAACGATATGGAATTGGAGCGCCATTCGACAGCTTGTTTTAGACAACGATGCAGGCCTGCGCGGGTATGAACTAAACCGGATTGCAGGGGACAACAGGATTGTATCTAATTTTGAAATTCGGGCTTTCCCGGATTTTAAATTATGGGTACTTAATCTTTCAGGAGTAGCATTTTATGATGCAGGGTTAGTATGGAGCCAGGACACAAAAATCCGCAAATCACAAGTTCATAATTCCTTCGGGATGGGCTTGCGATTTCACAACACTAAATCTCGCGGCCCAACGAGTGTGTTCAGGCTTGACTTCGCTTATAATTTTGACGATGGCAAGTTGGGCGGCATAATCTTTGCAACCGAGCAACTATTCTCTGCTTTTGGTAATCACAACTTCAAAATACCTGAGCTGTATGGGACAGAATTTGATTACGAATAGTTCCCACACCCAAGTTATGAAATTGACTTAAAACTGTTTCTGTCCTTCCAAAATCTTATCTTTGCCAAAAGGCAAAATAGATATTAAAGGACAGGCGATGAAGACACAGATAGAGCCATTCAAAATAAAATCCGTGGAATCAATTCCGATTACAACAAGGGAACAAAGAGAAAAATACCTTGCTGATGCTTATTATAATCCTTTCTTCCTCCATTCAGACCACATAACAGTCGACATGCTGACAGACAGCGGGACTACTGCCATGAGCAGCCGCCAGTGGGCAGGCCTGATTGACGGGGATGAAGCATATGCCGGGTCTAAAAGCTACTATAAATTTGAAGATGCTGTCAGGAATATTACCGGATTTAAACATATTATACCGACGCACCAGGGACGTGCAGCCGAACGGATTCTCTTCACTTTACGAGGAGGTGAACACAAGGTTATTCCAAACAATACTCATTTTGACACAACACGTGGAAATATTGAGTTTTCAAAGGCAATCCCAATTGACCTGCCTACTGACATTGGCACGCACCCCGATATCGAAGCTGATTTCAAAGGGAACATGGACCTTGATAAGCTAAGGGATGTCCTTGAGAAGTACGGTAAAAAACAAATCCCGCTTTGCATGATAACTGTTACTAATAACAGCGGCGGCGGACAGCCCGTATCTATGCAAAATATCCGCGAAACAAAAGCCCTTCTCGACGAATATGACATTCCCCTATTCCTGGATTGCTGCCGTTTTGCAGAGAATTCATACTTTATTAAGCAACGCGAAGAAGGCTATTCTGATAAGTCTGTGATAGAAATTGCCAGGGAGATGTTCTCCTATGCAGATGGCGCTACTATGAGTGCAAAAAAGGACGGCCTTTCCAATACAGGCGGGTTTATTGCAACCAATAATGACCGCCTTGCAGAAAAAATCAAAACACTTCTTATAATCACCGAAGGATTTATTACATACGGCGGCCTTGCACGCCGTGATTTGGAAGCATTGGCAATAGGCTTTGAAGAAGTGATGGACGAGAATTACCTGAAGTATCGAATTGGCCAGGTAAGATACATGGGAGACTTACTTCTTGAAGCAGGTGTGCCAATTCTTGTACCTACAGGGGGCCACGCTGTTTACCTTGATGGAAAACGTTTTGCCCCTCATATCGGCTCGGAGTTCTTCCCCGGCTGGACAATTTCCAACGAGGTTTACCTGAAAGGTGGTATTCGCTCGGTGGAAATAGGCTCAGTAATGTTTGGCAAAACGGATGAATCCGGGAAACACATCGCTCCGCCTATGGAACTTGTGAGGTTTGCAATACCACGAAGGGTATATACAAAAAGCCATATCGAATACACAGCGGAAGCCATCATTGATGTATTCAACGAGCGGGACAAACTCCGCAAAATGAGAATCTACTGGCAGGCGGAGTTCCTGCGCCATTTCACTGTGAGAATGGAGTATATGTAATTTAACTTATCAAGTCTTTTTATTTCAGAGCCTTATATATTTCTTTGCTTTTTAACGCTTGCTAAAAAGTCGTGAAAATATTTATTATTGCTACACGTTTAGTCACTGTGTTTACAACTATTGTTTCGACATCAAATATACAATGAATATAGAAGACGAAATCAAACAAAAGAATTTCACTACACCATACCAAAAGGTATTAGTGAATATCCTTTTCACGAGCGGTTGGCTAAATGCCATTAACCACCATTTCCTGAAGCCATACGGAATATCATCCCAGCAGTATAACATATTGAGGATACTCCGGGGGCAACACCCCAACCCTGTCACTATATCACTGCTACAGGAACGCATGCTCGACCGTATGTCCAATGCTTCACGTCTTGTAGAAAAGCTTCGCCAAAAAGGCTTTATAAAACGTACTCAGTGCGACGATGATCGCCGCAGGGTTGACGTAATTATAACTGATGAAGGTCTTGCTCTCCTAAAAAAAATTGATAAGCGTATTCCTTCAATTGAGGAAAATGTCAAAAAACTTAGCGAAAAGGAAGCCAACCAGTTGAGCGCCTTGCTTGACAAACTTCGCGGTTAAAAACAGATTAAGATTCAATTTCAAAACTTAACCCGAAATTAATTTAATTCAATCCTAAGATTGGTTATATTAAAAAGTATCAATTGTGAATAATTGATGATTGGATTAAGAAAATTACTCTTCGGAAAAGACAAATCCGGTGTTCATCTGGATATTAATCCTTTTTTCCTTTTTTTTCGCGATGGGAATGAAAAGGAATTTTATGATTATTATACCGAGCGTTCACTGCCACAATTCAGACTGACATTAATCCTGGGTTTCGTATTTCTTTTAACATTTGTTTTTCTAAAGGCATTAATCGTTGAAACTACATACGAATCATGGTTAATTCGTTTGTTAGTCCTTTTCCCTGCATTCATTGTTTTATTTGTTCTTTCTTACAGCAATTTTTTTAAAAGGAACTTCCAGGTAATATTAGCGATCGGGATTGCCATAATTGGAAATGTAGCTGTGCTAATCAATATATTAGACAGAGTTGATAATCAATTTCACGTAATTAGCGGCATAATTGTAATAATATTCTCTTATACCATTAGCAAAGCAAGGTTTGTATATGCCTCAATTGGAGGTATTCTGATTTGCTTTGGATATTTGATTTATTCGAGTGTTTTAATAGATCCGCACCCGGTATATTTTCTGCTTAATAATTATTTCATTATTTCTACGAATTTCCTGGCAATGGGAGCCTGCTATTTTATAGAATATTCCGCTCGAAGGGATTTTATTCTCCAGAAGCAGCTCAGGATAGAGCAGGACAATTCCAGAGTATTAAATGAAGAGCTTGAAAGCAGGGTAAGCAAAAGAACTCATGATTATCTTTTACTTAATAAGCAACTTTCAAATGAAATAGAAGAGAAAGACATACTCAGCAGGATTCTTGCTGAACGAGAAGACTTGTTTCGCTCGGTTGCTGAATCCTCGCATGAAGGGATAGCCATTATCGATGATAATTTTAAGATAATTTATGTAAATGAAGAAGCAGCAAGGATTTCCGGTTTTACTATTGATGAATGCATCAATAAAGACTTCAGGCAATTTATTGACCCGGAAGAAATGCAGCGTACAGAAGATCGCTATAGGGCGAGATTACAGGGAGAAGTTATTTCCAAAAGAAATGAAATTCGAATTGTTACGAAAGGTGGCGGTAGAAGGCCGGTTTTCATGAATTCAACATCAGTCAAAAATATTAACGGGCGTATACATACCATAACTACAATCCTTGATGTTACTGAACTAAAGAAGTTAACTTCTTTAATTAAGGAATACGAGAAAAAGTTCGAAACGGCATTTATAAACTCTCCGCACGCACTTTGCTTTATTGACCTTAATACCGGAAAATATCTCGATGTTAATAACCGGTTCTCACAATTGACAGGCTTTGACAGGGAAAAGTTAGTAGGGTATACAACTAAGGAATATAACCTTTGGAAAAATGCCGGAGATAAAATCGCATTTTTTGACAAACTTAGAGGAGAAAATGAGGTCAAAAGCTTCGAAACCAGTTTCAATACAAATAACAATAATTCATTTGAAGCAATTGTATCTGCAAGGTTATTAAAGATTGGCGAATCAGATTGTGTTTTCCTGGTAATCAGAGACATATCAAAACGACGCTTGATGGAGAAAGCTCTTCGGGATTCCGAGCAAAAATACAGGCATATAGTTGACAATTCTCTCGAAGCCATCTTTGTTATAAAGGGCAATAAATTGATCTTTTATAACCAGATGTTCCTCAACTTTACACGGTTCAGCAACCAGGAACTCAGTGCAAAAAACGTTGTTGAACTGGTGAATTATGAAGAACGCTCAATGTTTGAAAACTTTATTGAGTTAGCCTTGGAAGAAAGAGGCAACGGCTCAGTTATTGAAGCTCAATTCCTGAATAAGCATGCTTATAAACGCTGGCTACGAATTAAAGGTATAAGAATCACATGGGATGCCAAAGAGGCCTTGCTTTGCTTTGCAGAGGATATTACAGAAAACAAGTACGCATATGATGCATTAATTGAAAGCGAAGAGCGCAACCGCAAACTCGTTGACAATGCAAATGACGGTATCTTGCTTATGGATACAGAGAAGTTCCTCGATTGCAATGAAAAAGCCCTGGATATTTTCAATTGCAGCCGGGAAGACTTATTGCTTTGTTCACCTGTTGATTTCTCACCAGCATTTCAACCTGATGGCAGGCAATCCTCAACAAAAGCAAGAGAATTAATTGAAAGAGCTATTGACAGTATCCCCCAGTTTTTTTACTGGAAGCACAATAAAAAAACCGGTGAGTTATTTGATGCCGAAATATCCCTCAATTCAATTGAATTGAAAGGGGAGGTATTTCTGCAGGTAATTATCAGAGATATCACACAGAGGCTTTCCGCAGAAGAGGAAACAAGGAAGAGTGAACTAAAATACAGGAATATTTTTCAAACCTCGCCCGATATTATCGCTCTTGTGGATAAGCAGGGCTGCATTATTGAAATTAACGACAGGATAAGCGAATGGTTTGAACTTTCACCAAAAGAAATTACAGGCCGAAGGTTCAACGATTTAGATATTTTCTCCGATTACACTGAGAAAAAAATTGAATCCCAATTTGATGATTATCTCCATGGAAGGATTGCCGGTAACTATGAACTTGAATTGATAACAAAATCGGGAGAAATTAAATACGGGTCGCTTATTTCAAGAGCAATAAGAAATGAAAATGGAAATGTAATGCAGTACCTTCTCGTTATTTCTGATATAACTGAGAGGAAGGTTAGTGAACAGAAAATTATAGAACTGAACACAGAGCTTGAAATAAGAGTAAATGAAAGGACTGACAGCCTGAAATCGGCAATGGACCAGTTAAAATCTGAGATCCTTATAAGGCGCAAAGCTGAAGACGAATTGCTCCAGGCGAAAGAGGAAATAACCCAGGCATTCGAAAAAGAGAAAAAGCTAAATGAATTAAAGACTCGTTTCATCTCTATGATTTCCCACGAATACAGAACTCCGCTAACTGTAATTATGACATCTACATTTCTGCTTGAAGAACTGATCAATAAAAATGATATCGAGCAGATTAAAAAATACATGTCAAAAATAAGGGCATCAGTTAAAACAATGACAAATTTGCTGGAAGAAGTGCTCCACGTTGGCAAAACAGATTCCGGCGAAATAAATGTTCATTCTACAGCATTTGACCTTGTAAAAATCATAGATGAGTTAATTGAAGAATCGCAAGTTGTTGATCGTGCCAAGCACAAATTTACTTTTGAAAAAAATGAAGAAAAATACCTTATAAACACCGACCAAAAGCTCCTGAAGCAGGTACTGAGAAATATTTATTCTAATACAATCAAATACTCAAGCGCTGAAACAATCATTTCCACAAGGATTTACGAAAGTAAAGGTTGTTTAAACATAGAAATAAATGATGAAGGGATCGGAATTCCAGAAGATGATAAGTCAAGAATTTTTGAGCCCTTCCACAGGGGAAAGAATGTTGGAACAATTTCCGGAACGGGACTTGGAATGGCTATTGTGAAAAGAAACCTTGAGCTGATTGGGGCAAGGCTTGACATCAGCAGTGAGCAATCCAGAGGGACTACATTCAAACTTCTTCTGCCAAAAGATTTCAGGAAATTATAGAAAAGTCCTTTATGAAGTTGAAAGTGCCGTTGCTTACGGTTATTGACTTTTTCTCACCTTCGGAATTCTCGATTGTAAAGCTGAATGTTCCTGAGAAATAATCTGAGTTGTTGTTCACAACATCAATAAATCCTGTAGCATTAAAATCGAATGCCTCTTCGGTAACTGCATCCGAGACAATGACTTCAGCTTTTGCCATACCGGCTGCAAGAGGGTACCTTGTCCTGTTATCACCTTTATCATAGATTGTTAATTTAATTTCGTAGAAATTGTTGCCACTTAGTATCGTAGCTGAAATTTCAATTTCTGTAACATTTCCATTAACAAAGTCAATATAAGAGACATCATCTGCAGGGGCATTGAAACTTAATGAATATGCTCCATTGAAAGTTGCCTTCATATAAGTGGAGGATACATCAAAATTTGGATTGATAGGTCCTTCCCCTTCTTCGCAGGAAGATAATGCAATTAACATTGCGATTAATGACAAAAGGAATAGTTTACTAAACGACATATTTACCTCAGATTATTTCAATTGTAAATGATGGAATCCACCCGACACTTCCGTCAGCAATTCTAATCTCATTCCATCCTTTCAACTCGTCTATAATACGGACTTTTGTACCTTCATGCAATATGAACAAGTCCTTGCCGGATTCATCAGGAGAACTTTTTACATATACACTCTCTGAAAAAATTATTGCTTCATTCTCTAATGATTCATTATCGTAGGCTTCGCTGGCAAGGTAAAATGACGATGCTGCAAACAGCAGGAATGCTGCTATGAATGCAAATGCTGCTTTTTTAAATACAGGACTCCGCGCAATGTAAAATAAAAAAAGAGATGCCATTGACAACCAAAACAAAAGCAATGAAATGAATGACCATCTGCCTGATCCAGCCCAATTTGTTAAGTCGTTAATCCAATCTTGCAGTAACAAATCAGGGAGGGGTTCTATTTTGTCAACAGTTTGGGAATTTGCAACATTCAGGTTGAAAAGAATATCTTCGTCTCCCGGTTCCAGCCTTAGTGCTTTTTCGTAATGAAGGATTGCATTAGGTAGCATATCAAGTTTAAAATAAGTATTAGCGAGGTTGTAGTGCAATTCGTAATTATCAAATCCCTCATCGAGGAGATTTTCATAAATCTGCCTGGCATCGTTGAAATTATTTTTCCTGAATAATTCGTTGGCATTCTCGAATTGAGTATCAGCCTGGGAGAAAGCAGCACATGTAAAAACAAAAATTCCTAAAAAAAGCAATTTCATCTGAGCATTTTCTCCATTTTGCCAATAACATCAATCGCCCTTTTATATACTTCGCTTTGGCTTGCCACATCATCAAATGGAGCATAACGTGCATATTCACACTCTTCTATAAGTCCGATGAATTCATTAATGGTTTCTTCATCTACATTGTATTTTCTAAGTGACTCATTTGCATTGGCCCTGCTTAATTTAGACACAGGTATTGATAATTTATCACTTAAATATCCCCATATTCCTTTGTTAATTTCATCATAAAATTCTCCACTGCCGCTATTTTTTTCCATAATTGACTTTGCAGCAGATAAGCGCTTTCTGGCTATTTTATTAGCTTTTTTATTCTTTACGAGAGCTGCATTTGATTCTACTTCCCGTTTTTTGTTGTAAAGCAGCAATGCAAGAATTGTAATTAACAAGGGAACGATATAAAGCGACCAAAATGCAAATGAACCAAAAAATGAAGTCTGTTCTTTATAAAACCTTCCGGGTGTATTCTTAATATACCTTATATCCTTGCCGAGAAACTGCACATCCTCCTTTCGACTGCCGCTTACAAAAGTAACATCACCTGAGCCTTTTTCAACATCAAGTTTAAACGGCCCTTGCTTTTCTTCATAATAGCGCGACTCAATGGGATTGAAATATGAAAATGCAAGCTCATTTAATTTATATTTTCCAGGGTTTTTAGGAATCAGCAGGTATTCGTAAATAATGCTACCAGACATACCTCTTGCATTTACAGTAATATTGTCTGATACTTTTGGTTCATAGATCTCAATATCCGGAGGCAGGTCGAGAGTTGGAGCGTCTAACAGTCTTAAGTTACCTTTGCCTGAAATTTTAATTTTATATGAAACTGGTTCGTTTTGATTTACCTGCTCACCTTCGAGCCATGCTTCAAACTCCATATCGCCGACAGCTCCGTCAAAACTAGCAGGCGAACCTTCAGGCAATGGTTTTACATTTATTAATTTAGTTCCGGAACTTGTTGTGTATTTAAAGTCCTGGTAACTGCCACTACTGAAAAAGTCGTCGAAGAAACTGTCCCGCCTTCTTGAGCCGTCATTTACTCTGAGCCTTACAACAAAATCGTATTCAAGGGGGTCAATCTCAAGTTTTCCGAACTGTTGTGGTGTAAGCAATGATTGTTTAAGAGTGTAAGTTTGATAACGGACACCATTTAACACCTCGTATTCCCTGTTTTTGCTTTCAACAGTCAAATCTTCAACCCAAAACCCCGGCAATGAAGGATTGCGCTTTATTGAAGTGTTGCGGACTGACAGGTTTGGGTTGATGTATAGCTTATATGTTACCAGGAAACTTTCTCCCCTGTAAACGTTATTTTGGCTTACATATGTGCGCAGGAAGATATTTCTGCTTAGTATTTCCTGTGCTTGAGCATCAAGTGATTTATCCTGTTGCCCCTGATTTGCAGAGCCGCTTTTTGTAACCGTAATATTGATAGGTTTTGATGTGTACAACCTCCCTTCATGTTCTACACTAGCACCGCCGATGGTATATGTTCCGGCTGATTCAGCTTTGAGAATATATTGTATAGAGAATGAAACAGTTACATCCCCGTTAACAATTCGAGTGCCCTTCTGAGTAGATGGCCCGCTTACAACGCTGAATCCTCTAAAGTCTGGTGCTCTGAAATTTCCTGCATTTTGTTGGTTTAATGTAAATGTTATACGAATCATTTCTCCTTCCGAAACTACATTCCTGTCAACGGAAGCTGCAAACTCCACTTCAGCATAAGCCACTGAAATAAAGAGAATAACGAAAAGTAAAGTTAGCTTTCTCATTACCAGTTTTTATCCATTTTTTTGCCTTTGGCTTTCATTTTCCTTATCATTTTCTGGAGATCTTTCTCGTCGGCGCTTATAACCTGCAGGATTTTCTCGGCATCCTTCTTTGATATTTTCTGCTGCTGTTGCTCTGCTTTTTGTTGCTTAGGCTGTTCCTGGTTTTTCTTTTCATCCTGCTGATTTTTACTCTGCTTTTTGTCCTGGTTTTCGTTCTGATTTTGGTCTTGGTTATCCTTGTTTTGATTCTGGTCTTTGTTTTCTTCGTCTTTATTATTTTGGTTCTTGTCCTGTTTTTGTTGCTGTTGAATCAATTTCCTACGGGCATATTCAAGGTTATATTTTGTATCCATATCTCCTGGCCTTGCTCTCAGTGAGTTTTTATATGCTTCAACACTCTTTGAGTAATCTTGAGACTGAAGAAATGAATTGCCCATATTGTGGAAAATATCAGCTATTTCATCATCTGACTTAGTTTTTTGGAGGGCTTCATTGTATTTCCTGATGGCTTCTTCGTAATTCTCCTGCTTATATAATGTTCCGCTGAGGTTATAATCTGCTTTCGAGTAACCCGGTTTTTGTTCAAGAGCTTTTCTGTAAAGAATTTCTGCCTCGTTGTATTTTCCTTCTTCAAACAGTTTGTTTCCTTCACGGATTAATTCGCGCGAGTTCTTTGCTACCAGAAAAAATGCAGAACTTATTATTAGAATTATTATTATTGATTTCATTTTCTACCCTCTGCAAACATGTTCAACATTGCAAGCAGTTTATTTCTTGATTCAGATATAGACAAATCAAACAAAATCAGTAAAAGAGCAGCGATGAGAGGATATTGAAACCTGTCTTCATAATCACTGACAATCTTAGTACCGAATTCCGTTTTCTCCAATTCAGAAAGGTCTTCAAGTATTGCAGTCAGATCCGGGTCCGAATTCACTGAATGGACAAATTTCCCGCCACCTGTAGAGGCAATTGTATTTAACATATCAGCATTAAGTTTTGAAATAACCGTTGTGCCGGATTTATCCTTCAGGTAGCCGGTTTCCCTTCCTCCGCTGTATATTGGAATTGGAGCACCATTCACAGAACCCATCCCGATAGTATAGATTTTTATACCTTTGTTTGCTGCTTCTTCTGCTATGGATAGTGCGTTGTCCTCATGATTTTCACCGTCAGTAATAATAATAATTGCCTTTTTCCTTTTCTCATCCTCACTAAAGGAATTCTCTGCAAGTTTTATGGCAGCGCCAATCGCCGTACCCTGGATTTCAATCAAATCCGTGCTTATTGTTGTAAGCATCAGCTTTGCTGCTGAATAATCAGTTGTCAGCGGCAATTGTAGGAATGCGTCCCCTGCAAAAATTATTAGCCCTAGCCTGTCTTCATAGAGATTATCAATTAAAACGGATACTGCTTTTTTTGTACGTTCGAGTCGGCTTGGTTTCACGTCTTCGGCATTCATACTGTTGGATACGTCAATAGCAACAATAAGTTCTATTCCTTCTCTTTTGACTTCTTCTAATTTTGAACCTAATTGGGGGTTAGCAAGTGTCAATGTTAAAGCACAAATAATCAGGCAGTAAATTATTAGCTTGAAAATGCCCTTGTAATAGGGAACATCCTTAAACAGTCCTGTTAAAAGATGCGAATCTGAGAATTTTCTAAGTCTTGTATTCCTGGAAGCTATTGAAAACACATACAGCAATACCAATACCGGTATCACCAGCAATGAATAAAAATAATCCGGATTTTCGAACCTGAACATTTCCATAATTACTAAACCCGCTTCTTGAGCCTACAAGGCATTTTGACGAAAAATCAAGCAGAATATTAGTAATAAAAATGTCCCTGTAATACCCAACGCATAGATTTAAACTGCGGAACTTCGAGAAAACGGTATTCAGCTATGAGATGGAAATTTGGCAGAATGTAATTTGACGCACCAAGTACAATCTGTGTGCCTTCGTCAATCACATCCCTGTCTTTAATAAGCTGGCTGATAGTTTCACCTGTTTCCGCCATTACATATACATGCAAACCTTTAAACATCTGATATGAAATTTTGGCGCTGTAATTATATGTTTCCTGTTCAAATTCAAGGTCAGTATATGTGTGTTTTAATATAAGGAATAAATCGTCCATAACTGCTACAGAACCAAAAAGATTGATCATCCAATATTTACCGTTTACATAAGCGGATGCACCTAAATTACTAACAGGTAAATCCGGGTCAAATCCCTGGCCCCAAATTACAAAACGGGTTAGAAAAGAAGGATTATCTTCAAGAGGCACTATCTGCCTCTGACCCCCAAATATGAAAAGTTCCTTCAGGCCATAAGGTTGAAACATACCTGCATTTACGGTAAGCCATTCTTCGGAATCATAAACAATCTCAAAGCCGGGTTCTGAATAATTTGGAGGGATTACAGATTCGATGCCATAATAAGCTATTTTTTGCCTGTCAAGCGAGACATGGTCTTCAGGGTCAAGCCCTATTGATGGCTCGAAGAAACCAGCTCTTAAATAAGGCAATGACTCTGACGGTTTAATAAAAACGGAGCCCTGCCATCGCTGCTGGGCTTTAAACACGGGATCAAGGAAATAGTATGAAAAATCCAACACTATAACATCCCCCAAATTAACGCCAGCATTGGCTGCTACCTGCATAAAATCGTAGAACCGCTCTGCTTTCTCAAAATTATGCGGCCTGAATGAAAAATAGCGAACCTCAGCGCCAACTGCTGCAACATCTTCAATATAGTATGAATCATTGTCCAATAGCTTATACAAGTCTTCTAATCCAATTGAAGAAGGGCTGAATGTTGAATTAAGGGCTGCAATCTGCCTGCCGAATAAATTCCTGAATCCACCACCAGATGGGCTTATGTGACAATTCCTACACTTGTTCCCGGTAAACAATGAATACTCAGGAATTGAAAATAATGATGAACTGCAAATTACTAGAATCAATAACAATCGTATCATTTTGAGCCTTTTTCTCTTATCTTCCGAACCTGTTCCTCGGTTACCCGTTTATCAAGACCGTTAAATTCCTGGTAAATGTATGTTACAAGCAATGCGATATGCTTGTTTGTCGTTGATTTACTAAGCTCAACTTTCATAGAGGCGGGATAATCAATTCCATTAACGGTTACAATACCCTTCCTACCGAAAATAATACCTCTAATCAGCTCATCAGTTTCAGTATTTGCAACATAGTCGGAGTTCTTGAGTGGCGGGTAAATTCGCTTTATACCTTCCCCGTTTTTTTTGTGGCAGTTAGCGCACTCCTTGTTGTAAGTTTTTTCTGCAGTTTTTTCTTCAACAAGGTTTAGCGGAACATTTGTGATTGCAAAAGCAAAAACAACCGAGAAAAATGCCAA
>CAYVVD010000004.1:0-123144 GCA_964454975.1 uncultured Hyphomicrobiales bacterium | reverse complement strand
AGAGATAAAAATTGTGGGTTTCATGTTTTCTGTTTATTTATCTTACATCTAATTCGTCAATAATCATAGCGAAACAAATGACTAAATGCATAAATATGTAACTCAAACGAGCAGCATAGTGTATTTTTAAAGTAAATTTAATGCACAATTGAAATTTAGATTCATGATAAAAACAACAGTCATTATTATTTCATTCTTGTTCGCCTTTTGTTTCAGCGCAAAAGCCGGAAAGGACTCATTAATTATTAAATTTACTTCTGAAAATGCTATTCCTTCCAATGAACAAGCCGCAATACTGGAATCAATTCTTGGCGGCAACGAGTCCCGGAATCTAATATCTAAAAATACGTTAAATGTGTTAAGAATTAATAAAAATTTGATTTTTTTTATTCCTCAATACAATCACTACGATAACCTGTCGCGCATCTATAATTACGTTTACAACTCGGGTATTGTTCCTTTCAAAGCAGCAAAGTATATCTCAAAACTGGATTTTGTTGAATATGCCGAGCCGTTTCCTGAAAGGCATCTTGTAGAATTGCCGGATGATTCACTTGCCTCAATTCAGTATCACCTTTCTTCAATTAGGGCTACGGATGCATGGGATTTTTTGCCGGAAGAAGGTACTGTAATAGTTGGGGTAGTGGATACGGGAATTGATTACGAGCATGAGGATCTCGCTGGCAACATTTTTATAAATCCCGGGGAAAGCGGTGAAGATGGCAACGGTAAAGACAAACGCAGCAATGGAATTGATGACGACAATAACGGATACGTAGATGACTGGCGGGGCTGGGATTTTGTGAGCCAGGAAAGCTCCGGATTCGACAACGACCCACTACCCGGGCATGAACATGGAACTCATGTAGGGGGCATAATAGCTGCTATTATAAATAATAAAACCGGTATTGCCGGAGTAGCGAAACGAGTCAAACTGCTTCCCGTAAAGATTTCTGCTGATAGTCCTTGGAGCCGTTCAGTTGAAAACTCATATGAGGGTGTCTTATATGCTGCAATAGCAGGTGCGGATGTAATTAATTGTTCATGGGGAGGGACTGCATCTTCATTTGCAGAAGAAGAAATAATAAATGCCGCTCTTGATATGGGTTCTGTTATTGTTGCAGCTGCCGGAAATGATGGTTCAGATACCAGGTTTTACCCAGCTTCCTATAAAGGAGTATTATCTGTAGCGGCAATCGATGTGGATAATAAAAAAGCGTTTTACTCTAATTACAACTCGACTATTGATGTCAGCGCACCCGGTAGCGAGATCCTTTCCACAATTCCCGGAAATGAGTACAAGTTGTTGAGCGGCACTTCAATGGCATCGCCTGTTGCTGCCGGTGTGGCGGCAATGGTCAGGCTCAAGTTTCCGGATTATAGCAATGAAGAAGTAATTGAGCATGTGAAAGCAACTACTTTCAATTTAGATTCACTTTCGAGTTTATATTATAAATGGAAGATTGGTACCGGGAAAGTTGATGCATTTATGGCTTTAAGCTCGTTAAATGCAAAATCAGCATTAATTGAAAATGTAATTTTCACAGATAAAAACGAGGATGGACTCTTCGAAGATGGTGAAGAGGCAACACTGGAATTTGAAATCAGGAATATACTCTCTGATTTAAGCAATTCATGGATTAAAATTATTCCAGTTGAAGGCTATTTAAAACAGATGAGCAGCGATTCAATTTTCATTGGAATTCTCCCCAGGGGAAAGATATTCAAACTTGAAGAACTAATATTATTTAATGTCCCTTCATCAGCCCCTCTTGATTACATCCTTGATTTAAGAATTGAAATTTATGATAATGGAGAATCTGTAGGCAGGCAAATCGTTTCACAGACCATAAGGCCGTCGTTCAGAACATTAAAAGAAAATGACTTATCAGTTACTCTAAACAGCCGTGGAAACATTGCATATAATGATTACCCGAATAATGAGCAGGGCGAGGGCTTCAGGTACAAGCAAAGTGATGACTTGTTGTTTGAAGGCTCTTTAATAGTTGGCATGGATGGATTTATTTCAAATGTTGCAAGAGGTTCTGCCCAATTAAGGCAGAATCTTGATTTTAAAGCACAGAGACCTGTTTTGCTTGACTCTAATATTATCGATGGGATTAAGGCTGTTTCTTTTTACGGTGATGATAAGGACAGCATTGACGCAAAAGTAGATATATACCAGCACAGCTACCAATTCAGGGATGAGGATGGTTTCCTGTTTTGTGTATATGATATTATAAACCGTTCCGGTGGGGATACTGATTCTCTCTTTGCCGCGTTATATTTTGACTGGGATATTGGCCCTTCTGCCCGTGATAACAGGATTTACCTTGATAATGAATCGGGGATTGGAATATGTGAAAGCACCGGAACTGACACTGTTCCTGTTATTGGTGCAGTTATGCTGAGCGCTCATCCCTTAAATTTCTGGGGGATGGACAACGGTGGGCAGTCTGATGACAATCCCGGTGTATGGGATGGATTCACAACAAAGGAAAAATGGCAAGTTATTTCCTCGGGAATTGGGAGAAGCCAATCAAGCATTACTGATGCATCTATGATAATTGGCGCAGGCCCGGTTTCGTTGGATGATGGAGATACTACAAGGGTGGCATTTGCTTTTTGTGCAGCGCCTGATAAAGCGGCTTTGCTCTCAACTGCAGGAAGAGCAAGAGAAGTTGCCGAATTAAACGACCTAAATAACGGCAAGTTTGTACAATTGCCTCAAGCTAAAATCGAGGTTTATGCCTTGTATCCTAATCCTGCTGTTGCAGCTAATATAACTGTAGAATTTGGGATTGAAGGCACTGAAATATTAAATTTGGAGATAGTAGATTTTGCTGGTAAAGTTAGGTCTTACAAAAGGAATAAGGAATACCGGGCAGGGAACTATAAAGAAAAACTGGGCATTAGTAAACTCGCCCAGGGTGCATATTTACTTGTATTAAGGGGAAAAAATCACAAAATTTCAGTGCCTTTTATTATTCAGAAACCGTAATTAAAAATGACAAATCGATTCAAAGAATTGCAAAGCATGATTAGCAACATGGAAGATGATTTCAACAGGTTCTATTTCAAGAATTATAAGGCGGCAGGTGTGCGGGTAAGGAAACATATGCAGGAGCTTAAAGAATTTGCACAGTCAATCAGAGTTGAAGTTCAGGAATTAAACCATAAAAGAGAAAAGGAAAAAAATTAATTCATTTGTTCAACTAATTTACCAACCAACCTTTTTATCTCTTGCCTGTATTCAATCAAATCATCACTTATAATGCTACCCTTAGCTACATATACAGGCAATAGTCTTTTATTCCTTATTTCACATAAAACCAAGTTAATATCTGCTCCCGAATCAATCTTTTCAAACACGCCGGTGAGATAATACTCTACACCGAAATTACTCAACGCTTCAATTTCCAATTCTGAAGGAATGAAGTAATTTTCAGCTTCATATAGATTGTAAAGGGCAAAAATAGAATCCCTGGTTTCACTGTCATATACCACGTATATGTCGTGTTTTACAACTTCGTCAAACATTGTTTCAACAGCATCATAAGAATTCAGCATTTTATCTTTAAACAGCTCCCACCCGGAATTTTGCTCGTTATCCTTGAAATATAAACCGCCGATAACAAGAGTTGGCAACGGCTTTACTTCTAATTCTTTGCTTAACCCGGAATAAATATTTGTATCACCGATACTGACGGCAACAGCCCTTTGTAAGGATTCAAGAATCGAGGGATCATAAAGAGGCTCACCTGAAAATCCTTTCTTGAAGCGAAGTAATGAATATCCTTCACCCCAACGTGTTGAATCATTTACCAGGTTTTTCAGGGTTATCTCAGTCCTCATCATATTGTGAATGCGATTAATGTTAACAAAGGCTACTTCGGTAGCATTAACCAACAATGCAAATTGAGCAATTGTAAATGAATCATCCTTATGAGCATAGAAAAGCGAATCTTTTATATTCCTTGGAGTCAGTTCATATTTGCCCGTTAGTCGCAATGCAAGCGCGAGGCCTGTCTCAACCTTATAGGCAGAAAGGCTGTCAAGATTTTTACCAATTGATACTTTCCCCGGGAAAACATGGATGAGTTTTGTTTTATCATCATGATTTTCACACTTAAATTGGGAGCTATTCTGGTTCTCTATAAATTTGACATCTCTACCAGTGTTTAAACCGGCAAGCAACTGCATCGAAAATAAAAGATATAAACATATTAACTTTTTCATATTCTTGATTTGTTTACTTCTTTTAAAAATTCCTCAGCCTGCATGCAATTTACTACATCATATTTTGTTAAGCCTGCTTTTCTTGCAACGTTTATTCCGAATTTAACATCTTTCATACCAGCCACTACATGTGCATCAGGATTAATAGATATCTTGACCCCCTTTTCTTTAGCATACCTTGCATTCTCCCAGTTTAAATCCAGCCGGTATGGATTAGCATTTATTTCTATTACTTTTCCATAATCTGCCGCAGCATCAATTACATCTTTTATATCAACTTCATATGGCGGACGAGCCAGGAGGAGCCTGCCGGTCGGGTGACCAAGGATACTTGTGTACGGGCTTTTCAAGGCACAGACAATTCGTCTTGTCATGTCCTTTTTGCTCATCCTGAAAGATGAATGAACCGATGCTACGACTAATTCAAATCCCGCGAGAATTTCTTCAGGGTAATCGAGGGAGCCGTCGGGCAGTATATCAGATTCAATTCCTTTTATAATTCTGATACCTATCTCTTTTTCATTTAGACCGTCAATTTCTTCATGCTGATCCTTAATTCTATCCGGTGTTAGGCCATTAGCATAGGCAGCTGACTGGGAATGGTCACACAATGCAAAATATTCAAACCCAAGTTCTTTTGCACCGAGAACCATCTCGCGAATGGAGTTCGCGCCGTCGCTCCATGTGGAATGATTATGAACCATCCCTATTAAATCACTTTCTACGATCAGCTCCGGCATTGTTTTGTTTATTGCTTTTTTGATATAGTAGCCATCCTCTCTCAGTTCGGGTGGTATATAATCCATCCCGGCTTTTTCAAATATATCCTTTTCAGTTTTGAAACCCGCTAAACCGTTTGAATCTATACCGGTTTCTTTGAAAAACACTTCCAAGAAATTATTTCGGGATGAATTGAGAAACTGTGATTCAACAAAAGAATTTTCATCGCTGACATTGATAAAAACAGGTATTCCAAAATCAATCCTGTAGCTTATTTCTTTATCATTGATAACGGATACTTCACTCTCAGCAATCAATTCAATTAGAGTTTCATTGGAGAAATTACCTGAGGGTATTGTTATAAAATCGAGTCTTGTAATAGTTTCCGGAAGAATTCTTAACTCCCCGCTTGCTTCAACTCTTTCAAATATGTCAGAATTATTCAGCTTTTCAATTAATTTATCAGCATATTCAAGCGCTTGCTGCTGGAGGTATTTACCGCGTGAAGCATTCCTATGGTTAATTGCAGCAAGGATAAATTCTTCGCTCTTGGCGGTATATCCCTTTATTTGAGACAGCTTTCCATTCTTGCAATAGTCTTCAAGTTCTTCGAGGCTCATTATCTCGTGTTTGTGATATAAATCACGGGCTTTTTTAGGCCCGATACCGGGCATTTTGCCAATTTCCCTTAGTCCTGCGGGGACTTCAGCCTTCAACTTCTCATAGTAGGCCATTTTTCCGTTTTGAACAAAATCGGTCAGCTTCTCCTGTAGAGCCTGGCCAAAGCCGTCTATCGTTCCGAGTGTGCCTTCCTGAACATGCTTTTCAATATTTATGGCTTCGCTTGTGATTTTCCTTGCAGCATTGGAATATGCCCTTGCCTTAAATGGGTTTTCACCCTTAAGTTCGAGAAGTTGCTCTATTTCTTTAAGAATTGATGTTATTTCGCTTTTAGGCATGTTCGCTCCGGTTTTAACAGTGCGAATATAAAAAATCCGGGCTAATCAGACCGGATTCTTAAGAAATTTGATTATAAAGCTTTTGGTGGCACCCAATTCCCACGTTCCCATTTAACAAGCTCAATTAATACTTTTCCAACATATACATTCATGTGAGCCTTTACGGGAACCCGTGCATCATCATTTGTAAACCAGCCTTCAAATTCACCGTTTAATCCGTAGATACCGCTCCAAAGTGCCTTCCCGTCAAAGTAGATTGTTTCTACCGGATAGTCAATGGCATCAATTTCTACCGTCTCTATCTTGTTGTGAAAGTTGAGAATGGTAACCACTGTGTCATTATTCATTATTGTGGGAACTTTCACAGTTTTGCCGTAATCAGTGAATTTCCTTGCAAAAAAGAACAAGGAGGAGCCATCGTTATACTTTTTAGGAGTTTTTACTTTACCTTCCTCAATTTTTTTCTTTTCACGCCAGATTTCGTAGGAAAGCATATTGTTTTTATGGTCGAACATTATCTTCTGGTAATCCCACTTGCCTTCCTCATATTTTGTTGTGCTTACAAACTGATGTGTAAATGTAAGGGAGGGATCTACCCAACTCATAAAAACAGCATGCAAATCAACAAATGGAATTCCGTCCCTTGAATCCATAAATGCTTTAACATGATGAGTTGTCTTTCCATCAAGGCTTTCAACTCCAAGGGAGTGGATTTTAATCCAGCCAAGTGTAATGCCCATGAACGAAACTTCGTATTCCAGTTTTTCGGCGGGGTAGTAAACACCATCGCTTGCAGATTTTAATGGAATAATAAGAAGTATTATAAAAGCAAAAATCAAATATACTTGCTTAATCATATTAGATTTGATTAATGAACAATGCGTACCAATATTATGACATGTATAGTCTAATCTGTCGTTAAATTAATTCAGTTTTGAGATTTTTTCAGCTTCCGGGAAAAGTGACAATGCTCTCTGGAGTTGCCTGTCAACAACCGAAAGAACCTGAATTTGCTTTTCCCTGTCCCAGATTAACCTTGCAAATGTAGATTTAAGCCAGAGCTTAATAAACTCTTCATCCTTTTCAAATTGTTCCTGAATAGTTGTGCTGTCTTTATCCTTTTCTTCCTCGGCTACTTTCGGCAATGCAAAAGAGCGGAATTTTTCGAGTTCCTCATCAGTTACATCATAATTTCTCAGGAAGGAGATAAAATCGCCCGTATATTTCGCTTTGATATAGTCACCCTCTGAAGCCAGGTAATTATTTGCAAAATCATAAAACACCCTTGTCCTGCGGAAATCAGCAGTTAAGTCCGTAAGCCTCGTTGTGTCGTGGATTACGATGTAGTCCGGTGTAATACCACCGCCGCCAAGAACCATCCTGCCTGATTTAGTTCTATAAATTGGTAACGAATCAAGATTTATTTCATCTGAATTTTTGGCTTTTTTCTTAATAGCCTCTATCGATTGTTCGATATTCGAACCTTCTTCAAGTTCGAGCCTGCCCACAAGATGCCTGTATTGGTCGGAATCCTTATATGGCCTTTGTATTGAACGCCCCGACGGTGTATAATACTTGGAGATTGTAAGCCTGATCGCAGAACCGTCGCCAAGCGGATATTGCCTCTGAACGAGTCCTTTTCCAAAAGAAGTAGTGCCTACAACCAGACCCCTGTCGAGGTCCTGGATAGCTCCTGAGACAATCTCACTTGCAGAAGCAGAACCGGCGTTAATCATTACAATTAAGGGTATATCTTCAAGCCTGCCCCCGGGTGTTGAGAAAAATTCTTCGTTGAATTCAGGCCTCCTTCCGTCAGTATAAACAATCATGTTGTTGCCCGGGATAAACTCATCGGCCATAAGGAAAGCCTGTTGCAAATATCCCCCCGGGTTACCTCTTAAATCGAGAATTAACTTCTGAACACCTTCCCTTTTTAATTTGTCAACTGCAGTAATCAATTCTTCATGAGTAGTTGCGGCAAACCGGGAAATAGAGATTACACCAATGTCCGCACCGTCAACCTTGTAGGATGCATCGAGGCTATAAAGCGGGATTTTATCCCTTGTAATGTTGTAATGAATTGGTTTTGGATTTGTACCTCTAAGTATATCAACCTCTACTAATGTTCCTTTGGGGCCTTTAAGCCTTTTGGGCACTTCGCTTCTTTCAATTCCCACAGCATCTTCGCCGTCAATTTTGATAATCTTGTCGCCTGCCTGAATTCCAAGCGATTCGCTCGGGCCGCCGGCAATCGGCGAAATAACTGTAACAGTGTCGTTCAGGATATCAAATTCGATACCAATGCCTTCAAAGCTGCCCTGGAAGTCCTCCTGTACCTTTTTCATATCATCTTCATTGATATATACCGAGTGGACATCAAGGTGGCCAAGCATTCCATCTATGGCTGCTTCCATCATCTTGTCTGAATCAACTTCTTCAACGTAGTTTTTTAAAGCTGTGTTGAAAACAAATTCGAATTTTTTGAATTGCTGGTATATATTATTGCCGGAAATCAGTGGATTCAGGTATAAGCCAATGAAAATACCGACCGTTGCAGTCACAAGTATAGTTGCTGCTTTGCGCATTATTTCACCAATTTTTAATTCCATTAAACATTATTTTCTTTAACGAAAGGATGCCTTTTTTGTTTCATTGATTAGTATTTACGCTGTATCCGGCAGTTTTATATTTAAAAGAGAATACGTAAAATAAATCACACTCCCTTTCGCCGTTTTGCCTAATTAATCTAATGGAGAAAAAATGAAATTTATATTAAGCACACTTTTTATAGCCCTTTTATTGGTTTCCTGCGGAAATGAAGCAGAAGAACTGAAATCTGACAATACCGGAACAAGCTCTGCAATAATAGAAATAGGCGACAAAAAACTTACCCTGCCGGAAGGATGGAAGAATACAGAACCATCTAACAAAATGCGCCAGTTCGAGTTCGAAATTGACCGCAGCAAGGGGCTTGTGGTTGCCGGATTTTACTTTGGCGAGCAGAGCGGCCTCGAAGAAGCAAACATCGAAAGATGGAAAGGTCAGTTCACTGTTATTGAATCCGAAATGAAGTCCATGCTTGCAGGAGGCAATACCACACTTTTAGAGATACAAGGAACATACAAAGACAAACCGTTCCCTATGGCACAGGAATTTAATGTGGTTGAAAACTTTATGATGCTCGCAGCGATTGTAAAGACCGGCAAAGGCCCCTATTACTTCAAGCTAACCGGCTCAAAAGAGCTTCTCGAAGAGCAGAAAGAACATTTCGGGAAGTTCCTGGAATCTTACAGGTAGGAATGATAACAAATGCATTAATGCTAAATGATGTCAATTAAACCCATAGTGGCACAAATGTGGACTACATTTTCTTAAAATATTACTTGCATTACCTGACTATTTGTAGTTTGCTTTTTATCGAGTTTTTTGAGTTAAATCGTAACAGATTGTAAGTCCCAGGTGGAATTCTTCCTATATTTACAAAATTGCTGCCTAATTGCTTAATTTCTAGTACAATTCTGCCGAAAATATCGTAAATAACCAGTTGAGAACCATATAAATTAAAGTCTTCTGTAATAATATTCAGTACATCATTTGCAGGATTTGGGGACAAGACAATTTTATCAGATTTAATCTCCAGGCTCGCAGGTAATCCAATATATTCAATATAAAAAACGACGTTAAAATCCTTTGAATCACCTGATTCTGATTGAAGAGTTAAATCCACAATTATTTTTTTATGCCCGGGAGTTGCACCATGAAAACGAAAAAATTTAACATCAACTTCTTTGCCAGGGGGGATTACAAGTGGAAAATCAAATTCTGGTTCAAAAGTTAAAATATCCTGAGGGTCTTTTTCGCTTGTGTAAGATAAATCAACTAATTGCCAGTTTTCTTTCGTTTCATTTAATATTTCAAAATCAAGATATGCTTTATTGTCTTCTGTTAGATAAAATGCTGTTGGGGTTGGGCGTTTTATTGAAACTCTTTCCTTTAAAGGTAATGCTATTTTCAACATTGTATCTTCAAAAGTATAGTCTTCGCCTGAATCTTTACCATGAGCATATATTTTAAAATGGCATCTACTTTCTTCAGGTTGAATGTACTTGTATTTAAAATAAATTTCTAAAATACTGTCTTTATTAAATTCAAAAGGGAATACAACATCGTCTCCTGCAAGAATCGTGTTTCTTTTATGATTCTGAAAATTAAGCCCATCAAATTCATAAGTTAGAGAATCAAAAACAACCGTTTCTTCTGTACAATTGAATACCATTAGAGTTGTTGAAACTTCCTTGTTCCCAAATTCTGTGGCTGGTAAATAATTAAGCTCTGAATAATTAGTATATTCTACTGCGCTTCTGTCAACAACTTTGAAATCTGTTCGTATTTCGAAGGAATCAATATCAGTACTACTTTCTTTCCTGTAATAGAACCTGAAATCTTTATTTAATACTCCTGATTTACTTACGGTGTCAACATAAGAAGCATTCCCTACAAATAGAAGTAAAATTGTATCATTTGGAAAAAATGAGTATTTCTCAAGTGAACCATAAAAATCATTTTTTTTCATTACTAATTTCACATAATTCTCTTTAGATATATTTTCATCGTAGTGATAAATTCCGGTCACTTTCAGCAAGTAAAGAATCTCATCAGAATTATTAATTAGGTAGCCTTTTCTATCATTAGCTCTACTAATCAGTGTTTTTTCTTTTTGAAAGTTATGCTTCCTGATGTTAAATTCACCAACGTCAATATGCTCAGGATAAAGGATATCCTGAGCAAAAATTGAAGTCCAATTTATTAGAAACAGAATTATAAATGACCCTTTCATCTAACTTACCTTCTAATTTGTGTAGTAAATTTTCTCAAAATGAACTTCTGGCCAATTTTTGAAACTGTATTTAATTACATACAAACCCGGATTTAGTTCATTTTTCTTCATTTCTTGTTTAATATCCATAACGGTGTTCGCTGTCCCTTCAATTAACTTCATGTTGTTCAAATTTAAAATGGAGAAATTGATTTCACTCTTAAATTTAACAACCCTTTCTTTTAATTGAAGTTCCAACTCCCCATTAAAAACGTCCTGCCCATCTCCTATTTCAGGTACGATTATTATACGGTCAAATTTGAAAACCAGTTCTATACTATCACATGGAGATGGCAGAATGGCACGGACATTTATGTCCAATCCATCGCAATCATTCATATTTCCAGAGCAAATATAATAAGTCAGTTTTAATGAATCACAAGGGTTCAAGGTTTCAAAGTCATCAATAATTCCCGTTTCTGAAGAGGGGTCAAATTGATATATTTTTATTTTACGTGTTGAATCAAGAAAAATAAAGTCACTTTCAAAACAGTCCGATTCGTCTGTTTCAAATTCAAACTCAATTTCATCAAGAAATCCAACATTTCCATTGCAGGCATGTAAATTTAATTCAATTTTTGGGCAATTAAAACTGACTTCATCAATTGTAAACGAAAATCCACCAAATAGATAAATCTCGTTGTCATCTTGTCCTGTTGAGAGTTCCCAGGCACTGCGTATCATTTCATCGCAAACACAGGAACAAGGTGGTGCAACAGGTGTAAAATGCCCCGTATTAAATGTTAGATTGTCTCTGTGATACCAGTTTTCTTCGTCCGGATATCCGGTTGAGCAATTAAATTAATTGCTGAGATGAGTAAATAACAGGTTAAAAATGCATAAGCCTTCATGACATACACTCCAGTTTGTTTTAAATAAAAAGTAGCCGACTTGTTTTGACACTATAACTATGCAAAAAAAAAAAGCAGAAATGCAAGCACTTTTTTACTTTCAACATTTAATTAAAATTTATCAATTCTAAATTTCGGGAAGTTCCTGGAATCTTACAGGTAGGAATTTATTACTAAGTCTTAAGCCTTGTTAGTATTTCTGAATAACGGATGCACCAGAACTTGCCGGGCAGCGATTTGGTGTTTTACCGTACTTTGCCCTTAACTTACATTCATCGCATCGGGCTTTTTCTTCCATCACAGAATACCCTGAATATGTTGGGAATCTATTTTGTATTTACATCCCGAGGGAATTCATAATAAAGCGCCATTCAAGGGACATATTCTCTACTTTTTGTGCAGTGGTCTGGCCGGAACCATGGCCGCTGTCGAAGTCAACAAATAACAAAACAGGGTTCGACTGCCCGGGGTTGTTCTGCAATGCAGCAGCGAACTTTTTGGCATGAAGTGGGTCAACCCGCGAATCGTTCTCGCCTGCTTTAATAAAAATCTCCGGGTAATTAAATCCCCGCCTGATGTTATGATATGGTGAGTATTCAAGGATGTTAAGGAAATCTACTTTTTTATCCGGATCACCGTATTCAGGTATCCAATACCTCGCTATCAGAAACTTATGATAGCGAAGCATATCCAGAAGTGGGACAAGACATACAGCAGATTTAAATAAATCAGGCCTTTGTGTTACCATCGCACCAATAAGCAGGCCGCCATTACTTCCGCCTCGTATGCAAAGTTTATCCTTATTAGTATATTTTTCTCTAATAAGGTATTCACCTGCTGCAATAAAATCATCGAAGGAATTTTGCTTTTTGAACAGCATGCCGTCGTTGTGCCAGCTTTCGCCGTATTCATCACCGCCACGGATGCAGGCAATGGCATATATGCCACCCCTGTTCACAAAGGAAGCTGTAGTCCCTATGAAGTTAGGACCCATACCGATATTAAATCCGCCGTAGCCGTATAGCAGTGTCGGATTATTACCATCAAGTTTAACACCTTTTTTATATATAATAAAGAGCGGGACTTTTGTACTATCTTTGGATGTATAAAATACCAGCTTTGATTCGATGTCTTTGGTGTCAATTGGCGGAGTATCCTGGAAATGAAAAGTCCATTCAAGGGTTTTGCCGTCAAGTTTATAAACTTTCGCCGGGCTTGTAAAGGTTGAAAGATTTACAAATACATTGTTAGACTGTTTATGGTAGGACATCCCGGCAACATTTGCCACTTCTGGTAATTCAACGTCCTTTATAAGTTTACCGTCAAAATCATAAGCCTGGATTCTGCTTAGCACATCTTTCTTATCACGGACAAGGACAAAATCTGAGGTTATTACAAAACCTTCCAGCACCGTCTCTTTTTCGGCATAAAATTCTGACCATTCAGAGAATTTCGGATTATCAACCTGGGCTCTCATTATCTTAAAGTTAGGCGCTTCGTGGTTGGTCATATAATAGATCAAGCCGTTTCTTACCTGTGGGAAAGCCCTGAATTTATCCGAGGAATAAAGTTCTGTAAATTCATCTTCAGAATTTGATTTTCTCATCCATAGAGTGTTGGAATAGAAATCACCCTTTGATTTAAAAGTCAGCTCTCCCCATCGGTCATCCCAAAAGCTGATATTATCCTTCGCATCCTCCGGCGCACCAAGTAAAACATCCTTATCCCTGCTTTCTCCGATAGTGTGTAAGTAGGTTTCTAAGGGTTTCTGTGCATCTATCATTTCTTTTGTGCGGACAGTAATGTATGCATGTTTCTCATCGAGAGTCCAGCTGAAGCTTCGCAAACCGGTTATTGGCTTACCGAGTACTTTCCCGGTATTTGTGTCGATAATCCGGTACTCCACTATTTCGTCACCACTGTATTGTATACCTACGGCAGCTTTTTTGCCATCTTCTGTTAATTCCAGGCTGTATATTGATGCTTTACCGGATTTATCATAATCCATAGGATCAAAAATTAACTTTTCCATACCATTGATTGATGTAAACAGCTTATTTTGCTGCTCGCCTTTTTTCCTGGCATAGAAAAATTCACGGTTACCTTTGTAAAATGGTGCACTTCGGTACTCCCTGTCAAGATAGGCTTCAAGTTCCTGTTTAATGCCCGGAATCTCTTCAGTATTCTTCTTTATGTAGCGAAGAGTAAACTCATGTTGAGTTTTAGTCCAACTGTAAACATCCGGATCTGATTTGTCCTCGAGCCACCTGAAATAATCCGTTATTTCAAATCCGTGTATCGTATCCTTTACAGGAATCAATCGGGTGCTTGGGGGATTAAATGCTTCAGCATTCATTAATAAAATTGCCAAAAGTAGTAAAACTGCTAAAAGTCTCATATTACCTGTCTCAAAATGCCAAACAAGAAACATGGATTTTAGTCATTTCGGCGGAATTATTCAAGAAGAAAATCTTAGATATGATTAAGAATTATAAACCAAGCCTTTTCCTGAAATCATTAACAGTTTTTTCAAGGCCTTCTTTGCGATTTACAACCGGCTCCCATTTAAGAAACTTTTTTGCCTTGACAATGAGAGGCTGTCGGATTTTGGGGTCATCTTCAGGAAGTTCCCTGAAAACAATTTCACTCTTAGAACCCGCTATTTGAATAATCTCTTTGGCAAGGTCAAGCATAGAAAGTTCAACAGGATTTCCAATGTTTACAGGTTCAATTTCTTCAGATTTAAGAAGCCTTATAATGCCTTCAATCAAATCATCAACGTAACAAACTGAGCGGGTTTGGTTTCCATCGCCATAAACAGTTACAGGCTCACCTTTGAGCGCTTGTGTTATAAAATTGGGAATAGCCCTCCCGTCTTCGAGGCGCATTCTCGGGCCGTAAGTATTGAATATCCTTACAATGCGTGTATCGAGTCCATGATAGCGGTGGTAAGCCATTGTCATAGCTTCCGCAAAGCGTTTTGCCTCGTCATAAACACCACGCAAACCAACTGGATTTACATTACCCCAGTATGACTCTTTCTGGGGATGTTCAAGCGGGTCGCCATATACTTCGCTTGTGCTGGCGAGGAGGTACCTTGCATTTTTTGCTTTTGCAAGGCCAAGAGTCTTATGCGTACCCAGTGAACCAACTTTAAGGGTTTGAATGGGTAGCTTCAAATAGTCTATTGGAGAAGCCGGAGAGGCAAAATGAAGGACATAGTCCAAATCACCCGGGACATGAATAAAATTTGTTACATCATATTGCAGGAACAGGAATTTATCATTTCCGAACAAATGCTCTATGTTATTTAGTGAACCGGTGACAAGGTTGTCCATACAATAAACAGTGTCACCAGATTTTATAAACCTATCGCAAATGTGGGAACCAAGAAATCCGGCGCCACCGGTAATTAATACTTTAGCCATATTCACATCCTGAATTCATATTCAAATTTAATTAAATATACCTAAATCCACGCCTCTTCGAATAATTTTATTGTTTGCAAAGAATCAGCAACACACTCGGATTACAAAAACAAATTTATTAGGTCAAAACGGGCTATATCGCTTTGCTAAAGTGTAGTATTTAATTAACTTTTATTGCCGTATTAACAGGTTTTAATTATTAGTATTTAACTTTTGAAAATCGGCTGTTTACGATTGCACAGAGCAATTATTTTCCTATTGACTGATAGTTATCTTTCCACAAAATTCTGGAGTAAATATGTCACTTCTGCAACAGAAATTAGAACAGATTCTACCCCCGCAGATTGAAGAGATTCGTGCGTTTGTTAAGGACAATGCTGATAAGGTTGTTTCCGAAGTAAAGCTTGCACAGGCTTATGGAGGCCTACGCGGCGTTAAATGCCTTGTATGCGATACATCTGAAGTACCGCCGGACAAAGGGCTAGTAATCCGCGGCACAATGCTAAAAGACCTTACAGACAAGCTGCCTGAAGAAATTTTCTGGTTATTGCTTACAGGCGATCTTCCAAATGAAGCAGAGTTGAATGACCTTAAAAATGAATTCAAAAACAGGGAGGAAGTTCCCGGTTACGTATGGGACGTTCTCGATGCTATGCCGGCAGATTCGCACCCGATGGCTATGTTCAACACAGCTATTCTTATTATGCAGAAAGAATCTGCATTCGCAAAAGCTTACGATGAAGGTATCCAAAAAGCTGACTATTGGAAACCAACACTTGAAGATTCATTAAATATTCTTGCCAAACTCCCGGCTATTGCAGCATATGTGTACCGCAGGCGTTTCAACAAAGGTCCGAGGATTGAATCCGAAGGTTCAGACTGGGGCAAGAACTATGTTCATATGCTCGGTTTTGAAGACCCGGATGGAAAATTCGCAGATTTGATGAGACTCTACCTCACCCTTCATTGCGACCACGAAGGCGGTAACGTATCAGCATATTCTGCAGCAACAATTAACTCAGCGCTTTCCGACCTTTATTACTCACTTTCAGGCGGATTAAACGGTCTTGCAGGACCACTTCACGGCCTTGCAAACCAGGAATGCCTCAAATGGGTTCTCGAAACAATGGAAAAATTCGGTGGCGCTCCGACACCTGAAGAACTGGAGAAATTCGCATGGGATACTCTAAACTCAGGAAAAGTTGTTCCCGGATATGGCCACGCTGTTCTGCGTGTAACAGACCCGCGTTTTGATGCATTCTTAGCCTTTGGAAAAGAACATATGGCCGATGACCCGGTTTTCCAGACCGTTTCACGTGTATTTGATGTTGTTCCGGTTGTTCTAAGGCAAGTTAAGAAAATCAAAGATCCATGGCCAAACGTTGATGCAGGTTCAGGTGCATTACTTTATCACTTCGGACTGAAAGAATTCAGCTACTACACTGTTCTCTTTAGCGTATCGAGGGCTTTGGGCATTACATCTCAGGCAATAATCACAAGAGCCTACGGCCTGCCGATTATTCGTCCGAAATCATTGCCGACAGGAAAATACAAAGAACTTATCGGCGCTTGATAAATCTGGCAATTCTTTGATTGTTCTGATTTGAAAGATAGTAGAAATAAGAGTTACGTGTCATACTCCGATTCCGCTCAGTATGACACGTAATCTGAAATTAAAGGTGTCACACCACAAAGGGGTGGTATGCACCGTGTTCTGCGACAGAATTCGAAGTAAGGCATTTTTTAAAATTAATCAAGTTGATCACACATAGATTATATTTCCGGAAATTAAACAAAGGATAGAAAAATGAAGATTACAGTTGTTGGAGCAGGAAACGTAGGCGCAACATGTGCTATGTTGCTTGCTAAGGAAGAGCTGGCAAAGGATATATACATTGTTGATATTCTCGACGGCATACCACAGGGTAAGGGCCTCGATATGTACGAATCAATGCCCGTTAATGAATCCGACTCAAGGATTTACGGTGTTAATTCTTATGAACAGACGGCTGATTCTGATATAGTTGTTATAACAGCCGGCCTTGCCCGCAAACCAGGTATGAGCCGTGACGACCTCCTTGTTAAAAATGCATCCATAGTTAAAGCTTGTATCGAAGGCGCTATGGAATATTCACCAAATGCATATTATATCATTGTATCCAACCCTCTTGATGTTATGACATACCTTGCTCTTAAATTATCGGGACTTCCAAAGCACAAGGTGTTTGGTATGGCCGGCATTCTTGACACAGCAAGGTACCGATCATTTATCTCAATGGAACTCAATGTATCAATGCAGGACATCCAGGGCTTGATACTTGGTGGCCATGGCGATACAATGGTTCCTCTTCCCCGCTTTACAACAGTAGCAGGTATCCCTGTGCTCGACCTGATTTCAAAAGAAAAAATGGATGAAATTTGTGCACGTGCAGCAGGTGGTGGCGGCGAAATTGTTAAATACCTCAAAACAGGCAGTGCATACTATGCTCCTGCTTCGGCAGTTGTACAGATGGTGGAATCAATTGTTAAAGACCAGAAGAGGATTCTTCCCTGCTCTGTATTGCTTGATGGCGAATATGGCTACAACGATGTTTTGGTTGGCGTTCCTGTCGTACTTGGAAAAGACGGCGTTGAGGACGTATTAGAACTTAAATTAAACGACGATGAAAAAGCATTGCTGCAGAAATCTGTTGACCACGTAAGGGTAACAATCAAAGAAGCAATGGACTTGATTAATAGCCAACAGTAATTCTGTTTTCTCTATTAAAAAAGGCTGCTCCTGAACTAAGGATCAGCCTTTTTTAATAAATATCAAATTTGAATAGAAATCTACTGCTGACAAATGACTTTTGAACTAAATACGGAATTGCCACTGTAATTTCTGCCGATTTACAGCAATTATAACTCTTCGATAACACTTTTCATCATTTGCTGAACTTCACCGGCAATTGGACCAAGAGATTCGTTTTCTACCGCGACCATTGATGCTATAGGGTCAATTGATGAAACCTCAACCATACCTTTGCCCCTGTCCTGAACGATAACATTGCAAGGTAACATTGTACCTATTTTGTCCTCAGCGGACAGGGCCTTGTATGCAAAGGGCGGATTGCAGGCACCGAGAATCCTGTATTTGCGGAAATCTACATCAAGCTTTTTCTTAAGTGTAGCCTGAACATCAATTTCTGTCAAAATTCCAAAACCTTTGCTTTTAAGTATTTCGGTTACACGTTCAATTGCTTCATCAAATCCTGATTCGATTATTTTTGTAAAGTAGTAACTCATGCTATCATCCTTTGATTAATTCTATATTTGGTTTTAGTATTTCACGCCTGGCAGGATAATATTTTCTCATATTGTCAAAACCAAGCGCCCGTTCCTTATCAGGCAATTTCGAAAGCTCAGAAAATTCTGCGTTATCTCTTTCAAATTGCCTGGTTTCGTTTATCCTGTTCAAAAGACGAAACATACTGTTGTATTCTTTTAATGAAATTAATTCTGCATTTTCATATTCGCAAAAAAAAGAATAGTCAGGTGTAATTCCGGTATGCATTTCAATTGATTTAAGCATCATACGAACCCCGTTTAGCTTTCCTTCAAACGAATAACCGGCAATATGGGGTGTTGCTATCAAGGATAAATTTGCAAGTTCTTTGTTATAAAAAGGTTCACTTGTCCATACATCAACAACTGCATTGACATATCCCCTGTTAATTCTTTCAAATAATGAGTTTTCATTAACAACCCACCCTCTTGAAGCGTGAATTAGAAAGCTGCCTGATGGCATAGATTCAAGCAAGTCTCTATTAATTAAGTTCAAAGTCGGCCATTTGCCATTTCTTTCGAGTGGGACATGATTAGTAACAATCCTGGAGTTACTGATAAGCTCTTTAAGTTCTAAGTATATGCAATAATCAGGGAAATTGAATCCTTCTTCCCTGAGCGGTGGGTCATTAACAAATACCTTAAGGCCAAGCTCGTATGCAAAAGCAGCAACTAATTTTCCTATGCAACCAAAACCGATGATTCCGATTGGAACTTTTTTAAGCTCAACTTCCTTATTCAATGCCCACTTAAGTATTGAGTAAATGACATATTCCGCAACTGAATTTGCATTCGATCCTTTTGCATCAGAAAAGGAAACTCCTGCTTTATCAAGGTAATCATTATCAATATGATCCGTTCCCGATGTTGCAGTTGCGACTAATTTAATTTGCGTTCCATCCAGCAGTTGCCTGTTGACTTTTGTGGTAGAACGGATAATCAGAACATCACATCCTAAATCAATTAAATCCTTATTCGTTAAATTTCGACCATTAAAGCGCTTTATTTCGGCTTTACCTGCAAGCCCTTTTCCAATCAGTGGGATATTTTCATCAATCCAAATTCTCACTTGTTTAGATTCTCCACAGCATCATGTATTTTGCCATTCATATAAATTTCAGGTACAACAACATTGCAAGTAACGTAACGCATTTTAACACCGGCTTCGAGGAACATCTCAGTAGTCCGACGTGTGATTTCTTCCCACTTACCTGTGCTGTGGCTGTTGTAAAATTCCTGTCCGTTCTGGTGAATCACAACTTCGCTTATACCACACTGTATTATTCCCCTTGCACAGTCTGTGCAAGGTGTCCAGGGTACATACAGCCTGCATTCCTTTAGTACTGTACCCCGTCTGGCAGCATTATAAATAGCATTTCTTTCGGCATGCTCAATCCAATGGTATTTCTCTCCGCCTTCCCGTGAAAGCCTGTTTGAACCGGGCCTGTCTTCAATGCCACGGGAAAGTGAATTGTACCCGGTAGAAACAAGCACATTGTCTGAGTCTACAATAACCGATCCCATATGCGTATGCTGGTCTTTGCTTCTCATGCTAACAAGGTAGCACATAGTAATATATAGCTGGTCCCAATCCGGTCTTTTCATAATCACTCCGTCATTTTTCCCATAATTTGTCTTTAACACCTGCAAGATGGTTTGCATACCTTGCTGCAGCAAAGAAATAGTCTGACAGCCTGTTTAAAAGCTTTACCGCAACATCCCCTAATTCTTCAGTTTCAGATAGAACAACCGCAAGCCTCTCAGCCCGGCGGCAAACTGTCCTGCATTGATGCAGGAAGGCAGAAGCCATTGAACCACCCGGTAATATAAAGTTTTTCAATGGTTCAAGAGACTCATCGTAATTATCTATTAATTTTTCAAGGTATCCTATATTACCATAGTCCAATCTAGTAACTTCAAATTTTGGTGGCGGTTCAAGTGGTGTTGCAAGGTCAGTTCCGAGGTTAAACAGGAGATTGGAGATTCGCTCCAAATCAGGTTTTAAAAGCTCGTGCGGTTTGGATGCTATTGCAAGTCCCAGGATTGAGTTTAGTTCATCAACAGTCCCGTATAGCTCAACACGCCTATGGCTTTTCTTTACTCTTTGCCCGTTAAAAAGGCCGGTTGTCCCGTCGTCGCCTGTTTTTGTGTATATTTTCATTTAGTTTTCAAAAATAATTAAAGTTACGAAACACGTTGGAAATACCGTAATGCAAATCACAATTCCATATTGGTAATTTAATTTTTTATTAATTTTTATTGTGCTAATCCTTTAAACTTATTATGTATTTTAATTAAAAACAATTAATAAGATTCAACCAGGGAAAGCATATACTAAGTTTATATATAATAGTAATTTAGGCGAAGCAAACAACACGATTACAGAATAATATAAGCAACTGCTTGGCGCTATCCCAATTCCTATTTTTGCATAGAGAGATTCAGGAGAGTATCATATTGAAGAATATTATTTGTTTTCAACTTACGAGGTAACCTTTCATGAAAGAGAAAGTTTATGTAACGATTGACGGAAATGAGGCAGCAGCTTACGTGGCCTACAGGGTTAACGAAGTATGTGCCATCTACCCTATAACACCCTCATCAAACATGGGTGAATGGGCTGATGAATGGGCCTCTAAAGGTATAAAGAACCTATGGGGCACTGTCCCGACTGTTTGCGAAATGCAGAGCGAAGGAGGCGCTGCAGGAGCAGTTCACGGCTCGCTTCAGGCTGGTGCGCTAACAACTACTTTTACTGCTTCGCAGGGATTGCTGCTCAAGATACCTAACATGTACAAAATAGCTGGCGAATTAACACCTACTGTGTTTAATATAAGCGCTCGCTCTATCGCTACTCATGCGCTGTCAATCTTTGGCGACCACAGCGACATTATGGCAGCCCGTGCAACTGGTTTCGCTATTCTTGGTGCATCTTCTGTACAGGAAGTTATGGACATGGGATTAATTGCGCAGGCATCAACCCTCGAATCCCGGATACCCTTCATCCACTTCTTTGATGGATTCCGCACATCCCACGAAGAATCAAAAATTGAGCTAATAGATGACGATATTATGCGCCGGATTGTGACGGATGAGCTTGTAAAAGCTCACCGCGACAGGTGTATGACTCCTGACCGTCCAGTTTTGCGTGGTACTGCACAAAACCCTGATGTCTTCTTCCAGAACCGCGAAACTGTGAATAAGTTCTATACTGTTTGCCCTGATATAGTCCAAAAAGTAATGGATAAGTTTGCTTCCCTTACCGGTAGGCAATATAAGCTGTTTGACTATGAAGGCGCACCTGATGCAGAACGGGTTATTGTCCTGATGGGTTCCGGTGCGGAAACTGCTCATGAAACTGTTGACTACCTGACTAAACAGGGTGAAAGCGTTGGTGTAATTAAAATCCGCTTATTCCGGCCATTTGACGTTAAAAGATTCTGCGAAGCAATTCCGAAATCAGCAAAGATTATCACTGCACTCGACAGGACTAAAGAACCCGGCGCTGCCGGAGAGCCAATTTACCAGGATATCATAACAGCATTGCATGAAGGGCTTGACAAAGGCTATGTAGAATTCATTCCCAAGCTTGTTTGCGGACGTTATGGATTGTCATCAAAAGAGTTTAATCCTGCAATGATTAAGGCTGTATTTGATAATATGAAGGAATCGCAGCCTAAAAATCACTTCACTGTCGGGATAAATGACGATGTTACTTTCACATCACTCGATTACGACAAAGAATTCGATATTGAACCTGATAAAGTAGTAAGAGCAATGTTCTACGGCCTCGGCTCTGACGGTACTGTGGGAGCTAATAAAAACTCAATTAAAATTATTGGCGAGAACACTAACAACTTTGCTCAGGGTTATTTTGTTTACGATTCGAAGAAAGCCGGCGCTGTTACAGTATCACACCTCAGGTTCGGGCCGGAAAAAATTCGTTCAACATACCTTATCAAAAAGGCTAACTTTGTTGCCTGCCATCAGACTGTATTCCTTGAGAAATTCAACATGGTTAAAGACCTGGTTGAAGGGGGAACATTCTTAATCAATGCTCCCGACGCACCTGATAAAGTCTGGAATATTATTCCAAAGACTATGCAGGATATCATAATTAAAAAGAAAATTAAAGTTTATACGATTGATGCCCAGACCGTAGCAGAAAATGCAGGTATGGGACGCAGGATTAACACTGTTATGCAGGTTTGCTTCTTTGCGATTTCCGGAATACTGCCGCGCGATGAAGCAATTGCGGCAATTAAAGATGCCATTAAGAATACTTATGGTAAAAAAGGCGACGAAATTGTAAATATGAATCTCCGCGCAGTTGACAATACACTCGAAAACCTGCACGAAGTAAATGTTCCCGGACAGGTTTCGGCAGCATTTGATATCAAACCTCCGGTTCCGGCCGAAGCTCCTGAATTTGTCAGAGAAACCCTCGGCAGGATTATCGCCGGCGAAGGAGATGATGTTCCTGTAAGCGCATTCCCAAATGACGGTACTTTCCCGACGGCAACTGCACAGTGGGAAAGGCGAAACATTGCTCTCGAAATTCCGGTTTGGGACGAAGAAATTTGCATCCAATGCGGTAAATGCGCAATGGTCTGCCCGCACGCTACAATCAGGATTAAGGTATTTGACGAAAAATTCCTTGAAGGCGCTCCGGAGACATTCAAAGCTGTTGAAGCAAGAGACAAAGAATACAAGGGAATGAAATACAACATCCAGGTAGCTCCTGAAGATTGTACTGGTTGCGGTGTTTGCGTTGAAGTTTGCCCGGTCAAGAACAAATCGAATGCTAGCCTCAAAGCACTCAACATGGCTCCACAAACTCCTCTTCGTGAACAGGAAGCTAAAAACTGGGACTTCTTCCTGAATATACCCGACCTGGACAGGAGCCTGATAAACATCTCTCAAATCAAACAGCAACAGATTCAGCGCCCGCTCTTTGAGTTCTCCGGTGCTTGCTCCGGTTGCGGTGAAACACCTTACGTGAAGCTAGTTTCACAGTTATTTGGCGACAGAACAATCATAGCTAATGCTACTGGCTGTTCATCTATTTATGGCGGTAACCTGCCGACAACTCCATGGGCTAAAGACCTTAATGGTCGTGGCCCTACATGGTCTAATTCACTCTTTGAAGATAATGCTGAATTCGGACTTGGTTACAGGCTTGCAATAGACAAGCAAAACGAAATTGCAATTAACCTTCTAAGCTACCTGGCTCCACAAATTGGAGAAGACCTAGTTGCTGACCTGATAAATGCTGACCAGACAGCGGAAGCAGGAATAGAAGAACAAAGAAAGCGTGTAGCAATTCTGAAGGAAAGGATTGCCGATATTGATACGCCTGAAGCCAAAAGGCTTAATGTTGTTGCCGATTACCTTGTTAAGAAGAGCGTATGGATTATGGGTGGCGACGGCTGGGCCTATGATATTGGCTACGGTGGTCTCGACCATGTTATCGCAAGCGGCAAAAATGTGAACTTGCTTGTATTGGATACTGAAGTTTATTCGAACACCGGAGGCCAGACGTCTAAAGCCACACCTCTCAGCGCTATTGCCAAGTTTTCTGCCGGCGGCAAACCGACAAAGAAGAAAGACCTTGGCATTATGGCAATGGCATATGGACATGTGTACGTAGCATCTGTTGCTATGGGTGCAAATGATACTCAAACGCTTAAAGCTTTTCTAGAAGCAGAAGCTTATGACGGGCCGTCAATCATTATTGCATACAGCCACTGCATTGCTCATGGTATTGACATGTCAACACCGCTCAAGAATCAGAAGGCAGCGGTAGATTCCGGGCAGTGGTTGCTTTATCGTTATAATCCTGAAAGAGCTAAAGAAGGCCTCAACCCATTGACTTTTGATTCCAAAAAGCCAAAAATCAGGGTTGAAGAATACCTTAACATGGAAAACAGGTTTAAGATGCTCAAAAAAGCGAAACCCGCTGTTGCAAAGGAATATTTCATCCAGGCACAAATTGATGCAGACGAACGATATAAGCAATACGAGTATATGGCAGGCAGGACATTCAAAGAGCTTGAAGAAAAAATTACAAATGCTGCAAAATAAAATGAACCGGAAGGCTCCCCTTGCGGGAGCCTCTATAATTTGAAATTATTTTTATACACCAGGAGTTGAGAATGGAACTGAAAACAAATTACCTCGGCATGGAGCTTCGCAATCCGCTGGTTGTATCGGCTAATCCGCTGACCGAGGACGTTAGCAATATAAAAAAGATGGAAGATGCAGGTGCATCTGCTGTTGTTCTTTTTTCGTTATTCGAAGAGCAACTTACTCATGAAGAACTTGAACTTCACCATCATACAACACACGGAACAGATGCTTTTGCCGAAGCTACCAGCTATTTCCCTAAAACTGAAGAATACCGGACAGGCCCGGAGGAATATCTGAAGCTGATCTCCCTGGCAAAAGACAGCGTTGGTATTCCCGTTATCGCAAGCCTAAACGGTGCGTCGCCGGGTGGATGGACTGACTATGCCCTCCAAATGCAAAATGCAGGCGCAAGCGCTTTAGAGCTTAACATTTATAATATACCAACGAGCCTTGAACTTACAGGTTCTAAAGTTGAAGAAGCCTATATCAGTATTGTAAAAGCTGTAAAAGAAGCTGTTTCAATTCCTGTGGCTGTCAAATTAAGTCCTTACTTTACAAATTTTGCAAACTTTGCGTTGCAGCTTGATGAAGCAGGCGCTGATGCAATGGTGCTCTTCAACCGGTTCTACCAGCCGGATATTGACCTTGATAACCTGGAAGTAACACCTAACGTACTTCTTAGCCATTCATCGGCTAACAGAGTTCCCATGCGATGGATAGCAATCCTGAAGGACAGGATTAATGCCAACTTCGCCGCAACAGGTGGTATCCACACCGGCGAAGATGTTATCAAATTGATTATGGTTGGCGCAAATGCAACAATGTTGTGTTCCGCAATTTTAAGAAACGGCATTGGACACATAAAGCAAGTTAAAGAAGAAGTAGTGCGCTGGATGGAAGAACATGAGTACGAATCAATTCAGCAGATGCAGGGCAGCATGAGCCAATTGAAATCCGGCCAGCCTGCACAATTCGAGCGTGCACAATACATGAAAGCTCTTACAAATTACAAAGTTACCTTCTAACACCTCCTGAATTGCAACCCTCCCTTCCGCACAAGCGGAACCGGGAGGGTTTCTTTAACTACATTTTGTACCTCAATTTGATTTATTGGGAGATTTGTATATGTTAAATCAAATTGTCTTATTCGCTTGCAAGTGTATTTGTTCAACATATATTATTGAGCAATTACTTTTATCCTCGATTTATTGCATTGATTTATCAATCAAGTTCTAACAAGACAATTTGCTCGTATTATTAAAACATTTGGGATCATGGTAATAATTACTTGTTTATTTCAGTGTTTTTATATTTAAAGCATAGCTTAATAATAGGAGGTATTATGAGGAACTTTATCCTTTTTCTATATATTTATAGCAACAGCCGCTCAAACAAATGCAACCGACTGCCGGGGAGGTAGTGGTTGCGGAGCTTGGTCTGGCGTTGGTTCGTTTACCTACACCTGGCCGGATTTGTCCGGTTGTGAACTAACAAGACACTACATTTTGAGAATTTGTGATATTGTTTAAGTTTAAAAATTAAACATGTGACAGTGATTTTTGCTGTGTAGTATCTTATGATATAAGTAAAAATACTTCAACAGGAGAATACGAGATAACAAAAACAGTTACTTCAGAAGATTCTGAGAATTGTGCAAACGCCGACCCACCAATTGACGAATGTGCAGAAACAGGTTGGAACTCTGTAGTTGGAGATTGTGAACCTGCTTGTGAGGAGTTGTTCAAATAATTAAAAGGTAGAAAATAATGAAAAAATATTTTTTAGTACTCTTGCTCATTGTACTAAATTCGGTGATTTATTCCCAGGAAATAATCTGAGAAAAAAACTATTTTACAAATGAACCACTTGCTACTTGTAATTTAAGTGTTTCAATGGATTCCGAAGGGAGTTTTATCGTTACATTTTATTCTCGCATTTCATGGAATGACTCAATGTATGTTTACAAATTTAGTAGTCCCGGAGAAGAAGTGTGGCGTAAAACTCTTAGGCATGTTACGGAAAATGACGAATTCAATATTTTTAATATAAATGCTGTAGAAAATGCGTAAGGGAATTATGAAATCTTTGCTGCTGTGAAGAGAGGTTTGCTGAGTGAATTTGGTGTTGTTAAGAAATTTATCATTAGCAAAAACGGGGATCTGATTGATGAAATAATCAATACAAATATGGAAGATGATGCAGAATTTGTCAAGAATAAAATACCTTTTGATAACAAGACCATATTCACAATAGATGATGGTATTTTATCAGGGAGTATTTCCCAATCAACTTCTGGACCATCTCGATATTTGTTGACTTTTGGAAGATATGATAATAATGCAAATTTTGTTTGGAACAAAGCAATTGAGAAAATACCTGCTTATATTACTAAGGATGGAAAAGAAAGTCAATTTTTATTCAATTTGTTTTCTTTAATGAACGGAATTGATAACGGATACGTTTTTATACAGCCCTTGAAATAGAAAAGCAAAGGGACCGCTCGGGTGGAGCATATGAAATTATTTCGGAAAACAACTATATAGCGAAAATTGATGAGGAAGGTAATATTCTTTGGAAATCAAAAATTGACATTTCTTATTTTAACCCTAAATTTTGGGGTATGTCTGAAGATGGCAATTACCTTATTAGGGCCAACAAGAATCATACAACATATATTAAAAGCAGATTTGCAGGAAAATATTGTAGAAGAAATTTATACGGGTATTGTTTTTTTGCAACATTGTTACTAAAGCCTTTCCAAGAGAATATTAATATCCATGCAGGCAGGGAAATCATTACCAGACACAGCTCGAATGATTTTGACTGGACAATGGAACTAACAGCCGAAAAATATGACAACGAGTTTAATCTGTTATGAAAAGTAAACACTGAAAACCAATATGGTTCACAAAATAACATTGTAGATGGACTTGATTTGGGTGAAGGCAAGTATCTTTTATTTGGATATACGCGTACTTTTAAGATTTTTATGGCATTAATTCAGGATTTAGCTGCATCAACAATTGAAAATGAAAGAGGTATTCCCGTCATTTCGATGAGAGAAGCCAACACTGTAACTCAGAATGCATTTAATACATATAAAACAATATCCCAGCCCGGACAAGTGTCACTCAAGTTGAGCGACTTCATGGGTAACAAGCTGGCTGAGATCCCTATGCAACAACGAACCGATGGCGACTACACTGACAAGTTTGATGTAAGCAACCTTGCAAGCGGAGTGTATTTCCTTACTCTTAGCTGGAACGGCATCACACAAACAGAAAAACTATTAATATCTAAGTAAATAATTATTATTCATCCGATGGCTCCAAGTCATCGGATGATTGTTTTTTTCAGGATAATTCTTAATTCTCTATGTTTCCAATGTGTTTTTTATTCAGTCCCTTTCGGAAATAATACTAATATTGATCAAATATCAATTTTCACTTTTCATTATTTCCGGTTCCCAGAAATGCTTTTTCATATCTACATGCCCATCTATAAATTCCACTCCCTCGCTCTCGAGAAGTTCGTGCATGGTATCCGGCGTTGCAAAGTGCATCCTGCCGGTTAGCTCACCGTTCCTGTTCACGACCCGGTGGCAGGGGAATTCCGGCTTTCCGGCAAGCGAGTTGAGCACATATCCGACCAGCCTTGCTGAGGATTTTAGCCCCCCCGCATTAGCGATAGCACCATAAGTTGTCACTTTGCCATAGGGTATTTTAAGGACTATCTCCAAAGTTTTCTCCCTGAAATCTTTTTCCATAACTGCAATATTAGGTTTATAAATCCGCTAAATAATTTTATGAATAATGAGAAACTAAAGAAATTCTTCGATTATCTGAAAAGAAGGCTTAATGCACCATTGCCCGGTACCGATGCACACCTCGATATGATGCCGCTTATCGAAGGCAAGGTATTCCGCCAACTCTACCCGAATCCGGACAGCAAAAGAAGTGCAATCCTGATTTTACTCGCACCGGCTGAAAACAAGTGTGGATTTGAAATACTACTCACACTCAGAAGTTCTAATTTAAATACTCACCGTGGACAAATAAGCTGCCCCGGCGGACGAATGGAACCCGGAGAATCCGTATTCGAAACAGCGCTAAGGGAGACGCAGGAGGAAACTGCCTTTGCCGGGTATATTGATATTGCTGGCAGGCTGACGGATTTTTATGTCCCGCCTTCGGATTCATTAATAAGCCCTGTTGTTGGTATTGTTTATAACAAACCCGAAAACCTGCTTCCAAATCCCGATGAGGTTGAAGAAATATTTTTCCTCGATTTCGATTTCATTCTCGATGAGAATAATTATAAGCTTGAAAAGTGGATAATGGGAGAACAGGAAATTGAAGTGCCCCTATGGCACATTGGCAGAAAAGTGCCTCTATGGGGCGCAACCGCAATGATTATATCAGAATTGATTATACTCTATCACGAATTCAGGGCTTTTACTTCCTGATAAATGCAAGTTCTAAAGTTTTAGTTTCTGAAACGCCGTTCCCTTTGTAAACATCAATCATAAATTTATCTTCTCTGACAAAGTAAATCTCGATGTGAATCTCTTCCGGCTGGTCCACGGCTCCTTCATTTTCGCCTTCAAAAATCAATCTGCCGGATTGTTCATCATAATCCCCAAGTCCCAGGAATGGTTGAAAAGATTCTGAATCATAATTAATCAGGAAATATTTTTTTTGCGCTGCATCCCAGCCAATTACATATCGGACTTCAACACTACCTGAAAGATGCTGAAGTGTTGAGCTCAGTTCAAGCACTTTTTCCTTAAGGATCATTTCCCCAACTCCTTCCCCTTTGCCATTAGAAGGCTTTGCAAAGCCACCCGGATTATTAAAATAGAGCATCTTCCAGTCACCGCTTAATTTTTTAATTGGAGAAAGGGCGTCTTCAGGAACAGAAAAAGTTGTATAAACAAAGATTAGAATTAGAATCGTTAGACTAATTTTAATGTAATTCATTTTACACCTCCTTAAGAGCTACATCATAAGTGGAGATTTCAGCTATTCCAGCAAAGCCAGAACCGCACAGTAATAGCCAAGCTAATAGTAAAACATTCCAGAATACTGGATTCTTGCATTCGCGGGAATAACAAGAATATGAGAAACCATCCTTATGTAGCGATCTTATTTAAAGAATACATTTCTATCTGACTTCCTGACTATCCGGTTTCCTTTCTAACTTTAGCCCAGGTGTCTTTTAATGTTACGATACGATTGAACACAGGTTTCTCTTCAGTGCTATCTTTATCAACAGCAAAATAGCCCAGGCGCTCAAACTGGAATCGTTCGCCCGAGTTTTTACCAGAGAGTGACGGTTCAATCTTGCAATTCTTCAATACAACCAGCGATTCCGAATTCAGGTATTCTGTAAAATCTTTCCCTTCCTCAACAGCATTTGGATTTTCCATAGTAAACAGCTGATTGTAAATCCTTACTTCGGCATCAACAGCATGATTAGCAGATACCCAATGTAAAGTAGCTTTCACCTTTCTACCATCCGGAGCATCACCACCTTTTGTCGTAGGGTCATAATTACAAATCAGTTCGCATATTTCCCCGGATTCATCTTTGATGACTTCCTTGCATATAATAAAATAAGCATAACGTAATCTCACCTCACGTCCCGGAGCCAGACGGAAGAACTTGCGCGGCGGGTCCTCCATGAAGTCGTCCCTTTCAATAAACAGAGTACCTGAGAACGGCACCTGCCTTGTACCAGCGCTTTCATCCTCCGGATTGTTTACAGCCTCGAGATATTCTTCCTCACCTTCCGGGTAATTCTCGATTGTCACTTTCAGTGGATTTAGCACTGTCATCCTTCGCACTGCATTCTTATTAAGGTCCTCGCGGATTGAATGCTCGAGCATGCCAATATCAACTATACTGTCTTTCTTGGCAACACCCACCATTTCGGCAAAATTTCTTATGGACCCGGGAGTATAACCTCTCCTGCGTAACCCCGAAATTGTCGGCATACGCGGGTCATCCCAGCCGCTTACTAATCCATCTTCTACAAGCTTCAAGAGTTTTCGTTTGCTCAGTACCGTATAGTTTAAATTAAGCCTTGCAAACTCAATCTGCCGGGGGTGATATACTCCAAGCTCGTTTAGCACCCAGTCGTAAAGCGGGCGGTTATTCTCAAATTCAAGAGTACACAGCGAATGAGTGATTCTCTCAATCGAATCAGAAAGGCAGTGAGTAAAATCATACATAGGGTAGATGCACCATTTATCACCGGTGCGGTGGTGATGAGAATATTTAATTCGGTAAATCACAGGGTCTCGCATATTGATATTCGGCGATGCCATGTCAATTTTTGCGCGAAGTGATTTCTCCCCTTCCTTAAACTCACCGTTTTTCATTTTTTCGAACAGCTCCATGTTTTCCTCTATGCTCCTGTTGCGGAAAGGACTTGGCCTGCCGGGTTCTTTCAAGGTACCTCGGTATTCACGCATTTGTTCCGCCGTCAGCTCGCAGACAAAAGCCTTTCCTTCTTTAATCAGTTGAATAGCATATTCATAAAGCTGCAGGAAATAATCTGAAGCATAGTAACAACGGTCCTTCCAGTCAAAACCAAGCCAACGCACATCCTCCTTTATCGACTCAACGTATTCTTCGCTTTCTTTCGCGGGATTGGTATCGTCAAAGCGGAGGTTACATAGCCCTCCGTATTCTTCTGCAAGACCAAAATTCAGGCAGATTGATTTTGCATGGCCGATGTGTAGGTAGCCATTGGGTTCGGGCGGGAAGCGGAAGTGAGTCCTGCCGGCGTGTTTCCCTGTTTCATTGTCGCGATTTATTATTGATTTAATAAAATTAGAACCGCTCGATTCGCTTTTTGTTTCCATTTTCTACTGTTTTATTATTAATCAAAAGCTTACAAAAATATCAAATATTCAGAATTAACGGTAAATTCGGGTATTGTATTGTGTATTTTCCTCGAAACCAACAGAATAAAGTATCGTTTTATAAAAAGTAAATATTGAAACCAATCCCGGAGGCCATATGAAGTTTTCAGTAGTTATTATTGCCCTTGTTGTTATTACAGTAGGATGTAATACATATGATTTTGTCCAGACCGGCATGGCAGAAAAGCCATTGCCGGAAAATTATCCTGTTAAGGTAATACAAGATTCGAAAAAACCGGTAAAATATACTGAGATAGGCATGCTCCGGGTTTACAGAACAAATTTTACTGTTGATAATAACATGGAAGCAATACAAGTTGCGCAGGATGTGGCTCGCGGGGCCGGAGGCGATGTAATAATTCTCCATTCCACACAAACTACAAAGTATTTTCATCACTATCCCCATGGAACCGAAACTTATGAATCACCTGAATCCTGGAATTTTATAATCGGGAAGCTGATTAGTGCCGAAAAAGAGGAGCAGAAGTAATTACACATCTATCCCTATCGAAAAATAGAACATCAGCGGACCCCAGATTATGGAATTTGGAGCTTTTGTAAAGAAGAAACTGCGGCCTGCAGAGAAATCAGCCGGGCCGATTGGAGTATCCAGGCCAACAGTAAATCCTGTCCCATGACGCAAGGAAGAAGACTTAACTTTTTCTGGTATTTCCCATACATTACCGAGATAATAACTCAACGAAAAATATGTATCAAAAAATAAGCTATATGGCGACTTCAGGCGGTATTCTAAGGAGCCTACTACTTTTTGCCTCCCTCTACCCTCGTCCTCTCTCATGCCCATAAAGTCATATTGTCCGCCAAGATAGAACTGCTCCAGCAAAGGCAGTGTTTCATCAGCAAAGCCAAATAATATTCCGGGTATGAAAGTATGCGCCCCCGCATTAAAATTAGCGCGGTATGAAAACAAAGCTTTTGAGAAGCCGGTTATTTCATCGCTTGGTATAACGCTTGTTTCGAGTGAAAGCTCTAGTTTGGAGCCGCTTGTTGGGTAAAATGTTGCATTCTCAGAATCAAAAACATTAATTATCTTAATTGTTGATATAGTTTCGAGAGGTATAACTGCTTCCCCACTCCGGGGTATATCCCGCTGGCGTTCATAGCGAAAATCAAAAGAAAGCCGCCCGTTTTTTTCTATCTGTGTACCAAAAGAAGCAAGCCCACCGTATCGCTCTTCGGTTGTTTCATTGTCAACAATACGCTCAAATTCATTATCACCCAAATTCTGCTTTTCGATATAATTATTTCTTTTCCGCCTGCTATAGTAAGCATTAATCTTAAATCCGACTGGTGTGCTGAAAAGCCGGGTATTTTCAATCCCAAGATTACCTAACTGGTCGCGAGATCCAATATTGAACCTGAGATTGAGACGCATCCCCTGGTTGAGAAGATTTTCCTGCACAAATTGAGTACCGAGACGTGTGAATCTCTCATTGTTTATATTTATCCCAAACCTTAAGGTTTGTGTCCCCCTTTCGCGAAGCTTTAAATCAAGGTCTATTCCATGTCTGCCCCAACCTACATCAAATTCTATATTGCTGAACAGATCTGTTGCGTAAAGATTTTGGGATGCTAACCTGAGTGCGTTAACTGTTATAATATCTCCAACTTCAAAAGGAATTTCACGAGTGATAAGGAATTTGCTTGTTGATGGATTGCCATTTATGGTAAAACTATTGAGAACACCACTATTCAAATCAATATACAGCGTATCATTAATATATTCCGAATTGCTAATATATCCTAAATCAAAGTTGTTAAAAAGAAAATATTTGTTGATGCTTTTCCGAATTTTAAAGAGAACCTCCGTATTGTATTTTGTATCTGTAAACTCCCTGTTCAATTCCTCAATGATATTTTTATGTTTAGCAAATGCTGTTTTCAACACTATAGCTTTTATAACAGGCTCTTCACTGACTATTGCGCCATCCTTAGACGCAAACTCAACTTCGGAATACCTGAAACAAACATCCATCAGTTCATTTAAAACTCTTCTTGCGGCTTCCTCTCCGAGTTTTATCAAACTGTCAACATTATTAAAATCATTGTTAGTAAACCCTTTCAAATCCGGCTCAATTACATAATCAGCGCTTTCTAATGATTCCTTCTCATAATCCTTCATTAATATTGAAACAGTCTGGTCTGCAATGTTAATCGGGTTATCTAGTGCTTCGTTCAGGTAAAGTGGTGAAACAGTGTTTACCGCAATAATCAATTCAGGACTGAATTCCTTAGCCTGAAACACTGGTACGTTAGATTTAAGCCCACCATCTACAAGTATCATGTCGTCTATCCGAACAGGTGTGTACCGGAGCGGGATTGCAGCGCTGGCTCTTATTGCCGTGGCAAGGTCTCCTGAGTCCAGGCTCTTGCTTGTTCCAGTAACCAGGTCTGTTGCTACAGGGCGGAACCTTATCCTGAGCTTATCGAAATCACCATTATTTTTAACCGGGGCTTTCCAGATCATTTCATTCAAAAATGAGTAGAATGACTCGCCTATTGAAATGGCTTCAGGAACTACAAACTCAAAATCTTCAAACCGGAGCATGAAAAGGCTTCTGTCGCTAATCAGCTTCTGGTCGAGGAACTGATTGCCACGGTCATAATCAGTACCCAGGCTAAATACCTCTTCCCAGTCTGTGTTCCTGGCAATTGAATCAAGTTCTGCCGCAGAATAGCCGCAGGAATAAAGGCCGCCGACAATAGCCCCGATGCTTGTGCCACAGATAACATCAGGCTGTATTCCTGCTTCTTCAAATACCTTTAAAACACCAATTTGCGCGAAACCCCTTGCTCCACCACCACTCAGTACCAATGCAAGTTTTGGTTTGTGTTTTGGGCTGCCAAAAAGGAAAGTGTTGTTTAACAATAATCCTAATGTGCAAAGCAACAATGTTTTAAACAGACTGCTCATTTTATGTCGAAGCCGTTGCAATTATATTCCGTTCCCGGATAATCAATTTCTATATTTGTAACGTTAGAGCGCGAAGGTCCTTGGCGGAGGAAACTCTCGAATTGTTTTAATTTGTCCTCTTCTCCACTGGCAATTACTTCCACTCTGCCATCGTACAAATTTTTAGCATAACCATCCAGCCCAAGATTGTCAGCGTTTTTATATGTAAAAAACCTGTATCCTACGCCCTGGACTAATCCGCTAATTAAATATTTTACTGTCATTAATACTCCCCTTTATAAACAATTTCAGCTGCTATTTTATCCGCTTTTTCTTTGTCGTACAATTTTTCGATTATCTTAAGTGAGAATTGTATTGTAGTGCCTGCTCCCCTGCTCGTAAAAAAATGCCTGCTGGTTTCCACGGTATTTTCTGTATAGACATATTTTATTAATTGAAGTTTAACACCGGGATGGCTGGTAATCTTATCAGATTCCTTAAGCAGGTTATTCTTATGTAAAATTGTCGGTGCAGCGCAGATTGCACCTGTCAATTTGTTGTTTTCAGAATGATTTTTAAGCAGATTATTTAAATGCTCGTTTTCGGAAAGGCGTTCAGTACCGGGGCCGCCACCCGGAAGGACAATTGCATCGAATTCTTCATTTTCATCAATCTGGTCGATTAATTTATCAGGAACAATCTTAACTCCTCTTGAACAAGTAATTAATTCACTCTCACCGGCAACAATAACTAAACAGCCCGAACGGCGCAGTAAATCTATGATTACAACTGCTTCCATCTCTTCGCTGCCACTTGCTATAGGCACTAACACTTTCTTGCTCATCCCAAATCCGTATATTTATTTTGTATTATATTAATATTGCAATAAAAATACCGATTAGAAATTATATATAAAAACTGTAGATTTAGCTAAAATGTCAGTTGGCGTAGACATAAAAGAAGCGGAACTATTTATTGACAAGGGAGACCTTAGCTACGAGGCAGAAAACTGGCCCAAGGCAATAGAGTTCTATACAAAGGCCATTGACCTTAACCCCATGGCTGCATTTGCTTATTTCAAGCGTGGGAATGCTTATGTAATGAAAAAAGACCTGCGAAAAGCCCTTTACGATTTTAACAATTCAATAATACTCAACCCGAATTTTTCTTTTGCTTATTTCAAGCGTGGGAGTGTTTATCTGGACTTAAATCAGTTTAAATCAGCGCATTCTGATTTTACAAGCGCAATTAAATTAAACGAAGAGTTTTCATTTGCCTTCTATAAGAGAGGTTATTGCAAATTCCTGCAAAAGCAATATGACAGTGCATTAGAGGATTTTAATAAGGCTATCGAATTAAATCCCGGACACGCAAACTCCTATCTGCATCGTGCAAATGTTTACTTCGAGCAAAAAAAATACGAAGAGGCCATTGAGGATTATAAGAAGGTAATCAGGCACGACAAGAAGAATGATGAAGCCTATATATATATGGGTATTGCAAATGGGAATCTTGGCAATTTTCAAGAAGCAGTTAAGGATTACACACGGGCAATTATGATTGATGAATCCTCTGAACTTGCCTATAATTATAGAGGCCTTGTCCTATGCAAACTCAAAGACTACCGCCGTGCAATCAGGGATTTCAATAAAGTAGTTCAGTTAATCCCGAACTCTGCAGATGCGCATAACAACAGGGGCTTTGCATACTTTGCATTAAAGCAGTATGAAAATGCCATTATTGATTATGATGAAGCTTTAAAATTAAAACCTAATTCGCCCAGAATACTTTACAACAGGGCAAACGCTAAATACAATTCAAAGAAATTCCTTGTTTCTATCCTGGATTATGACAAAGCAATTGAATTGGATAGCCAGTTTACTGTAGCTTATCTCGGCAGGGGAAATGCCCAGAACATCCTCAAAAACCACAAAGAAGCCATAATGGATTTCTCCCGTTCAATTGCGCTAAATAATAAATTGATTCAGGCATATCTCGGACGCGGCATCGCTTATATGAAGCTTAATTACCATAAAAAAGCACTTGAAGACTTTACCCTCGCATTAGAAATCAATCCTGAATATGCACCTGTTTATTTAAATCGAGGAATGGTTTACCGCGAGTTGAATAAGAATTTCGACGCTGCTAACGACTTCAATAAATTTCTTAAATTGAGACCCACGCCAACGCAAAATTCGATCCAGGTAAAGCGGTGGCTGAAAAGAATGGGTTTCAACGAGGGATAAATGAAAATAGCAGGCTTTCTTCTAATTTGTTTTTTAATTGCTTCTTGCGGTATCTCCAGCGAAGACAGGAAAGATTTTGAAAAATATTATAATGACCTTGGATACGAAGGTTGCATTGTAATTTACAACCAGGCTGAAAATAAATACCTGTTCTTTAATCGAGATAAATGTAATACCCGCTATACACCGGCATCAACTTTCAAAGTATTTAATTCGATGGTTGCGCTTCAGACTGAGGCTGTTGTAAGTATTGATGAGAAACTTCCCTGGGATCAGATTTTGCGCCAGTCCCAACATGCAAATAACGACCATAACATGAAATCTGCATTTAAGTATTCGGTTGTATGGTTCTACCAGGAAATGGCAAGACGCGTTGGCAAAGAGAAAATGCAAAAGTTCCTCAACAAAGTTAATTATGGCAATCAAAAAATTGGTGATTATGACATAGATGAGTTCTGGCTGAATGGAACGCTGAAAATCACCCCACTTGAGCAGGTTGATTTCCTTCGGGAAGTTTATTCCGGCGAATTGCCCTTCAAAAAACAAGTCATCGAAGACACAAAGAGAATAATGATCGAGGAAAAAACGCCTAAGTATAAGTTATATGCGAAAACAGGTATGTCTGATGATGGCTCGGCATGGTATGTCGGCTGGTACGAAATAAAAGACAATGTCCTTTTTTTTGCTAATCATATTAACTACAAGGAAATGGATATAGCACTGATGGGCTCTCGCAAGTTAATCGTAAAGAAAATAATGTCCGACGTCTTCGGAATAGAATAATGAGATTAACACTTTTAACTTTTATACTGATATTTGCGTTTTTTTCTTGCGAAAAATTCAGTTATTACCACCTTGCTACATATTCTCATGCCGGGAACCTGCATGCAGTTATAGAAATGCCTGCCGGCAGCGCCCAGATGATTGATTACAACATTAAAAAGGCAGGATTTGTTATGGACAAGCACGATGGGAGCGACAGGATAATCCGCTACCTTCCTTCACCTGGCAATATTGGGTTTGTTCCATCAACAAATATTGACGATAAGGATTCACCAATTCCGATTGATATAGTGGTACTGTGCCGGGAAATCGAAACTGCGACACTTATTGAAACAACCCCGCTTGGAGTTATGGATATGCACGAAGGAAGCAATTCAACAAGCTGGATAGTTGCAATCCCCGCTGATACCAATTTGCAGTCAATCCGGGCGCAAACATTTAACGATTTTCGACAGAAGTACAATACTGCATTGGGTGAACTGGAAAGCTGGTTTAGTAATTACAAGGGTACAAATACTTATGATTCTGTGTCATGGAGGGACGAAAAAACAGCATTGGAATTAGTGGAAGAGAAAAGAATAGATATTAATAAATAAATGGTTTATAGATTTTGCGTTTCACCGGCATAGCCACACCACTTTGGAAGAACTGCCCTTACGATTATTTTTTCTTCTTTTTCTTTTTGTCTTTTTTGTCTTTTTTGTCTTTTTTACACAAATCCTTGCAGTTACCATCGCAATATGGGCAGTCTTTTGTACTCATAAATTTCCGTGAATCTTGTTATAGTCCTTTATCACAAGCCTGAAGAATACATCCGGGGAGTAATCACTTTTAATTCCCATTTTCTTCTCAAAGGTTCTTTTGGCTTTATAAATAGCTCCGACAACTGTGTCGCTAACATCCTGCATACTATACTGATTTAATAATTCTTTTGCGATACTAATCTGAGCATCATTCAGGTTTGCTGCTTCAGGGAAAGCAACTTCATAATCATCATCTACTTTCTCGAAAATCGTGTCCTCGAGGTTCTCTTTTTTCTCAACTTTTACGACCGTTGTCCCTGCCGCCATATCTCCTATTCTCTGCCCTTTGCCGTTCATTGCAATAGCAATAATTGCGGCAACGCCACCGGTAAGAGGTATTTCTATCCACCGTAGCAGCCACCTGAGAAAAAAGCTGCCAATTCCTGGAGATGAACCGTCTTGCTTAATTACGCGTATCTTCATTATTATTTTCCCGGGTGTTTGGCCATTCATTATATTTTCAAAAAGTAATTCGTAAAAAATAATCGGCCCTGCAATGAAGATTATGAATAAAGCAATTCCAACATCATCAGAGACATCCATCCGGGATTCAATTATCAAACTTATCACGGCGATATAATATATCACAAGTATGAACTGGTCAATTATATATGCAAGCAGCCTGTCCCCTATACTCGCGACAGGGTATTCGAGGAGGACATTATGCGTTGTCTCAATTTTAAGATTTTCCATTACTCAATTATTTCATAATTTGAAGTACACTAAAATCAAGCATTAAATTCAATGAGAGAAGTTCAGTTCCTGCAAAAGAACCGCGATAAATGGGTTCAATTCGAAAAAATGATTTCCGACAGCTCTGATATCAACCCGGATAAATTAGCTGATTATTACGTAGAAACAATGGACGACCTCTCATATGCTCAAACATTCTATCCCGGGAGCAAAACTGCCAAATTCCTCAACAGCCTTAGCTCAAGGATACACATTAAGATTTATAAAAATAAAAAAGAAGGGATAGAAAGATTTAAAAAATTTTGGTTATACGAAGTTCCCGGCGCTGTTGCAGATAACTATAAATTCATTCTAACCTCACTTGCTGTCTTTGTTCTGGGCATACTAACAGGTGTAGTATCTAATGCAATAGATGATACATTTGTCAGAAGCATAATTGGCGACGGTTACATTAACCAAACCCTAAGCAACATAGAAAATGGAGATCCACTGGGAATCTACAAGCAAAAACAGGTCTTCATGTTTCTTTACATTATGTTCAATAATATCCTGGTTTCCTTTTTTGTTTTTTCTCATGGGATCATCCTTATTGTCGGGGCTGCCTATAAAATTGTTGTAGAAGGAATCAGAATCGGTGCATTCTTTAGCTTCTTCTGGGACCACGAATTGTTTTGGACTGCATTTGGTACAGTCATGATTCATGGAACTGTTGAATTAACGTCAATCGTTATAGCAGGCGCTGCAGGAATCATAATAGGCAAGAGCTTTTTGTTCCCTAAAACATATTCGCGGATGGAATCATTTAAACGCGGAGCCGGGCAGGCAATGAAAATGCTGGTGGGTCTTGTCCCCTTATTCATGATTGCAGCATTTATAGAGGCTTTTGTAACGAGATATTACCAAATTAGCCCGGTAATTAACTGGGCAATAATAATTTTATCACTTGCGTTTTTAACTTTTTATTTCTGGTATTACCCGATGAAATTAAGAAAAATGATAGGGAAACATTATGAATAACGGAACCGATAAAATAGTACAAGTACGCGCAGTCCGCGATTTAGGCGGATTATTGAATGCAACATTTATGTTTATCAGGCATGAATTTTCTTCTTTTTTTCCGGCTATCCTCTTTATTGCAGGGCCATTTTTTATTGCCGGGGGAATTTTTATTGGTTTTTACTTTGAGGAAGTATTCAGCAATATGGGTTCGTTTGGTTCAGTAAGCGCCACAAGGATTGCTGACCCGTTTGGGATGATGTTTAATTCATTGGTTTCAGCAGCTTTAAACCTATTTGGCGTCCTTGCACTTATGGCAGTGGTTCTAGGGTATTTCAAGTTGTATATTTACGAAGAAAGGACAAAAATTCCACTGAATGAAGTATTCCAAAGTGTGCTGAAACAAGTGCTGCCACTTCTCGGTTATAATTTGTTATTGGGATTACTATTTGCAGGTGCTTACTTGATAATTCTTTTACCGGCTGTAATTAGCCCATTTATCACACTGGCTCTGATTCTCCTGTCAATTATTCCATTTATATATTTCATAGTTTCTTTAATATTAGGCCCGCAGGCTTTGATTTTTGAAAAACGAAGCATTTTTGATGCAATGAAAAGAAGCTTTCAGCTTGTGAAAGGCTATTGGTGGCCTACACTTGGTTATTCAATAGTTACATATTTAATCGCCGCTACTCTTTCCGGTATTTTCTTCTTGCCCCTATACATTCAGATAATGCTTACCGGAATTTTCAGTATTGATGTAATGGCCGAACCTTCTACATTTGACAGCATATTAAGAACATTGTTTGGGATTTTAGCTGCTTTGGGTTCATTGTTTACAGCCATTTTTTATATCATGTTTACTTTCCATTTCTTCAACTTGGTTGAAAGAAAAGAGGCGCCAACTCTTATGAACCGGCTTGACGAAATGGAATCTGAGATGGATAAAGGGAATGAGTAAACGCATTTCCCATTATATATTTCTAATTTTTCTTCTTTCAACTTTCCTCATTGCAGAATCACCAATGCAGGAGGCAATGCGGGATGATCCTGAATCTGATTATAACCTGAATGTTTTCGATACATCCTGGGTACAAAAAAATATTGACTCAGCCACTGTAATTGAATCAAAGATAAAGAAAAGCACACTTGCATCGCTACGGAAAGATTCAGACTTAAATTACGACTGGAAGAAGGAACCTGTTGATGCCTCATGGTGGGAAGAACTCCTGTGGAAAATCCGCCTTTGGATTTATAATAACCTCATATCACGAGGCCTTAACGAGTACAAAGGCTTGCTTTTTATTGCGTTGATATTAGTGTTTGCATTAATTCTTTACTTCGTAAACAGGTCCGGCAATAAGGCAATGATTGTTCCTGACATAAATGTAGTACGCAGAAAAGCATCATTTTCAGATGAAGACCTGCATGAAATAAATTTCGAAGTAGAAATAAGGAAGACAATAGCGGAAAATCAGTTAAGAAGGGCTGTACGCCTATATTACCTGTTTGTTCTCAAAAGATTAACCGATAGAAGTATAATAACATGGGGAGTGGACAAAACCAACCACCATTATGAGCAGGAAATACAAGACTCCGGATTAAAGCAGAACTTCATCAGACTCAGTCTTATATTTGATTTTATCTGGTATGGCGATTTCCCGATCGGAGAGATAGAGTTCAAAAGCATTAAACAGGAATTTGATTCAATGCTGGAGAAGCTTGCTTGAGGAACAAAACAGCATATTTCATATTCTTTGGAATCATTATTCTCGGTGTTATAATAATCGAGTTCTTTTCACCAAAGGAGCTTAACTGGCGGCCATCATTCTCGCAAAAACACAAATGGCCTTATGGAGCTTATGCTTTGCGTCAAACTCTGCCGGACATTGCAGGTGGAAACACCATCATTAATGTTGACTCTACTGCTTACCAGTTTCTCGGAAACGGCTTTGATTCTATTTATGCTAATGTTGATAAATACACATATGTAATTATTGATGAATACGCGAGAATTGATGAAAGCGATTTAATTGAATTGCTTGGTTTTGTAAGTAAGGGCAATAAAGTATTCATTTCATCAAACGGTTTTAGCAATCTACTGATGGATACACTGTTTACTAACTATTCATATACTTACATCCCTATGCCTCAATTCGGATTGGTTGATAATGATAAAACTTTTATTACTACAAGAATGGCGAATCCTGAATTCGGCGAAAAACATTACAGGTTTAACTACGGTCGATTCGGTTATTACTTAAACTTCTGGGACCATGAAAATACAACCGTACTCGGTTTTGAAGACAGCACCTATGTTAATTACTTAAAAGTAAAATTTGGGGAGGGGGAATTTTACCTGCACTGCTCCCCGTTTGCATTCACAAACATAAACTTTCTGGAAGGTAGTAACCATAAATATGCAGCAAAAGTATTTTCATATTTCAACGATACAAATATAATCTGGGATGAGCACTATAAAAGTACATCCAAACACTCTTTATCCCCCTTCCAGGTAATACTGACCAATGAAAACCTGACCTGGGGACTCTATCTGATTACCGCCGGTATAATCGCAATGTTTGTATTCGGAATCAAACGCAGGCAGAGAATTATTCCTGTGATTCCCTCTCCGAGAAATACAACGGTTGATTTCGTTAAGACTATCTCTGAGCTATATTTTAATTCAGCGACACACAAATCGCTTGCAGGGAAAAAAATAAAGCATTTCAGGGAATTTATTCGGACAAGATTCTATATTAATATAAGGGAATTTAATACTAATGAAATAATTGCACTTGCAGGCAAAACAGGCATGACGGAAAAGAAAGTTGCAAAGCTGTTTTCGTTAATCAGAGAAATACAATCGCTCAGTTTCCTGAGCACCGATCAGCTAATTGAATTAAACAATATGATGCAGGAATTTTATAAAAAGGGAAAATATGGAACAACAAAACGAGCACCTGCCGAATGGATTTAAAAGTAGGATTGACCTCTCGCTTTTCAGTGAAAAAGTCAGCCTTGTCGAGCAGGAATTATCGAAGAAAATAATCGGGCAGAAAGAAACAGCCCGCTTGATAATTGCAGCAATTCTTTGCGAAGGGCATATCCTACTGGAAGGCGTGCCCGGGATTGCAAAGACATTTATGTCTAAAATCATGGCTCAAACTCTGGACACCGGGTTTATGCGCATCCAGTTCACACCGGATTTGATGCCTTCGGATATTATCGGGACAGATGTATTCAATCCTAAAACTGCAGAATTTCAATTTCGCAGCGGCCCGATATTCTCAAACATTGTACTCGTAGATGAAATCAACCGCTCACCTGCCAAGACGCAGGCAGCACTTTTTGAAGTAATGGAAGAGCGTCAGATTACAGTCAGCGGCAGGCGTTATAAACTCGGATTCCCCTTTATTGTAATCGCGACCCAAAATCCTATTGAACAGGAGGGAACATACCGCTTGCCCGAAGCGCAGATTGACAGATTTTTCTTCAAAATCAAAGTTGATTACCCAACTAACAACGAAGAAACAGAATTATTGAAATTGAAACATGAAGACAAGAACCACATGGATCTCGAAAGCATAAATAAAATCCTTAATTCAGAAGAGCTGAAATCGTTGAAAGACACAGTCAGCTCTATTCATGTAGAGGAGAAATTCTTTAATTATATAGCTAATATAGTAACAGGGAGCAGGAATCATCACTCGTTGTTTCTCGGCGCCTCCCCAAGGGCATCTGTTGCAATATTACAGGCATCCAAGGCATATGCTGCGTTGAGCGGCAGGGATTTTATTACGCCTGATGACATCCAGTACGTAGCATACCCGGTTCTGCGCCACAGGTTGATTCTCACCCCGGACAAGGAGATGGAAGGAATCACCGAGGAAGATATAATCAAAGACCTGATACAGAAAGTTGAGGTTCCCCGCTGATGAAGTTACTTGGAAACCTTTACCTGAATAGCAATTTCTACTATTATCTCGGTGTAATAGTATTTGTATTTATTATGGGATTCTTCTTTCCAACTATCGGTATAGTTGCCAAAATTGTCTTTTATACCTTCATTGGTCTTCTATTTATTGACTTATTTACACTTACAGGAAGAGGCAAAATAATATCAGGCAAAAGGCTGCTGCCGGACATGTTCTCCAATGGCGATGAAAATCCCGTTACAATCAGGCTGACAAGCACATTCCCCGGTTCGAACAGTGTGATTATATTCGATGAAATCCCTCCTCAGTTCCAGATAAGAGATATGGTTTTTCACACAAAGATCCGTCCTGAGTCAGCAAGGCATATCAATTACACTCTAACACCTTTCACTCGAGGAGAATACAGTTTTGGAGATTTTAATGCATTTGTCGAAGGAAGATTTGGTCTGTTGCAGCGGAGATTCAAGATACCAGCAAAAGCCACAGTGCCTGTTTATCCATCATTCCTTAGAATGCGCCAGTATGAATTACTGGCAATAAGTTTCAGGCTTAAGGAGCTTGGCCTTAAGAAAATCCGTAAAATCGGGCACACATTTGAATTTGAGCAGATACGGCAGTATGTTCAGGGGGATGATTACCGCACAATAAACTGGCGTGCAACTGCAAGGCGTGATGAACTGATGGTAAATCAATTCCAGGATGAGAAGTCTCAGAATGTTTATTCAGTAATTGATATGGGCAGGACAATGAAAATGCCCTTCGGAGGAATGACCCTGCTGGATTACGCGATAAATGCCAGCCTTGTGATATCTAACATTGCCTTGCAAAAGAAAGATAAACCGGGCTTGATAACATTTCACAAAGAAATAGATTCCATTGTAGCCGCTAATAACCGTGGCAGCCAGTTGAAGAGCTTACTCGAGATACTTTACAGGCAAAAGACCCAATTTCCCGAGCATAACTACGAGTTGCTATATTCGTTAATCAGGCAAAAATTCAACCAGCGGAGCCTTGTGCTATTATTTACAAATTTCGATACAATATCCGGTATGAAGCGCTATTTACACTACCTGAGAGCAATAGCACGCTACCACCTGCTGGTTGCTATTTTCTTTGAAAATACAGAACTTGAACAACTGATGTACAAAGACTCTGAGAGAATACGAGATATTTATACAGGAATCATCGCAGAAAAGCTGGATTACGAAAAAAGGGAAATCGTTGCTGAACTTGGCAAATATGGCATCCAGAGCATCCTCACCAAACCAAAAGAGCTGACCGTAAAAACAATCAATAAGTACCTTGAGCTAAAGGCAAGAAGAATGATATAAGCTTCTCCGTTTCTTTTCTGCTAATTACACTCGCTTTTTATTAATTTTGTTGTTTTAATTCTAAAAGAAACCGGAAGAAATGGCATCTTATCCGTATGATGAAATTGAACCCAAGTGGCAAAAGTACTGGGAAGCAAACGATATAAACAAAGTAAATGAGGATGATTCAAAGCCAAAGTACTATGTACTTGACATGTTCCCCTACCCGAGTGGCAGTGGGTTGCACATCGGTCATCCTGAGGGTTATACAGCAACTGATATAATCGCCCGCTACAAGCGAATGAAAGGTTTTAATGTATTGCACCCTATGGGATTTGACGCATTTGGCCTGCCCACAGAGCGATATTCGATGAAAACTGGGATCCACCCTAACACAGCCACTGAGAACAATATTGCTACCTTTAAAAAACAGCTCAAAATGCTGGGGCTTGGCTATGACTGGTCGCGTGAGATAAACACCACAAAACCGGAATATTACAAATGGACACAGTGGATGTTCCTTCTGATATACAACTCATGGTATGACCACGAACAGCAAAGAGCAAGGCATATAAATGTATTACCCGTACCCGGCAATTTGAAAAATGAAAAGGAGATCGAATATTACAGGGATTCCCGGCGGCTTGCATACATTGATATGAAACCTGTAAACTGGTGCGAGGAACTCGGAACAGTACTCGCTAATGAGGAGGTAGAAGAATGGCGAGAAAAAGGCTATACCGTTGAACGAAGGCCAATGCGCCAGTGGATGCTTCGTATCACCGAATATGCCCAACGTCTTCTCGAAGACCTGGATTTGGTGGAATGGCCACGTTCCACAAAGGATATGCAGATTAACTGGATTGGAAGAAGCGAAGGAGCTGAGATTGAATTCCCCATATCCGGAACAGACGAGGTAATCAAAGTATTCACAACAAGACCGGATACGATATTCGGCGCTACATACATGGTGCTTGCTCCCGAACATCCCCTTGTGCCAGAAATTACCAGCCCTGAACAAAAGAAAGAGATTGATTCTTATATTCGGGAATCAACGCTGAAAAGCGAAGTTGAGCGTGCAAAAACGGATAAAGAAAAGACAGGGATATTCACAGGGGCAAAAGCCGTTAACCCTGCTAATGGCATGGAGATTCCTATTCTAATCGCTGATTATGTGATGGTTCATTACGGCACCGGAGCTATCATGGCAGTGCCCGGTCATGATGAGCGTGACCATGAGTTCGCAAAGGCATTTGATTTGCCTATAGTTCAGGTTGTTTCCCCTGAAGATGGCAGCGATATTGACATCCGGAAAGAGGCATATATTGAAAAGAATGGAATATCAGTTAACTCAGAAGGCCCTGAATTAATCATTACCGGACTGAAAACACAACAAGCCATAGCAAAAACAATTGTGTGGATTGAAAACAAAGGAATCGGGAGGGGAAAAGTACAATTCAAACTTCGAGACTGGCTTTTTTCCCGACAGAGATATTGGGGCGAGCCGATTCCGATAATATTTTTCGATGATGGCACACGCCGGACGCTTAATAATGATGAACTTCCCTTGGTGCTTCCGGTTGTAAAAGAATACAAACCGGCAGGAACAGGGGAGTCACCTCTTGCAACCGTGGATGAGTGGGTAAATTTCATAGATAAAAGGACAGGAAAAAAGGCAAGATATGAAACTAACACTATGCCCCAATGGGCCGGCTCATGCTGGTATTACCTCCGTTATACCGACCCACACAATTCCGAAATATTTGCCGACTTCGAAAAAGAAAAATACTGGATGCAGCCTGGAGGCGTAGACCTTTACGTAGGAGGCGCAGAACACGCCGTTCTTCACTTGCTCTATGCAAGATTCTGGCACAAAGTGCTTTACGACTACGGATATGTATCAACCAGAGAGCCTTTCAAAAAGCTGTTCCATCAAGGGCTGATAATGGGCGAGGACGGGCGCAAGATGTCTAAGTCTCTCGGAAATGTTATTAATCCGGATGATGTTGTCGCAGAGTTTGGAACAGATTCCTTAAGAATGTTTGAAATGTTCCTCGGCCCACTCGAAGCATCCAAGCCTTGGTCAAAAACCGGGATAGAAGGCGTCAATCGCTTTCTGGGTCGTGTCTGGAGAATGATTGTAGATGAAAGCGGGAATATTTTAAAAGATATCCGGGAAATTGGATTAAATAAAGAACAAGAATATATCCTGCACAGTACAATTAAGAAAGTAGCTGAAGATATTGAAAATCTTGGTTTTAATACTGCAGTTTCGCAAATGATGATATTCATGAATGAATTTAGCAAAAGCAGCATTAAACCAAAATCCGCTGTGGAGAGATTCTTGTTGTGCCTTGCACCTTTTGCCCCGCATATTACTGAAGAGCTCTGGCACAGGCTCGGACATGAAGAGTCTATTGTGCTTCAAAAATTCCCTGATTGGGACGAAAGCAAAATCGTAAAACAAGAAATTGAATATGTCGTTCAGGTATTAAGCAAGATTCGGGCAAAATTAATGGCGCCGCCCAATATGCCACAGGATGAAATACAATCGCTTGCACTTAAGGATGAAAAGGTTCAGAAATATCTTGAAGGAAAGCAAATCAGGAAAGTGATTTTTGTACCAAACAAACTGATTAATTTCATCGCAAATTAATGAGCAAGAAACTTATATATGATTATACTCTATATGAACTAAGCGAGAAAGCTGTGGAAGTCGGCCTGACGTCGTTTCGCGGCGAACAGATTTTCCGTGCGATATATTCGGAAAAGGTAAAATCCTTTGCTAAAATTACAACGCTCTCAAAGGAACTTAGGGAAAGTTTAAGTACCCATTACACATTTGATGCATATCGTGAAACAAAATCATTCAAGTCAACTGACAGCTCAATAAAATTTCTGTTCAAACTTTTAGATGGTAATTCTGTTGAAGCTGTTTTTATGCCCTGGTTAAGTGAAGAAAATGAACTTATTCGCTCAACACTCTGTATATCCAGTCAGGCGGGATGTGCCCTGGGGTGTACATTTTGTGCAACCGGAACTCTGGGGCTTATCAGGAACTTATCTCCCGGTGAAATTGTTTGCCAGGTAATTGAAGCAGAAAAATTAACCGGGCAGAAAATTGACAACATAGTATTTATGGGAATGGGCGAGCCATTCCAGAATTATACCAATGTTATGAAATCCGTGAATATACTTTCAGATAAGAAAGCAGGTCTGCTTTCAAGAAAAAGAATTACAGTTTCAACTTCCGGTGTTGTTCCTAAGATTTATGCATTTGCTGATGAAAAACATCCTCCAAAGCTGGCAATTTCGCTACATGCGACAACAAATGGTGTTCGTGAGAAGATTATGCCTATTGCTGAAAAATGGCAAATCTCCGAGTTGATGGATGCAATTGAATACTATTACCGCAATACAAAAATGCCTGTTACTTATGAATATATACCGTTCGACGGCTTGAATGACTCAATTGAAGATGCCAAGCGTCTTTCAAAAATCTCTAAGCGTGTCCCGTCAAGAATAAATATAATACCATTCAACGACATATCATTTACAAGCCCACAGGGAATTGCAAAGGAGCTTAAGCCAACACCGATAGCAAGAGTCCTCACTTTTGCTGATGAAATCAGGCAGTTTGGTGGTGTGGCTATAGTGAGAGATACATTTGGAATTGACATTAATGCCGCTTGCGGCCAGCTTGCTCTTTCAGAAAAAGGCGAAGCAGTAATTTCATGAAAATATTTGCCCCCATCATATTAGTAATACTAAGTATAAATGCTTATTCACTTGAAGAGCTGCCCCGCAAAATAGCACCTACAGATCAATTCAAGTATGTTGTAAGACTGAATAACGGTGATTTGATTACCGGGTTTATACGCGAAATGCGAAGCCATCCTGAAGAAGGAGACGGATTTGACATTAGCACCGATATAGGCCTTGCAACAATTTACGCTAACCAGATTGTAGAAATAGTACCTGAACAAGAGTATTACAAACATTCTCACAGGGTATATTTTCTTCCAACAGCTGAAGCTATAAAAGGCGACCATTTTGCAGGTATGTTCGAAGGGCTGTTTTTCTATGCTGGCGCCGGAATTACAGATTACTTCTCCTTTACCGTTGGCCGGTCCATAATACCCTTTATACCTGCATCAGACCAGTTATCAAATTTCAACTTAAAAACTACATTCCTTACCGTACCATTCGAAACGATGCAGGGTTATATGAGCTTTGCACTTGGCGGCAACATGGCATTTGTAAATCACAACAACAGGCTTCTACACGGCTATGCAACAGCAACATTCACCGGTGCAAAATCAAGGCTTACAGGCAGTTTGTTTTATAAGGCGGGCGATAAAAACCTCTATATAGTAAAGTTCAACAATGAACAGGATGACTTGCGATACACAAACGGCGCATTTGGTATAGCGTTGGGGTTGGACACTAAGTTCTCTTCATGGAAAGGACTGAATTTTATTGGCGAATTGTGGAATAACGACATTGCCAAACCAACTAACACTGCTGTTCTTCTTGGTTTCCGGCTTTATAACTCACAATTCTCCGCTGACTTTGGCATTGCTTTTTTCACAGAACCTTTTGCAGCCCCATTCCTCAGCTTTGTCTGGACCCCGTTTTAATCAAAGATGAGGAAAGCAGTAGAAACCGGGGTTTTAATCGCGATTCGGAATTTTTTATGATTCAAAAAAAAATATCAACAATATAGTATTTTTAAGGTTTTAAGGGAAACCATCTATTTCTTCTTCATAAAATTAGATGGGATGGGATTTATACGTACTTCGTTTCCGACCTGGGGGGCAGGTTTACCATCTTTTTTGCTTTTTTCGTTTTTTTGAACAATGCCTGCCTGCGATGGTACTTTCATTGAAATTGCCTTGTCAGTAGCTATCTTCTGGCGTGAAAGGTATTCTTCCTGCTGTGAAATCGGGAATGCGCTAATAAGCTTGGCACGGATAACAGTAGGAGTTTCGCCAAGCTGTACTCCGTTTACTCCGTCCAGCATTACCTGGTAGAGCGACATCTCCTCGTCGTGCATTGTACGTAGTTTGTCCCCAATGGGGAACCAGAACATATTAGCCATCAGGATACCCCACATTGTAGCGATAAATGCAGAAGCAATGTGATGAATAAGTACATTCGGGTCATCCCCTGCTGCGGCAAGAGTTGCTATAAGACCCATAACTGTTCCGATGATACCCATTGTAGGTGAATAACCACCCATCTTTGTAAAGAATTGGATATTTGCTTCGTGGCGTTCCGTGATGTGCAATATCTCAGAATCAACGATTTCTTTTAGTGTTTCAGGATCGGCGCCGTCAATACATATCTGGAATAGTTTTTTCAGGAATGGATGCTCAACTTCATTTAGCTTTGTTTCAATGGATAAAATACCCTCGCGCCTGGCAATCGCAGCAAAAATCACAATTCTGCTGATTATTTTTTCTATGTCGTATTTGGGCGGGTTCCAGGAAAGAGCTATAAGTTTCGGCATTCTTTTAAATTGTTCATAGGATGTACCTGCAACACCCGCTGCCAGCGTTCCGCCAAAAACAATCAGCATTGGAGGTAGAAGAAACAGGGTATCAAATGAACCTCCCTCCCAGTAGAAAGCCCCAAAAATACTTGCGAATCCAATTATAATAGCTATGAGGGTGCTTGATTTCATTTTGACAATTTAGGAAGCTTATCCAAGAAAATCAAATAGGGTGTTTTGCAGAAGCCGGGCGCCAACCTGGAGCGTGTATTGAAGCGATGTTTCGTCACGTTGAAGTCCTACCAGTGTTTTTGCATAATCCGTATCTTCCTTCAAAGAACGAAATGCCTTCAGCCTTGTATTTTCCTCCTGCAAAAGTAGATCAAGGGTTTCCAGACGATTTAGTTTAGCGCCATTCTGAGATGCAGCAGAGTTAATATTGTCATAGGCATCTGCAAGTTGTTTTTGCATGTCATTGAGTTGTGCAAGCTCTTCTTTTGATATCAACTCGGCGTTGGTACGCGGGTTGCCGGATTGTGTAAAATTCAGGACATTATAAATATCTATAATAGTCTCAAGCGTTTCAACACCATTTGCACCAAAGATTATATCAGACTTTACATTGATAATTTCTTCCGAATTATTGTCCCTGTTGACAATCCTGTTATTGTTATTGCCCTTGAATACTACAGCCAGGCCTGATGGATTGCTTGAATCGGGTGTCCCGGTGATTATTTCATAGGGGTATATGCTGCTGCCGAGGCTTGTATCAAGTGATTCAGCTTTTGTTGCTGTACCTGCAAATAAAAACTTCCCTCCGAAATCAATGTTAGCAACAGTAATAATATCATCGAGAATACCACGTATGTAAGTTCCGAGAACATCAGAATTAGCACTGTTGCCGGCAGTTGTTGCATCAATTGAAAGCTGGCGGATTTCCTGGAGGTAATCTCCTATCGCCCTAAGTGAATCATCTACTGCCGAAAGCTCCTGCTTTGTCTCATTTATAATACGCTGGTAATTTTCATTCTGCGAAACGAGTTTGTTTGCTTTTTTAATGTCAACAATGCTTTCAGGCTTGTCGGATAGATGTATGAGGTTTTTACCTGTTGTAAGCCTTATATTGTTTTTCTCCAGGCTTTCCTGGGTATCGTTGAGCTGCCTGAGAAAAGGACTGAATATACTATTGTGCGTTATTCTCATTACCTGCCGAGATTGACTATTGTTGCAAGGATTTCATCGGTCATAGATAATATTCTTGCTGAAGCTTCGAATGCTTTTTGAAACTTTACAAGATTTATTGCTTCTTCATCAAGATTGACTCCTATCACAGATTCGCGTTGGTTTTGCAACTGTTCTTCGAGCATATTGGTTGTGCTTGCGCCGTGTTCAGCATCTTTGCCAAGGTTGCCGATTTTTGTAAGAATCCCTGAATAATACTCAGTTGGACTCTGCCCGTTTAAAAATGAAGAGCTGTCAAGAATACGTGCAATGCTTCTGGCAATCTCAGAATTACCCGATTCTCCCGGTGCTGATGAAAGCGGCATATTCCGGGGGTTATCGAGAATATCCTTCGCAACCTCAATCGTGGCTGCAGTGGCATTGCCTGTAAGCGGTTCAAAGAAGTTCCTACCTGGTGCAGGGCTTGTGGTATCATTCAGTCCATAGCCGGTAACCATCAAATCATTTACATTCTGGACAATAGCATTCGCATATTCATTCAGTTCTTTTGAAAGAGAGAACCTGTTTGATGTTTCGCTGCCATCGAATGTGTAATTATAATGGTCGAGCAAGCTTTTTATCTCACCGCCATTCGGGCTCAACCTGTTTCTAATTGCCCCGTCTGCTTCCTGTTTAACAAGAATAAGGCTTCGCTCTCCTGTTCTTGTGTCAATATCTTCCTGGATGCGGATACTGCCATAAACTTTGCCTGTAGCAAGGTTTATTCCATTAACAAATACATTGGCCCCTTTTTCACCATGGCTTACGCTTATGTCAATGATTTCGGAAAGCTCCTCAAGAGCCAGCTCCCGCCTGTCAACAAGCGTTTGTACCTCATTGCCGACAACATTTTTGCTGGAGGCTATTTTATCATTGAGTGATGCAATATTTTTAATAAGCCCGTTTGCTTTGTCAATCAGTGTGAATGCAGTGTTGTTGAGATCTGTGCGCATATCTGCGAGCTGGGCATCCACACGTTGAAAACGCTCTACCATTGTCTTGCCTATATGTACAACGTTTTGCCTGTGGGCGATAGATTCCGGTTTGAGAGACAGTTCGTCAAATGCTTTGAAAAAATCAGTTACAATTTCCCCTATACCGCCTTCTGATGGCTCTGATAGTATTGACTCAATTTTTTTGTAAATAATTTCATCTGACTCGTAGGAGGATTTTCTTGCGATTGTGTTCCTGATTTCCTTGTCGAAGAATTCATCGCGGTAAGTTCTTAACTGCCCGGGCAACGCTCCGGTGCCGAAATATATACCGCTTCTGAGCAGTGGATCAGTTTCAGATATAGAAGCTGTCCTGCGCGAATACCCCTCTGTATTGACATTGCCTATGTTATTACTGGTGACGTCAAGGCCATATCTTTGCGAGAGCAAAGCCCTCTTCCCTATTTCGAGGGTCTTCATCGGCATCAGGCATCAACCTTTATCAAGTTATACTCTTTTCTGATTAGATTAGCAAAGAGCTCAATCTGGTCAATAATTTCCTTATTGTCAGTGTAATTCATCCTTTGCGCAATTCTCAGGTATTCACGGCATTGAACAAGATTAAGCCTCGCCAGCCTGAAATGCTTGCTACGCTTTGCGTTCCTGCCTTCTTTTAATCCGTATTCAATATGCTCCGGTAATAATGATAAACTCTCCCGAATTCTTTCCTTTAGGTTGAGGATTTCGTCATCAGGGATTCTAACGCTAATTTTGAGGACAGATTCGATGAGTTCTCTAATCATCACCCAGATTTCCGACTTCCTGTATTCATGAGTGCTCATTTTCTACACCTTTACGTTACATACAATATTGTTACCATTTGAGAAAAGAGAAATCATCCTCTCCACACCGCTTTTAGCCCTGTTTGCAAGAACCCTGTTGCTCGTGTTTTTTTCATGCATCTCAACAAAGATTCCCCTGAAATCATCCTTCATCTTTTTAATCATTTCCAGTTCTTCTCCACGGGCATGCTTTTCGAAAGATGAAAGCCTGATTTTTGCAGCATCCTTTAGGGGGACATTCAGCCAGCTCATAAGCAGCCTTATGCGCTTTTCTTCGGCGGAGCGGAGTTCAGTAGCACACTTCCCAAGCTCTGTTGTAATAGTTTCGAGCTTTTTCATATCATAAGCAATCAGAGCATCCTGCTGATGTATGGCGAGCTCGAGAAGCTTTTCGAGAAGGCTTTTTTCATGTTCCAGGTATTTCATCAATGTTGAAAGCATTTTAAGCTCCGTTTCAGAATAAGTCGTTGTATTTTAGTACTCTTTTGATGTAAGCTTCTGTTTCCCTGAATGGCGGCACACCGCCGTATTTGAGAACATTACCCGGGCCTGCATTATAAGCGGCAAGGGCTGTTTCGATATTACCATCAAATTTATCCAGCATCATTCGCAGGTATCTTGAGCCTCCGTCAATATTTTCATCAGGATTGAAAGAATCGCTAATCCCGAGATAGTCTGCTGTTCCATCCATCAACTGCATTAAGCCTTTTGCCCCGGCGCTTGAGACTGCGTCCTTCTTTCCGGCAGACTCTGCTGCAATCACTGCTTTTATTAAGTTTTCGGACAAATCATACTTTACTGCAGCACCACTAATTATTTCAGCAAAGTCATCAATTCTTGAATTAACTCTTTCGAGGAAATTACTACCTGCTATTTCGGGCTTAGTTCTACTCATTTCAGGGTTTATCACCCTGTTCACAGGTAATTTCTCACCTCCTGTCAGGTTTTCATATATCTTTTCAGCGATTCCTATCCCAGTGCCCTGGTTGGAAATTTCTTCTGATAGCAGAATATCTGCCCATGAACCCAGAGTGTTTGCCCCAAAGCTAAAGTCGCTTTCTTTTTCCTCGAGCTGAGCTTTTTTCATCTCTTTGAACATCATGTTGACAAACATAGCCTCGAATCCGCGTGCAGCCTTAGCAAACTCAATCTTTTTCGAATCATCAATTTTGTCAACTGTACGTGCTTTTTCGAGTGATTTGAGCAAAGGCATCTTGACACTCGAAATGGCGTTATCTACTTTTACCCTGTATTCAGAACTGATATCCATATTACTGTATTATTAATTCTCCCTGAAGCGCTCCCGCTTCCTTGAGTGCCTGAAATATTGCAATTAAATCTCTCGGCTTGACTTTCAGTAAATTTAGCGCATCAGCTATGTCAGTCACTGTTGCACCTGTAACTTCAAAAGGAACCGACTTATTTATCTCCTCTTCAGCCTGGATTGTTGCCGTTTCAACAGGCCGGGGAGGCAAAATCGTAAATGGAGCAGGCTGAGGTACAATCACTTGTTTCTGGATGAATATATCAAGCCCGCCATGAGCTATAACTGCAGGTAACAACTCAACTTTTCCACCCACGACAATAGTCCCTGTCCTTTCGTTAATAACAACCCTTGCTACCGGATCTTTTTTTACATTCAGCGATTCTATCTGTGAGATTAAGTTTATATTTTCTGTTTGGTCAGCCCCAGGTAAAGTAACCTGTACCGTGGCAGCATCAAGCGGAATTGCTTCAAGGCCTCCACCGATACCATTTATGCTGTTTGCTATTGTGTTTATTGTGGAAAAATCAGGATCAGCAAGAACAACCCTTATCTGGTTATTTGTGATATAATTTCCGCTTAGAGAATCTTCGAGAATTAATCCATTGGGAACGCGCCCGGTTGTTACAAAATTCCTTCCTACTTTTGAACCAAGTGAACGGAAATCGTATCCACCTACCGACAACCCACCTTGGGCAAATCCTACAATCACACCAGACTTTGTGGACATAGGTGTCATTAATAAAACACCGCCTTGCAAGGAGCTTGCATCACCAAGGGAAGAGACAGTAACATCAGCCTTGGAGCCCGGCTTAAGAAACGTCGGGACAGTTGCTGTTACCATTACTGCTGCCACATTTCTCATTCTTGTATTGCGTCCCGGTGTTGTAAGCCCGAAGCGTTTCAGCATGTTCAGTACAGACTGATTTGTATAGGAGGTAAGTTGATTGTCACCGGTCTGGTTAAGCCCGACTACAAGGCCGTAACCTATTAACTGGACTCCGCTTACGCCTTCTATGGTTGCTATGTCTTTTAGCCTTGCTGCAGATGCACTTATAAACGAAAAAACCAGCAAAGAAAAAATTGCTGTTTTTAGAAGTAAACAATATGTTCTAAAACACCATTTCAAAATAAAAGCCTGAAAAATTGTGTAAGCAGTCCGGGTTCCTGGATTTCAGTCAGATTGCCCTCGCCCTCTATCGTAAGTGTCAAATCAAGTATGCTATATGAATACAGGGAGTTATCCGGCAGAATATCAACAGGCCTTACTAGACCTGAAATTGTTATCTTTTGTGTCTCCCCGTTTACTTTTGTAGTTCGTGTTCCAGAAACCTGCAGGTTTCCATTCTGATCAACGCTTTCAACACGTACGCTCATCCTTGAGCGTATCCTTTCACTACGTGAGTTTTCACCCTTTGCACCAAATTCGTTGCCAGTGCCGAGCCCAACATCAAATCTTGTGTTTGAGGCGCTTGTCCCTGTTGACAGGTCGAAACCGCCACTTAAGTCAGTACCTCTTTTTTCGCTTGTTGAGGCAGAGTTTCCTGCCTGAGTTTCTTCCATTATCAGCACCATTAGGGCGTCTCCCTGACTGAATGCCTTAACATCGGAAAAAAGCGAACGGGAGTTTTCCTGTGTGAACTGAGCAGAAATTGAACAGATACCAACAAATACAAATATGATAGCAAGTGTTTTCATCTCTGCACCTTTACAATTGCCCCGTTGTCTAACAATCCTGTAATTACTGAACCTGCGCCATCTCTCTGCACCCTGATTGATTCTCCAACAGAAGCGTCACTTAATGAAGTACCTCGCGCTAGTATCTGTACAGCACCGGATTGCACTAATAGCGTAACTTCCTGGCCACGCTTCACTTGTTCAGAACTTCTAAGCAAATCGCTTGTAATTATAGTACCCTTTGGCAGTTTTCCCGACGCTCTCATTTTAATGATTTCATCAGTTTTGGCAATTGTTGAAACGTCAATACCCGTAATTTCGGCTCTGAGCATTTTAAATGAACCGGTACTAATCTCATCCCCTTTGTTGATTATTGATGTTGTGACGGGAACATTTCCAAAAAGCCTTACGTTAACTGATACAGGCAGTGTTTTAATTAATCTTTCACTATCGTAAAACCCGATATCAAGTCTACAGTAACCATTGAATAAAGACGGAACAGTGTTTATTCCGGCTGTAATATTATCTGATTCAAATTCTTGTGAAGGAATTTCTTGAAGTATTTCTACCTGTGTTTCAAAATTACTTTTCGATTCAATATAGCTAATGCAAGCCTCAGCAAGTCGTTCTCCAGAAAATGTTGATTTAGTTTTTGAATCATACAAAAACATAAGTAACAACAAAATGCTGAATATTTTAACTTTTGTTATCATCTTTTCAGGTTTACTGCTGTATTTAGTATATCATCAGCCGTTCTTACTGATTTCGAATTTAATTCGTATGATCGCTGTGCTGTAATCATATTCACCATTTCCTCCACAATATCAACATTCGATGTCTCGAGGTGTGCCTGGTAGAGGAATCCGGTATTATTTTCGCCCGGTTTGTCGAATATTACCTGTCCCGAAGCCGGTGTTTCAACATAAAGATTATCACCGACAGCCCTCAATCCTGCGGGATTAATAAAGCGTGCAAGTTCAATTTCACCAATCGTTTCCTCGTCCACGCCGCCTTCTGTCAGTATTGAAATAACACCATCTCGAGACATTTTTACTTCAATGGCATCTTCCGGAATCCTGTAACCCGGCTCGAGCATATACCCCTGGTTTGTAACAATCTGTCCATTCCTATCAACCTGGAAGCTGCCGTCGCGAGTGTAAGCGTAGGTATTATCCGGCCTTCGGATTATAAAAAATCCCTCGCCGTTAATAGCCACATCAAGTGGATTATTAGTCTGGACAATGTCGCCCTGTGCAAAAATCCTCGATGTGCCTGTAAGCTCAGTACCGGAGCCGATTTGTACTTCATTAAGTGGCTCAACGCCTGTGCGGGCTGTATTGCCAGCCGGGCGGAGAGTCTCATAAAGTAAATCCTGGAATTCCGGCCTTACTTTTTTGAAGCCGTATGTATTTACATTGGCGAGATTATTTGCAATTATCTCGATATATCGCTGCTGCGACGATAATCCTGTGGACGCGGTCCGCAAAGTTTTATCCATAAGTACATCCCTGTATTGAACTACTTCCCTGAATTATGGATAAGAACGCTTAATAAAAGCGTCCTATACGTATTGAATCGCCCAGGGTGCCCTCGTTGGTTGTTATGACCTTGCTTCCTGCTTCGAACATCCTTTGTAGTTCGATCATATCAACCATTTCCCGAACGATATCAACATTAGATTCTTCAAGCCATCCCTGCTTGACCAGAATTTCTTCCGGTGAAAGATAGTTTACGTTTGTTCCTTCTGTTGCAATAAATGCTGATGCAGAAATCCGCTGAAGAGTCTGCAAGTCGTTGACTTGAGCTAAAAGCAGATTCCCGATTGAATAATCATTTATAAATATTTCGCCGTTTTCATTGATTTTTATATCTGCGGCGTTTTTCTGACCTGTGATTAATTTTTCAGAAAGATATTCACCATAAATATTCAATGGACCATTCTCACTTATCAGAAATTTTCCGTCGGGAGTGACAATATCCCCTGTATTATTCAGAGTGAATCTTCCGTTGCGCGTGTAAAATATTTTTCCTTCTTCATCCTGGACAGTGAAGAATCCATCTCCCTGCAAGGCGATGTCGAGGGGGTTGTCAGTCTGATAATTTGAGCCGTTAGAGAAATCAGTGTAGGAACCTACAGACGTATCATTTTGCTCTGCATCACCTTGTACATTGAAGAAGATTACCCGTGAATCCAAAAGATTCCGCTCGAAGACAGATTCACGTTTAAACCCTGGTTTAGAAGCATTGGACATATTATTCGCAATTACTTCGAGCCGCGTTTGCTGTGGCAGCATTCCTATTGCTGCTGTATATAGCTCCTTAAGCATTTGCTTTACTACCCTCTTTGTGTTTTCCATTGACCCTGTAAATAAAAGAGAGTATGTCAGCAACCGCGGCGTGTAATTCTTCGGGGACTTTTTCAATGAACTGGAGGTTTGACAACTGCCTCATCAATTCGGCGTCCTCATGCACCGGGATGTCGTTTTCCATTGCCATGTTTATTATCTTCTCCGCCATTGCACCATATCCCGTTGCCTTAAACCCGGGTTCTCCTTCGCCGTATTTTACTGCTACAGCAGATTTTATATTTTTTGCTGTGTTCCCCATTCCTGATTCCCTTAATACAAGGCTTATGCCACAAAATTTCAGTAACTGTAAAGTCCTCATATATAGACACTTATAGATTTTATTCATTTTCCTTGTTTGATTTCGAGCCCATTTAAGTAACAATATTGTTCAATACATGAATGCCTTGAAGATAATTAGCCAAATTATAATATGTAGATTTAAAAAAGCCTCAGGTTTCAATGTTTTGAAAAAAAAAATGATTTTAATAGATTGTTTCATTTTTATTTATCGGTGTTTTCAATTATGGCATTTATAAAAACTATTCAAGAATCCGAAGCTGGGCCTGAATTGAAAGATGTTTATGAAGAAGTAAAGCAAAAAAGAGGTAAGCTTTCTAACATCCTTTCTGTTCAAAGTCTTAATCCTTCGGCGCTGAAGGCTCACTCCGACCTTTATATGTCAGTGATGTTCAATAATTCCAACATCAGCAGGGAGTTAAAAGAGATGCTGGCAGTAGTTGTTTCTGTATCAAACAAGTGTTCCTATTGTATCAATCACCACGTGGAGGCTCTGAAAACTTATTGGAAAGATGAAGCTAAACTGCAGCTTTTTGTAAAAGATTTCCGTATAGTTGCAAAGGAACCAGCTACAATTGCAGCTCTCGAGTATGCCGAAAAGCTTACAACATCCCAGGAACAAATTAGAAAATCCGATATTGATAAACTCAGGGAATACGGTTATGATGATCCGGACATCCTGAATATCAACCTAATTATCAGTTATTTCAATTTTGTAAACCGGATAGCTTCCGGCCTGGGTGTGGAATTTACAGATGATGAAGTTGGTGGATATAAATATTAGGAATGTAAATTCGTTTCTCTATCATTAATAACTAAAGAGGTTTAGATGCCCGGCATATCGATAGTATATTCAATGATTTTGATAATTCTTGGCTTAACCGGTTATTTTATCTCGGATACAGCAAGCGTGACTGCTCTAATCCCTGCTTTTTTTGGAGTAGTGATATTAGTTCTGGGGCTGCTTGCCTTTAAGGAAAAATTGCGCCGCCACATGATGCATGTTGTTAGTGTACTTGCTTTGATTGGTTTCATAGCGAATATCTCTTCTTTATCTAAATACTTCAGACTTCTTGGTGGCGAGTCTTTTGAAAATGAATATGCCATAATCTTCAGGTTCTGGATGGCAGTTGTATCAATTGTTTTTTTCCTTATTTTCTTAAACTCATTTATTAAGGCCCGGATTGCCAAAAAGCAAGCTGAAGGATGATGTTCAGCAAATCGCCCATTGTTTATGCCGTTGCAGCGGTATTGCTCTGGTCAACAGTTGCTACGGCATTTAAACTCGGGCTTGAACGATTAGCAGTTCCTCAACTATTGCTATGTTCCTCTTTATTCTCTGCTGTAGGTCTCGGTGTTTACCTTTTAGCCACAAAAAAATCACCAATAAGGAATATTTATAAAACAGATTTCCTGTTTTTTGCGTTAATTGGTTTGCTCAACCCGGCCATATATTACCTTGCCCTTTTTCGGGCATATGATATACTCCCCGCCCAACAAGCGCTTACATTAAATTACACCTGGGCAGTTTTCCTCTCCCTTTTTTCAGTAATATTCGGGAGGGAGAAATTCAGCATCTTGAAAGGGATCGCACTTTTGCTCGGTCTTGCAGGAGTCGCTGTAATCGCATCAAAAGGGAATTTATCTGGTTTTAATATTATTAACATTGAAGGGGCCGGGCTTGCCCTTTTTAGCGCTGTTGTCTGGGCATCATACTGGATGCTGAACAGGAACAGCAAGGTAGAATCAGAGGTAAAGCTCTTCTGGTGCTTTTTATTTGGAAGTGTGTATTTGATAATTTTCAATCTGCTTTTTTTTGAAATATCAATTCCTGCTTTAGGTGATTTTATTTATCCGCTTTATATCGGATTATTCGAGATGGGGATTACTTTTCTGCTTTGGAACAAAGCCCTGAATTGGTCTACAAACACAGCGCTTTTGGGTAATCTTGTGTTTATCTCGCCTTTCCTTTCTTTGTTTATTATCAACATAGTCCTCGGTGAAAAGATTCTCGATTCTACGGTTATTGGGCTTGTATTTATTATCTTTGGGATTATTTTACAGACTCGTGCTCATAAAAAGGAGATATAATGGCTATTGCTCAATCAGGGAAAACTGTAAAGGTACATTACACCGGAAAATTGAAAGATGGTACAGTATTCGATTCAACAGAAGGAAAAGACCCTCTGGAATTTAAGTTAGGCGACCAAATGGTTATTAAAGGATTTGAAGATGGTGTGACCGGTATGGAAAACGGCGAAAAAAAGACTATCGAAATCCCTGTTGATAAGGCTTACGGCCCGCGAAATGATGAGCTGTTTATCAAGATTGAAAAGTCGAAGATCCCTCCTGACGTCCCTACAAATGTTGGTGAAATCCTTGAATTGAAACGCCCTGACGGCATGCAATTCCCAACCCGTATAATTGAGGAACACACGGAACACATCGTGATTGACGCCAACCACCCGCTCGCCGGCGAAGATTTAACATTTGAACTGGAGCTTGTTGAAATTAATTGATATTTTGGTGAATTTTCAATTCTAAACACAGTACAAATAATAAAATAAAATTAGTAAGGCTGCCAAAAGGCAGCCTTTTTTTCATCTCTTTATAACTCAACTACGCAACTGTTACATCTTCGCAGAGGTAAACGTCCTGAATAGTGTTCAGCAATCGTGCGCCTTCGTCCATAGGGCGCTGGAAAGCTTTTCTGCCGGAGATAAGCCCCGTACCTCCAGCGCGCTTGTTAATCACTGCTGTTTCAACTGCCTGTGCAAAATCGTTCTCTCCCGAAGCTCCGCCGGAGTTAATCAGCCCCGCCCTGCCCATGTAGCAGTTTGCTACCTGGTAACGGCAAAGGTCAATTGGATGTTCTGAAGTTAAATCATTGTATATGCGCTTGTCTATCTTGCCATAGCTGGATTCACCCATATTCATGGCTGTATATCCGCCGTTGTTAGTCGGAAGTTTCTGCTTGATAATATCCGCCTCTATTGTCACGCCAAGGTGGTTTGCCTGGCCTGAGAGGTCAGCGGCTGTGTGGTAATCTTTGTCTTTTTTGAATTCGGGGTTGCGGAGGTAGCACCATAGAATCGTCGCCATACCAAGCTCGTGTGCAAGCTGGAATGCCTCGGCTATCTCAACAATCTGCCTTCCTGCATTGTCCGAGCCGAAGTAAATTGTCGCGCCAACAGCAGCAGCTCCCATATCATAAGCCTGTTCAACGGTACCAAACAAAATCTGGTCAAATGTATTAGGGTAGGTCAAAAGCTCGTTGTGGTTGATTTTTACGATAAAGGGAATCTTGTGCGAGTATTTCCTGGCACACATTCCCAGCACGCCGAATGTTGATGCTACTGCATTGCAGCCGCCTTCAATCGCAAGTTTAATAATGTTTTCAGGATCAAAGTATGCCGGGTTTTTAGCAAAGCTTGCACCAGCTGAATGTTCCACACCCTGGTCAACAGGGAGTATGGACAAGTAACCTGTGCCTGCAAGCCTGCCGTGATTAAAAAGCCAGGTTAGGTTGCCAATAGTTCGGTTGTTCCTGTCTGTATTCACATAAACACGGTCAACAAAGTCGTTGCCGGGCAGATGAAGGCTGTCCTTGCTGATTTTGGGATTATCGAAGCCGAGCAGGTACTCGCCTTTATCGCCCAAATATTCCCTGATTTTCTCTTTCATAAACTATCTCCGGAATAAAAATTAAAACATCAATTATTGACAGATTTGATAAATCTAAAATAAGGAAAAGGCGTTTTATCTAAAAAGAAAAGGGCGCTTCTATTGAAGCGCCCTCCCCAAAGCGAGTGAGGGGGTAATTCACTCTTTATTCTACCTGGCAATAATAAGCTGTTTTGTCTCAACATAAGGCCCTGCCTCTATCCTATAGAAGTAGATACCAGACGTTAACTCACCTGTAGGCATTGATAATTCATAAAGATTCTTGTCATGCACACCACTGACTAATGTCCTGACAACCTCACCCATTGAATTATAAAGAGTAATTGTAGTATTAATCTTGAAAGCGATAGAATAGCTAAACCTGATTTCACTCTTTACCGGATTTGGCATCGGTTCTGAAATGCCAAATTCTTCTGTAGAAATATCAACGAGACCGCCTTCTGTATAACATGAGTTGATTGTAACAGGCATTGTTGCCGATCCTTCGCTCCTTACACATGGCAGTTCATCCGGGAAATTGACATCAAATATAACATTATCCCCGGCAATAGAAGAGATGTAGGTATCGAAAGTTACATTACCCATAACTTTTACAGGTGTACTTAATGCCGGACCTGTAGCAGTAAGAATCAAAGTTCCGTCAAAATCATCGGAATCATCGATATTCCAGTTCCAACCTGCAGGACCTCCCGTAACTGAATTAGGCTTGATTTTCAATAAGTCCGGGTTATATGTAAGTACAAATTCAAGTTCTGTAAAACTTACTCCCAGGTCAGGCAAATCAACAGCAAAGGGAATAGACAAGGGATTACCAACATCTGTTGACAGCCTTGTTAGTTCTGTATCGAAATAGGGAGCCACCGTGAAATCAATGCTCTCGGCGCTTAAGGGTATTTCTGCTGAACCGGCATTAGTTTCTACGTTTAATGTACCTGAGTAAATGCCGGTTACTGTTGATTTGAATTCAATAGTAATCACCCCTGAACCACCGGGCTGAATATCAAGAAAATCATAAAAAGCAGTAAATTCAGTTCCTGCCTGGTCAATATCAACACTGCTAACACTTATTATGTCATCGCTGTTATTATTTATAGTTACATCCCTTGTTGCTGTTTCGCATGTAGATAATTCGCCAAAATCAATGCTTAGCGGGCTAATGTCCAAATCTATTGATGAACCTGTCAGCTTAACCTGAACAGTAATTCGTGGCGGATCGACTGTTGCATCAACTGCATCGCAGACTACATCAACGTAAATTGTCTGTGTTCCCTGTATTGTTGGTGCAAATTCAACCTGGAATGTAATTGAACTCTTCGGGTCAATTACCCTGTTTGTCAATTGAGGACTACCAACCCAGCGGAAGTCAGCCGCTGACAGGTTGAACTTAATCTCATCAATTTTAAGCGGCCCATATTCACACTTATTCTCTAAGGTAAGTGTCATCGGTGTACTAACATTACCAACTTTTGTTACCGGGAAAACTATATCTTCAGCAGTCAGGTGAGGTTTAAATGCTGTTCCCGAAATAGTAGCTTTTACCGGAACGTTAATATTCTCAATCGTAACTAGTAAACTTGTAAGTTGCGGGCCTTTGTCTTTAGGGTTAAAAACAAGCTCAAGCATCATTGACTCACCCGGAGCAAGAAGAACCGGCAGTGAAGGCGGAGTCAGACTAAAGTGTTCATTTGATTGTTCAAAGCCCACTGCAAGAATATTTGCAGGAGAATCTCCGGTATTTTTTATTTCGTAATTGTAAGTAACAATTGATTCAACCCTGTGAAGCCCAAAATTATATGGTTCAAGTGGAAATTCGGTTGCGTATGAAGTACCTTTTAGCTCAGTTACTGCATTCCCGCATATTTCCGGAAGATTGTATTCAAGAAATGCCTGTTTTGCGCCAACTGTCGTGGGAATAAATGATAGCGACACTTCCAGTTCCTCATCAGGATACAAAGTAAATGGCCCGGAACCGGAGAGTATGCCGAATTCACCTGCATCCGGTCCTGTTAGCTGTACATCTCCACTTATTTCCTCTGCCGTTGTATTTTTAAGTACCATTTCTGTTATTTGAGTTGAAGTTGCATTTGGAATTGAGCCAAAATCAATCTCAGCCATAGCTTCAAAATCGCATGGTGCAATAAATTTTACTTTTGGTACAGGGCATGGGTTTGATTCGAATTCAAGTGTAAACTCCTTTGATTGGTCTGCAGGATCCTTCACATAGGTAACCGTTATTGTCCTGGGCTCTCCTGCCATTAGTTTAAATGGGGGTGGTGTGCCCTTCCAGTCAATGGTAAAGTCGCTATTGTCACCAACAATATTATAACTGTTTATATCAAATTCTCCAACAGATGCTTCGAGAGTAAGGTCAACTGACTCTGCTGTACCTCCGACCTTGCTAAAGGTAAAGTTCTTTGGGTTTATATCAATTCCCGCAATGCTTTGCTCACCGGCATCAAACTGCTTTTCAACAGAATCTTTGTATGTGCTTGGTGCATCGGGATCATCAGGATCGCTTATAAACGTTACTTTCAGGTCGCGCATTCTTCCGAGCCCGTCGCAAGTGTAATGGCTCTGCCATTCCAGCCAGCAGAGATCCTGTGATGTAATTTCTTCGGCAATATCGTGGTAAATTTTTCTTAATTCCTCATATTCTTTTACCTGGGCTGCCCAGGCGCCTGTTTTAATTGAAATCTCATTCAATTCAAAGGGCATAGGGCTTTTCAAAACAACAGAATAAACCTGAATCCTCTCTCTTTTACATTCATCCCCAATTTCATCAAATTTGAATTCTTTTAGAGATTCATGCTTTCCATCTGTCAGGAACACAATTACACGGCGGACATTTGATGGTTCCTTCTTTAAAAGGTTAATTGCGCCCCAAACATCTTCTTTAAAGGGAGGATTAAAATCTGTATCGCCAAAAGCTGTTTCTATTTCCGTCAATTTTTGGTAAAGAGGTGGTTTTGTTGTCTGGAAGCCAATGTTAACCTTGCCTATGTTACCGCCAAAAGTTGTTATTGCAACTTTTGAAGGTGGGTCAGTTGGCGGGTCAAATTTCATAGAATCAAGGAATAATTTGGCTGCATCCTTTGCCCAGTCAATCCTATATACCCCCGGTGCAACTTGGTTGTCATACATTGACTGGCTTGCATCAATCACCAATACTACATTTACAGGTGGAATCCAGTCAACCATTTCGCATTTGTACTGCATGGTGGCGCTCATATCAACACCATTTTCATAGAGCTTGAAGTTGCGCTCTGACAGGTTCGGGTAATCGTTCCCTATCCGGTTCTTTGTCACCAAATGAGCTTCAACAGTAGGAAAGTTGTTTGTTCTTACTTTGTGGACATCAAAAAACTGTGCTGCTGCATTCATTGAAAGCAGGACAAATACTATTAGAATAAAAGCGAACTTCATTTTTTCAGTCTTAATCATTATTACCCCCAGAAATCATATAATTAATTAATTTTCAATAGCTTATGTTAATGAGCAATATAATTGCACATTTTGAAATAGTAAGCACAACCGGATATTTTATAACAATAGTGTTGTTGCTATCGTACTGTAAGGTATAAACAGATGTGGGTAATTTTATTCTCTTTGTTATCTTACAATAATAGACAAGTAAAGAGATTAAATAGTTACAGTTTTAATGACGTAAGATATGAACAAATATGGCTAAATGAAAGCAGTATTGACCAGATTTAAATTATTTATTTTAATATTAATTTCCGTTTCATCATTGCACTCGCGGAAATGCTTCGACTACCAATTAACAGACGGTAGCGAACCACCCGTTGCCTGGGGAATGGACACCACAAAGAATATCTGGATAATTACTCAGGCCTTCAGCAACAAATACCGCCTGATTGTCAACAACATGGAAACTGATGTTTATGACCAGTTTACCCAACCTGTCTTTTCACCGGACGGAAACCGATGGGCATGCTTTGCAAAGTACAATGCCGCATGGTACCTGTTAGCTAACGATACAACATTTCCCCTGGCCGGAACCAGGAATGGTGAAGTCGCATTCAGCGCCGACTCCCGGCACATGGCATATTCTTATTTCAGCAATACTGTTGAAACCATTGTCTTCAGAGGCAGGAAATTTGACGTTACGAACAGAGCAAAAAAATTCCACATCAATCAGAATGGAACACGCCTGGCATTTACCCTCCGCCGTGGCGATTCATACACGGTTTATATCAATGGTGTTGAAAGCACTCAATATGATGAAATAATACCCATAGGTTTCTGGTATAATGGTGAATATGTCTTTGCCGCAAGGAATGGCCCCGTATGGCAGATATACCGCAATGACGAGAGCATCAGCGATGTGTATGACGACATTATGGAGGTAAAAATGAACCTTGCCGGAGATGTGCTTGCATTCACTGCTGTTCTTAGCTCAAAGAAGCAGGTATGCACAATGATTTCAGACGAATATTGGGAGCCGCTTGTCAGCAGGCCCTACGATGCTGTTTATGGAATTGCACTTCACCCCGAGCTACCGCTTTATGCCTTTAAGGCATTATATGACGGAAATAATTACATTGTTATAAACAGCACAGAATACTATGGCGGTGAATTTGCCAGCGACCCTTTCTTCAGCTACGACGGCTCGGAGGTATATTACATCGGGTGTAATATTGACTGCTTTGTAAGCATCAGCGGGCGGCAGTACACTACACACGGCGACCTTTCAACAAGCGGAAATTACGCTGTTGAGCCATTCAGCAAGACAATGGCATATGCAACAACTGCATCAATGATGGTCCGCGACCTCGAGACGCAGGAACTTTACGCCGGAGCAATGATGGACGAGGTAATGCAACCACGCTACAACTGGCGCACAGGTGAGTTTGAAACTATCGGAAGAATAAGCAACAGGCTGTATCTGATGACATGCGAGCCACCGTAGAGGAATTGGAAATGTTTTGTTCTAATGATTCCGGAATTGCATGTTCGACGAAAAATGCTTTATTGAATCAATCTACAAACTTATGCTGAATACAGAGCAGTAAAATTATTTATTAATAACTTTTAGTATCTGCGAGGATATATCACCTTTTGTATTTTTCGAATTTAATTCTAATTTTGGGATGCCTTGGAAGTCAAAAACAACTAAAATAGCATCTTTTGATATATTTAATTTCTTTCTTGAATCTGATTCGCATTCCTTAAAATACTTCCAAATGTATTTTTTATCAAAAATCTTTAACTCAATATCTCTAAAGCAATCCACTTCTGCAATATACTTTAATTTGGGGTTTTTTAGTTCAGGATTATTGTTAATTGCTGTGATAATATTCAGCGTTACCGGTTCGCAACCGATGCAGGTAATTAAATTGAAATAGCATAAAACAAGATATTCGCCTTTTTTTAAATTGACTTTATCGGCAAATTCTCTGAAATTATCGGGGGTTGAATAAGAATTTGACACCATCAATATTAATAGAACGGTAATTATCAGAATTTTTCTCATTTTTCACCCCATTTTAAATAATTATAAAACCAACCTTTTTGAGATTTTCTGAATATTACAAGCGATTCAATATCCTCGTAATACCCTATAAATTCAATCTTGCCGTATTCGTTCTTTTTCTCAATTTCCATTTCTTTAATAAGTTTGCCCGAGAAGGTATATTCCTGTATATAAGGCTTTGTCATTTCATTGTCAGGCCGTTTTTCATAATCAATATAATAATGGAAATAAACAAGGATAGTATTTTTCTTTGTTACTGTAATATCACTGATAAACAAATTTGTTTTAGAAATTACCGACTTAAAATGCTCTTTGAGTTCCTTCTTATCGCTTTGCAAAGAAATTGCTTCTTCTAAATAATCATAATTTACCTTGTCAATTCCCTGTATTTCAAAATATTCGTTGGTCTCGACATTATACACTCTTGGAAGAATGTGGTAAGCGGCAAATGTATTCCCATCAGATGACGAAACTTCTAAAACATCTGAAATAAAGGCTTTTGAATACAGATATTCTCCGGGGATTTGAAATATCGGCTTTATAAACTTGCCTTCAATATCAAAGTACGCAAGCCCCCACAGCGAATCGAGATTCTCTTTACGCCGTACGCTGTCTGTACCCGAATACTCTTTTTGCCTTGAATCTGAAAAAGAAGAAATTAAAAGGTTTTGCTTATAATCAATGCCTAATGTCCGTGTTTGTCCCCAGCCCAAATCATTATACTCGATTAGCTTAACCTCATAATTCCATGTATTTGTGTTTACCAGCAAATAAGCGCCGAGAGTTCCTATTCCTCTAAATCGATCGGGAGGGTCTTTTAGAAGTCTATATGAAACACCAACCGTTGCGCTTATTATAATCATGCTGTCATTGTAAAATACTGCACCTCCAAAACTATTAGAGAAATACTGTTCCAGTGTGGCAAGATGATCATTCCATTTGTCTTTATCAATGTAAGAAAGCTCTTCGGTAGTGGTTGCATACCTTATATCATCTCTGTGAGGCACTGCTTTCAAAGCCAGAGAATCACTGATATCCAATGTGGGCCAAAGTTTCTTTATCAATCGGCCGTCTAATGAATAAACCAATATTGATTTTCCTATAATGTCGGTTATTAAAATTCTCTCGTAGTTAGCATCTACTTCAATAATTCCAAATAAAAAATTGTATTCATCTTCTTCTAACTGATAGTATTTGTTATAGTCTATATCAGTATATTCGAATAAAACTGTATTATTTCTACCGCAATTAGCTAAAGAAAAGGAAATAAAGAGAAACATTAAAGCAGATAATTTCATAGATCACCTTATTTAATTAGCATAGGATTTTTTATAAAAAAGGGCTGTTCCAATGCGTTTTGCAAACAATGGAACAAAATGTATGAAACAGCCCTGTTACTTATCAGCCGCCGCCGCCGGCGGATTCATCAGTCAAAACATCCCCACTCGGATCTACAGGTGGTGCAAACAGTTCCCAAATCCTTAAAGTTCCATTTTCAAGGATTTTCCAGCATTGAACACCTTCAGAGTTACAGACAATAGTAACTGAATTTTCACTATGCCATATTGTCTCTACATGTGTTCCTGCTCTTTCAGTTCGCCCGTTTGGTCCTTTCCAATTGCCAGGATAATCAACATAGGAATTTGCGAGATTATAAGCTGAAAGCAATACAATGATGCAAACTGCTAATGAAAGAATTTTTTTCATTTTTCACCCCATTTTAAATAATTATAAAACCAACCTTTTTGAGATTTTCTGAATATTACAAGCGATTCAATATCCTCGTAATACCCTATAAATTCAATCTTGCCGTATTCGTTCTTTTTCTCAATTTCCATTTCTTTAATAAGTTTGCCCGAGAAGGTATATTCCTGTATATAAGGCTTTGTCATTTCATTGTCAGGCCGTTTTTCATAATCAATATAATAATGGAAATAAACAAGGATAGTATTTTTCTTTGTTACTGTAATATCACTGATAAACAAATTTGTTTTAGAAATTACCGACTTAAAATGCTCTTTGAGTTCCTTCTTATCGCTTTGCAAAGAAATTGCTTCTTCTAAATAATCATAATTTACCTTGTCAATTCCCTGTATTTCAAAATATTCGTTGGTCTCGACATTATACACTCTTGGAAGAATGTGGTAAGCGGCAAATGTATTCCCATCAGATGACGAAACTTCTAAAACATCTGAAATAAAGGCTTTTGAATACAGATATTCTCCGGGGATTTGAAATATCGGCTTTATAAACTTGCCTTCAATATCAAAGTACGCAAGCCCCCACAGCGAATCGAGATTCTCTTTACGCCGTACGCTGTCTGTACCCGAATACTCTTTTTGCCTTGAATCTGAAAAAGAAGAAATTAAAAGGTTTTGCTTATAATCAATGCCTAATGTCCGTGTTTGTCCCCAGCCCAAATCATTATACTCGATTAGCTTAACCTCATAATTCCATGTATTTGTGTTTACCAGCAAATAAGCGCCGAGAGTTCCTATTCCTCTAAATCGATCGGGAGGGTCTTTTAGAAGTCTATATGAAACACCAACCGTTGCGCTTATTATAATCATGCTGTCATTGTAAAATACTGCACCTCCAAAACTATTAGAGAAATACTGTTCCAGTGTGGCAAGATGATCATTCCATTTGTCTTTATCAATGTAAGAAAGCTCTTCGGTAGTGGTTGCATACCTTATATCATCTCTGTGAGGCACTGCTTTCAAAGCCAGAGAATCACTGATATCCAATGTGGGCCAAAGTTTCTTTATCAATCGGCCGTCTAATGAATAAACCAATATTGATTTTCCTATAATGTCGGTTATTAAAATTCTCTCGTAGTTAGCATCTACTTCAATAATTCCAAATAAAAAATTGTATTCATCTTCTTCTAACTGATAGTATTTGTTATAGTCTATATCAGTATATTCGAATAAAACTGTATTATTTCTACCGCAATTAGCTAAAGAAAAGGAAATAAAGAGAAACATTAAAGCAGATAATTTCATAGATCACCTTATTTAATTAGCATAGGATTTTTTATAAAAAAGGGCTGTTCCAATGCGTTTTGCAAACAATGGAACAAAATGTATGAAACAGCCCTGTTACTTATCAGCCGCCGCCGCCGGCGGATTCATCAGTCAAAACATCCCCACTCGGATCTACAGGTGGTGCAAACAGTTCCCAAATCCTTAAAGTTCCATTTTCAAGGATTTTCCAGCATTGAACACCTTCAGAGTTACAGACAATAGTAACTGAATTTTCACTATGCCATATTGTCTCTACATGTGTTCCTGCTCTTTCAGTTCGCCCGTTTGGTCCTTTCCAATTGCCAGGATAATCAACATAGGAATTTGCGAGATTATAAGCTGAAAGCAATACAATGATGCAAACTGCTAATGAAAGAATTTTTTTCATTTTTTTCTCTTTTTTAAATTGAACAATTAATTGTATTTTATGACTGATAAACCTAAGTTTTGAAACAAGTTATGGTTTATCTCCGTTTCAGCCGGTGGGTCTGTCTGCCGGCTGTGCTTATTAATGCCCTGAAATTTTCTTTTTGGTTTCTTGCAATTCCTCCGGATAATTTGATTTTGTATTGTATAATTTTTGTTTTTTTTTCAAAGTACTAAAACGACCAGATTACGAGCTGTTACATAATGTTAATCTAATTCTAATTATTGATTAATAAATGCTGTTCTAAGAAATCTCCTCCATTTATACTAACTTAACTTCCACTAATCAGTCATTTATCTTCTATTTAACAACCGGGTAAATTATCATTACCGGCTAAGGGAAGAAAATCAAATATCTGTTTTATAGTAGCGTTGGTTTAATTATAAAAAAAAAAAAATAAATACAATTAATTTTTGTTAATAATTAAAAAATGTTCGAGAAAGAATATTTTTTTTTCGAATTAGTGAATTTTGGATATCTGTCGGGGAAAAAGGCTGCCGTTTTAATAGCAGCCTCTGAAAATCAATTTAGACCTGTGAATCATGGTTAATTACTTAATCAAGCACTTTGAGGAGTTCAACCTCGAAAATAATCATCTCGTTGGGACCGATTAAATTTTGGATGCCCTGCTCGCCATAACCAATCTTTGGGTGTATGTAGAATTTCCGCCTGCCGCCCTCTTTCATAAAGCGGATACCTTCCTGCATACCCGGCACGAGGTTGTTGATTTTAATATCGAGCGGCTGCCCGCTTTCAAATGAGTTGTCGAATTGCCTTCCGTCGAGGAAAGAGCCAATGTAGTGGAATGAAATTTTGCTTGTGTCAGACGGCATAGCGCCCGTACCTTCCATGAGTACTTCAAACTGCAGGCCTGTTGGTGTTTCGGTGACACTTTCTTTTTTCGCATTTTCCTTTAAAAAGTCCTCTGCGGCTTTAATATTATTTTCGCCCTGGATAAGCTTTTCTGCCAATTCTTTTTCACGCTGCTCTTGCTGCAACTTCTGGTATTTTTCATTAAGCTCCATCTGAAGTGTATAGAGCAATTCATGCAGTTTGTTGGTATCTACACGGGAAGGATTGCCGTCAAGGGCATCCTCAAAACCCGCAACAAAAAATTCCTTATTTATGATTATAGAATCCCTGAAAATGCTCTTGCCCATTTCCCTGCCGATTGCATAAGAAAGCGAATCTGTTTTAGTTTCAATCTTGATTTCTTCAGCGTTTGCAATCAGTGTTGCAACTAAAAGTGAGAATAATATCACTGCTAATCTTTTCATTTTAAAACCTATTTCAATTTATTGAGTATAAGGAATTATTCTTGCATGTTTTGAATTAAAAAAGCTTTTAAGTAATTTTAAGCTTGACAAGTTAAGGAAAAAAAGCTATATGCCAAGAATAATTGAAGGTAAGTTCGACGCTTCGGGAAAGAAATTCGCAATTGTGGTTTCCCGCTGGAATAATTTCATCGTTCAGAAAATGCTGGATGGCGCCCTCGATGCATTTAAGCGTAATAATGCAGCCGATACAAACATCACAATTGCATATTGCCCCGGAGCATTCGAGATACCGCTTGTTGTCAAGAAATTTGCTGATTCCGGCAATTACGATTCTGTAGTAGCCCTTGGTGCTGTCATCCGCGGAGCTACGCCACACTTTGATTATATCGCAAGCGAAGTAACCAAAGGTATAGCACATGTTACACTTGAAACCGGTGTACCCTGTATATATGGCGTATTAACTACGGACACTATAGAGCAGGCAATCGAGCGGGCAGGCAGCAAATCAGGCAACAAGGGCTTTGAAGCAGCAATGTCAGCAATCGAAATGACATCTCTATTAATAGAACTTGGAAAATAACACCGGAGCCTATGAGTCATTGACATACGGAATAAAATTCCATTACTAATGAAAAAAGGCTGATATGAAATTGAATCCGGCGCTTTTCCTGTTAATATTTATTCTTTCCATTTCCACATCTTTATCCCAATTCCGGCTTGAAGGATGGGAAGTGCACACTTCGATGTACAATATCCAAACGGCAGATGTCTCCCCCGATGGTAAAATATGGGCAGCCGGGCTTGGCGGAATGTTCAGCTTTGACCCGGCTACACAGAAATTCGAGCTTTTCAGTAATATCAATGCATTATCAAGCCTGAAAGTAAATAAGGTAAAGTCTGATATCAATGGTTCAATATATATAGGTGGAATTGAAGGCCACTTTGATTTTAACGATGGTGAATGGCATAATATCTTTGACATTATTTCCGCAGGATTTGCAAATTCCACTATTAATGATTTTCTATTTGCTAACGACAAGGTGTATATAGCCGGTGGATTTGGCCTCACTGTTTTTGATCCGGATGAGTTGGTGTTTATTGAAGATATTGTCCGTTATGGCGAATTCCAGAAAAATTCACAGACTAATGCAATTGAATTTTATAACAATTTTATCTGGGTTGCTACTGAATCCGGTGTTGCAATGGCTCAGATAGCACCAAGCATTGCAGATCGTAATCAGTGGACAAATTTCACAAGGGAAGATGGACTGTTTGAAAATAATGTGACTGACATTAAAATTGTTAATGGGACAATTTACGTTGCCACCGGACGAACAATCCAGCAATTCAAAGAAGGAAAATTTGAAACTGTATCATCAATGGATGAGCCTGTCCTGAACCTTGCAGCCTTTGGAAATGAGATTTATGCTTGCAGCGAAAATTTGGTTTGGTCATCCAGCACGGGAATTTTACCAATAACTCACCCTTCCAAAATAAATTCTATAACTGCAAATCCATTCAACGGCCACTTAATTATTTGTTATTCCGAATCAGGTATAGGTATCTGGGATTACGAAAAACTCCAGGTAGTTATACCGAACACTCCCGTAACTAACGGAATATCAGATATTAAAGCCTCTCCGACCGGTGATATTTGGTTTGCAGGTGATGTAGAATTTGGCAAAGGATTTATGAGGCTTAAAGATGGCAACTGGCATAATTACACAACTAAAGACTATCCGGAAATTCGCTCAAACACTTACCACAGGGTTTCAGTCGATAACACAGGTGTAGCATATTTAAGTGGCTGGGGAACGGGAATGATGAAATTTGTTGTTGCCGACGGGCAGCCACAAATTGAGATATTTAATCATGAGAACTCCCCATTTCTTGGAATCGGCGACGGAAGTTTTGTTGTTGCAGGGGAAACAGGTATTACTTTCGACGGCACCCTTTGGGTAACCAATTACGGCCTTAATACCAGCGGACCTGTTTTGCTTGCTTACAAGGAAGGGCAATTTTATTCATTTGATAATTGCCGCTCACAGACATCCCGCTACTACAGGCCCCTTGCAATTGATTTCTTTGGTACAAAGTGGATGGGCTCCGATTCTGACACTGGTATTTTGTTCTTCAACGAAAACAATACGCTCGACAATAAAAGTGACGATGAATGTGGAATTCTTCGAACTTTTGATTATGAGAACCTACTGGATGATTCGCAGAATGCTCTTGCTGTAGATAACCTCGGCATCTTGTGGATTGGTACCGACCAGGGGCTTTCAGCACTCGTAAATCCATCTGCAGTTCTTAGCAACAACACGCCAATCTTCCGGGAAATAAGGCCACTGCGCGGGCAGAAAGTAAATGACATCGTAGTTGACGCATTAAATAACAAGTGGATTGCCACACCAAGTGGTGTGTGGGTACTAAATGAAGACGGTACAGAGCTGCTTACGGAAAACCCCGTCAACTCTGGCAACTCACCAATGCCTGAAAATGATGTTCTTTCAATTGAGCTCGATCCTGAAACCGGTACTGCTTACTTTGGCACAACGGGTGGCATAGTCTCAGTGAAGAGCCTCTCCATCCGTCCGAGGGAAAGCTATGATATTAGCTGCTACCCACAACCATTCTACCCCGAAAAAGATCTTGAACTTGTAATAGACGGCCTCGGACCGGACAGCGACATACGGATTCTTACTATTAACGGCGAACTTGTACGCAAGATTAAAGCCAAAGGGCGTAAGACAATCTGGGATGGCCGCCACGAAAACGGAGACATGGTGAACAGCGGTGTTTACATGGTTGCCGCCGGTTCAGGCACATCTGAAACAAGCGGAGTGGCAAAGATTGCAGTAATAAGGGGGAATTAGCTACCCGCCTATCACAAGAATCGCCTTTCCTGATAACATCTCATTCCCGCCTGCGGCGCGTGCCTCGAGCAAGAATATGTATGGACCTGGAGGCATCTTGCCCCCGGAATCATTCCTGCCGTCCCATTCGATAGTGAATTCACCGCTTTTAAACCCGGTATTTGTCAGCTCACGTATCTCACGGCCGTTCAGGTCGAAAATGCGAATATATACAATTGCCGGACTGAACTCGAGATTAACAATTATTGTACATACTTCTCCTGCAGAGATAGAGAATGGATTAGGCTCTGCTTTTATATCAAGTTCTTCTGCGCTTGTTAATGTGCTGTTTGGTTTGCCGGGTGTGGCTCCTGATTCATCGGCGCAGCTCTGCCATGAATTTTCATTTACTGATTCTAACCCTGGTGTTTTCTTCTCGAGGCTGATTTCCCGGGTATTCGTCAGCTCATCACTATGCCAGCCATCCTCATACACAAGTGAATCCTGTAAAAAGCCAACCTTGAAACGTATCAACACAAGATCATCCGATTTATTCAGGCTGACGCTTGGTTTAGCAATAGCAATATTACCCATCTCTGCCAAATGAGGAAATTCCTCAACAATTGATTCATTCCATGCAATCACGAAATAGTCCGCAGGGTTGATATATACATCCTCTTCAACAAGCGAGGGCTTGTCATTGTCGTAAGCATTCTGGTCGTATATTATAAGCCCATTCAAATTAATGCGAGATGTATGCGAATTATAAATTTCAACAAACTCGGCCTTGCCTGAAGGCACGTCATAAAGTATTTCATTTATTTTAAGCACACCGGCCGGAATTGGTTTATCAAAAGTGAATCTTATTACATTGTTTTCTTTGTTGGGATCCAGTTCGTAGATTAATGTCAATTGGATAAACTCCAATTCCTTGATTTCGTTTTCATCAAAAAATATATTTATCGGAAGTGAGTGATTATGTACAAAATTGGGCTTAATAACTTCTAAATACACCACTTCGGGTTCATTACTTAAATTGCTTAATAATTGAAATTCCACATCAGTCATCTCCCTTGGTGTAGGGTTATTAATCGAGAAGAATAGGGAATCGTTTTTTAAATAGCCATCAGCTAATTCAATGTCGGAATCATAAGTTGCTATACTGTTAAATCCGCCACAAGTAGCGCCTGATTCATCAACGCAATAATCGAAGTTATTTAAATTTTCCACTCCATCGGGATATATCCGTTCAATCGAAGTACCCTTCATTGAACTGTTGAATTTATAATCCATTGAATCAAGCAGAAGGCCATCACTATCTTTGAGGGTCAGTACATCGCCTGAGTTGTTCATGATTGGCAGCGATGATTCCACAACTATTGTTTCCGGATCAACATACCTGTTAGCTTTCAGCGCTGTTGAATCACTTGTTAGAACCACATAACCCTTAGCTTTAATCAAAAAATCGTGTAATTCAACTTCCTTCACAGGGTCTGCGATTAGAAGCATTTCAATCGTGATATCGTAGTCAAGGTTATTGAACAGCTCAATCCACTCAGGTTCTTCACCTTCAGGAGCAGGCATTGTTTCGTTTATGACAATTGATTGCGAGTAGCAAAATTGAGCAACTAATATAAGAGTAATACTATGAATTAAAATACGCATGGAGCTTTTTCAAATCAGAATGTTTCACAAGCACATTGAGCAGTCTCTCCAGGCCGGCGAGATCCTCTTTCGAGAATCTGCTGCAAGCAGGGGAATCTATATCAAGCACACCGTAGGCAGTACCGTTCTCTATGATTGGAATAACAAGTTCTGATTTTGAAGCCGGGTCGCACACAATATGACCGGAGAAAGCATGTACATCGTCCACAATCAACGCCCTGCGCTGTTCAATTGCAGTGCCGCAGACACCCTTGCCTTTGGCGATTTTAACACAAGCTGCTTTACCGCTGTATGGGCCAACGAGCAGGACATCACCTGCGACAAAGTAAAAGCCGAACCAGTTGATGTTTTCCATATAAGGCGCAATAGTCGCAACAAAGCCTGAGGCATTGACTACAAAATTATCAATCCCCTCGAAGAGGGAAGCAAGCGGTTTTTCAAGCTCTGTGTACATATCAATCAGGATTTAAAGCTTTAATCTAAGCAATAGCGGCGGGATATGAAATTAATTTTTGTTTAGAGTAAAGAAATCAAATGTAATTCCTGTGCAAACAGGAATCTTCTTACACAATTCTGATTCCACCTATTTAATCTCGACTTAATATGAATTAACATCAGAGAGCGCATAAACATACACAGTGGACACAGAGGATTTGTATAAATTTCATTTCCAATTATAATCCCTCAATTCATCCCATATCAAATTATTCCACAAGGTGGTTTATTTTTGCAGGATGTTTGATTTGGATATTTAATGGAACCCTGGTTTTATATTATACTAGTTGTGGCAGGTGTTGTTGCCGGTTTCCTGAATGTGATGGCCGGAGGCGGTTCCACGCTTACAGTGCCGCTTCTGATTTTTATGGGGCTGGACCCGCAGGGTGCAAACGGTACGAACCGTGTAGCGATACTTGTACAAAACATCGCAGCAGTGATTTCCTTCAGGCAGGAGAAATACTCGGAATTCCGGACGAGCCTGAAGATGGCTTTTTTTACCCTGCCCGGTGGGCTGGCGGGCGCGTTTATAGCAATCAACACTCCGGATGATGTATTCAAGATAATTCTCGCTCTTGTGATAATCGGTGTAATGCTAACAGTGGCCTTCCCCTCTTTCACTAAAAAACTCAAATCAGCTGGAACGCAGGGAAAGCACGACCTGATTTACCTGGTCATGTTCCTGATTGGTTTTTATGGCGGCTTTATACAGGTGGGGGTTGGTTTTATCATTATGGCGGCTATTCATCTGACTTTGCACCAGACACTCGTGCGTGTGAATATGCACAAGGTGTTCATTGTACTGCTTTATACAATTCCCGCGCTGCTGGTGTTTATCATCAGTGGGAATATTGATTATATGACCGGGCTTTTCCTTGCAGCAGGGAATGCAACGGGCGGCTGGATTGCCGCAAAAGTATCGGTCAAAAAAGGCGAAGGTGTTATCAGGGTTGTGCTGATGATTGCATTATTAATTATGTCTCTAAAGCTTATCGGCCTATTTTAATGGCAGCCAGTAGCTGACTTTTACAGAGAAGTAATTAATACCATCCGCATCAATGGTTTCCGCAAGCGAGCGAATGCCAACAGGGTCAGAATCTCTCATGTTCTCCCGCCTGAGCTGCTGCCAAACAAGGTAGAGAGTACTCCCCGGCAGCCATTCCCAGCGGAGTACGACATTGCTCCTGAAGGATAAAACATTGAAATCAGGCACTTCGAGAGTATATTCCTGCCCATCAGCATTTACAGTGTACACACCCTGATTTACCGAGAGCTCAGTTCCCTCTCCCCCATAGTATATCAGCCCAAGCTCACGTGGTTTGCGTAACTCGCCAATGTCATAGTACCTGCCACTTGCTGCAAATGGTTCGAAATATAAGTCCAGGGTTAAGTCCGGATTAAATGTGTAATTGAGTCTGATAAGGGTTGAGATGGTATTTTGCTCAATGTATGAAAAAACATATCTTTTCCCGAAAGTTTCCAGTCTGCCATTGTCGAGAGTAGCTATGTACTGGCGGGGTTCGTTATCATACTCGTAGAATGGAGCAATGGATAGGTTGAACCTTCCTAACAGCCTTTCGGTATATTCAAGCCAGAAAGTTACTTCTTCCCCGTTTTCTTCCTCTGTTTCATAAGCCAGGCCGCCGCCTAACTGCCTGTCTTCAGCCCAGCTGCTGTAGTAAGATGCTTCGAAATGCCACTCCCAGACATGCCGCATCATAGGTCCGCCGCGGGTAAGCCTGTCGCTCAGGATTGAGAACTCATAGCTGATTAAAGCATCGAGTTGAGACCTGTCCAAAAAAGCGAAGTTTGTATTAAATTGCACCTCAGAGTTTATTTTCTCACCGCCGTAGTTCCAGCCCTGTAAAGTTCGGACATTAAAAAAGTATGAATGCAGCAACTCGCTTGCTTCTGTTTCCCTGTAACGAAGTGATGCGTTGAAATTCGTTTCATCTGTTCTTTGAAGCCAGCCCATATCATTAAATTCCAGCCCGGGCGACTCTGTATAGACAGATACATCCCAGAGCCAGTCTCCGCTTTTCTTGCTAACCTTCAGTGAACCGGTCGCTCCTGTAAGCGATGAGGCATTTGTGTCCAACTCGAGATGGCTGGCATCCGGACGCTGGAAGTATCGTGCGCTTGTCTGCATCAACCTTGTAACTGCATCACTGCTTCCCTCGAGATGGCTGAATCCGAGGTGACCGTTTATGATATAGCTCCCCTTGTCGAAGCGGATATCCCAGTCGGCTCCTCCTGCAAATGCATTTTTTGCAAGGAATTTTGTTATATCATTTTCTTCCATATTTCTGAAAACAGAGGTTAGCATCAAGCCAACAGTAGAAGCATCCTTACCAAATTCCTTTTGAATCCTGGCAAGTCCATAGTAAGTCATAGGTTCTATTTCAATTTCAGATTTTGTTTCGGTAATATCAGTTACTTCTACAAAAGCATTATTAGTAACTGCTCCCAAACCCCCTACAGACAACCCATCGGAAGACCTGCCGGTTAGTTTAGCAGCGCCAAGAATTCTCGTGTTATCCGGAGATTTCCCATTCATATCTCCGTTTGATTTTCCACCAATCCTTCGTGAGTAATAATATCGTGGCCAGGAACCGGAAAGAATATTGTTCCCTTCAATAAAAAATGGCCTTTTCTCTTCGAAGAATGTCTCGAAAGCAGAAAGATTAACATCTGCGGGATCAGCCTCAACTTGGCCGAAGTCTGGATTAATAGTAGCATCGAGAGTGAAACCGGGTCCAATTCCCATTTTAAAATCCAACCCGGCTTCAATATTAGGTGGTAATTCATCCCAAAATGTTTGATTGCTGTTAGTTGCGGGTTCGTATTCGGTATTAGCAACAATATAGGGAAGAAATTCCATACGGGATGTTGGCTTAATACCAATAATACCAGAAAGCACCCCAAAACGAGATGCCCAGCCTGCTTCATCTTTGGGCACAAGCACCCAGTAAAGGTCTTCCCGCTGGTATGGATTCCATTGATTAATATTAATACCCCACACTTGCTCATCTGCTTCATTGAAGCGCAATTGTGAGAACGGAATTTTTACCTCTGCTGTCCAACCACCGAAATCGCGCTGTGTCTCTACTTCCCACACTGGATTATAAGAATAATCCCTGTTGTATTCTTCGTCTTCAGCATGAAAATAATCAAAGCGTACGGCATCAGCTGTAACACCATAGCTATATGATGTCTTCTTATCATTATAAGTATCCAATGTAAAAATAATGCGCTCTGCATTGCCAGGTTCATCTCTGCGGCTGAGAGTAGAGAGAATGTTTTCAGGATTTCTACGGGGCATTATAGCGGCAAAGTACAAGTTGTCATCGTCATAAAGCACTTTAACTGTGCATCCCTCAAAAGGTTCGGCTCCTTCAACAGGGTCTTTCTGCAGAAAGTCGCTATACGAAGTTGCATTTTGCCATACTACTTCATCCGGCTTACCGTCTAAAGTTATTGAGCCTGTACTAATTCGGGTAGCTACGATGTTTTTCTGAGCTTGTAAAACTGTTGAAATTAAAAGAAGCGCCAGGATGTATCTTAGAATCAGCATGATAGCAACATTAAAGTTGACAAAATAATGAATAAGAGTGTAATCTTTCAAATCAATAATTGTTTCAAAGAATGTTATTTTTTATTATAAACTATTAAATATGCCAAAAACTGAAACCAAATAGTGGTGAAGCCGTAATAAATGGTAAGGAGGAAACTATGAAAAGAACATATTTACACATTTTTGCACTCGCATTTATCGCAGTATTGTTAGCTTCCTGCTCATCAGCATACCATACAGACCATTATTATGGTTATTCAAATGAGGCTGACGAAGAGGAGGCTACTACCTATGAAACATACGAAGACGAAGAATACGACTGGCTGAATTATGCCGACGAAGGATCTGACGAGAACTGGGAAAATCCTTTAGATGGCAATACATCGAACGCAAACTATGGTGTTGCCGGTGGAAATTCTGTTTATAATGTTCATTATTATTATTCAACCCCACATTATGTACCTGTGATTGTTCCCTGGTGGAATAATTACTATGGTTGGGTATCTTACCCAGTACATAGGCCTTTTTTCAGAGTATATGGCGGCGGATACTGGGGCTATGACTGGTACTCACCTTGGTACAGCCATCATCCCTATTATGGCTATAATTGGTACCACAGGCCGTATTACGACTATTATGACTGGTACTACCAGCCTGTTTATACATATTACAACAGAAGATGGATACCTGAGCGCTCGTATAGGAGCTTCGGGCCAAGGAGAGATCCCCCAAGCTCAAGAAGAATTACTCCACGAAGAGATGATTTTTCTGATATCCGCAGAGTTTCGAGTTCAAGAAGATTACCGGCTGCAACCGGCGTAACAAGTGGTGGCTCTACATATGGTACATACCGTTCATCAACAAGCCCTTCGCGAACTTCAATGACGAAACGCAGTGTATCATCATCTCGTTCTGTTGAGAGTGCCTCAAAAGCAAGGACAGTAAATACTTCGGGTATATCATCAAAATCCGGAGCATCAATTAGCAAATCTGTCAGCAGGGTAAGCTCAACTTCAGCTTCAGAAAGGAATAAACCTGATGTTAATAATCGATTCGATAATCCTTTCAGCTCCAGGTCTGCAGTTACAGGCGGAGCACCAAGAGTAGTCAAAGCTACAGATGCTCCCGGAAGTGTAGAAAAGGACAAAGGAAGCGTAAAAAGCGGCTCTTTCCGAAGCCCGGCAAGTACTGAAAGGCCTGGCGGTACCATCTACAAGAGCGGTTCATCTGTAAATAAGCCTTCCGGTTCTGTAAAATCATCACAAGGTGTGGGCTCATCAAAGAGCGCCTCACCTGGCAGAAGCTCAGGTGTTGGCTCAAAACCTTCATCAGGCAGTTCACGTTCGAGCGTTGGTTCATCAAGCTCCGGTAATTCATCAAGAGGGAGCTCCGGAGTGAGATCATCATCAGGAAGCAGCCGCTCATCGGGTAGCAGTGTGCGCTCATCGTCCGGTGGCTCGTCTCGTTCGAGTGGTTCCTCAGGCAGCTCTTCGCGTGGCAGTTCCGGTGGCGGGCAAAGGGGAAGATAAAATGAACAACTTTTTATTTGCAGTGTTAATGATGTGCTCTTCGTTAATGCTTAGGGCACAGTACGTAGAAGATGCAGTACGAATACTAAAAGACGATCACCAGGCAACTCCGCGAACGGGGGCGCTTGGTGTTGCTTATCATGGGATCCTCGATGATATTGCAACTCTTAGTTACAATCCTGCAGGATTAGCTTTATTAGGTAATAAAGAGTTTTCTGTAAGTTTTGGATTTGAGAGAGTAAACACCCAGACAGATTATTTCGGTGTAATACAGGATTTTGGCACAAATACTGGTTATATTAATCATATCGGTATCGCAGGGCCAGTTAATTCGCAGAAAAATAACGTTGCTCTTGGTGTAATGTATTTCCGCGAAGCTGGTTACAACAATTATTACAATTTCGATATTTTCAATACTCAATCTTCAGCAGTCCTCGATCAGGCAAAATACGGCCCGGGGAATTTTGATGATAACTGGGCATACCAGCTTTATTTAGCTGATGACCAGCTAATTACCCCGATTGATGATTCCCTCAGACAAATAAATTTTGTCCAGGAAGATGGTGGCTTGCATAACATTACAGGAGGTATTTCACTCGATTTGAATGATAATATGGCCATTGGATTTGCACTTACCGGGAAATGGGGTTCATACGAGTACTCACGTTTCTACAGGGAGATTGATGTTTTGAACATCTACACTGCCGACAACCTTGAATTTGACAATCTTGAAATCAGGGAAGATTATGAGCAAAGTATTTCCGGTGTAACAGGTTCAATAGGTTTCCTGGCAAAAATCGAAAACTTTATGCGGATTGGGATGAATATTAAACTACCTACTTTTTATAATATCACTGAAAACTTCAGCAGTTCGATTGATGCCACATTTGATTTCCCTGATGAAGACGGCTATTCAACTTATTTCATAGACAATTCCGGTGATAATGATTACGATATCGTAAGTCCTTTTATATATTCTGTCGGGCTTTCCATACACCAGTTTGGATTAACACTTGCTGCCGGTTTTGAATATAAAGATGCCACCCAGCTTGAATTCAATGATGCCATTTACGAAGTGATGATTCTCAACCAGGATATTATCCGCGACCTGACCGGCCAGATGAATGTTGGCGGGGCAATCGAATACATGATACCAAAAGCGCCTATAGTACTCAGAGGCTCCTATTCTCTGGAAACCACACCCTACAAGGATAAAATTGAAGGAGGCGACCTTAAAACTTACGGTTTTGGCGCTGGTATATTCATTGGAGAAAAGGTAAGGCTTGATCTGATGGGAAGGATAGCCGAATCATCTCATCTCAGGGTAAATTACGGCTTTGAAGAAGACATTGAAACTTATGCACCTTACACATTTAAGCTGGCACCGATGACCATAACACTTGGATTTACTTACAGAAATTAAAAAATAGATACGATAAGCATGTCACATTTCTACTTCCACCGTCCATGGCGGTGGAAGTCGTCGCATGACAATACAGTGGTACCACTTTCTAATCCCTGCGGAAATACTTCTTTACGACAACATCACCAAGCTCGGAACTCAGGACACCGAGCATAATTATTACGGCCCCGATATAACCAATGACAGTCAGCACCTCTCCAAAGACAAGGAGTGCAACACCTGTGGCAACAACAGGCTCAAGCGAGAATATTAACGCTGCTTTCACTGGTGTTGTATATCGCTGGTAACGTGTGTGGACAAAGGTCACAACAAATGATGCCAGGATGGAGTTAAACACAAGTGAGTAAACAAGTTCCATATCAAAGCTTATATAAAATGAGCTTCTTTCGATAAACAGGAACCCGAGGGTAGATACTAATATAGCCGCAACAAACTGAAGAAAAACCAGTTGGATTGTATGGGTAAAACCTTCCCTGCCGCGTGTGAATACATCCATATAAGTAATATAAAATGCCCAGAAAAATGTCGAAATCAACGTTACAACATCGCCAATGTTCAGGTTGTCAAAGTCGGGCTTTGTGAGCATATAAAGGCCGATGGTAACAATTATAACACCTACTTTTGACCAGGGCAATACCTTCTTTTTCTCAACAAACCAAAAAACAAAAGGCGTAAGAACAACTGTGATTCCTGTAATAAATCCGGAGATTGAAACTGTTGTGTAAGCAAGCCCGTATGTTTGAAGCGCAAAGCCTCCGCCAAACATCAGCCCGAGTAAAGTCCCGTGGATGAATGTTTCCCTATTGAATTTCCTAAGATGTTTGAAATAGACAATGTAAGTAAGCAGCATTGCAATCGAAAGTCTGATTGTCAGGTAAAGCAGAGGTGATACATATTCAATACCTATTTTTGTAAAAGTAAATGTCCCGCCCCAGATAAGGGTAATCAGGACAAGGAACAGCTCTGCTTTCCAGGCTTTCAATTTACCCCGGGCATTTTATTCGATGTGTCGGGTTTTACTATTTCGACAGGCTTTTTGTCAAGCTCTTCGAGATTTTCTTTGATTATGTTTAAATCCGTCTTGGCAGAATCGGCCTGTAATTTTTTCAGGGAGTCTTTTCGTGTCTTAGCCGCTTTTTCACGCCTGAGTTTATTAAAATCAACTGAATGGATAAGTCTCACGTGGTCGCGTATCCACCCCCGTGCTCTCAGTGTATCTTCAGCATAAATGTAACGTTCTTTATTTCGCAGGCCTGGACGCGAAACCTCAGGGATCTGTTCAATAGGTATTAGAGCCTCTTCGTACTCCATGGGCTTTTCGGGGAGTTCGAGCCAACCGTCCTTATTGCTCCTCAGGTCAATCCAGTTGCCATATTTTGGACGCGAAAAATCGAATAAGTCAATAATTAGTACAGGTGTCCCGGAATACGGAATATGCCGCCTGTTTGTGTCGTAGTCCGCACCCTTGCCCCAATAAAAAAGCCATTTAGCATCGCTCATAAACTGGCGGACACATGAGTGTGACACAGGTCTGCCCGGCATCGTGAATTTATGAAAAGCACTGCCTGCTTCAGGATGGAAATTCCATGTATATGGCATGAACCAGTTGCTGTCCAGTGAGGAACGGCGGTCTTTCTCTTTCCACACAAGTGCATACCTTCCCGGGAAAGAAGGTGTACGCTCTTTGCCCGTATTTGCAGCAGCGAAACGTACCAGCCTACCGTACTCATAGCAGGCATAGCACTGGTACTTGTTAGAAACAACTATGATTCTCGGGATATCCCTGGCGCCGTCATAATACGGGGGGAAAACGGAATATGCCCGCATATCACCGATAATTGTGTCAGGTACCAGCACCGAGTCTTTTACACGAAGATAATTAAATTCCTTCCTGTTCAGTGTAATAAATGCTTTATACGAATTCCAGTTGTCCTTGTGCAAATCATATTTTTTTTTCAAGTCCACGTAAGTGGAGTAAGAATCAATATACAGTTTCTTGTAGTTGATTTTGGGAAACACATCCAGGCTGTCCAGCATCCGCACATTCCGTATGGAATCCTCAATCCTGTGGATTTCTTCTTCATTTACCAGCTTTTCGCGGGGAGGATCCTCCTCAGTTCCGCATGCAGCGAGCAGAATTAAAATTAAGCAATATGGTATAAGCCGCATCATGACATTAAGCGGCAAATTTAAGAAATAGTAGGGGAATGCAGAAAGGAAACATTTTTAAGCTATACAATTGTTTAGTCCAGCCGCAATTTTCCTTCCTTCATTATCAGCCGCCTGTCGGCATAAACCGTAGGTTTTGTTATTACACAGTCTATATGTATCGGTACATCAATCTTGCCGCCCATCGAAATATTGTTTCCGAAAGCAAAATGGACTGTGCCCAGAGCCTTTTCATCTTCGAGGATATCGCCGGTTACTTGTGCTTTGTAGTTTGTACCGATACCAAATTCACAGAGCTGGCGTGAATCTTTATCAACTTCATTCAGCATATTGGAAAGCTCTTTGGCTTGGCGGCCGCCACTAATGCGTGTGGCATAGCCGTTTTTGAAGCTCACTTTGACCGGTTCTTCGCACAGTCCAAGCCCGGCAATCGAACCGTCAATAACAAAACGGCCATTGGACATATCCTCGATTGGGGCAAAGAACACTTCACCGGAAGGCAGGTTACCACTCGAGCCTATCGTTCGCAATACACCGGTACTTGGTATCAGCTTCCTTTTGTTTCGAACAAGTAATATCTCAGTACCTAATTTAGTTTCAATGAATACTTCCTTTGCAGGTTCGAGCAGTTTTTCAACTTTTTCGGTCAATTCCACAATCTGTTTATAATCGGCGCTAAGGCAACGTATTAAAGTATCTTTGGAGATTCCCGGCATAGTTGCAATTCTGACTCCTGCCTGAGTCGCTTTGCGCCTTGCATCAGTATGGGTTAATGATTTTGAAGTTGGCGCTACAACAACATCAACTTCCTTCATCATCTCAGAAATTTGTTCAGGAGGTTCTTCCCCATGATGGGAACGCTCTTTCATTTCAACCATAAATGATTCAGCAGAAATCTCCATCCCTGCTTCAAAGAGTGCCCTACCAATCTCATTCATCCTCTCATCAGTAATAACCAGCAGAGTTTCCTCTGCAGAAAGTGCGAGATAATCTTTAAGCGCAATCATTGCTGCTTTGTTGAGCTGTTCACTCTTCTTAGCCATAACTTATCCATGGAATATTAATAATCAGGGGATTATTGGGGAAGTCCCTAAATCAATCTATTGCTAAATTCGAATTATTATATCAAAAATATGAATTTAAAGTAAACTTTTTATAAAAAATCAGGGTTTTTCCAGTCCGTGGTTGTTTTCACCCTTCTCCTGCCTGAGCAACAACAGCGAGAATACTATACCAATCATACCAAGCCCTGCAAACATCAACACAGTCCATGTATAATCATAAAGAGCCACACCCTGTGTGACCATTTCAGGTGTTATTCCCGGATTAGTACCATCGAGAATAACTCCTGCCAGAATAGGAAAAAGCCACAATCCGAGGTTCTGAAGGGAACCCATTATTCCATAGGCTGTCCCAAGCCGCTTTTCCTCAACAATAATTGCAACCGAAGGCCACATCGATGCCGGAACAAGCGAAAAGGCTATACCAAGTATAAACATAGACAGATATGGGCTGAGGCCTGTTAAGCCCAGTAGTAAATGAGATACAATCAACAGGAACGAACCAAGTATCATAAGTGTGGCCCGCTTGCCAATTTTATCAACAATCGCACCAAATAAAGGTGTGAAGAATATAGTTCCGAATGGAATCAATGATGAGACAAATCCACTAACGATGATAACCGATTGTGTTTCACTAACTTCGCCGAAAATAGAAATAATTGTAGAAAGCACCCACTGAATTAATTCGTTCTCAGCTAAATCAACTCCAAACTTATTTAGAAGCAAGTCCGGCACATAGGCAAGAAAAGGAAAAACTGCTGAATAAAATGTAACACAAAGGAAAATCACATAAATAAAAGACCTGTTCTTCAGAAGCTTAATAATATCCGAGAAATGGAATTCTTCATCTTTACAGTGCAGCCGGGTGGATTCCACCTTTGAATCAAAAAACATATAAATAACAAAAAATACGAAGCCTATTCCCATTATTATCGCCGCCAGCCACAGGGCAAGGTTCCAGCCCTGAACCGAACCAACCGAAATAGGAGAAAAAATCAGTGCTGCAGCAGTTCCTATTCGAGCTATCGCGATATTAATGGCAAAAGCCCTTGCTAATTCCTTTCCTTTGAACCACTTAACCATGATTTTGTTAATTACTACAATGCTTGTCTCGGCACCAAGGCCAAAGAACAACCTTCCAAGCATCAACATCTTCAGTTCCGGAGAATAGTCGAATGGAAGATCATCCATAATTCCATAAAGGAAACCACCATTTGAATAATACTCTGTTGAACCATAAGCAGTGATGAATGCCCCAAAAGAACATAAGGCAACGGTCAGGAATCCTGTCTTTTTAATTCCCCACTTATCAAGGATAATTCCACCAAAAATAGCCATGAGCAGCCATGTATTAGGGAAAGAATAGAAAGAGATTAAAAAACCGTATTCCTGGTTTGAGAAGCCGAGTTCAGCCTGCATAACCGACTTAATTGATGACATTGCATCATAGACATAATAATTCGTCCCGATTACAACGCTCACCAGAAATAATACAAGCCAGCGCAGGTTTGTGTTTTTTACTGCATCTTTTATTTGATCCATTGGTAAGAGTTAAATGTAGTAAAAAATCAGGTGTCACCCTTAGACTCCGCTCAGAATGACACCCTATATTTGTTTTGTCATACTAAGCCCCGCCTTTGGTGAGGAAGTATGACACATTTATTTTCTATGTGTGTGTCATTGAGTGGAGTCGAAATGTAACACACAAAAACTGAATAAGAACAATTATTTCTTTTCAGGAATGTTTGCAAGAATTGCAATTAATAGTTTCCAGCAATTCTGGACTGTTGAAATCTGTATCATTTCATCCGGAGAATGGACTTCTTTCAAAGTCGGTCCGAATGACAGCATATCCATACCGGGATATTTCTCGCCAACGAGGCCACACTCTAAACCTGCATGAATTGCTTCAATTTTCGGTGCTTTACCAAATTCCTTTGTAAAAATATCCTTTGCCAGGTTCAGTATCTCTGATTTAACATTTGGCTGCCAAGCAGGGTAACCGTCACCGGAAGTTACATTTGCTCCGCCTGCTTCCAATGCAGCTGTAACCATGTCTTCCATGAAGCCCTTCTCAGTTTCAACGGAACTTCTCTGGCTGGTCAGAACATAAACTTCATCTTCTCTTGTTTCAACAATTGCGAAGTTAGTTGAAGTCTGAACCAGGTCGTCAATATCAGGACTCATCCTGATTGGTCCGTGAGGCATTGCGTAGAAAGAATTAAGCAGGTTTGTCTGCATTTGGCTAGTCATTACCCGTGATGGCATTTCTGTTTTTTTTGCCGAGATGCTTACATTCGGCTCTTTAGAAATCCATTCACTCTTGACAACTTTGTCATGTTCGGCAATAAACTTCTCTAAATCTGCAGTAGCAGCCGATGAAACAACTACAGTGGCAAAAGCTTCACGGGGTATGGCATTGTGTTTATTCCCACCGTCAAAACTAACAAGCCTGATGTTAAACTTACGAGTCAGATGGTATAGAAGCCTATTGAGGAATTTCAATGAATTTCCACGTCCATCATGAATTTCGATACCTGAATGGCCGCCCTTGAGGCCTTTCACAGCAATATTATAAGCAACTGATTCACCGGGAACAGTATCTGCTTCGTATTTATAATGTCCTGCTGTGTTCAATCCACCGGCGCAACCAATAGTGAAAGCTCCGTCTTCTTCAGAATCGAGGTTTATAAGTATATCTGCATCAAGCAAGTCAGTACCGAGCTGCATGGCTCCTGTTAATCCTGTCTCTTCGTCAAGCGTGCAGAGCACTTCAAATGGCGGATGCTGCAGGTCTTTTGATTGTAAAACAGCCATACCCATTGCCACTCCAATTCCATTATCAGCTCCAAGTGTTGTTCCTTTAGCCTTTACCCAGTCGCCATCAATCCAAGGTTGTATTGGGTCATTGTCAAAATCAAACTCAACATCGCTGTTCTTTTCACATACCATGTCAATATGCCCTTGAACAACAACAGTTTTGCGATTTTCCATCCCGGGAGTAGCCGGTTTTTTTATTACAAAGTTGCCGAGAGCATCTTTTTTAACTTCAAGATTCAAATCTTCAGCAAATTTTAAAATATATGCTGCAATCTTTTCTTCCTTCTTTGAAGGCCTTGGATACTTGCAAATTTCTTCAAAAATATCCCATACCGGTTTTGGCTGCAATCCGCCTAATACTTCACCCATTTTTCACCTTTTAGTTAATTCGTTAAATGATATAAATCCATTAGAATACAGTGTCGTTAAAAACTCAGTAAGCCTGTCGTTAACAGGATGAACTTCTTCACCAAATATTTCAATTAATTTCCTGCCAATTTCATCAACCCTGGTCTCTCCATCAATCAGTTTCCAGGTCGATGATCCAAATTCATCCAGGTTTACCCTGATGTATAGTGATTTGTTTTTCGGGAGAAAATATTTAATCATGAAATCGCTTTTGAAGCGTGGTATCAGTAGATTAACTTTCCCTTCGTCGTTTACCTCGTGCTTAACCACAGCCAGTGGTGTCATTTCAAGGTAATTCTTTTCTTCTTTTTTATTGCCGAATAACTTAAATGCCATTTCAAAACTTAATTTTCACGAATTTGTAAGTTATAAAAATTTCAGGCTATTTGAAACCGTCTCTTTTAAAATTGAAGATGCGTAATTCATTTAATAAATTGTTTACGCATTAAATTCATTTTTAGTTACTATTAGAAACAAATATACATGGGAATCTTTTCTAGAAAGAAGGAAAATTTTAGAGAGGTTGAAGTTGAGGGGCGAATTTTTGCCGAAGTATGCAAGTCTGATGAAATCTCCGAAGGAAAAGGCAGGAAAATTGAGTTCCCTGAAGACATTGATATGCAGGTTGCTGTATTTCGCCTCGAAGGAAAACTTTTCGCTCTTCAGAATATATGCCCACACAGGCATGCGGATCGTATCCACGAAGGGATTATAAGGAATGGCAATGTTACTTGTCCCCTGCACGGGTGGACATACGAAGTAAAATCCGGCAGAAACATCAATATTCGCCAGGGACGAAAAAGCCTTATAAAATATGATGTATTCGAAGACAATGGCAGCGTATATGTTGAAAAACCATCGATAGAAGCTATCCCAAAATGGAGAAGGTAATGCCTGATTTAAAATCCATACTCAGGCAAAAAGCTTTCGATGAAGGATTTATAAAATTTGGCGTTGCTTCTGCAAAACCCTTTGATAATGATTATAAACGATTCAACGAGTGGCTTGCACTCGGTTATAATGCAGACATGCATTGGATGGAACGAAATGGGGAAAAAAGAAGGGACGTTCGAGATTTACTGCCCGGTGCATTATCCGTAATTGTTCTTGCATACAACTATAATTCCGGGCACAAGCATGTTAACAAACCCGGAAAAATTTCCCGGTACGCCTGGAACTATGACTACCACGACATACTTATGCCAAAACTGAAACGAGTGTCTGCTTTAATAAAAGAATCCTACCAGAATAGTGAATTTAAGTGCTATATTGATACCGGGCCCGTGCTTGAAAGGCAGTGGGCAGTCCGTGCAGGTATCGGTTGGCAGGGAAAGCACAGCTTGGTTTTATCGAGGGATGCAGGTTCTTTCTTTTTTCTCTCGGTGATTATTACAACTGTTAAGCTTGAGCCGGATTCCCCAATCAGCGATTTCTGCGGCAATTGCACTGCCTGTATAGACGCCTGCCCAACCGGAGCCATAACACAACCCTATGTAGTTGATTCCAACAAATGCATTTCATACTGGACAATCGAGGCAAAGGCGGATAGAGAAATACCCGAGGAAATTGCCGCCAACCTGAACGGCTTTGCATTTGGTTGTGATATTTGCCAGGATGTATGCCCCTGGAATAGTAAATCAGCATTCCCGTCAAACGATACAAATTTTCACCCACGTTATGATGAAACATTTATCCCGGTTGAAAAATTAATTGAAATGGAACAGGGAGAATTCAGCGCCCGCTTCAAAAAAAGCCCTGTTAAAAGGCCTAAGCTTGCAGGAATAAAACGTAATGCAAAGGCGCTCATAAAATTTAATAATAACGCAAACAATTCATAATTCTAAAACGTCTGTATTGCTGCATAGCAATATTAATTTTAAGCATTAATTTCATTAAATTGCGAAATGGAAAATTGAAGGAAAGAAAAAATGGGTGAACATCACAGAATAATTATTATCGGAACAGGCCCCGCGGGTTTTACAGCTGCTTTATATGCAGGCAGGGCAAATCTTGACACAGTTATTTTCGAGGGACAGCAACCCGGCGGCCAGTTAACAATCACTACCGATGTTGAAAATTATCCGGGTTTTCCTGATGGAATACAGGGACCCGAAATGATGGAAGTGTTCCGCAAACAGGCACAACGCTTTGGGGCAAAATCAATCTACGAAACAATTACAAAGGTTGATTTTTCTGAAAGGCCGTTTAAGCTATGGTCGGACAAAGAAAAAGAATACTCTGCAGATGCAGTGATAATTGCAACAGGCGCAACAGCAAAGCGGCTTAATTCTGAAAGTGAAAAGGAGTACTTCGGTTATGGTATTTCCGCTTGTGCTACCTGCGATGGTTTCTTCTACAAAAACCAGAAAGTATTTGTTGTCGGTGGCGGTGACACAGCAATGGAAGAGGCAACATTCTTGACAAACTTTGCAGAATCCGTAACTATCGTACACCGCAGGCAGGAATTTCGCGCATCAAAGATTATGGTTGAGCGTGCTCAGAAGAACCCGAAGATAGATTTTATCCTCGATTCCGTTATCAGCGAATTTACCGGCGAGCAGACAAATAGCATCAAAAAGCTGACCGGCGTTAAAATCCGTAACCTGAGGTTAAATGAAGTGACTGAACATACTGCTGACGGAGTTTTTCTGGCAATCGGCCACAAACCTAACACAGAGCTGTTCAAAGGCATGCTCCACATGGACGAAACCGGCTATCTTATCACAAAGGGCAAATCAACTTATACAAATATTCCGGGTGTATTCGCCTGTGGCGACGCACAAGACCATGTTTACCGCCAGGCTGTAACTGCTGCCGGCAGCGGCTGCTCAGCGGCAATTGACGCTGAGCGCTGGCTCGCCGAGAATTGATGCGCTGATGTAATGATTGACGATGTCACACCTTCGGAAGCTGGTATCTCATTGATATACCAATGGTTTGCATATTTACAAAACGATATGAACTTTGGTTAAGAAAGAAGCCTTGAAAGTGAGCAAACTTGGTAGAATTAATTGACTTATTACAAAAACCCTCCCGTTTTCAGCGAGAGGGTTTTCTCTTCTTAGAACGGGGCAGCATCCTCTTCATCCTCCATGCCGTCAATATCCGGAGGGACCTCCGTGTCATAAGTCAGATTTTCAAACCTGGCGAAATCTTTCATGAATGCAATCCTGGCTATACCCGTGGGACCGTTCCTCTGCTTGCCTACGATTATTTCAGCAACTCCTTCTGTCGGCCTGTCATCGCTGAATTTCTGCTGGCCGTAATGCTCGGGCCTGTGGACAAACATAACTACGTCCGCATCCTGCTCTATACTGCCTGACTCCCGCAGGTCTGATAGCATCGGTCGTTTGTCTGTCCTGGATTCAACTGCACGGTTAAGCTGAGCAAGGGCAATCACAGGAATTTCAAGCTCCTTTGCAATCTGTTTCATGGATTGAGAAATTATCGAAATTTCGCGTTCGCGACTTTCTGATTTTGGCGCCATCACAAGCTGGAGATAGTCTACCACAACCATTTTGATGCCGTGCTCTGCTTTAAGGCGGCGGCATTTGGCGCGAAGCTCAAGAATGGAAAGCATCGGGCTGTCATCAATATAGAGCGGGGAATCGGAGAGCCTACCAAGTGCCTGGATAATTTTATGAGTATCAGAGCTCTTTAACTTGCCCGTACGGATGTTCTGCTGATTTATCTTTGCTTCTGCGCTCAGCAGTCTGATCACAAGCTGGGATGATGCCATCTCTATCGAAAAGAAAGCTACAGGATTTTTGTATTCTAGCGATGTGTTGCGGGCAATCGAAAGCGCGAGCGCTGTCTTACCCATGCTTGGCCTGCCAGCAATTATAATAAAATCTGAATTTTGGAAACCACCAAGCAGATTGTCCAGGTCTTTGAATCCGGACGGGATTCCTGTTAATCCGGTGTCCTGCCTTTCCTGTAACTCTTCAATGATGTTGTACGTATCGTGAGCTAGCTTTTTGATGTGTGTATAGCTTTTTCTGAAACGTTTTTCGGCAATTTCAAATATTTTGCTCTCGGCAATATCAATTTCCTCGAGTGCATCTTTTGTATCGTCGTAGCCATTCTCGAGAATCTCACCCGAAACCTGGATGAGCTTTCGTTTGAGGAATTTCTCCTGCACGATATACGCATGGTGCTCAACGTGAGCTGATGAAGGAGTCTGCTCGTTAATTTTTGACAGGTAATAGGGCCCTCCCGCATTGTCAAGGTCGCCGTTTTTGGTAAGCCTGTCGTTCAATGTAATCAGGTCAACGCTGATGTTCTCGTTGAACATTAACATAATAGCTTTGTATATCACCCGATGACGCTCTACGTAAAAGCTTTCCTCGGTCAAGATTTCGATAACTTTTGAAATAGCTTGCCTGTCCAGCATTAAAGAACCGATTACCGCGACTTCGGCATCTATTGAATGAGGCGGTATTTTATTCCCGAGGGAGAGTAACTTTCCTGATGGTTTATCTGATTCACCAGAAGATTTATAATTTCTTAACGCATTATCAGCCAAAACAACACCCGTTTTAATAAATTCTGTGAAGTCATCGCAAACCGTAGCGGAAGTCAAACTACTTAAATAAGACGATTTCAGGAAGTAGAATGATTCCACATGTTAACAAGTTCTTAACAACTTCTTAATCTTCTTGTTGAAAAGGTGCCCCCCACCTGAAGCTGAATTAATATAATTAAAAAGAACTAATTTGATAAATTGTTGTAATCCCATAATTTAGGCTTGTTGTAAACACTTTAGAATAGCATAGATGAAAAAGATCCTTGTAATTGATGATGCAGAGTTTATACTCGAAAGCACATCAACATTACTGAAATTTGAAGGGTATGATGTCTTCACGGCAGCAGACGGAATGGAAGGTATTAACATCGCTCTTCAAAATAAACCGGACCTGATCCTTTGCGATATATCAATGCCAAATCTTGACGGATATGGCGTTCTTGAGAGGCTAAGGGGCGAGATCGAAACTTCTACCACTCCGTTTATATTCCTTACTGCATTTACAGAAAAAGCAAATATGCGACTCGGAATGGAAAAAGGCGCTGACGATTTTCTTGTAAAGCCCTACACTCGCGATGAGTTGATAAAAGCAATTGATGCGCAGTGGACGAAACATAAGAATATTGAAAAGCAACTACAGGATAAGGTTCAGGAAGTAGGCAGAAGTGTATCCTATGCCCTTCCCCATGAATTCAGGACCGTTCTCAACCAGGTTGTTGGTTCGGCAAAATACCTCTTCAATCACAGTGAAAAAGTTCCTGCTGAGGAAATCCGGGAGTTATCAAATGATATAATCAACTCATCCCAGCGTCTTATACGAATCACGGAGAATTTTCTTATTTATATCCGCATAGATTCATTTATCGCCAACCCTGAGAAACGACGCCAACTTCGCAATTCTAAGACTGACGAACCAGGAGCAATGATATACGATATGGCGGCGAATTTTGCCCAAAAGCAAGAAAGGCTTGACGATGTTGAAGTCAATGGAATAGTTGAGCACCTTGCTGTTGAAATTTCTACCGAGAGTTTTTATAAAATATTTGATGAGCTCTTGGATAATGCCCTTAAGTTTTCAGATAAGGGAACAAAAATCAACATTGACCTCTCCATGGAGGGCGATATGTTTCAAATTAAAATAAGAGACCGTGGCCGAGGGATGAGCCAGGAGCAAATCAGAAATGTTGGCGCTTATATTCAATTTGAGCGTACTATTTACGAGCAACAGGGAGTTGGTCTCGGACTAATCATTGCGAAAAAACTTGTAGAAATCCACGATGGCCTGTTTAATATTCAGAGTGTTGAAGGCGAAGGAACTATAATAACATACCAGTTACATGTTGACAGAGGTTTATTAAAGAATGGGCTATAATCAATAATTGACACCAAGGCTCAGATTTATAAACAATCCACCGAAGTCCTTTATTGGCAAGCCTGCCAAGCTCTCCAGGCCATCGCCTCCGAATGGTATTATGTAATACCTGATGCTTATTCCCTGGTGGCTTCTTCCAATACCGCCAAACTTAGCGCCAAGCCCAAAGTACCCGCCCGGTTTCCAATAAGTATCTGCGTGTGAAAATGAATCAAAAAATTCTCTTTCATAAGGAGCAGCGATGATAAAAGCTGTACCTGCGCCAGCAGATATATAAGGTTTAAACGAGTCGAATATCTTATCTTCGAGTACCTGGTAATTGATGCCTGCCATCAATGGAAACATGAATAATCTGTTCACCTTGTTTGGAACACGCCATTCATATCCGTTCCACTGGTCAAATTCATCTGCATTTCTTACTCCTGATCCAAAGGCTTCTATCGTTCCTTGTATATTTGAACCAAACTTCTGCCCCCAAAAAATACCAAAGCCAAAACCGCTTTCTGAGAATGTTAGATTAGCACCAAATGTATTATTTAGCTCGCCTTTATTTCCCTCCAAATCAAGTAGTGGCCTTGGAGATTTGAATACAAAGTTAGAATCGGGATCGAAGTTTCCTCTTTCCGGGCCAGGTTGTTGAGCTAAAGTAAAAGATGAAAACAAAACAATAAGAATTAATATTATATACATTTAATAGCCTTTTTTTACTTAAGAAACGATGATTAAACCGCATTAATTGTATGGATTTGTAAACTTTGTTAATTTTAAAGTTGCAATGAGAACAAATTCAAGAATTGTTCGTCTTGCAATGAGTAAATTTTATGATACTACTATATGCACATAAACGAATTACTTGAATTCATTGAGAAGCAGTTTCCCGCGCAAACTGCAATGGAGAAAGATAAGATAGGCCTGCAAGTCCATTCCGGCAGGCAAGCAGTAAAAAACATCCATTTCACGCTCGAGCTGAATGAAGAAGTAATTCAGGAAGCAATAACCAACGAAACAGACTGTATCATCACCTTCCACCCATTGATTTTTTACCCGCTAATAAGCATTAACCCTGATGAACGCGTTGGAAGGTTATGTTCGAAGCTGATAAAACATGATATTTCGCTAATTTCTCTTCATACAAATTTTGATGCTTTCCCGGAAGGGACAAGTAAATTGCTTTGTGATAAACTTGGATTAAAAAAATCAGGATTTCTTAAACCTGATCCTAATGTTGATGACAGGGGTATGGGAGTGATTTCTTTCCCGGAGACGAAAATTTTATATGACGTCCTGCTGGAGAAAGTGTCAAATTTCTGCAATTCACCATTGAGATACAACCGGCCTTATCGTGAATATGTCGAGAAAATTGCTATTGTTGGCGGAAGTGGAGGCTCATTTATTGGTGATGCTCTGAATGCAGGAGTTGATGCATTTATTACTGCGGATATTTCATACCATACATTTCATGCGGTTGCAGGGAAAATGATGATAATCGAACCCGGGCATTACGAAATGGAGCAATTTGTTCCATTGGCCATGAAAAATTATTTCGCTGAAAAGATTGGCGGCTCAATTGAGCATTTAACAATTTCCAAAGCGCTTACGAACCCGGTTTGTTACTATCCGGATGATGATAAATACAAAAATTTGCAAAAAAATTATTTAATTAGTAATTAAGGAATAACTAATGGAATCATTGATTCAGAATCTTGCGGCTCTATCTTTTGTTGATGGCAGGCTTGATGAACTGAGGGAAGAATACGGCGATTTACCTGAGAAACAGAAAAACGCAGAGAACAAAGCAAAGGACACTAAAGCTCTTGCTGAAGAAACTGAAGGCATATTAAAGGAAATCAGGCATTTCTGCTCTACTTCGAAAGTGACACTTGTTGAGCTGAAAAGTAAAGAGGAAAAACTTGCAAAGCAACAATTCCTTGTCCGCAATAATAGAGAATTTGATGCTATTACAAACGAGATTGAAACAATACGCAAAGAGCATGAAATGCTTTCAGATAAGTTAAGGACAGAAGGCATTAAAGAAGAGAATCTAGGAAATATCCTTAAAGAGCAACAAAAGAACTACGAGCAGGCAGCCAAAGATTTAGAAGAAATAAGTTCGGAAATGGAAATTGTAACAAGCGACCAGAATACGGAATTCAGCCAGCTTAAAGACAAGAGAGATGAAATTGCAGGTAAAGTAAAAGCTTCAACATTAAAAGAATACGAAAGAGTAAGAAATCAATATAATGATGCAGCTGTTAGCGTAAAGAAAAACAGTTGCTCAGGATGTTTCAGCGCAATTACTCCACAGGTGATAGTAGAAATGAGGAATAACATGGACAAGGTTTATTTCTGTGAAAACTGTGGAAGGTTGCTGATACCAGAAGAAGTTAGTATAGACGATAGTGTCCTTGAAAGTATCTGAAAATTCAAGGCTGGGGAAAACAGGCAGCTGCTCCTTTTGGAGAGGAAAGTCCGGACTCCGCAGAACAGTGCGCTTCGTAACGCGAAGGCGGTAAGCCATTTTGGCAAGCCGACGGAAAGTGCAACAGAAAGCAAACCGCCCCTTTCGGGGCAAGGGTGAAATGGTGCGGTAAGAGCGCACCGGCGCTTGCAGTGATGCAGGCGGACAGGCAAACCCCGCACGGAGCAAGGCCAAATAAGTATGCGTTTCTTTTGATGGAGGGTTGTTCGCCCAAGTCGCATACGGGTAGGCTGCATAAGCTTTGTGGTGACACAATGCTCAGATAAATGGCTGCCTCTTCCTGCAATAACAGGGAAAGACAGAATCCGGCTTATCGTTTTCTCCCGCCATTTTTTTGGTACTTCCATCCAAAATGAATTTTTTATACCTATATTATAATTGTTTATTAATATTTCTTTGAATATCTTAGCCCTTAAGTGCTTTTCTTTACTACAGGAGTCAACTATTGAAAATACCTGACGACCCCTTTGTACAGGAATTACTTCCTGAGTTTGTCGAGACGTGGATCGCAGACCTTGACGAACAATTCAGCCGGTTCATTGAAGAAAGAAAGGACGAAGACCTTTACAGGCTGGCGCACACACTAAAAGGCTCTTGTTTCCAGTTTGGGCTTGACGAAATCGCAGAAATGGGAATAAAAGTAATGGGTTTTGCCAAAGAAAAGGATTGGGAATCCGCATCGGCAATGGAAGAACCAATTAAGGCAGCATTCAGGAAAGTGAAAGCTTTTCTTGATAAATAAAATAAAGCGCTATGAGAAGAATTATCACAATTTTATTTTTGATTGCTTGTTTTGCGATCAGCGGGCTTTACAGCCAGACGCGAATAGCATTAATGCCCTTTGAAAACATGGATGGGAACCTGGAATTAAATGTTTGGTGCTGGGATTTGAAGGATTCTCTTGAAACTGCATTGCGCGAACTGGATCCTAACTCTGAACATTTTTACATCGTACCACAGGATTCAATTGATATGGCTGTTGCAGAATTGAATCTCGACCCGGAAAATCCGCAATACAAGACCGACATGCTACAGGCATTAAGAAACCTGAAAGTAAAGTTTGTTGTATCAGGTAATTTCCTTCTTGAAAATGAGAAGTTCCTGATTAATGGCTATATTTTTAACCTTCGAGCCAGAATGAGGGATCCACTTAACCAGGCCCGCGACATATTTAAATCCGAGGATCAGGTTTTTGAGGCCATCCCATTGATTGTTGAAGGAATAAAGGGCGGATTGTTCAAAGACCAGTAGCTGCCTCTTTAAAATGCAATGCCAGCCAGACAGTTTCTTTCGCAGGGTGGGTCCATTCCACCCTGTGTTTTTTATGCGACGGTATTAACAGGTAATCGCCGGGGGTTAGAGAACGTGCGAATGTTTCATCCAGAAACTTCAATTTTGCTTCACCCGACAGCAAAATAACCCATTCATCATTTTCCTGGTCATACCATTCCCCATCCGGAGTGATGTTCCCATGCGAAACAATCCTTTCCAGCCTGAATCCCTTCCTTTTTAAAATGTCTTCAAACAACTCGACTTTGAGGTTTACCGGAATATCACCGTAAATATTCCTAATCATTTTAAAATCCCGAAATAATTAAATTATTTGGGTATAAACAGGGATGGTTCGGATTAACTTCAGTAGAATATGAATTAAGAGCTCATTTCGAAAATCCGGATACATCCCTTATTATATACCCTTTGGAGAGTGCCGGAATAATGTACTCCTCCTATCACAAAGCGTAATTTACAATGCAAGGCTTATGCCAATAAGCTAATCTATTCATTAGCTTTAGGAGGACATCCATTGGTAAGGAAATTACGGGAATAGGATGCTTATTGATGAGAGGCATGAAAGAATAATGTTGTCAGGAAATATTTACATTATTACAAAATAAATGTAAAAAATTACACATCATCAAACAGGTTTTCCTTGTTTGTTTTCATAATGCCAAAATGATTATAAGCCAGCTCTGTAGCCTGCCTCCCGCGTGGAGTCCTTTGGATAAATCCCTCTCGGATCAGAAAGGGTTCATACACTTCTTCAATTGTTCCGGATTCCTCTCCAACAGCAACAGCCATATTATTCAGGCCTACGGGGCCGCCGTTGAATTTTTCAATGATTGAAAGCAAAATCCTCTTATCCATTTCATCGAGACCGAATTTATCCACTTCAAGGGCGGCAAGTGTGATTTCTGCAATTTCCTTAGTTATAGTGCCATCACCCTTAACCTGTGCAAAATCCCTTGTTCTTCGCAAAAGCCTATTCGCTATTCGTGGCGTACCTCTGGAGCGCCCTGCAAGTTCATTAGCTCCATTTTCATCAATAGGTACATCAAGAATCATTGCAGAGCGTTTTACTATTTTTACAAGTTGCTCCTTGTTATAATAATCGAGCCTGTTCATAACACCAAACCTGGAGCGAAGAGGAGCTGTCAAAAGTCCGGCACGTGTAGTAGCACCTACTAATGTGAATCGTGGTATTGATAATTGTATAGTCCTTGCAGACGGTCCGGAATCAATCATTATATCAAGCCGGAAATCTTCCATTGCCGAGTATAAGTATTCCTCAACAACCGATGACAGGCGGTGAATTTCATCAATAAAAAGCACATCTCCTTCTTCGAGGTTTGTCAGCATGCCTGCCAGGTCGCCGGGTTTTTCGAGTACAGGACCGGAAGTGGATTTTATGTTAGCATTCATCTCGCGGGCAATTATATAGCTAAGAGTTGTTTTACCCAGACCTGGAGGTCCTGTCAGGAGAACATGGTCGAGGGACTCGCCGCGTTTTTTGGCAGCCTCAATAAATACTTTCAGGTTTTCTACAATTTTTTTCTGCCCAGTAAATTCATCAAACTGCAATGGGCGCAGTTTTTTTTCGTATTCCTCGTCTTTTTTAAGATAGGGATTGGTAATTTCTGTATTCCTGCCTTTTTCCATTAGTCTTGCTTCTTCTCCAATTCAATTTTGACCGGGCAAAATGACTTCCCGTAATGTACGCAATCTTTTGAGCATGGAGTAACATAAATTCTGGGTACTGCTGTTGGGTATTTCTCTTTTAAAGCTTCCTGCATATCCTTTTCCAATCCGACTATTTGTTCTAATTTGAAGTCATAGGGCATAATAATATCAATTTCTATAAATATGTCCTTGCCTGACTGTCTCGTATGAACTTCCTTAAATTCACACATACGTGAAAGATTTTCGGCAACAACCGCCAGGATATCAAATTGTACATTTTCCGGCAAAGTCCTGTCAAGCAGCTGATTTAAAGCATCCCTGGAACCCTTTAACGGAACTTTAAGCGCAAATAATAGCAACAGAACAGCAGTGATTGAGTCAATAATTATCGCAATTTTCATATATCCTGACTGCTGAAGAATTGCTCCTATTAACAGGTTTGCCAACACTCCGGCTTCAATATAGCTATCTATCTTCCAGCTCTCAGAGTCAAATTGAAGTATAGGCATGTGAAATCTTTTTGCTGCAATTCTCTGCAATCTGTGCATTCTCATCATTACTAAAAGTGATACGGCAGAAAATGAAACGAGGATAAAATAATTGCCCCCAGCGGGCTCAACCATTCCAAAGTTTCGGACTGCTTCAACAATCGTATAAATCATCACAACAGAAAGGAGCAGTGCAGCAGTTAGAATGGAAATGCTTTCATATTTGCCATACCCATAATTAAATACATAGTCCGGTGATCTCATGCTGTGGTTAACAGCTGTCATAAACAGAGCAGAATTAAAAATATCAACGGCAGATATAAGTCCGTTTGTTAATACTGCAAGAGAATCTTCGTACAAGCCAAGCGATATTCCGCCAAACGCAAGTAATATACACGCAAACAGGGAAACTCTCGTAGGGAACACCGGGGATTTAGTATTGAACCAGCCCCTAATCCTTGTAAAGACATTGATATTTATTGTTTCCTTCATCCGGGCAGTATGATTGAATAATTCTACTTTGAGAAACTGCTTTGTAATAGACTATGAAAATACAAAATTCAGGCAATTGAAATTATCCATGATTCCCGCATGTAACTAAACATTTGAATAACCTGGCTATTAATATATTTCCCCCGATCTAAATAATAGGATTGTAAAGTGTGATTTAGTGAGGCTGTATTGTGATTTTACGATAATTTTCTTCATCGCCGTTCGAAGAAATTTCAATTGAATACCTATGCGTAGGCAACAACTGTGCAGCATTTTCAGACCATTCTACAAGTTTAATGGAATCATCTGCAAAAATGCACTCGTCAAAACCAATTTCCATAAGTTCATTTTCATTTTTAATTCTGTATAAGTCCAGGTGGTATATAGGAAATCGTTTGTTGCTAACCTTACCCTTGTATTGATTAATAATTGTAAATGTAGGGCTTGTTACTAATTCAGCCACATGGAAAAACTCGCAAATTCCCTTTATAAACTGTGTTTTACCAGAGCCAAGGTCGCCATAGAGGGCAACCACATCGCCGAGTTTCAGATTTTTCGCAAATTTCTTACCTGCCTCGATGGTTTCTTTTTCGCTAAGAGTAATAAATTCTTCCATTAACACCTAAAGTTGATAACAATCGTGTAAAAACGCCCGATTTAGATTTATATTATAATTATTGAGTCCTGTGAAATTGTCGGAATGGGTTTGGGAGATATGAATTTGTTTATGTTCCCATCAAGAGAAAAAGCGTTATGTAATCACATAACGCTTTTAAGCCGGTTATTTTCTCTTTTTGTGGCGATTCTTGCGCAGTCTTTTTTTGCGCTTATGAGTTGCCATTTTGTGGCGCTTTCTTTTACGTCCGCAAGGCATAATTCACTCCGATAAAGTTATATGTTAATTAAAAACGAATTAGTTCAATTCAAATTTCAAAAATCAGTTATTCATCTTCGCCGTATTTATCTTTCATTGCTTTGTTGACCTTAACTAAAAAGTCTGGAGATGGCTTAAATACAGGGACATAACGTTTCTCCAACGGCACTAACTCGCCCGTTTTGGGATTGCGTGCCATTCTCGGTTTCCTGCTTTTATACTTAAAAACTCCAAAGCCCCTTAGCTCTATTCTTCTACCGCTTGAAACCGCGTTTATTATGCTGTTGAATACTCCGTCCACTACTGCTTTTGTTTCTATTTTTGTTAATCCCGTTGCTTTGGCAATCTCGTCAACAATATCCGCTTTTGTCATAACGTACCCGTGCTAAGTGAAAATTATACAAACAATTACGCAAATCTACAGCCAAAGGTTGACAAATTTACAAAACTGATATTCAAAAACAAAAATGAAATTATTGAACAAAGTTTTGTAGATACCCGTATAAAATTAGAGATAGTAAGGTATTTGTTAATTAAACCTAATCTGAATAAATTTGTAGTTACCTTAAACAGGTTGAATGAAGTTCTATGGAGTTGTTTTGAACTGGGAAAACGAGAAAAATCAAACGGATTTAGATGCTACGAATGAATTAGCCAATTCCGGCAATCTGCCAAGGCATGTTGCCATAATAATGGACGGAAATGGCCGTTGGGCAGTATCAAGAGGATTACCAAGAATAGCCGGCCACAAAGAGGGGATTGAGAGTGTCAGAGATATCGTTAAGGCAAGTTCGCAGGTTGGAATCAAATACCTGACTCTCTATGCTTTTTCAATTGAAAATTGGAATCGCCCGACAAGTGAAGTAGGTGGTTTGATGAAACTTCTTGAATTTTATCTGCGAAAAGAACTTGAAGTGCTTCATGAGAACAATGTACGCATTAACACTATCGGAAAAATGAGTTCACTACCAAAGGTAGTTCAGAAGCTGCTTCATGATTCGATGGAGAAAACAAGGGACAATACAGGCCTGACTCTTACACTTGCTTTAAGCTATAGCGGGAGGTGGGATATTGTACGTGCAGTGCAGATGATTGCTTTGGATGTAAGGCGAGGGAGGTTATCTCCGGAGGATATTAACGAAGAACTTTTTTCCTCTTTTTTGCAAACGAACAATCTTCCAGATCCCGATTTAATGATTCGTTCAAGCGGCGAGTTTCGCCTTAGTAATTTTTTATTATGGGAAATCGCTTACGGTGAGGTATTTATTTCAAAAAAGCTCTGGCCGGAATTCAGGAGAAAAGAACTTTACGATGCGCTAAAAAGTTATGCTAATCGTGAAAGAAGATTTGGAAAGACATCGTTCCAGCTTGAAGAAAAATCGAATAGATCGGAAAAGGAATCTTATATAGACCGGGTCGTAAATGCCTTTAAAAAATCTTAAGCTAATTATCACAGCAATAATTTTTTGTTCATTGCCTGCCTTTACTCAGTTTGGCGGTATGCAAAAATATCAGGTTGCGGGGGTTTCTGTCGAAGGAAATGAAACTGTTGATGCCGAAACAATCATTACCTTGTCCGGACTTCAACCAGGTGAAGAAATAACGCTCCCGGCTGATGCCAAGCTCCAAAGCGCCGTACGCAACCTATGGCTCAGGAGACAGTTTTCTGATGTTGATATAGTTGTTGACAGGTTGACCGCTGTTGGTGTTTTCCTTGTAATCAAAGTACAGGAATATCCACGATTAAGCTGGATTGAAGTATCAAACAATGATGAAGTAGGAAGAGACGACATAGTTGAAGCAATAAATAAAGTACGTGGTGACCTGATTTCCAGGTACGACATTTATCTTGCTGAACAGGCAATTCTGGAACTATACGAAGAGAACGGTCTTGCATTTGCAAGTGTTGAAATCGAAATGCAGCCAACAGACACAACTCTTTACGAAAAAATGCTTGTCTATGTGGAAGAGGGTATTGAATTCCATGTTCGTTCGGTACAATTCGAGGGTAATGAGTATTTCGATGATGATGAACTGGCTTCAGAATTCAGTGATACTCAATCCAAATCATGGTATATGTTTTGGAAATCTTCAAAATTTGATAAAAATGAGCTTGAAAGTGACCTTGAACTTCTAAAAAGCTTCTTCAAAAGAAATGGATTCATCGATTTCAGGATAATCAGTGATTCCATTTTTTACGACGAAGAAACTGAAATGGTTGATATCATTATTAAAATTGAAGAGGGTAACAAGGTCTATGTCCGGGATATCCAATTTAATGGCAATACTGTTTTTACCGAAGAACAACTTGAAATAAGGCTTGACTTCGAGATTGGTGATTCTTACGATATTGAAAAATTTGAATTAAACCTGCTTGCCAACCAAGAACAGACCGATGCTTTATCGCTTTATGCAAATTCAGGTTATCTCGCAGCACAATTCGACAAAGTAGAGAAACGCGTAGGTACAGATTCAGTAGATATATTAATAAACGTTTATGAGAATGAGCGTTATACAATTGGAAGAGTTGATATTACCGGCAACACGAAAACAAAAGATAAGGTAATCAGGCGCGAGTTGTACACCCGCCCGGGCGACTATTTTGACAGGTCGGCAGTTATCAGGAGCATTCGCGCACTCGGTGTGTTAAACTATTTTAACCCTGAAAAATTACAACCCGATATCAAACCTTCAAAGACAGACAAAACTGCCGTTGACATTACGTACAATGTAGAAGAAAGGTCAACTGATACTTTTAATGCATCGATAGGTTTTGCCGGCAGCTTTGGGCTTACCGGGGCATTAGGACTTACATTCAACAATTTTTCAATCACAGAACCTCTGCGGGGCGGAGGCGGACAGATATTTAATTTTAACTGGGAATTCGGTCAATTTAGCAGACTACAGACTTTTTCAATAGGATTTACCGAACCCTGGTTGCTGGATGAACCGACAACAGTTGGTTTCAATTTATATGATTCGAGAATAAATTATACATATGAGTTGCGTCGTACAGGATTTGCTGTCAATATTGGACGGCGATTCAAATGGCCCGACGATTATTTCAGGGGTGATTTAAGTTTTCGCTACCAGTTAAACAATGTGGGTACATCAAACGCACTATACTACAGGCCGGGTGAGAACACGGAATTAACAGTTGCTCAATCAGTCTCCAGGATCAGCCTGAATAATACATTCTTCCCAAGTGTGGGTTCAAAGTTCAACTATTCTACAAGCTTTGCTATGGGTGCAATCGGACTTGGCACGACAGACTATTTTAAAAACGAATTGAACCTTGAGCTTTATAATCCCCTTTTCCAGGTTGAAGGAAACGACCGGCTGGTGCTTATGATGGGCTCGCGCATGGGCTACATTGCAGGTTTTGAATCCGACACTGCAATCTCCCCAATAGAGCTTTATTATATGGGTGGTAACGGATTGAGTGGTTTTGGTGTTACACCGTTAAGGGGCTACCCGGACCGTTCAATCGGGCCGGATTTGGGCGGCAGGGTGCTTGCAAGATTCCAGGCAGAACTTCGTTTTGCTATGACACTGGATCCAATGCCCATCTATGTTTATGGGTTTGCAGAAGCTGGAAATGTATGGGCTACTCTTAAAAATGCAGACCCATTTGAACTGAAACGCTCTGCAGGTATGGGCATCCAGATGCTAATGCTACAAATTGGAAATATTGGATTTAGTTACGGGTATGGATTTGATGCTCCTGAAGGTAGTGACCAGATCTCCGGTTGGAGATTCTTATTCCATTTTGGGCAGGGATTCTGATTTTTTTACTTAATTTTGCATAAAATACTTTAAAATATTGGAGTTATGATGAAGAAACTATTGATTATCGGTTCTTTTTTAACAGCTTATCTACTATTAAGCAACATCGCATTTGCCCAGCAGACATTAAAAATTGGTATTGTTGATGTAGAGACCCTTTTCAAGCAAATGCCGGAAGCTGTTGAGGCAGATAAACTTCTACAGGATCTGGGCAACAAGTATCGTGATACAATTATGCAAAGGCAGCAGTCTTTGCTGGACGAAGCAGATACCTACAAAAAACAGAAAACTATGATGACTGCAGAGCAACAGCAGAAGAGAGAAGAAGAATTGCGCCAAAAGGAAATTGAGCTTATTCAATACCGCGATGAAAAAACCCAGGAAGTTCAGCAAATGAGAGTTGATTTCCTTGAACCTATCAGAGATAAAGCTCGTAAAGCAATTGAGAAGGTAGCAAAGGAAGAAAAAATTAATCTTGTTCTTGATAAAGCAAGCCAGAGCGTTATTTACAGTGAAGATAAATTTGATATAACATTTAAAGTAATTGACTTGATAAAACGCGGTGAATCAGGAGAATAATGTGGGTGTTGCTACCCGGATTAACTAAACATGGGGTTTGGATGTATTATAAATTAGTTTTATCAATATTAATAACATGCCTTACCTTACCTCTTGCAGGGCAGAAGGTAGGATTTGTATCATCAAAAACTATCCGGGCAAAGTACAACGAAGCCAAACAAGCCGACCAGCGAATTCAATCAATTGTTGAAGAATGGAAACGCGAATTGGAATCCATGCAGCAACAAATTGACGACCTTGAATTCGAAATTAAGAAAAACAGGCTTATCTGGAGCGATGATGAAAAGTTTAATAAGGAAACGGAACTTAAAAACCTGAAGGAAGAACGAGTTGGTTATGCCCAGTCAAAATTTGAGTCAGGTGGCGAATATGATAAGGTTGTTAAGTCGATTATGTCTCCTGTGGAAATTAAAATTTATGCAGCAGTACAGGAAGTAGCTGCAGACGAAGGATACGACATAATTCTGGACCAAAGTATCCAGCCGATTCCTTACGTAAATTACAAATACGACATGACAGTAAAGGTCCTTCGCAAGCTTGGCGTTGACGTAGAGCAAATGGAGAAGGAATTGAAGGAAAAAATCGACAATGACCCGCGAAACAAACAGGTCGAATCACGCAGACCCGTCGGCAGGTCCAGGAGAAGGTTCGACCCGGACGATAAGAAAGATGAACCTGAACGTGTTATCAGGATGGAAAGAGCACCAAAAGAAGAGCCTGAGGAAGAAGGTGAATCTGAAGAATCGGAAGTTCCTGTCCCCGATGAAGAAGAGGAAGAGAATAAGTAATTAAAGCCCGCCGTTTGGCGGGTTTTTTATGTTTTTGCTATATTGCAGAAAAACACGGTACCAATGCGAAATTTATATCTCAAAGCTAAAGATATTGCGGTAATTTCCGGCGGAGAACTTATTGGAGACAGTGATGCAGTTATTACCGGGCTTGAGAGGATTGAAACTGCAGGAAAAGGAGACCTGTGCTTTATCGCAGATAAAAAATACCTTGGATTTTTAGAAAACTCAATCCCTTCTTGTATAATTTCATATAAAGGAATTGATCTTGAACCAGAAGCCGGCCAGGCATATATAATCACTGAGAATCCCTATCTCTCCTTTATTAAAGTTCTTAGATTCCTTGAAGATGAAGCCCGTAAAAATGAGAAGGGGATCCATCCTACTGCAGTAATTGACACAGAGACCATCATCTCACAGGAATCATTTATCGGCCCGAATTGTGTAATTGGCAGAAATGTAAAGATTGAAGCTGGATGTGTTTTGATTGCCAATATTGTGGTGGAAGATAATGTAACAATTGGTATAAGAACAAGAATTTACTCAGGAGTCCAGATATGCAAGGACACCATCATCGGTGAAAACTGCATCATTTATCACGGTGCTGTTATAGGTTCAGAGGGTTTTGGACACCTTGAAGACAAGAAAACCGGCAAGTATCATCGAATCCCTCAAATGGGAAACGTAGTGCTTCATAATTATGTAGAAATCGGTGCAAACACTACTATTGACCGTGCACTGATTGGCAGCACAATAATTCATGACGGAGTAAAGATCGACAACCTGGTACATATTGCCCATAATTGCGAAATCGGCGAGGACACTGCCCTTGCAGCACAGGTTGGCATTTCCGGTAGTGTTAAGATTGGCAAACGCAATCGTTTTGGTGGCCAGGTTGGACTTGCCGGTCACATCGAAACCACTGACGATGTTATTCTAATGGCTCAATCCGGAATAGCAAAATCAATATCAAAGAGCGGCGCTTATTTTGGCGCTCCCGCAAAAGAACACATTAAGGCATTCAGGATTGAAGCTGTAATCAGGCAACTACCGGAATTGCTGAGTGATGTCAGAGCCATAAAAAAGAAGTTGGGATTGTAATTTAATTATTTGGAGCACCGTCAAGAATCCAACGCCGCATTCCCTGAAGTTGATTCTGAGTAATAATACCAGTACCCAGGCGAATATTATCAAGGTGGGGATTTCTTCCGTCCATAACCTGTATCAGAAGGCTTTCATCGGGCTTCCCAAGTATAATAAGCCCAAGGTTTTTTCCGGTAAATAAAAACGTATATTCAGTTAGTATCCTCTGCCCTGCAGCATACTCTGCACTGTGACAATTTGCTGTTGCACATTTCACTTTGAGAAGTGGTTGGACATGCGAAAAAAAACTTACTTCACCTTTCCCTTCTTCAGGGAAAACAATGTTTGTATTCGGCCCTATCGCTTCATTGCAACTAAAAAAAACAACAATAAAAAGTAATGCTATACAACTAATAACTTTCATCTTCATTCGGGAAGTTAACTTTTCTAATATCCTCGCGATATTCTTGTACGACTTTTGTAATCAATTCGTTCAATTCTGCGTACCTGCGAACAAAACGCGGATTAAAGTCTACAGTAAGGCCAAGCATATCAGTATAAACGAGTATCTGGCCATCGCAGTATGGACCGGCGCCAATGCCTATAGTAGGTATCTGCAGCGATTCAGTGATTTTTTGGGCTAGGGCAATCGGGATTTTCTCAAGCACGATTGCAAAAGCTCCAGCTTCCTGCAAAGCATGAGCATCACGATAAATAATTGCAGCTTCATCAGGATCTGTCCCCCTTGCCCTGTAAGTGCCGAATTTATTGATACTTTGGGGTGTTAATCCAAGATGCCCTAATACAGGGATTCCCGCTTCAGTCATTCTGGATATCGCCTCAGTTACATTTTTGCCGCCCTCGAGTTTAACTGCTGAGCAAGCTGTTTCTTTCATAATTCGCCCTGCATTCCTGAATGCTTCATTCGAAGAAACCTGATAAGTCATGAATGGCATATCGGCAATTACCAATGCTCTTTCCGCACCTTTTACAACTGCCTTTGTGTGATAAATTGTTTCTTCGAGAGTTACAGGCAATGTTGTTTCATGCCCCTGGAATACATTCCCCAGCGAATCACCCACAAGAAGTACATCTATGCCTGCCTGGTCGAATATCCCTCCCATAAGGTGGTCATACGCCGTTAGACAGGAAATCTTTATGCCCTTCTCTTTCATCTCCTGCAGTCGAAGAGTAGTAACTTTGCGCTGATCTATTTTACCCGAGCCTGAGTAATTCATTGTTTTCCAATGGTTTAAATTTCAAAGCAGACAATAATAAGAATTAAATTCTTCATATTCAATTTGCTTTATTCCCCTTTAAGTGCAAGTGCCGGCAATGTACGGGACATTTTGAATGCAGGGTATATACCCGCAAGAACCGCTGCAACTGTCGCAATCAGCAGTGATTGTATTATCATGCCGGGCATAAAGTATAAATCTAACGACCACCCGAACGAACGCTGGTTAATAATGAATGTAAGAATTGCCGCTAACGCATTCCCAAGTGGTAACGAAAGAATTCCTGCAGACAGCCCCATCAGCCCTGTCTGAAGTGTTATAAGTGACCATAACTGCCCCTTTGTAAGCCCGTTTGCCCGTAGGGTTGCCAGTTCTCTTTCTCTTTCAAGCTGCAATGCCATTAGCGCACTGAGAATCCCTATAAAAGCAACGCCAACAGCCAAAAGCTGCAATACGTTTGATATAATGAAAGTCCTGTCAAAAACAGCTATTGAGGATTTTTTCAAGTTTTCGTTAGACCTGATTAGCAGTTTCAATTCACGGGGCAATAATCCTTCAAGATTTTTTATATATTTTTCAGCATCCTTAGAATCCCTTAAAAAAATTGAAGCTCCTGACAGCTCATTATCACCTGTTAGTTGACGGTATTTGTTTAAGTCCATTAGTACGAGACCAAGATCTGAACTATATTCTTTATAAATGGTTGTAATTCCAAATGGTATTTCTTTATCGCCGACAGGAAAGAATATTGAATCCCCTACTTTTTTCCTGTTTTTGTAAGCAAATGGTTCTGTTACAAAAACTGTATTCTTATTTCTTAGCCCCTCCCATGACTCACCTGAGTAACTGTCTTTGATAGTAACTGATTTTTGGCTTTCAGGATGTATATCTGCAGCAAGTATATGCAAAAGCCCTTCCGAGTTGTAAAGTTGAATTTCCCTGTAAATATTCGCATACCTTACATCACCTGCCTCAAAAATTATTTCTTTTAGTGAATCCGGGAATGTCGAAACATTAAAACGGGAAATGAGGCTTGGAGCAGATAGATACACATCCCCCTTAAGCCTGTTGTCGAGCCAGTCAACCACAGTTGTCCTGAAACTGTTTACCATTGTGGCAATGCCTATTGCTGCAGAAACAGCAACTGTTAGAGCGGCTATTGCCACCGTTGTCCTGCTTAATTGCGAAACGATACCACCCACTGCAAGCCTGCCAATTGCTCCAAATAATATTGATAGAGCAGGCTTGAACAATTTCATTAAAAAAGTTACCAAAAGTGGTGATAACATGGCAAATCCAATTATGACCGGAAGTACACCCAGGTAGCTGAAATATATACTCCTGACATCAATCTGAAGGATAACATATCCGGCTGTTATCAGTGCAAATCCCCACCAAGACAATGATTTTATGTTTAAACTAAGCCCGCTTTCGAGTGTGGAACGGGAAAGTACAATACGTGTTGATGACTTTGTTGCCTCGTATGCGGGTTTTAGTGCAGCAATTAATGTTGCTGCAATGCCAACTGCTACCCCTTTAATAAGTATAAGTGGAGCAATAGTGAGTTTCGTAACTGTTAGCACAAAATACAAGTCGTTAATTGAACGTGTGATAAGCCCAAGCATAGCTACCGCAAGAAAAATCCCAATGATGATACCCAAAATAGTACCAAGCAAACCAAGGATAATGGATTCTTGAATTATAAGCCTGAATATTTCGTTCTTTGTAACACCAACCGAGCGCATAAGTCCTATATGCCTGCGCCTTTGGACAACTGAAAATGTCATAGTGTTGTAAATAAGGAACATACCGACAATCAGTGCGAGCAGGCTCATCGCTGTAAGGTTATCCCGGAATGCAGCAGTCATTTGTTGTGACACGCTTGTTTTAGCATTTGAAGTTTCAATTCTTGCATTAAATGGAAGGAATTTTTCTAGCTTTCCTTTTTCCAAATCCGAACCAAGTATTAAATCAATACGGCTCAGGTAACTCTCCATATCGAATATATTTTGAGCTGTGGAAATATCTGTAATGATTAGATTATTTAAAAAACTCTCGGCTACTTCATTTTCAGGGTTTATTATTCCTGCAATGTAAAGTGAAGCCGATTTTGCCCCAAAACTTATCTCAAGGCTGTCACCATTCGCTATATTTAATTCCTCAGAAGTCTTTTGAGAAATTAATGCAGAATTGGGTTTTGCTATAAGTACAACTCCTTCATTTCTTTTTTCATTATTGAGATAATCCCTGAATGGACGCTCAGAAAGAGGATCAACACCCGTCAGATTAAATGTCCTCCCTCCGACCCTGATATATTTATTAATTACAGGCGCCGCTTTTTTTACTCCATGTATCACTTTCAGATTGATGAAAATTGAATCAGGGACACCGAGCGGCCCTGCAGTGATAAAGTGAGTAGCCCTTCCTGAAACGCTCTCCATCGAAAGCTCGAATCCTTTTGCAGCACTCTGATTTGCCAGATCGATAGAAACTACAACTGCCACTCCGAGAGTAATACCAATTACGGAAAGTAACATTTGCAATGGGTGTTTTTTCATATACCTCAGGCTCGTGCGGGAGAGTAAGTCAACCAATCGGATTCTCCGGTTTCAATTCTTCGATAACCCCATGGTTTATATTGACAACACGGTTGGCAATTTTTGCCAGCTCACGGCTGTGAGTTGCAATTAACATTGTTTTCCCCCTTTCCCTAACAATTTTTTCAAGAATTTGCGTTACATTTTTTGCATTATCCAGGTCGAGGTTCCCTGTTGGTTCATCGGCAAGTATTAATTTGGGATCGTGAATAATCGCTCTTGCTATTGCTACTCGTTGCTGTTCACCTCCGGATAATAAATCCGGGAATGAATTAAGCCTGTCATTCATTCCAACGCTTTCTAATACTAAGTTGATCTTTCCGTTTCTACTGATTGAATTTAATTCAAGGGGAAGCATAACATTTTCTTCAACAGTAAGTGTCGGTATCAAGTTGAAAAATTGGAAAACTAATCCGATATTTTTTCGCCTGAATAGTGTTTTCTCTTTTTCGCTGAGTGAAGTAATATCAATATTGTCAACTTCAATATTGCCTTTGTCTGCAGAATCAAGTCCGCTAATCAAGTTCAGTAATGTAGATTTGCCTGAACCGCTTCTGCCAAGCAAAGCGACTATTTCACCATCCTTGATTTCCAGTGATGCATTTTTGAGAACTTCAAGTTTTTTGCCACCCTGGGTATATGTTTTTGATAGGTTACGGATTTTAATCATCTTTTTTCATGCCTAAGAAATTAATAACACTTGCCTCTCCCTTGTGATAATGCCCTTCGTTCAGATTTTTTATCTGTTCTTCACAACGAACAATTTCAATATTGCTGAAATCATTAATCAACTGCTCAGTGCTGTATAATAATTCAGGTACTTGCGGGCCGCCGGTCTTTCTCCCCAATTGATTCTTTGAAAATATTTCCATTATAAGATAACCGCCCCGTTTCAATGAACTTTCAACTTCTTTATGAAATGCCTTCCTTTCTATATTTAGTAAGTGAAGAAAAATCACTGCAACTGCATCGTAATCTTCTTCGGGATAAGCATGATTCAAAACATTATCCAGAGAATAGTTAATATTCACTTTTTGTTCTGTAGCCAGTTTAATCGCCTTTTTTTTCGCCTCTACACTGAAATCCACAATATCAACAGTCCATCCTTTCTTTGCTGCATATACACCGTTTCTGCCTTCGCCATCAGCCGGCAGCAATATTTTTCCTGGTTCGTGCCAGTCTATAAACTGTCTGAAATATTCATTGGGTTTCTGCCCATATGCAAATTCTTTCCCTGCAAACCGTTCATCCCAAAATTCTTTCATTTCCTGCAACCTATGATATCAATAATCGTAGTTAATAGTTTAATATATTCTCTTATTTTTGCGTTTTAACGAAAGAGTGCATTGAAAATTTAACTTAACATTATTTATTCGAGGAGTTTATGAAATTTTCAAAACTATTCTTATCATTACCTGCTTTGCTCATAATAGCAATGACTTTTATGAACAGTTGCAGCAGCAATAAGGAAGACGCCGATATGAAAAACAAAGTAAAGGCTATTGACCCTGCGAATATGGACACAACAGTAGCACCATGGGATGATTTTTTTCAGTATGCAAACGGCGGATGGATGGCAAAAAATCCTATCCCCGAGGACAAATCACGATATGGCGCATTCGATGAGCTTAGCGATGCCAACGAAGATAAACTCAAAGTACTTCTGGAGGGATTGTTGAAGAAAAAAGATGCTCCTAAGGGAAGCACTGTGCAGAAGATTCGCGATTTCTATATTTCAGGTATTGACACAATTGCAATTGAGAATGCAGGTATGCAGCCCATCAAGGAAGAGCTTGCCCAAATTGACGCACTTACTGATAAAAATGCGCTACGCACACATATTGCATATATGCATTCAATGCAGGTTTACCCATTCTTCCACCCCTATTCGGGGCAGGACGAGAAAAACAGCGAAATGGTAATTGCAAATATCTGGCAGGGAGGATTAGGGCTCCCGGACAGGGACTATTATTTCGATGAAGGCGAGCGTCCGGATGAAATCAGGGAAAAGTATGCTGAGCACCTTGTAAAGATGTTTACTCTCGCAGGATATAGCACAGAAGAGGCTGATAAATCTGCAAATGCTGTTTATAATATTGAAGAAAAATTGGCTGAATTATCTCGTAAGCGTGTTGAATTGCGGGATCCTGAAAAAAATTATAACAAAATGCTTGTTTCCGAATTAGATAATTACGCTCCAGGCTTCGGGTGGGCTGGTTATTTCAATGGGATTGGTGTCCCTGTTGAAGATCTGAATGTAAGTCAGCCTGATTTTGCAAAACAAGTAGGCCACGTAATTGAAAAAACAGACTTAATTAATCTAAAAGAGTACATGAAGTGGAATATCATTCGTTCAGCTGCTCCTTACCTAAGCTCGGAATTCGACCAGGCTCATTTTGACTTTTATGGAAAGACTCTTTCGGGACAAGAAAAACAGCGGCCGCGCTGGAAGCGAGTACTTGGTGCACTTAACGGTTCGCTTGGCGAAGCTGTTGGCGAACTCTATGTAAATGAGTATTTCCCTCCTGTAGCGAAACAAGAAATGTTAAAATTAGTAGGAAACCTGAAAATTGCTCTCGAAGAGCACATAAAAAATCTTACCTGGATGAGTGATGCTACCAAAGAACAGGCGCTTGCAAAACTCGGCACGATGAATGTGAAAATTGGTTACCCTGATAAATTCCGCAAGTACGAGGATGTCGAGACTGTACCTGATAACTATTTTGCTAATCTATTATCTGCATCAAAAGTTGATTTTGAGTTCGAGATGAACAAGGTGAACAAACCTGTTGACCGTGGTGAATGGCACATGAACCCACAGACGGTGAATGCCTACTATAGCCCGAACCTTAACGAAATAGTTTTCCCGGCAGCTATTCTTCAGCCGCCATTCTTTACACTCGGAGCTGACGATCCTGTTAACTATGGAGCCATTGGCGTCGTAATCGGACATGAAATGACGCATGGTTTCGACGACCAGGGAAGGCAATACGACAAAGACGGCAACCTGAAGGACTGGTGGACTGAAGAAGATGCCGCAAAATACAAGGGGCAGGTACAGGAACTTGTTGATCTCTATGATTCATTCGTGGCAATTGACGACAAAACTGTTGACGGTAAGCTGACTCTCGGTGAAAACATAGCAGATTTTGGCGGTGTTACTGTTGCTTTCACAGCTATGCAAAAAGCTCTTAAAGAAATGCCAATCAATGATAAAATTGAAGGATTCTCGCCTGAGCAGCGTTTCTTCCTTTCATATGCACAGGTTTGGCGCCAGAACATCCGCAATGAGGAATTAATGCGCCGCCTTAAGGAAGACGTGCATTCGCCGGGTAAATTCCGAACAAACGGAGCATTAATGAACTTCGAACCATTTTATGCTGCATTTAATATTAAGCCTGGTACACCGATGTTCCTCGAAGAAGAGAAGCGGGCTATTGTGTGGTAAAATATAAGTAATAAACGAGAATAAAAAAAAAGGGGCCTAAAGCCCCTTTTTTCATTGTAATGCACTATTAATTTATTACCCAGTTGTCCCTGCCTTTAAGCAGCGCCTCAATATCATCTGCGCCCGGTTTGGTACGTTCGTATTCTATCTGGGCTTCTACTTTTTCGTCGTAGGTAGGTCTTTCTAGTGACTGGAATACACCCATCGGGTGCGGCATTCCTGGCTGATAAGTCATGCTCGCCATTATCATCGCAAGCACGTTATCTTTCTCGTCATGTACTAATACATCGTTTACTGAGTATTCGCCGTTTTCTATATTAACAACTGTGGGTTTGAACCCATCCAGTCTTATTCCTTTTTTACCATTATCAAAGGTAACAGGTTTGCCATGCTCAAGGAATATTGAATGTTCCTCGCGTGTATCCTTAGCGCTAAAGTCGTCAAATGCGCCGTCATTGTAAATAACACAGTTTGTATATATTTCGACAAAAGCAAAGCCGTTGTGCTGAGCAGCTCTCTCAAACATGTACTTCATAGTTTTCACATCCTTGTCGAATGCTCTTGCAACGAGTGTAGCTCCGGAACCGATTGCAAGCTGTGCGGGGTTGAACGGGTCGTCAAGAACTCCCAAAGGTGATGATTTTGTTTTCTGACCGACGCGCGATGTCGGGGAATACTGCCCTTTTGTAAGTGAGTAAACCTCGTTGTTGAACATCAGTACATTGATATTCACATTTCGCCTAGCCGCGTGGATAAAATGGTTGCCACCGATGCTGAGGCAGTCGCCGTCACCGGTTGCCACCCATACCGAAAGGTCGGGCCGTGCTACTTTAACACCACTGGCAATTGCAAGTGCCCTTCCGTGCATTGTATGCATTCCATAGACATCCATGTAGTATGGGAAACGGCTTGAGCAACCAATACCGGAGACAAAAACTATTTTTTCTTTGGGGATCCCAAGGTCCGGCATGATTTTTTGCACATTTGAGAGTATAGCATAGCCGCCACATCCGGCACACCAGCGAACGTCAATTGGTGCTTTGAAGTCTTTTGAAGTTAACTCTTCAGGACCAACATTCGCCGCATTTAATATATTATCAAGAATTGTATACATTTTACACTCCCTCCTTTCCGTCGAGGATTTCAATTATTTTGTCTTCAACTTCGTAGGCCTTCAGGGGTAAGCCCTGTATTTTATTAAGACCAATAAATGTCCTTAGGAACTTTGCCTGGAGAATATACCTCAGGTGGCCTGAATTAAGTTCAGGGATTAGTACAATCTCGAATTTAGAGATAATATCCTCAAGATTCTTTGGAAGTGGATTGATGTGTTTCAAATGTACATAGGATATTTTCCTTCCCTCAGCACGAAGTTTATTATAAGCGTCTTCGATAGCTCCAAAAGTCCCCCCCCATCCGATGATAAGAAGGTCGCTTCCCGGTTCGCCCTGAAGTTTGGCATCAGGAATATCGTTAGCAATTCTTTCAATTTTCTCTGCTCTAAGCCCAACCATCTTCTGGTGATTTAAAGGGTCGTGACTTACATTTCCTGTAATATCCTCTTTTTCCAGGCCGCCAATCCTGTGTTCAAGTCCGGGGGTTCCTGGCACTGCCCACATTCTTGCGAGAGTTTCAGGATCACGTTTATATGGAGCAAATCCTTCTTTATCCGTTACAAATGTTGGCGTCAGGTCAGGCAATTCATCAAGTCCCGGTACACGCCATGGATTTGTACCCTGGGAAATATAACCGTCCGTAAGAAGAATAACCGGGGTCATATATTTCAATGCCAATCTTGCAGCTTCAATAGTCATAGAAAAGCAATCTGCTGCGCTTTGAGCAGCAACAATCGGCACAGGCGCTTCGCCGTGCCTGCCGAACATTGCCATGAAAAGGTCAGATTGCTCCGGTTTTGTTGGCAGTCCTGTGCTTGGACCAGCCCTCTGGACATCAATTATCACAAGAGGCAGCTCCATCATCACTCCTAATCCAATGGATTCGACCTTTAGTGAAAGTCCCGGGCCGCTTGTAGTTGTAGCAGCAAGGTATCCTGCATAAGAAGCACCGATAGCACTGCTGATACCAGCAATTTCATCTTCAGCCTGCAAATGCTTTACACCAAATTTTTTATAAGCAGATATAAAGTGAAGAATCTCAGTAGCAGGTGTAATAGGGTAAGAACCCAGGAACAATGGCAGATTTGCCTTATACGAAGCTGCTACGAGGCCAAGCGCCGCTGCATTGTTGCCGGTTATGTTCCTGTAAACTCCGGGCTCAAGTGCGGCATTGGATACTTTGAACTGTCTTTCAAATTTATCTGATTTAAGTGCGTAATTCCAGCCGGCAGTTAAGGCACGTATATTTGCTTCGTATATATCGGGTTTGTTTCCGAATTTTGTTTTAAGCCAGTTCTTTGTAGCATCCAAAGACCTGTCGAACATCCAGTAAGTCATCCCGAGTGCAAACAGGTTCTTGGAACGCGCTGCTATTTTAGGTGATAATTTAAGATCTTCGATGGTAGCATTTACCTCTCTTACCATATCAACGTCAATCACCAGGTAGTCTTCGAGTTGACCATTTTCCAGTGGACTGTTTTCGTATTGAGCAAGTGTAAGGTTCTTCTTCCCGAATCCGGAAGAGTTGGCGATGATAATTCCGCCTTTCTTGAGATTTGGCAGATTTACCTTTAGCGAAGATGCATTCATCACAACAAGTACATCAATTTTATTACCCGGAGTGTTGACTCTCCTGGAACCGAATTGAATCTGGTAAGCGCTAACGCCATAAAGGGTTCCTTCAGGAGCCCTTATTTCAGAGGGATAATCCGGGAAAGTGTTTACATCGTTTCCCAATGCACCGGAAGTGTTGGAGAATTGCGTTCCGGTCAGCTGCATTCCGTCGCCGGAATCCCCTGCAAATCGGATCACAACCTCGTCAAGATTTTCTATTAATTTCTCCATGCTGCTGGGCACTTAAATTTGTTTAAAATACTATGGTACAGCGTACACTTTGCACACTTAAGAATTAACTTACATAACCAATTTTCAATTAACAAGAATTTGTAAGGAATTGTATCCTTCGTGTACTTTTTTTAATTCTAATTTTTCCGGGGATTAATAAAACCCCTCAATAGCTCATGGAATCAAGCTTAACCTTACCACGGAATATCCAGTATATACTGATTGTATAAGCTAAAACAAATGGAATTCCGATTAATGCCATGATACTCATTGTTGTTAACGTTTTTTCGGATGAAGAAGCGTTATAAACCGTCAAACTGTATTCGGGATGTGGGTTTGAATAAACCAGGTTAGGAAACAATCCAATTGCAAAGAGCGCCATTAGTGTAAGCACAACTACGCATGATGACAAGAATGCCATAAATTCCCTGCCGTTGTGAATTTCACGTGGGATATTTGCTATAGCCAGCATGTTAATCAATGCAACTACAAAAAATGACGGCTGTTCGCGTATGGAATCAGTCATGTGTGGAAGGAAAATAAGCGTTGTTACTGTTGTTATGCCATAACACATTACGAAGAAAATAATAGTATTATTTATCCAGCTTCGTAATTTATACTGCAAGGCACCATCTGTTTTCATTGTTGCATATATAGCTCCATGCATCATGAATAGTGCAAGCGTTGTTAAACCTACCATAAGTGTGTAAGGTGTAATCATATCGAAAAAAGAGCCATAAAACTCTTTATCAGGAGCCAGAGGGACACCCTGAACCATATTGCCTAATGCAATTCCCATTAACAGAGCTATAAAGATGCTTGAGAAACTAAATGCTTTATCCCACATTGAACGCCACCACTTCATTTCCTGCTTGCTTCTGAATTCGATTGCAACTGCCCGGAAAATCAGTACGAACAGAAGGAGCATAAATGCCGTATAAAATCCTGAGAAGACCGTAGCATAAACATCAGGAAATGCAGCAAATAATGCGCCGCCGCCCGTTACGAGCCATACTTCATTTCCATCCCAAACCGGGCCGATTGAATTAAGCATTATTCGACGCTCGTTATCATCCTTATTCAACAGATGCAACGCCCCAACACCAAGGTCGAATCCATCCAGCATTGCATAACCCGCCAGCAGGACTCCAACAAGCACAAACCATAATTCACTATATTCTATTCCCGGCATTTTTCCCCCTATGTACCTGCCAATGCCTGTGCTTTTGGATCGACATCATCAGGGCCGTGCTGTATCTTGTGATTCAACAGGAATATAAATAATGCAAGAAGCAAGGCATAAACTAAAGTAAATAGTATTAGCGAAAATAGCACTTGATCAGCAGTTACAACTTTAGAAAGACCGTCTGAAGTTCGCAGCAAACCGTACACAATCCAGGGTTGTCGCCCAATCTCTGCAGTGAACCAGCCCACCTGGTTAGCAATCTGGGGTAATAACACACTGATAACAAGTGTTTTTAAAAACCATTTGTGTTTAAACAAATTACCGCGTATCCAGAGAAACACTCCCAATAACGATATGCCGATCAGTGTAAATCCAATAGCCACCATTAAATGATAAAACTGGAATACAATATTAACAGGCGGCCTGTCAATTTCTTTAAACTCATTAAGCCCGTTAACCGGTTCTTCACTGTCGCCATGAACAAGGAATGAAAGCATTCCTGGTATTTTCAATCCCAAATTTACCTTCTGATTGTCGTTATCTACCCAACCAAATAGGTATAAGTCCGCGGGGCCGGTATCATAGTGCGCTTCCATAGCAGCAAGTTTTGCCGGCTGGTTTACGGCAACACCGTCTGCAGATTGATGCCCAGTAAACAACTGGAAAAGCGATGCAAAGACAGCAAGTATAAGGGCTATTTTTATTGATGCCTTAGCGAAATCAACGTGTTTGTTTTTAATTAAGTAATAGGCCCCAACACTCAGTACAAGGAATGCTCCCGCCTGCCAGCATCCTGAAAGTGTATGGCTGACCCTGTCAATTGTTGACGGGTTAAATACCATTTCCCAGAAATCTGTAATCTCAGCCCGAGCGTTAATCCCTTCACCAACAATATGGTAACCCGCCGGAGTTTGTTGCCAGGAATTTGCAATAACAATCCAAAGAGCTGACATCATCGAACCGAGTGAAACCATCACAGTTGCAAAAAAGTGCATCTTTTTACTTACTTTATCCCAACCGAATACGAGTACTGCAAGAAAGCCCGATTCGAGGAAAAATGCGAATATTCCTTCTGCAGCAAGTGCACTCCCAAAGATATCACCAACATAGCGTGAATAGGTCGCCCAGTTTGTGCCGAACTCGAATTCCATAACAATACCGGTTGCAACACC